>DAHWKL010000010.1 GCA_027343665.1 archaeon
AAGAATTAGTCCATATTGAATCTGAAAAAGGACGCAAAAAATAATTCTATAATCTCAGCAAGACTTTTAAATCACTATTTTCTCTTAGTCTCGTCTCTGTAGCTCAGTGTTAGAGCGCTGCTCTCATAAGGCAGAGGTCGGGAGTTAAATTCTCCCCAGAGACATATCTTATGAATTTCCTAAAAAAAATAATAGAGTGGTTAGAAAAACATAAAAAATTTTCTTTTACAATCTTAATTGTTATATTGGGAATAATGACTTATCTTTCCAGTATTTCTGGAGGAAATGTTTTTTTAAAATCTAATTGGTTGTCAATAGCATATCATTTTTCTATATTTGCAGCATTTGCTTTTTTCTTTTTAGCAGTTATAACAAGAGGCGAAATAAAAACAAGAACTATTTTAACAACCGCTATAGTTTCATTGTTAGCTTCAATATTGGACGAACTTCATCAATTATTTGTTCCATTAAGAAGTGCAAGCATTCAAGATGTTTTAACAGACTCAACGGGAATTTTGTTCTCAATGATA
>DAHWKL010000011.1 GCA_027343665.1 archaeon
CATTTTAAAAGATAATTAATAATATATTTATATTTCACATTTAATGATTCAATCAAAGAATATAATATACTTGAAAGTGGGTCAAATTGGAATGCTGAGATATATCATCTAATAAATGTTTATTTAAAATGTATATATATATATTATATTATAATAGATTATATAATATATAATAATATATAATATATAATATATTATATATTATATTATAAAAAAAGAACTTGAAAGTGGGGTCAAAGCTTCTCATCCTTTAATCCCGGAGTATTACAAAAATGGTAATATAAAAGAAGAAGTAATTTAAATGTTTAAATAATATACAATGAAGAAGAAAATATATAAAGAAGAAATAAAAATTTAAGTTTAAAAGGTCTTATTAATTTTAAATATTTTTAAATGTTTAAAATAAACTTTAAACAATTAAATCATCTACAACTAAAGAAGAAAATATATCAATGTAAAAATAAAAATTTAATTTTTAAATGTTTAAAATCAACTTTAAACATTTGAATTATATATACA
>DAHWKL010000001.1:0-254772 GCA_027343665.1 archaeon
AACTTACGCTGTGAATACAACGGATCCGACGGTATTAAATTCGCCGAAAAAAACAATGTCTACAAATTATACCCTTATAGGAAATGGTATGGGTGACAATTCTGTCCTTTACATGAAGTTCTATCTTGATGCTCCATCGAGCCAACCTGCCGGAGTTTATACAAATAACCTGAGCTTTGTAGCGGTCAGACATGGTCAGAGTCCTCCTTAGTCTCTGAAAATTTTCGCGTGAGAAAGTATTTAAAATTGATAAATTTTTATAATAAATGAGAATTTTCCGAGACAAAATAAATTTTTTTTTGATTATAATTATAATTTTATGTGCTTCTCTTCTTCTTTTTGGCGGCGCTCTACTTACAGGCTATGCAACTCACGGGAGCACGCCTTCAAATGTAAGTGTTTCAAGATACATTGCAATTTCTTTCGGAACTGGTCTTTCACAGGGAATACAATTCGGGACTGTCTCATTTCTTCCGGCAACGAATGTTAATGCATCGCATAATTATGATGGACTCTTGAACTCGACAACTTATATGATTTTTGTGTCAAATGACAGCAATTCCGATGTCGATTTTTGCATAAAAGCTAATCATGGGCTTCAGGACCCTTCTCTTGATGTAATAGGTCTCGGAAATGAAACTTACTCCGCTTATAATAAGACTAATATAACTTATCCAAGATTAGCTTCAAAGATTTCCATGACTACCAGCTATGTAAAAGCACAAAGCAATATAGCAATTGGAAATTCAAGTTATTGGAGATTCTGGCTTGACATTCCTGCTTCACAGCCCGCAGGAAACTATAATAATACAGTCTCGTTCGAAGGAATTTTACCTCAGGGATCATGTTAATTTGGAATAGATGAAAATTTTTTCATAAGATCACTTAATTTAGTTTTCCGAAAATGATTTTTTATCATGGCAATATTTAAATATGCTTTTTCATTTTAAAACAGGTGATCACATATGGAGAAGAATGGCAATTCAAGTAATGGATTGAATGTATTTCTGGCTTTTGTCGTCTTTGCATCATTTTTCTTATTTCTTTTGGGCGGTGGGAGCCTTACGGGATACCTGACTCAGGGAAGTACGACATCAAATGTCACAATTTCCAAATATCTTGCTATAGCTTTTGGGACTAACCTTTCACAGGGGATACAATTCGGGACTGTGAATACCTTACCCGCAACCAACATAAATGCTTCGCACAACTATGATGGTGTTAATTCTTCCACGACTTATAATATAATTGTTTCTACAGACAGCAACTCAAAAGTAGATTTCTGCATAAAAGCGAACCATGGGCTTCAGGACCCTTCTCTTGATGTAATAGGTCTCGGAAATGAAACCTACTCCGCTTATAATAAGACTAATATAACTTATCCAAGATTATCTGCAGAAACACCAATGACTACAGGTTACATAAAAGCACAGTCTAATATTAACGTGGGAAATTCAAGTTATTGGAGATTCTGGCTTGATATTCCTGCTTCACAACCCGCGGGAAACTATAATAATACAGTCTCTTTCGAAGGAGTTGTTGCAGGACTTGCCTGTTAAGGAAAACATTAAAAAGAGGAATTTACTTTAAAGATAAAATGAAAAAAGTGGTGAGCTTATTCATACTTCTCATGTTAGCTGTGTCCGTTTTTCCTTTAGTTTCCGCAGGCGTAGGGCTTGCATGGAGCCAGGAGACAGCTTTAATCCCTGAAAATTCAAATGCATGTCTGACTTACGGGGTTTATAATCCCTGGCCGACCGATTCATATGTGAAAATAAATCTATCTGAATCTCTCCAAGGTATCGTCAGTTCTTCAAACGCTTCAATAAGTCATATTCCCGCTGAAACTTCAAGCAATGATTCAATCCCTGTTAAATTTTGTTTCAGGACGCCAAAAGTTTATCCTGAAAATTGTCTTCTTTTCAATACTTTCTTATGTAGTCAGAATTGCAGCTTGCCAATAAAGACTTATGAAGGTCAGGTTGAAGTTATGGAAGTAAGTGCATCGCAACTCAAGAGCGGCGGAAGCGGAGGATCTTCGACTCAGATGTCAATCTCTGCTCCTTTAAGAGTGAGAGTCGAGTGCATAAAACACGGAACAGATTACTCAATAATTTATATCCTTGTCGGGATAATTGCTCTTGCAATACTTCTCTGGAGGATCCTCAAAAAAAGAAAAGGATCAGATAAAAAAGTGTCTTCAGAAAGAAAATCCGAAAAACCGCAATCTAAAAGGAAGAAATAATTTAGTCTCTTAACTATTCGGAATAATTAAAAAGTATTTTTCATTCAGATTAAGATGGGATTAAAAAGAGTTATAGATAGGCCTATTTTAGACAAAATACTCATTTTTATTCTGATAACCCTCGGTTTATGGTTTGTCTTTTCTTTTCCAACGACAGGTTATGTCACGCAGCAGAATTTTCCGTCCAATGTGAGTATTGCACCTTTCAGAGTCTTAGCATATACTTTTAACGGCTCGACTACGAATTTTTCAGGAAGGAGTGAATCCACATATGAAAATTTTTCCAACGTTATCCTTGAAAAGACAAAATATGGGAAGATACAATTCACCCAGAATCTGAATCTTGTGAGCATGGCTACAAACAATACCGTTGATTTTGACAGCAATATTAATTTATCAAGCAACATAATCTACGTGAATAATAACAATCTTCCGGGAATAGACAAAAGTGTGATCCTGTCTTTCTACGGAATTACCTTCACTTCTCCTCAGGTTTATCACGATGGTGTTTTGTGCGGCTCCGCATGTACTTTCATAAGCTATTCCGGCGGCGTTTACAAATTCAGCACAAATTCTTTCAGCGGCCTTTATTTCCTGAGAGAGTCATCTAATAATACGGGGGGCGGAACAGGCGGAGGCACCGGAGGCGGAGGTGGCGGAGGGGGCGCTTCAAATCAAACAAATGTGACTGTCAAAGGTTCTGATTTCAAGATAGACCCCACCTTTTTCACTCTTGAAATGAATAAAGGGACATATTATCAAAAAAGAATAAATGTTACAAACAATGGAACAGTTCCTCTTACCATCTCAATTGCAGTCAACGGTCTTGAAAATTACATTTTCCCCGAGGTTAACTCAATCAGTCTTAAACCTGGGGAATCAGGCTTGGTTATCTTTGATGTGTATGTGTCAAATTCCGTCCCTGCTGATGTTTATGTCGGGAAAATAATCTTTGCTTCAGGAGGAATAAAGAGAGAATCCGATGCGATACTTAAAGTTAACGAAGTTCCCGCTCTTTTTGATATTCGCGTGACAATGATTAAGAAATATATAGAACCCCATGGAACAGCAGAAGCGAATATAACCATTATAAACAGGGGTGATTTAAGAGACTTTGATGTAAATCTTGAATATAAAGCTATAGACTTCAGCAATAAAATTTACACTATAAAAAATGAGGCTTTTGCAATTAACCAATCATACAATGGTGTTTTCTCACTTGATCTCCCAAAGAACATGTCAATAGGAACTTATCTTTTTTATGCAAAAGTCAATTATAAGAACGTAAGCGCCTCGGGTTATGATACTTTTGTCGTTGAAGAGATATCCACCGTATCCTGGTTCATACTTATTTTAATTGTTCTTATAGCAATGTATCTTGCCTACAGAATTTACAAGAGGAAACAGGTCGAACTTGTAAATGAAATGAAGAAAGTTGTTGAGAAAGAAGAGAAAATTCAGCAAAAGAAAGCTGAACTTCCCGTCGAGGTTCCAACTTTGCCCGATAAACCTTAATGATCCTAAAACTTACCCGGGACGATTGATAATTTTGCAGAATATCAGTTTTGAAACTGGACTTTTATCCGAAGAAAATATTATTTTTAAATCTTTTTGTCCTCGGAAAAACCTGAAACATCCTCGGAAAAGACCAGAATATTTAAATAGTTGAATGATATGCTAATAACATAAATGAGGGGCAAGCAAGGCTTGCATAACTTATAAAATGGAGGAAAAAGAGGGGTTAAACGAAATTTCTGACTTTGATGCAGAAATAGACGAACTTGATCTTGATTCTGACTTTTAATTTTGCAGCGCGCTAAGCGTTACATTATTATTGTCCAGAGAAAGTTCACTTTCGTTGGTTTCGATCGATACTTTTAATTCATTTGTTTTTATCTTCGGGATGATTATATTTGTAAGTTTAATGTTCATCCCTTCCCCGATTCCCAGCCCGTCTATCCCAATACTTTTCACTTTTTCACCGTCGGCAAATATAATAATATTCCCTCCTGTTGAATTTGCCAACCCTTCATTTTCAACGGAAAGATTCATATTAAGATAAATTCCTTCCATTGATGCAGATACATTTGAAACTGCAAGGTCAGGATAAGATGGAAATGAATAAAGCTCAGCTATCTTTGAAGGTATATCACTTCCTAATGTCTGTGAGCAGTCACTTATAGGATACATTATATTTTGCGGATTTTTAGAGTGTGCGAATCCGAGGGCATGCATCAGTTCATGAATTTCAATGTTGGGATTTGGGCAATTTGAATCCCTCAAAAGAAGAACTTCACCATCAAGAATAACATCGAAATTTTTTTCTTCTATCACTTTGGTAGTTCCTCCCTCCCCGGCGACAAATGCCCCGTTTCCTGCAGGAATTGTCTTGTAGTTGCAGCTTATCGTTATCTCTGGGTTATAATCTGTCTTATAAAATTTCAGAATGGTAAGGTTTTCAACATAGCTGATTGCATTATCCATAGCATTTTTCCTTTGAAGTGAGCAATTATTGTCTATTTCATATGATATATTTGATGATGGATACCTCATATTCTCATAAAATTGCATGTTGCTTGAGAGGTTTCCTATATTAAAATTAGGGTTTGTATTCTGTGAAAATCTTACTTCTCCGGATGCGAAAATCAAATAAAACATCATCAAAGCTATGGCAAATACCGCAAAAAATGCGAGAAGAACCTTTTTGAATTCCATTACATCGAAAAGCCGGTTTATTATATAAAACTTCTTGGAACCCAACAATTTATATAAATATTTTGAGCATTAAATAAGCATGGAAAACACAGATGAAAGGTCATTTTTGAAGATAAATTTCAGTATCAATCCCTCAGATGAGTTGTTTAAACGCCTGTCTTTCCCGAATTCCGAAGTCAAAAGGATAGCTTTCAAGGAGAAAAATGGATTCTTTTATAGGTTCAATTTTGAAACCTCCTTTGATTATTTGGGAAAGACTGAGAAAATTCTGAATACAATATATCTTTTCAATGGAAAACCTATAAAAGGGGATCTTTCAGAATACTCAGTCACCGAAGGGAATGAAAAAGAAATAAAGGTTCCGGACTATAAGAATGATTATTTTCTTGCAAAAGAAGAATTGAAGAAGCTCGTTCAAGGGAAAACGAATGAAATATCAAGGATGCTTCGCGGTTATTTGGATAAAGAAAAGGAAAAGATAGAGGAGAATTTTATTTCGGAGACTAAAAAGTTCAGGAATAACTTAGGTGGTATTGCCGAAAAACTTATGGAATTTTCGAAAAGCGGAGATATAGAAAAAATAAAAGAACAAAAAAAACTTATAAACTCTCTTCGTGAAGAAATGAACTTTGATGAGATCGAAAAAGATAAAACCCGGGCGTTGCAGCTTGAGAGCCAAAAGCATCTTTTGAATGTTGAAAATAAACTGATAAAAACGACGATAATCTATTATCCAGTATACACCTTTTCTTTAGAAGCTGTGAAGGCTGGTATAAGGAAATCATTTAATCTGCAGTATGATCCTGTTTCAGAAAATGTCTCTGGCCTCTTATGTGAAAACTGTTCTGATGAGATGCGCGAAGTTATAATATGCAATTCCGGACATGCTGTCTGCAAAGATTGTGTGAGACTATGTGATTCATGTAAAAAGGAGTTTTGCAAAAAATGTCTGCGGAATTCGTGTGAAATCTGCTCGAAGAAAATCTGCAAAGACTGTTCAGTAAGATGTTTTAGATGTTCAAGGGTGGTATGCAAGGATCACACAAGGCAGGACAAGCTTTCAGGATATTTTTATTGCAAAGATTGTTCAAGACGCTGCGATAAATGCGGGAACCTGAAAGATCCGTTTACTTTCAAAGTGAGCAAGATGAACAATCGCGAGATATGTGAAGACTGTTTCAGGGAAGAGACAAAAGAAAGCATTGTTGGCGGAATTTTTGAGTGAATCATTTGTATCTCCAAAAGATCTCTTTGATCTTCTCCTCTCCGCATATTTTTGCGGTTTCCCATTTGGCTGTACTAAGATAAATCTCTTCTGGGCAAAAATTTTTTACAAAATTTGCAACTCCAAGAATAGATTCCCCTGTTGCGATTAAATCTTCCATGATCAATATCTCTTTATCTTTAATATCATTCTTCAAATCTTTCTTATAACACTCAGGGATGTATGGACTTCTGTCAGAATATTTCAGGACAGAATATCTTATAGGTATTATCCCCTGTCTTGAGTTTAAAAGAAGCGCAGGCTCGAATCCGCCGTTCATAACAGGTATGATCACATCAAATTCAGAAGTTTTCATTTCCAGCATAAATCTTTTTACAAGATCCTCATCGTCTTTAAGGTGTCTTTGATATATTGGACGATATGATTCTAGGTTTATCTTTTTTTCAAGAAATTTCCTAATTTCTTTTTTGATTATCCCGAATTCAAGATTATCCTTATAAAAACCCATGACGCCAAACTTTGCTATCTCAATAAGCTCATCCATAGTCCTTCTTTCAAGGTTCAATGGATATTCTTTTCTTTCATTTTCGTCTGTTTCAGAAATCATCCTGAAGACAGCACTCGAAAGGTTCAAAAGACTGTTTTTCATCTCTAAAGGACTGTCTTCTTCATCGAAAGTTTTGATCCAATCTGAATTATCCATTTTATTCCATTAATTTTTTCATCTCATCCGTTATGAAATAAGTGTGCTTTTTTCCGGAATACGTAAGATAAAGGTGATTTTTTGCACGACTGATGGCCACGTAAAAAAGTCTTTTCTCTTCCTCTTTCTCGTTATAGTCATAAATCTTAATCTTCTCTATTAAAGGATGTTCGCTGTATCGGGATGGGAAATTTGCCGGTGTGCAACCGATGACGAAAACTATTGCTGCTTCAAGGCCTTTTATTGAATGTATTGTCGAAAGGGTAACTTCATCCTCTTTTGCTTCGATCTCATTCCTGTTTTCATTTCTCAAAATATGTTTTATCCCGAATTTTTTTAATAAACTTGATAGTTCCTGAAGTTCTTTGTTTGTCCTTGCAAGTACAAAAATCTCTTTTCTTTTAAGGTCAGATTCACTTATGCAGTCTTTAACGAATTCGAATTCCTCTTTTTCAGACCCGAATGATAATAATTCTATCTTTTCCCCTCCATCAATGGTTGCCTCAATGCCAGGAAATCCCATCTCAATCGATGTCAAATTCATTAAACTGATTATATTTCTGCTGCTCCTGTAATTTTTTCTAAGGTATATCACTTCTGAGTCAGGATTGTTTTCTTTGAAATTCATTATGTAATCGACTTTTG
The DNA here is from genome assembly GCA_027343665.1 of archaeon. Classification (GTDB taxonomy): domain Archaea; phylum Nanobdellota; class Nanobdellia; order Pacearchaeales; family GW2011-AR1; genus GW2011-AR1. Next base: position 7,534 of record DAHWKL010000001.1, read on the forward strand.
ATCCTCTCCATCCGAATATTGACTGGCGCGGATCACCTACACAGAAAAAATTTGCCGGATTGAGTATTCTTAATAGCTCATTTTGCTTTTCGTTTACGTCCTGATATTCATCAACAAGTATATGCTCAAACTGAGGTATGGACTTTGGGTGCATGCTTAGAAAAATCACTGCATCATTCACCTGATCAGCATAAGTCCGCAGCCCTGTTAAGGTCATATAGCTTCCAAGAAATTTTATTATTTCGTAAATCATCTTCTCTAATCTGTCATTTTCCATATTTTTGAAAAATCTTTTTCCGAAATCTTGTATTGTCAGGTTTGAGATCTTGAATTTTTCAAATATTTCAAATAAATCTGACATAAATGTGTTCTGAAGCTCATAGATATTTTTTTCAGACTTTCCGCTGTCTGGAAAATACAATTTAATTGCTTCTTCCAGTGTGATATTAATCTCATCAAGGGCTCTAAGCATAGCAATCATCTTATCTTCCTTATTCGCGACTTTCATCTTTCTGCCATAAATTTTAGCGGTGTTTCTTAAAAGAATTTTCTCGCAGAACGAATTAAAAGTTTCAATCACTACTGAAACTCCGGAAGTTTTGAGTCTTTTTTCCATCTCTTCTTTTGCTTTTCTTGTGAAGGTTATAGCAAGTATTTTTTCAGATTTCACCCTTTTCATCTTTACAAGGAATTCGACTCTTTTGGTAAGGACAAGTGTTTTTCCGGAGCCCGCGCCTGCTATGCACAGTATTTTTTTGCGCGGGCTTACAATTGCCTTCTTTTGCTCATCATTCAATCCCGAAAGAAAATTATCAAGCATCTCGAAAGATTTCATCTCATCATCTGTTATAATTGTCTCATTTTTCGGAATATCTTTTTTCACATCCCTTCCATAGATTTTCATTTTTCCTTTCTCAGACAGAGAAAGAACTTTTGAGCCATTGTTGAAAACAGAAAGTGAAGAATCGATGAATCCTTCATCAGACAGTTTTTGGATCAAGTCATAGATTTCTTCCTTCTTCAGATGATTCATAGAACCAAAAGAGGTAAATTCAAAGAGCTTGTTTTTCTCTATAGAACTGTTGCCGTTCTCTCCGAAAAGAAAATCCGAAAGAAGATTTTTTCCGACCGGAAATGGCATTTGGCCCAATCCCCTGAGAAGGATTTTCTCATCTGCTGACTTATCTCTTTTGTATTCCGGGATAAAGACCATCCAATCTGGAAATATGAAGTATTTATATTATTAACTTCTGCTTAATCTTTCTTTTATTTCTTCAGAAAGAACATACCCCAGGAAGAAGAATATTGCGGTCAAAAGGAATCCTATTATTTCTGCTAATATCACCGGAATCTTTATCAAAGTTATTATCTGTTCTCCCAAGAAATTCGCTGCCTGAACAGGACTGAGAAGGAGATTCTCCAAAAGGCCTTTTGAGAAAAAATTAACAGCGAATATGCCTATAAAATACATAATCAAGCCCCAAAATACTTTTTCTCCTCTCGGAACAAAGTCCGGATTTTTTGATTTTAGAATCTCTTCTTTTCTAATCTGTTTCTTGGAGGTCATTTTGAAGGGAAGCATAAGATATTTTTAATACTTGCTAAACTGTCAAAATCAAAACTTTAATAAATCTCATCTGCATATATAATGCATAAGGAGGTAACACGATGAAAAACGCTTTAGACATCATTGCTATGATCCTTGTCTTAATCGGTGGAATAAACTGGGGGCTTGTCGGGGCTATTGGGTTCAATGTAGTCTCCTGGATTTTTGGAGGGGGAAGCATAGTAACGAATATAATATATATCCTTGTGGGAATCTCCGCAATTTACGGGATTTTTGTATTTTTTAAGGATTAAATAAATCCATTTATTTTTTTTATTTTTAATTTAGATATTTTTCAATGAAAAAGATTATAAATAAGATTTTTTTGTTTTTTTTATGAGAAAATTTATTACGGCAGCGGGACTTGGGACTTTGCTTGTTCTTGCAAGCCCAAGTGTAAATACAGTGAATTTTGCTGATGGGGAATCTCCAGCAGAAATAGGCAGGATTCTTTATGAGAATAGCTTTGAGGGTTTTGGAAAACTTAAATATCCCACCGTGGAAGATTCAACTTCCGTGTTCAGCCTTTCTGATAATGGTTCTCTTGAAGAAGGCGGTGATTTGAAATTCACGATGCCACCTCATTCAAGATTGAATCTTAATTCTAATTTTATAAATTATTCACCTGACTCTTTGGTGAGCGTGAATTATCCTTTTAATCCGCCTAAAGTATTTGACAAGTTTTCATATTTAATGAATAACACTCATTCCAAAAGCAAAATAAAACTGTCTTACAATGGCTCTGAGGTCGTTGTAACGACTGACGGGATTTCAGAGGTGAGAAACGGGCCTTTTATAGTTTTCTCAGATGGAAAAAATCTTGAGATGAAGAGTGTTTATGGAAAATATGATGTCACTCCAATGAAAGTCTTGCTTGAGAAAGAAGGTGTTAAAACAGATAGCATGAGGTTTGTCGATGAGTGGAATTATCCCCCTTATGCGGTATTTAGCAGGTTTGAAAAAAAGAATTCTATTGACTGGAAGGATGCCAAAAAGATACTCGGATTTTATGATAACCTTTATGGGGACTATTTCCAGGTAGATTACAAATCCTTGGTATGCTCAGATGTTGCGACGCTTGTCATGAAAACCGCTGGAATAAACCTTGGTGAAATATTGAAGAAAAATGGAATCGAAGGAAATAGTTATCTTGAGAGAAACATCCCTGCTTTGATGAACCTGATAAATAAAGAAGGTCTTTCAAATGATGTACATTTATTGTTTAAGGGAAATCTTGAGAAAATACTTAACTCTGACTATTCAAATCTTATTCCTGAGAATTTTGATTTGAAAAAATTTTCGCCTGGCCAGGTTTTGCTTTTTACCAGGTTTTATCTTGAAGGACCAATGAAAGGAAAAGTCCAAAGAGGAGATATACACCTTGGGATTATCTCTGGCACGAATGGAGAAAATATAGGTGAAGCTTCAATGACTACTTCACACATGACAGAGCCTCCTTACAATGAGAATATAATGCTTACCAAAGTAAATTTCAAGAAATGGTATGATCACCTTAGGGATTACAGAGGATCTGATGAAACTTCTTATCCTTTAACTTATCGTGTTTTGGGTGTAGTGGATTGGCTTGACGTTATAAATCATCTCAAAGAAGATCAATCTCCTAGTCTCCCAAGGGACGAACTTGCCAAGTATAAGGATTCTGATAAAAAAGAATTATCTTATGTGCAACATCCGATTTATAATTCCTCAAAACCCGTTAAATCTTTGAGAAATTTCAGGAGATAGACGATTTTCTCTACTTAGAATAAGACTGTGTATTTTTTTTGAGATTTTTTATTCTAGGCAACATTAGCGAGCTAATTTTTTCTTCAAGTTTTGAGTGAAGCTTGCTGACAAAGGTGTTTTCTTCTTCATTGAGATTTCCTTCATCGAATGCTAATATTTCTTCTTTCTTTTTTTTGATGCATATCCCAATCATGCTTTTTTCACGATTGTATAAAAAAGTAACTTTTATGCCAGATAATCTGGTTTTCCAGGTACTGTCAAATTCATCATTTACAGAATCCATTATCTTTTTCTCTTCATCTTTCAATGTGAGATAATCGTCATAGCTGACTCCTGTTATGAAATAATCCTTCTTTTCTGTCATGCAAGAATAAGATTGGGGAAATTTATAGTATTTTGGTGTAAACTTCTTTACATCATCTTTTCTGTTTAGATAATCCACACATTCTTTATAGTCGATTTTTCTTTTTTTCACATGAAAGTACAAGGCAAGGTTGCGGTCGTTACTGGTGCATCTTCAGGGATTGGCCTCGCGACCGCAAAATTATTATCTGAAAATGGCGCTAAAGTAGTTTTGGCAGCCCGCTCGGCCTCAATAAAATCCCTTGAAAGAGATATTCCCAATTCTTATGCGGTCATAACTGACATGAGGCAGCCTGAAGATATAAAAAATCTTGTTAAAGAAACTCTCAGAAAGTTTGGCAGGATTGATATTTTTGTAAATAATGCCGGGCAGGGAATGCATGGTTTTTCGGTTGAAAAGACCCCTGTGGAGCAATACAAAGAAATAATGGAACTTAATGTTTTTGGGGTACTTGAAGCGATGCAGGAAGTGATTCCAGTCATGAGAAGACAGGGCGGTGGGACAATTGTAAACATCAGCTCAAGGCTTTCAAAAATGTATATCCCTTACCTTGGCGCTTATTCATCGACAAAATTCGCTTTGAATTCATTGTCATTGACTGCACGGGAGGAACTTGCCAAGGAAAATATTGTTGTTAGTGTAGTTTTGCCCGGACTGACTGCGACAAATTTCTCTAATAACTCGATAAATACCCATGCTCCGTGGGGCTCTGGAAAGCAAATGCCTCGGGCTGATTCTGCAGAGAAAGTCGCTGATGTGATATTAAAGACGATTGAGACAGGTGGGGGGGAAGTTTTGGTTTAGGGCTGAATTTTGAAGTAGTCCATAAGGTTTAATTAATCTGTTTTCTTTTTGATACCGATGAAAGAGGCTTATTTCGGAATGGGCTGTTTCTGGAAACCTCAATATATCTTTTCCCAGATTGAAGGAGTCAAAACAGAGGCAGGCTATATGGGCGGACTAAACTCTGCGACTTATGAAGAAGTCTGCACGGGTAAGACCGGTCATGCCGAGGTTGTACGCTTATCTTATGATGAGAAAAAAGTTTCATATGCAGATCTTTTGAAGATTTTCTGGGAGAAACACAATCCTACTACAAAAGACAGGCAGGGACCGGACATCGGGAATCAATACCGCTCAGTTATCTTTTATACAGATGATAATCAAAAGAAATTAGCTGAAGCTTCAAAAAATGGCGTCGAGAAAAACTTAAGGAAAAAGGTTGTTACTGAAATCAGGCCCGCTGGGGTTTTTTACAAGGCAGAAGATTATCATCAAAACTACTTCAAAAAAACCGGAAGAATGTGCAGTTAAAATGCAGAACAGAAGATTGTACTCTGAATATTTTGCCCCGTATTATGATGAAATCTCTAAAAGATTCTTTGATTATGACAAGAAAGTCGCGTCATTTATGAATTTATTGAAGAAAGATGATCGGATTTTTGAAATTGGTATAGGCACTGGCCTTTTTGCAGTTCATTTGCATAATGAAGGCTTCCTGATAGAAGGAATAGACAAATCAAGGGATATGATAAAATTGCTGAAAAAGAATTTTCCAGATCTTCCTGCTGGTTTTGGTGACATAAAAAGATATAACTTTTTCAGGAATTATGACGTGATTCTGATGCACAGTTCCGTCTTTCTTTTCACAAATATTAACGGAACTGTCGTTTTTGAAAGTTATCTTACATCCGAAGGAGATATGATTGGCGTTTTGGACAAATTATATGATTCACTCAATATCGGCGGAAGATTAATCATGAATATACAAAAAAATCCTAAAAAAATATACTTGAATAAAAACTTATTTTATGGTCTCATTTCTAAATATTATTTTGCAAAAAAAAGGGTTGTGAAAGAGCATTTCCTGATCAAATCCGGTGATGTTATTATGAAAAACCGTGTTAAAAAGTATACCTGCTTCTACAACCATTTTGTCGATCTTATTAACCGATCAAAATTCAAAGATTCCTCTGTTATAAAAAACGACGAGTGGGTAATTCTGCAAAAATGAAAATAAATCCGAATCTCACCAGAGAAGAATATGATGTAATTGTCAAAAAGGGGACGGAGAAGCCTTTCACGGGGAAACTTCTTTATAACAAAGAGAAAGGCGTATATGTCTGCAAGAACTGTGGAGCCGAGATTTTCAGTTCGGACGCAAAATTCGATTCCGCTTGTGGATGGCCAAGTTTTGACAAGGTGAAAGATTCACAGAATGTAAAACTAAATGAAGATCTTTCTTTTGGGATGAAAAGAATCGAAGTGACATGCGCGAAGTGCGGAGCTCATCTGGGGCATCTTTTTGATGATGGTCCTACAGATACCGGAAAAAGATATTGCATAAACAGTTTATCGATGGATTTTAAGAAAACCTAATGTGGAATATTCAATTACCATTATAAAAATCTACGAGAACTTATCACTCTTTTTTTTGCGCGTCAATTTCCGGAGAAACTTCTCTCAGCGAAGAAGACAAGGGCGACCATTGCCATCAATGTTGAAATCAGGTAGTTCCCCCATATCGATGTTATGAGGACAACCACTGCGGCAATAGATGCAAAAACACCTTCTTCATACCTTGCGTTGTCTGACATTTTTTTTGCCATATTATTTTATTTATGAGATTTCCGGAGTATAAAAATGTTTTTCATATGAAATGCTTGATCATATCATTCAGGCTTAATCTTCTGATTTATTTTTCTTTGTTTTTTTGCTGCTCTTTTCTTTCCTGCTTTTTTCATAAAAAGACACTATAAAGATAATTATTAAAATAATTATAACCGCTGCTGCAAATTCTTCATTCTTGGTGAGTTGAGGAAATCTGAACTGAGAATTCTGCGGGCTTTTCTCTGTTGTATTTGTTCCATTTGACGGCCCCTGGTCAAAAGTATAAAAAATTCTATTGTTAGTCGTAACTTCCTTTATCGTCAGATTTGCGGAGTTTCCTTCTATGCTATTGAGCTTCAAGTAAAGATCATAATAATAAGGCGAGCTAAGGTTCAGGTATTTCGATTCTCCGACATTCAGTGTGAACTTTATAGGATTGCTTTCAACTGTTATTTCTACTGAAGAAGTGTTCACTTTATCTACAAAAATTATGTGACTTTGGTTGTTTGATAATCTGAATGACTGATAATTATATTGGGGGATCTTGAGAGTATAACCTTCAGTGATATTTTTTGCAATTATTTGGGATCCCTGTGACGGTGACTGGGCGGGAGAGACTGAGCCTCCGCCGCCTCCGCCTGAAGATGCGGGAGGATTATTTACTGTTATGAATCTTAATGAAGTGTAGTTCAGGTTACCGGCCTTGTCATAACATTTTATGCTCCAGTTGTATTTTCCGGGGGACAGAACGTATCGGAAAGAGTTTTCTCCGCCGGAGAGCGTCAAGTTGGAATCTATTGCCTTACCATTAAGTATCAGGCTGCAGTTCCCAATTTTTATATTATCTGATAGGTTATACAAGAATGGCACTTGCTGGGTGCCTGTTATTGATGAAAGGTTCGATGGTGAGAGTGCAGTTACCATCGGAGGTGTTGTGTCATAATAAACTGAATAATTTCCGGATTTAACGGAAGTATTATTTGATGTGTTGAATGAGCAGCCCCATTTGTACTCTCCTTGTGATGTGAAATTATAATAGAACTTTGAATAGTTTGAGTGGCCCGTTACGTTTTCAGTTAAATTATAGATAAGGTCTGTTGAATTGTAAATTCTGAAATTTATCCTTGATAAGGTCTCATTGCTGTAAGAGGAGTTGCATTCGAAGGTTTCATTCTTGTTTGTGTAAGTATTGTTTGAAGGAGAAAGGAAAAGCAGTTGCCTTGACAAAATGAAAGTTGAATTTTGTGCTGAATATCCTATATTTCCGTTGCTGTCAGTGTAAAAGCAGTTCCACTTATATTCTGAATAACCCATTGAAGATAATCTAAACGATGAGGAGTTTTCATATCCTGTTGAACTTTCCGTCTTGTTATAATACAACCCTGTCGAGTTCCATATCCTGAAAGTCATGCCCTTGAGAGATAAATCAGTCGCGTTGCATGAGAATGTCTGAGTTATATTGGTCGAAGATGAATTTGACTTGGGCGAAATGAGGGTAACTACCGGATCTTCATTGTCAATCGAGAGGAGAGCAGAGTAGGTATTTATCCTTGAAAAATTGAATCCGGTTAACGGGTCTGTTATTTTTTTTCCTGTTGTGTTTAGTGTAGCTTCTATCTCTTCGGGAGTCATCGTCCTTTTGTTTGATTTTAGGTATTGATTTATCACAGCTATAGCTCCCGCGACATGGGGCGCTGCCATTGAGGTCCCTCCGAGCTGGGCGTAGTTACCGGAGCATGTTCCTTCAGCGCATACAGGTGCTCCTGGATATTCAGTCGAATTTATCAATGCCCCCGGTGCTAATAGTTCAAGTACACTGTCCCGGTTGCTGTGGCAGACAATCTGGTCCTGGCGTGGGTTGACATCACTGCAGACAAGAGGGCTTCCCCAGCTCAATGTTGTGCTGTAGTTCTGAACATAAGTGTCTCCTACGGGAATTGCGCTCTGTATACATGCAGGTGAGGGCATTCCTGATGAATTTCCGTCATTTCCTGACGCCACGACTACTGAGATATTTTTCGCGACTGCAGTATCTATAGTGCTTGCAAGTGGATCACTGTTACAATATCCTGGATAAGTCACATTTGTTCCTAAGCTCATGCTGATGACAGAGATATTAAACTTTGATGCATTAGTCGTACACCATTGTATTGCTTTCTGTATATATCCTTCATAGCAACTTCCTGCAGAATTGCACACTTCCATTGCTATTATCTTAGCTCCTGGGGCTACCCCTGTTATTCCCCCGTGAGCTGCAATTATACCTGCGACGTGCGTCCCGTGTCCAAAATCATCCATTGGAGTTGCGGAAGTATTTAGGTAATTGTATCCTCCAATTACTGTACAATTTGATGATACATTATTATAACCATAGCATCCACCCAAGTCAGATAAATTATAGTCTACTCCACTGTCTATGACACAAACCGTTTCGCCTTTTCCTGTCAGGTTCTTGCCGTCGAAGATAGTCGTATGCGCAGAGGTCACATTGACCTGTGAAGTAGGAGACTCGTCATTTAGGTGGAAGACTCTTTGGAGAGTCACGGATTCGACTTGAGGATTATTCTCTATCGCGGCAAGGTCTGAGGAGTTCACTCTTGCGTAAACAAGGTTCTCATTTGAGAATTGGACTCTTTTGTTGCCGACAGTCTTTATCACGGAACTTGTGTTTGATGTGATATTTGCTGTCTGCATAGAGAAAGTAGAGAATGAAAAGAAATTTTTTTCCTGCATAGGTTTCATCTTTATCAAGACATAAGCACTTCCGTTGGCGTTCACTTGGCTTGTCACAGCGATTGCAACATTCACCTTCGGAGCCGCACCTAAAGCGCCTGAAAGAAGAAATATCCCCAAGGCAAACGCAGTCAAGGTTATGGTGACAAAGACCCCTTTTTTCATTGACTTTTCTAACCCAATTCATCTTTTAAATTTTAAGGACTTAACCTTAAAGCGAACTTGAGCATAATAATTCTTATAAATAGATGCGAGCTGCTTAGTAAATGAAGAATGATCTAGCAAGGAAAGTTGGAATGATGATTTCGCCACTTTTGTTTCTTGGTATGAGTTTTTCTCTTGAAAGCTGCGGCAAAGTAGACAAACCTGAAGTTATAGATTTTAAAGGGAGTCAGGTTTATGTCTCTCCAAGCTATATTGAAGGGGGCATGCTGGAAATTGCCCCTGATGGAAACAAAATAAAATACAATTTCTTGCCTTATGTAAGCATGGAGAAAGGGAAATTTTATGGCAAGAACGCATACACCCTTTTAGGAATAGAAGTGAATGGTAAAGATGTCACAAGTGATCCTTATCTTTGGCGCCCTTTGAAGTTAAGATCAGATTCAATACTCAGTGAAATAGATTCCATCATGAAGTCGCGAGATGAGGATACTCTTAAGAAAATTTTCAGATAAGTCGCAAAAATTAAACTTTATCAAGTTCAACCAAATCATGTCAACAAGCATTTCAGATTATCTTGTGAAAAGAATAGGAGAAGGGGCCCTTAAAGTTTCTGATGGGAAAATATGCAGGACTGATTCTGAATGGCAGGAAATAGGTGCAAGAAATCTCAAGAGAAGACTTCTGGGATTTTGCGGCAGGGAATCTGCAAAATCTATAGATGAATTTGCCCGCATATTTATGGATTTGAAAATTGTTGAGTCATATTCCGAAGGCATCAAGTTAGCTGAGTCCCTTGATGGAAAAAGTTTTCATTATGGGTATGATTCCAGAATCCATTTTTCAAGGATTAAGGATGAGAAAAATTTTATAAAAATCGAGAAGAAACATGCGGAATCTCAAAGTTACAGATTAAGCCCATATGCAGATGAACCCAATTAATTTTTAAAACGCAGTTGTTATGAGGTAAATATTAAGTCCGATTATGGCTGCTGAGAAAATCCATGCAAATATCGTCGTCCATTTTTTGTTCACCAAACTTCCCATTATTCTTTTGTCTGATGTAAATAATATTATCGGGATCAAAGGAAGTGGTATTAATATGCTGAGAAGGACCTGACTGTAGACAAGAACTTTCAGCGGTTCAAGTCCAAGCAGGATAGCAACTGTTAATGGTATCATATTCACGACTCTTGTTATTATTCTTCTCGTAAGTGGGCTTATCCTGAAATTTGTCAGGCCTTCCATTATGGATTGACCTGCAAGGGTCCCCGTTATTGAAGAAGCTATTCCGGATATCAAAAGTGCCCCCCCGAAAATTATCGCCGCGAATTCCCCGAAAAGAGGGATAAGTGTGTAATAAGCCTGAGATAAAGTCGCGATTATCCCTCTTTGATAGAAAGCGGATGCTGCCATTATGAGCATTGCGGCGTTAACTATCCCCGCGATAGTCAATGAGATTACGGTATCGGCAAGGTGAAATTTCAGGGACTTTTTCTTGTCTTTGTCTTTTGATTCCTTCATCTTGTTTTTTATGAGCCATGAATGGATGAAAAGAGCATGAGGCATTATTGTTGCGCCAATTATACCTACGACGATAAATATTGTGGAAGCATTAAGAGTCGGAACAACTGAATGGAAGACTATCTGTGACCATTCTGGTTTTGCAAGGAAAAGCTCATAGACAAATGCGAGGCTTATTATAGAGACAAACCATATGAAAGCCTTTTCTATGGATCTGAATGATTTTCTTGTTACAACAAAAAAAAGCAAGATTTCAAGAACAGAGACAAACGAGCCTATCAAAAGAGGTATTCCAAAAAGTATATTCAATGCAACGACGATTCCGAGAAATTCAGCAAGATCCGTTGCGAGGATAGATATCTCGGCTCCGATCCAATACACTAAAATTTTCCATTTTTTCTTTATCTTTTCTTTTACAATCTCCGAAAGTGAGTATCCTGCGATTCCGATCTTCCCTGAAAGATACTGGAAAAACATTGCCATCCCATTTGCAAGCCATATTGCCCAAAGGAGAGCATAATTGAAAGTCGATCCTCCCTCAATGTTTGTTCCCCAATTTCCCGGATCCATATAAGCCATTGAGACTATAAGTCCGGAGCCGAAAAATATCCAGAAGTTCCTTGCCATCTTACTTGAGAAGAATCTTTTTATTTTTTCTATTTTCATATTATTTTTGTAAACAATTTATTTATCTCTATTTGAATCAGAATTCTCTTTGGTAATCAAGTCTATCGCGCTGCTAATCTTTCTTAGTGCCTGATTTGCCAATTTGATTAATTTTTGATTTTCCGCCATTTTGTTTTTTTCTTTTCATTTATTTTTGTCTATCCTGCGGTATTTCTTTCCCATGAGGATCAGTTTTAGGGTTTCCCAGGATTTCTTTTAATTTTTCAAAAGTCTTTTGTCCTATATCATGTTCAAGTTTGTGAGCCTCTTCGTGTATCTCTTTCAGGTCAAGCTTCAGGAATTCATTCAGGAAAGTTTCTATGACTCTGTGTTTTGCCGTGAGATCACGACCTATTTTCTTGCCTTTGTATTTCAATTTTATCTCTCCGTATTTATCGAATCTCACAAGTCCTTCCTTCGAAAGTGATCTCATCATCTGGGATACGCTTGGTTTTGAGACACCGAGTCTCCATGCTATTTCAGTAACACTAGGGATTTCCCCCTTCTCTTCTATAACATAAAGCTCACGAAGATAATCTTCCTTATGAATCCCAAAAGAATTTTTCACCATAAATGTTAGGTGTTCCTAACAGTTTATAAATTTTGTGGAGCCTGAAATCTCAAATTGCTCAATTAGGTTCCCGAAACATTTTTAAACATCCCTTTATATCCTTTGCATATCCGATGAACGCCAAAAATTTTAATCTGCGTTACGGGGTGATTTTTTTAGTTGCTATTGCATTTATTTTTCTCATAAATGTCAATGTCGTGAGTGCGAGTCCTCAGATATATTATGCTAATATAAGTCAGAATTGCCCAGTTTTGACACCTTCATGCCCTTCTCTTAATTATGCTGTTGTGGGTGGAACATATGACATATGGGTTTTCGGAAATGATCTTCCTGATGTGAATTACTCTTTTGATGGATTTACGTTGGTAAGTAGGAGTAATGATGGGAGTATGGCTCATTATATATTTGTAGCCCCTATGAGCATAAACACTTCTCATATAAACATGACTTTTGGGATATACAAAGTTCCTGTTTGGAGTACTATTGGGGAATTTTTTAATTCAACGCATTTAAATTTGACAGTAACAGAAAACTCTTCGCAAGCAGCTTTTTATATGAATTTAGCTGGTACATCTTTGGATAACTTTAATATAACAAATGATGGAACTTTGCTTACTTATAAAATCTCAAATTTATTAAACCAGTTGAATGCACAGGTAAATATAAACAAGGGATGGAATTACCCTTACTTTACTAAATTTAATATAACAAAACCGAGTGATCCTAACTCCTTATCTTACGTATATAACTTAATGAAATTTGGCTTAAAAAATGATACGTTGTTAAATGACCTTACTGGAAATTTGGATTTTCTTAACAATTATATAAAAGACCATTCTTCAAAAATAAATTCTCCTGCGAATATCGAGTTCACAAAGCAAGATAATAATTATATTCTGAATTACGGAGAAGGATATGGAAGTGTGTCAAGCGATCTAATGAATGAGATAAGGAATATAATTAACCAGAGTTTAATCTCCATGAATATAAAGAGTGTCGCAAATCAGGTCATTCCAAATGTTGGAGGGGTGAACCTGAGTTTCCTCAATAGCGTGAACTTAAATTACACAGTTGGGATAATTAACCTGAGTAATGTCAAATTAGTTGATGGAAATTATACAGTTGCAGTCTTCATAACAGACCCTCAAGGGGATACACTCACAAAGACCATAAATCTTCATCTTGAAGGATTAACAAATGTGGAAACGGGAAATACTATAAATGGCGGGACAGAATATAGTCCAATGCTCCCCGAGATAAATTATATTTTGAAGGAGATTAAAGGATTGAACGGAAAGATAAAACAGATGAAAATAGCAGCATTCGATACTGTGAATATTCCCACACCTTCTGGATTGTCAAAAGTATACAAGTTTTTCAATATCTCAATAATCAACGGATCTGAGTCTAACGGAACATTTGTTTTCACAGTAAACTCAGCAAACCCCGGAAGAGTTCATTTGTGGGTAATGTACAACGGAGAAAACAATTGGACTGAGCTTAATACAACTTACAATTCTTCAACTGGGGAATATTATGCTTCTCCAAAAGAATTCTGTTTATTTATGATAGCCGAAGATGCAGCTCCAAGCACACCATCATCTTCAAGCGGTGGAGGAGGGGGCGGAAGCGGCAGTTGGCAAAGCCCTCAGAATGTGACAATCCCATCTATATTTGTGAATCCTTTGAATTATACAAATGTAAATAATAACGGAAATTCGATCAATCTTACAGGAAACAATAATCCTCAAAACAGCAATGCTGGTGTTGGAATAACAGGTGCCGTAATTGGTGCGCTCTCATCACCTACTGGAATAGTTGTGGTTATTATCCTGGCTATAGGAATCATATCTCTTGGTATTATTATTGTTCTAAAAAACAGAAAAAGCAAAGTTGTGACAACCAAAAAGATGGAAAAGACAGGTTTAAACTCTGCGGGTGATGGGCTCGGTGGAGCATGAAGTTATCTCTGGCAATATTATTTATTTTTCTTTTGATAATACCCTTTGTAAGTGCTCAAGTAGGTTATATAACTCTTCCTTATAAGATGATTATGGCTCCTGACCATGTAGCGGGCACTGTAAATGTAAACTTTCAGGTGAATGCATCGAACGGAACGCCAATAGAAAATGCCCTTATAATTCTTCAGGGGATATCAGATCAAAGTTTCAGCAAGAATCTTGTGACAAATTCTAAGGGGTATGCATCAATTTCCCTCAATCAGAATGAAATTTTTGTTTACACCATATATAAAACTTCATATAAACCTTCCACCGGGAATTTTTTTACTAACTCGGGCAAAACAATTTCTGTGGCACTTCAGGGCATACCAAGTGATCAGTGGTATTTTTATTACGAGAATAACGGGGATATGTCTATCCAGATGAGTAGCTCAGACTCTAGCGTGAATTACCTTCCCGGAGATTATGTAACTCAGACTGTTCAGGTGATGAATACGGCCGGAAGCAATCTTCTGTTACGCAGCAATAATGGAGAGTTTATTGTAGTTGATGGTTCAAATCTGCATCAGCTTGGGTGGTGGGGGAATCCACTTTATGGTCTTTCAATAAATCTTACTTTAAAACCTGGAGGATGGGTTAAAGTCACTTCTACGAATACTTCACAAATTTGCGTATCAAACGCAGACGGAGAATATGGCGGACAGAAGTTTGACATCTCTGGAAGTGAATTTGTATGCCAAGATGGGGGGAGTGAGGCAGTTCCCGTACCTGTTCCAAACTGGGCTCCAAATGGAACTTATAAATTGGAATTCAACATATCTTATTCGATAAATAATCAAAATAAGAATTTTGAACTTTTAACTCAAGGTTTTAATATACAGAATAGTCCCTGGCATCCGACTGTGACTTCAAGTCCGGTTACTGAAACAGATGTAAATAAATTATGGACATACCAAATGACAGTAGATACCTCAACAATAACAAATTACAATACGGGTTTTATAGCGTATAATCTCACGAAGCATCCGATAGGAATGACTTTTAACAAAAAAACTGGTTTATTCAGCTGGACGCCAAAAGTTTCCGGTAATTATAATGTCACAGTGAGGGCATATCACCCCTATTTTGTAGGTGACTCAAGGATGGGATACACAGATCAGAATTTCATCCTGGATGTAATAAATCCAGATGCGAATCTTTATGCTGACAAGCTTTATGCTTATGCAATACAGAACAGATTATATGTTAATTTCAATGTTCATAATGACGATGATAAATCAAACACTTTCCCTTATTTAATAAACTGGGAAGATGGAAGTTCAACAGAATATAATATAACCAATCTGACTGCGGGAGGACAAAGGACAATATACACTTATCATAATTATAAAAATCCCGGGACTTACAATCCGGAATTAATAATCAATCCTGACAACACCGTTTATGAGAATAATACACAGGATAATATTAAATATTTCGGAAATGTCAATGTAAACTAAAATGAAAAGAATAAATTATCTTACTATGGCAGCTGCATTTTGGACGGCTTTCCTGTCAGCGCCAAAGGCAAAAGCTCAAAATTATGATTCATTAAAAACTGTAGAAGTTGCTAATGATCTTGAGGGTAAGGGATTCAGGAATCTTAATGGTTACATTCTTGGCAAGCCTTTCCAGCTTCAAGTGGACTACAATGGAAATTCTGCAGTTGTGAACTGCCCCGTAGTAGGCCAAAGGCAGGATAATGATACATTAATGCAATATCCTTTTTTTGTTATATTCAATAAATCAGATTCTACTTCATTGGCAGATGCAAATTCTATAAATGGTTTCGGAGCTTATGCGATAGTGCTCAACGATAATAAAATCTCCCCATTAACTTATGTAGATTCGATAGCAAAAGTTCTCAAAGGAACTCCGGATGCAGTTGTCGAGACTCCACGCAAAAAGAATCTTGAATCAAGACTTTTAGGAATATACCCTAATCCCACTAACGGAGAAATCAATGTTAATTACAACCTCCTTCCTAATTTAAGGAGTGTCAGGTTCACAGTCTACAATATTCTGGGTCAAGAGGTTTATCAAAAGGATGGGAAAGGTGAAGGAGTCGAGAATCTGGACCTGAATGGCCTGCCCTCAGGAACATATTTCCTGAGGATGACTCCGTCAGATGATATTGAGAAATTTATGATCCTGAAGTAAACTGTTTTTATGAACATAATAAATATGGCAAAGTCAATAAAATCTAAAATGAAAAAGCTGGGGTATCTTTTGCCTATTATTCTATTTCTGAATCCATCGAGTGCGAATGCACAATTCAAGTCAGATGCAAATAGGTATAATTTTGACATTAAAAGCAAATACATTGATCTAAATGTCGGAGATCCTTTTGGCCTCAACGAAGGCGCAAACATAAGGGGAATCCTGAAGCTTAAATATAACGACAATTCAATTTATTTTATAAGGAATGGCTTGTTTAATTATTATTATGGCGGTGAAGCAGATATAAAGTGGTTTGATGCTTACCATAACGAGTCCAGACAAAATTTGACGGCAGAGAACATAACCGCGCAAAGTTCTCCAATCGGAAATGTTACGACGAAAACGACGCTCCTCAATCATGATCGCGCCAATGAATCCGGGTTTATTCTTAAGTATGACACTTTTTTTGCTGGTTTTGAAAATTCAGCTGATAAAAACCATATAGATGGCGAGACAGTAGTAGATTTTGGTGGACAAAGAAGTTCAAGTCAATATTCTTTGGATCTTGGGAGCATAACAGACATTTACGAGGCAGGATTTAAATACGGCTCTGCAAAACTTATAAGAAATGAGCAGAATGGAAATGTTTTTTACAATTATCTTCTGAAAGCTGATTGTGAAGGACTTAACCTTTACTACGGAAAAAGTCTTGCGGGTTTTTTGAGCGCCAGACTTTTCGACAAAGTTGATGTGGATGTAAGTTATGACAAGACTTTAAAATTCACCTTCGCTACTTCTGATTATTCAGAATTAAACAGGAGAGATTTTGAGACTAATCTCGAGAACAGGCTTAGGGCAGTTCCAAGAATATATAACTCTAATCTCGAGACACAAAGATCTTATCTTGAGGATATGTTTTTCACGAAAGGATACAATTTCTCGATAAGCCAAGACAATGTAACCTTTAATGTAAGTTCTCCGGATTTAGGACCTGCAAAAGCGCTTTTTCATTATTCAAATGATAGTCAGCAAATTGGATTAAAGTTAGGGCCGGCGATTGCAACCTATGATTTTCATGATAGAAAAGCTATGGTTGGCGTTTTCATAAAGTGATGCTTTAGCAAAAGATTTTCTCTGAATTAATTATTGTTCTGTAAATCCTGTCCATTTCAATTATGGTCTCAAAAACAGAATCCATTGCTGCAAGTTTTGCAAGCTTTCCTCTTTCTTCAATTGATTCATTGTTATAATTTCTGTAGTTGTTATTTACAAGATTCGCGAAATTATCATCTGAGGCCTTGAGATAATAATCAAACAATTCATTGCTCATAGGTTTTCCGAAAAGGCGTTCATGGAGATTCCAAAGGTAATCAAATCTTCCGTTCTCATTGAAACTTTTCCAGGCTCTTTCTATCTCTTGCCCCCAATCAAGGTATTTTACGCCTTCGTCAGTTTCTCCATGCATAAATTTCCTCCATTATGCAATCATCATGCATCTCTTTTTCTGTCTGGATAATTGAAAGCCCTTTTGAAATGACTTCTCCTTCACCTCTGCCTCTGTAAAATTCATATCTTAATTCTGAAAATTTTACGTAATATTCTTTCAGTTTTCTGCCAAAAATTTTGAAATGAGCAGATGATAAATACCTGATGGCTTCGTCAAATTTTACAGCTTCCCATACATCAGGATTTGCCTGACGTAGCATCGCATTTCCGATTATATCTTTGAAATGATCCTCTTTTTTCGATTTTTTCTCAAGTCCGCCATTCATTTCATTTGCCTCCGTTAATATCTATGAAATGCGATATTGCTTCGGCATTGTCCCATATTTCCTGATACATCATTCTTTGAGTGTCAATTATTGCCCTGCATTTCGATAGTTTTTCTATCTTGCCGGTGGAATCGTAGATTATTTGGTAAAATTTCTTGTAAGAATTATATTTGTCCAAGAGGTAATTCAAATGCTCGTCGTTGAGTGGTTCATGGAAAAGATCTTCATGGGCTTTTTCAAGGGAACTTATCTCTTCGTGAGAATCTATCATCTGCCATATTCCTGGAACCCACTTCAGAAGTTTTTCATCTTCTTCAAATATTCCAGCACTATTTTCTTCAAGCTTCATAATATCCTTCCATATCTTCATAATCCGGCCCGAAGATTCTCAGAAGATCATATTTTTCTTTTTTCATATGATGATAATCAAAATACATCTTTTCTTGGGCATCTCTTACAGCTTTTACCTTCGCCATCATTTCTATTTTTTCTCCAGACTCTGTAGGCGGATTTGCAATATATCCTCTGGAATATTCTTCCTTCTTGTCCAGAATCAGGTTTACGTATCTATCATCCAAATCCTTCCCGAAAAGTTTTTTGTGTTTTTCATTCAGATAAGCAAATTCTTTCTTCTCTTGCACACAAAGCCATATATCCGGAAGATTCTTTTTGAGTTTTTCCCATTCCGGAACAGCTCTTGACCTCTTTTCAAGATTCATCTGCGCTTTCTCAGGATATACTCCTTACCATCTTTTGATTGTCTGTCATGATCTTCTCCCATTTTTTTCAGGGTTTCAACAAGGGCTTTTTTCTTTGATTCAGCGTCGCTGTATTCTTTTTTTATATAAAAAGACCAGCGGTTTAAGAGATGATTTATATAATCATCTTTAAGCTTGTTTTTGAACAGCCCATAATGGATGTCTTCAAGAAATTCAATCATCTTTCCTTTTGTGACGCTCTCTTCTGCTGCGCTTTCAAGAGAGGCAGGTCTTTTTACTGATTTGGTGTGTTTTGCTGGGTTCTTTGATTTTAACCATCTCTCTATGAAATAGTCTTCGTTCATCTTTCTTATCGTATAATATGCAGCTTCTGATGACCTCAGACTTTTTTCTATCTCCGGTTTCATCTGCCTAAAGTACATTTCAAGGAAATAATTTATGTACTCTTCCTGTATTGATGTTGAGAAAAGGCCTTCGTGCGTTTTATCAAGTAAGTCCAAAAGCTTATTTTCTTCTATGCTTTTTCTGATCTGTATATTCAGTTCGCCGAGTTCTTTGGAGCTGAATTCAAAATGAACAGATTCATCAAGCTTCCTTTCGGTTGGCATTGTTCTATCTTGTTATTTAGAGTTTTTAATTTTTTATATTCTGACTGGAGACTTTAATCCGGTGATTTTACATACAATTTATAAATGAATCTACTTTCATATTAATAATGATTTCCTTATTAGAAGCTCTTATATTCAGTGTTGTTCAGGGGGTGTCACAGTGGCTTCCAATATCCAGTTCAGGGCATATCGCGATTCTGCAGAATATTTTTGGATTTCAAAGTTTGTCTTTTGTCGTGTTTTTGCAGCTTGCCAGTATATTAGCTGTTGTGGTCCTTTTCTGGAAAGATATAGTAAAGGTATTCACCTTTTCAAAGAAAGAGAATATTAAATATTTCTTCATGCTTGTCGTTGCAGTTATACCTGTTGCAATAGTGGGATATCTATTCCAAAAACAAGTGGCTGCATTTTTTGCCAGCCTGCTTTATTTGGGGATATTTTTCATAATAAGCGGTCTTGTAGTTTATTCGACAAAATTTGTCAGACCGAAAAAGACTGAAATCGGATGGCTTGACTCCATATTTATCGGCATCATGCAGGCAGTATCAATAGTTCCAGGGATATCAAGAAGTGGAGCGACAATTTCCGGGGGAATGTTCCGTGGGATCTCAAAAACCGAGGCTGTTAAATTCTCTTTCCTTCTTGCTGTTCCGACAATACTTGGTGCTTTCGTTCTTGAGCTGAGGCATTCATCAATTGCCGGAATATCAGCAAGCATGCTTGTAATAACTTTTATTGCAACTTTCATTGTTAGCATTGTTGCGATAAAAGCATTGTTGAAGATTGTTAGAAGCGACAAATTCTATCTATTCGGAATATATAACTTTATTGTAGGTCTTGCGGTCTTAGTCTATTATCTTACTTTGCATTGATTATCTTTATGGTGGAAAGGGTTTTAAAATTGGTTCATTTATAATTTAAATGAATAAAGGACTGCTTTCGGGGGTGATTATTTCTTTTATTTTAGTGATTTCTCTTTTTTCTGTTTTTGCGTTGAACTGGTCAAGGTTCCATAATGATCCTGGCAATTCCGGATACCAGAACGAGACCATAAGTCTTAACAATTTCGGGCTTGTATGGGTGCATCCTAATGTTAATGTTGATTTGTCTTCCCCCGCAGTCTCTAACGGAATTATATATTTTGGGAGCGGGCTGGGAGTTAATGGAACTTTATATGCCCTGAATGCTACAAACGGAAGCATTATATGGAATTATTCTTTGGGAGATATTATAGAATCTTCACCTGAAGTCTCGGGAGGAATAGTATATTTTAGCGGTGTTGATGGAAAGTTCTACGCTCTGAATGCCACAAACGGAAGCATTATATGGAAGTATACCCTAAAAGATGCGGCTGTTTCATCGCCTTTAGTCTATAATGGGATTGTTTATTTCGGTGATGAGAGCGGATATATCTATGCTCTGCGTGCAGATAATGGAACACTTTTATGGATGAATTATTCTGGTGGTGCAATTGAAAGCGCACCTGCAATCTCGAATGGAATTCTTTATCTGAGCAATGTGTATAACAAAGCAGTTTATGCACTCAACTCTTCGACAGGTGAAATACTGGGGGTTTCGAATCCTCTTGGTGAGAGAGTCTGGTCTTCCCCTTCAATTTCAGAAGGCCTTGTTTATGTTGGAAGCAGCAACGGGAGAGTTTATGCACTTAACGCAACTCCTAATATTTCATCTTCTGAGCTAATAACCAAGTGGAATTATTCTGCTGGCGGAGATGTCAATTCTTCACCTGCAGTTTACGATGGGATTGTTTATTTCGGAAGTGGGGACAAAAATATTTACGCCCTTAATGCGACGAATGGAGGTTTGATTTGGAAATCCCCAACAGGAAGTCCTGTTGGTTCTTCGCCCGCAATCTCGAGCGGATTATTGTGGGGAACAAATGGAAGGTCATCAGACGGTGTTTATGCAATTAACCTTACTCATGGGAATATTTTGTGGGCTTATTATGCAGACGTCCCGTTCAGTTCTTCTGTTGCGATATCAAATGGGATGATTTATGCCGCAAATGATAATCTTTATGCTTTTGGTGAGAGGAAGCTCGATTTTTCCTACAAAACAACTCATGGGAATGCAACCCAGAACTGGATATATGCAAACCTGACGACTAATACTATGAACGGCGTTGATAACCTAACAATCTTTTTGTATAACACAACTTCCGTTGTAAGAAAAAACTTCTCAACGGATTCCCCTTTCTTTGTGAATTTCACCAGTCTTCCTTATGGAAATTATTACTTAAATGCAACTGCAAATAATTCCCACGAACCAAACTCCGCTTTCTCGCAAACAGTTTCCATTAGCCTTTATCCTTCTTCTCCTGTTGTAACTGTAAGTTCCGTTTCAACAACAGCAGGAAGTCTCGAAGTGTCTTTTAACTCGACGGAACAAGGGACAGCTCTTGAAGAATGTTTTTTCAAAGTTTATAATTCTTCAGGCTCTTTAGTACGAAATCTGTCTAATGTACTTTTCAATTGTACCTCCGGAATTGAGAATAAAAATACATTTAATGTGTCTGAAACAGGAAACTACAGTTTGGTTGTCTATGCAAGAAATAAGTTCGGCAAAGAAGGCAATAAAAGCATTAATTTTTTGGTTTCTCTTGTAGCTCCGCAAAGTAGTGGTTCGACATCCGGAAGCACGGGGACTTCAGGCGGTGGTGGAGCTGTTTATTGCAACACTACTTGGACATGTACTTCATGGAGTTCATGCATAAATGGAACTCAAACCAGAACATGCAGTTACCCTCTTGGTTCTTGTATTCCCATAAGTGGGATGCCATCCGAGTCTGAAAACTGCACACCGCCCAATCTCTCTGCAAGTTCTGTCACTCCAACTGTTGCAAAATCAGATTCAGCAAATTTCACAAATACTTCTTCAAGCGGAGCTCCTGTAACGGGTTATGTAACATTTGGTAATCTATCAATAAACAGAAATTACCTAATTTATGGGGTTGTAGGGATAATTGTCATTATCTTAGCATTCAGTTTCCCAAGGATTAAAAGAAGATTCAAAAAAGGAAGCAAAAAATAAATTGTTTATTTTTTCCTTGCATTTTTTATTGACGCAGCACCTGATCCTGTCATGAAAAGTGCCGCGGCCACAAGTATTATTCCAACAATCCATACAATCATCCTGCCATTTGACATCCCCTGAACTATAAAAATTGCTCCAAGTACAGCGAGGAGTGATCCAAAAAGCATAGCTGATAATCCAATGACTTTTTTATCTTCAGGGGAAGCATTTTTGATCACATTGAAAAAAGTCCATTTTCCGCATTTTTGGCACTTCATATATCTGTAATTTCCGAGTCTCACGGCAGTCATGGACGCTCCCGGAATAAACTCATAGTCAAAAGTCTGATGACATTTCGGACAGGTCACTTTTGTTTTTATTCCAATCATAAAAAGAATTCAACTTGAGAGTATTTAAGGTTTGCCCGAATTTTCAGCAGATATCCCAATGAATCTGTCATACCCAAAAACTATCCTTCCATATATGCCGGATCTGCTCCCAAGACCGAATATTGTCCATTCTCTTATTTTCGGTCTTGCGCTTGGAGAATCAAGATGAACTCCCATGGCACTTTGATATCCAAATCTCTTTTCAACTGTTGAGAACACATAATCTACATACTCTTCAAGCAAAGATTGGTCTCTAGAGAGGATTTTCCAAACAAGACTGTTTTTTGCTTCATCTCTTGATAATCTCTCATTTATCTTTCCAAGATCTTTTATTCTGAATTCCTGAGCTTCCAATGAATGATAAACATCTTCAATTATAAGCAAATCCCCCCCTATCCTTGGAGCTTCAGGTGTCATGTCCATTATATTTTTTGAGTTCAGAATTATTTTTACTCTTCCACTTGGATGATAAGCAATTGCGTCTCCTGTGCTTAAGGGAGTGCTCGTGTAGAAATCTCTTGGTCCTGCAGGCCCATTTACCAATTCGAGACGCCTTTGCATAAGTTGGGAGGTGCTCATAGGTATTCTTCCGTCAGCTTTGATTAATGGCATTTCTTCAGTATCCTTTCCATAAAATCCTTTGTAAGTCTCTCTTATTGGAGCTATTTTTAATGCCATAGCAAGAATGTTGAGGATTCAAGATTATAAGCTTTTCTGGCTTGCACAGCTCAAATTATATAAACAGCTTTTCTTTTATACGTGCAGAATGCATGATATAGCCTTTGTGCAAAATATAATGAAACAGGTGGAAGATTCTGAGAATGTCAAAGAGATATTTATTGAAGTTGGAGATCTATCCGGAATAGAAGCGGACCACCTGAAAGAGCATCTTGAGGAGGCTTCAGGCTGGAAAGTGAATGCTGTGACGATAAAATCCAAAATTGTCTGTAACTGCGGTTATGTCGGAGAAGCTAAAGTTAAAGAGAGGCTGCATGACCTTGTTATATTCTCTTGTCCGAAGTGTGATATGATTCCTGAAGTTCTTGATGGAGACAAAATAAAAATAAAAAAGGTGGTTTATATATAATGTGCCTATCGATTCCGGGGAAGATAATTGAAATGAAAGGTGAAGATGTAGTTGTAGATTATGGTGCGGAAAAAAGGCAAGCCAAGAATTATATTGGCGCTAAGTTGGGAGAATGGGTCATAATAAGCAACAGAATCATTGTGATGAGAATCCCAAAAAAAGAGGCTGAAGAATTTTCGAGGCTATTAAAATGATCGATCAAGAAAAACTTTTGTGTGCATTCATTTACTCCGCTTATGCTTCGGGATATTGCGGCTTGACTTTGGGCAATGAAAAAAAGAGGAACCATATGGAGCTTTACAAAAGTTATATTGCAAAAGGCGGATATTACCCCAAAAAGGAAATAGAAGAAACGCAGGAAGAGATAATGAATCACGTAAAGATTTCCAGTGTAAGAGATTATATCTATGATGAGCACATAGATATTGTTACAAACAGGATAGAACAAGAGCACCAAAGCGATTTCAGAAAATTGATTAATTCCAAAAATCAATTCGTAGTTTACGCTGCAGTTAGCTGTCCCGTTAACTTTTATGAAGTAATAAAATTCAAGGATAGCAATCTTGTTGGCAAGAATATAATTTCGGGCATCGAAAAGGAGTTATTCATACTGGATGGGTTGGAAAAACCTAAGCTGGGGGATTTGGTCTCGGGTCATTGGTCTTATTTCCTTGAGATTGTAAACAGTCTCCCTGATTTTGAAAAGTACAAAAATAGGCTTTCATCGCATTATAAGACTATTAAAGAATCATTGAAAAATTAAAATGAAAATCCTCTCACTTGGGAATGAATTTATTGCTGAAGACAGTTTCGCCAAGAAAGTATGCAACGGTATGGATATAATAAATGTGAAAGGCAGTTTTGAACTTATGGATCTACTTAGGGGCGGGGATGAAATTATAATAATAGATGTTGTCAAAGGTCTTAATCATGTTGCCTTGATAAGGAAAGAAGACTTGAGGCAAGATTCAATTCTCAGTGCACATGATTTTGATGCCGGATTTTTGATAGGGCTTATTGACCCAAATGTCAGGATAATAGGTGTCCCCGAGAATGGTGACCTTAACAAAATACGCGAAGAAGTTCAGAGTACTCTAAATCCAGTTAACTTTAAGGAAATGAGTCGAGCATGAGAAGCAAGGATCATAAGCTCTTATAAGCTTTTCAATTTCATTAACTATCTTTTCTTTTGGAACTTTTTTTTCAAGCAGAAGGTCTACATATCTTGTTATATCCTGTTCCATCATGCTAAGGTTCTGAACTGTAGGTGTTATGATGTTACAATAAGTTATTTTGCCTTCAGAACTGACTTTATATTCATGAAAAAGGGTTCCTCGCGGGGCTTCGACGGCTGATACTGCATGACCGGGTTTTATTTTTATTTCTTCAGATTCATTTTCATTTATCCTTAAAATAAGATCTTTCACCCTGTTTACAATTTGGAGCATCTCTATGGCTTGGGCAAGGTTATTGTGGAAAGGATTGCTCATATCAATTTTTATGGTGCTGAGAAGTTTTCTTGATTCAAAATCAAGGTTTTCCTGATTATTCTTTATCCTTGCTATGGCTCCGACGACAAATGGCTTCCCGTCTTTCAGGGCGAACTTGGAAGTTGCATATTCTTTTAAATCTTCTTTCAGGTGTTTTTTGTAATCTTCACTATCTATCAAACCCGAAGCTGACTTTAATCTTCCTGATGTTGCCGCATAACAATCATTTTCATGCAAGGAGAAGTAATCCGTGTCCCTTTCAAGTTTTGGATAATCAAGAGAGGAGAATAATTTTATTGTCCTTATAATTATAGGCTTTACTTTTTCTATCTCTTCGACAGCTTCCTTTGCCTTCTCCAAATTTTTCATGGATTCCTTTATTTTTATAAAAGGGTGAATCTCTCTTCCTCCGACTATACTCACTATTCTGTTGCCCAAGGTTATCAGAGTAAGAGCATTATCAATTTTCTCTTTATGCTCTTTTGCCATGTCAAGGGCTGATGAGAATCCGTAATAATCCGGAAGGGATAGAAAATAAAGATGTGTGGCGTGGCTCCTTAATCTTTCTCCGAGAATTAGAAGTTCTCTCAAAGCTTTTTGTGACTCATTTGGTTCTATACCTATGGCTTTCTCAAGAGCTTGTATTGCACATACAGAATGAGATGAACTGCATATTCCGCATATCCTAGATACTATCTCCTGAACATCATCAATATTTTTTCCCAGGACAAGAGCCTCGAAAAATCTAGCTCCTTCTTGGGCTTCAAGTTCGCAGACTTTAACTTTATTTTTTTCTATCTTAAGTTTCAGGCTCGCATGCCCTTCTATCTTGCATATTTGGTCTAAATTTATTTCTTTCATCAGTTTTCAAGCCATCTTGATGTTTTATTTTCTTCTTCAAGTTCTCCGAATCCGAGTCCTGCAAAAGTTCTCATTTTATCATGAAGTTCTTTTTTTGTGAAGCCTTTTTCTTTGAGTAGATTAATGAAAGCTTTAAGATTAGCTTCTTTTAATGGGCCGCGACATCCGTAACATGTCGTCTTGTTCGACGGGCAAAGTGCATTACATCCGCCGTTTGTTATCGGTCCTAGACAGAGTTTTCCCTCGTCAAGAAGGCATTTATTCCCTTTTTTCCTGCACTCAAAGCACACCGGATTTTCATAAGGTTTGAATTCTCGTCCGGTGAGGATGCATTGTATAAATTCAAGGATCTCTTTTTTATCGGGAGGACATTGGGGGAGGGAATAATCCACTTTTATATGCATACTTATTGGCTGGGGTAATGTCGACTTGAGTTGGTTGGTTTTTGGATAGACTAATTTCATGACTTTTTCCTGATCAAGGAAATTTTTGGCAGATGGGACGCCCCCAAGCGCAGCGCATGAACCAATAGCGACGACTTTTTTGGTGCGCTTTCTTATCTCATTCAATTTCATTATGTCTTCGTCTGAGCATACTGTCCCTTCTATGAAAACATAATCGAAATCTCCGGTGTACTTATCCTCCTTTATTAACGGGAAAGATCTTAAATCAAGAAAGTTCGAAAGTTGTTTGAATGCATCTTCGTAAAGCATTGTCAACATACATCCTGCACAACCAGAAACTCCGAAGACTCCCACTACCGGCTTTTTCATTCTTTCACCTCGTTAGCATGCTCCTCATTCTCTATCCTCGGTTTTATAAAATCATACCTAAACACAGGACCGTTTTCGCACACATAAACATCCTGGATTGTACAACGTCCGCAGTTCCCAAACCCGCACTCCATTCTTCTTTCCATGCTCCAAAAGATCTTATTATTTTTCATTCCAAGTGAGTTCAGGCTTTTTGTTATTGCCTTCATCATAATTTCAGGCCCGCATATAAAAGCGACGGAATTTTCAACGTTTGGATGATCTTTTTCTATTAATTGATTTATGAATCCATTGAGATATCCCGGAGATTTTTGATCAAGTGTCAGCCTTATATTAAATTTCTTTTTCCACATTAATATCTTGTCTTTCAGAAGGATATAATCTTTATTTCTGAATCCAAAATAAATCGTAATTTTCCCGAATTTTTTCCTATTCTTTTCTATGTATTCTATAAATGAAGTCACAGGCGCAATTCCTGTTCCTCCTGCGGCGAGCAAGATATCTTTTCCGCATGTTTCCAGAGGAAAACCTTTGCCGTAAGGACCTCTGATGTAAATTTTGTCTCCTGCTTTGAGTTTGAAGATCTCTGAAGTCGTGTTTCCTGCATTTCTAAGTAAGATATCGACGTAATCTTTGTTGAATGAGCATGAAGCGAGAGGACACTCTCCGATTCCCGGGATTGAAACTTCTATAAATTGCCCGGGAAGAGGATTTATTTTGGAACTTACTCTTAAGAGTTTCACATCGGAAGTCATTTCTTTTACACTCTTTATATTATACCTTTTTGGCAGATACCCTGTTTCTTTTTGCATCATGATTTTTCATCCCTGTGAGAATATTTATTGTATCTGTCCAGTCTATTTTCGGAGGGCAGGCTCTCAGGCATCTTCCGCATCCCACACACATATATCTGCCGTTCCTTTTCTTGTAATAAACGATTTTATGGTATACAAACTGCTTGAATCTTGCAAGGCGTGAATTTCTGAAAGCTTTTCCGCCGGCGACAGTTGAAAAAGATTTGAGCTGGCATGAGGCAGCTCCTCTTTTTCTTGTCCCGTTTTTTAAATCCGGAGAAAGTTCATCATATATCTCAAAACATGTGCATGTCGGACAGTTGATAGTGCAAGCAGCACATGAAAGACAACGATTTGCATCCGATTCCCATATTTTATTTCTGTAATGTTTCTCTATACTTTTGTCAGGAACTCTTTTGAAATTCTTAATAATTCTTATAATTTCTTTTTTTGCTTCCGGTAATTTGGCAACGAGCTTTTTACCTTTTTCTGATCCTACAGAGATATAGTATTTATCGTCTTCAGGATAAAATAAAAGATCATAATAATCTTCCAGTTCCATCGAATTGCAGAAGCAATATTCATCTGGGTGTTCGCAAAAAATACCCATGAGGATTGTGTTTTTCCTCCTTGAGAGATAATTTTCATCTTTTATGATGCTGTCCATTATCTTTACAGCATTTAGGTCGCATTTTCTCATTCCAAATATAATCCTTTTTTTGTTTTCCGGGTGCGTTTTGATGACTTTTTTGCCTTTGAATTCAATGAGGGTCTCACCTTCGGGAAGGAAAAATTCTTTTGCCGGAACTATTGTTATTTTTCCAAGTTCCATATTGGATGGATCTTTGATAATCTCAAACTTTCCGTTTTTTACAGGGGCTATTATCTCATAATTACTCATGAGCTCCTTGATGAAATTATTCAGCTCTTTTTTCTTAAGGACTTTTTGCATTTTGACATCTCTTTATGGGCCCATTACGCCGGGAATATATTTAAGATTGCCGAATGAAAATTTTTTCATACTGGTTAGAAGCAAATGTTTAAAATTCCGGGATCCCTAAAATAGGAATGGCAAAAACACAACAAAATGCCAAAGATGACGGAAACACTGTCGGATTAATAGGGTTCATCTTCTCAATAGTATCAATAGTCTTATTCTGGATCCCTTTTTTCGGAGCAGCTCTCGCAGTCACGGGAATAGTCCTTTCAGCAGTAGGCCTTGGAAAGCAGAAATCCAACAGGGGTCTTGTCATAGCAGGACTTGTCGTCGGAATAGTCGCATTCATATTGTCGGTGATTGTTCTCTTGGGTATGTTCCTTTTCTTTGCAGGAATAACAAGCGCAGCCCACTCGATGAATTACACATTGAATTATTCTAATATGAACTTTTCAGGATATTTTTGAATAGATTTATAAATCTTGTTTTGGATTCATTTATGAATATTGATTATATTGATTGATAATTCTGTTGATACAAAAATGGAAAAGTTCAGAGAACTGGGATTAAGCGAGGAAGTCGTGAAGACTCTTCACAGTATGGGCATCGAAACGCCTTCGAAGATTCAGGAAGAGGCGATACCTTATGTCCTTGAAGGAAGGGATATACTCGGCTCATCCATGACCGGAAGCGGGAAAACGCTGGCTTTCGCTTCAGCGATAATCGAGAAGATAGTCCCTGATAAGAAAGTAAAAGCGATAGTCCTCACACCCACAAGGGAGCTTGCTGAGCAGGTTTCAGATTCAATAAAGAAATTTTCAAAAGGAAACCTGAAAGTCGTTTCAGTATATGGGGGCGTGAACATAGAAACCCAGATAAGAAGGATGTCGGGAGCGGATGTGATTGTCGGAACCCCGGGAAGAGTTCTCGATCACCTTAAGAGAGAGACCCTCAGCCTGAAAAAAGTCGAGATACTCGTGCTTGACGAATTCGACAGGATGCTTGACATGGGGTTCTCGCGTGATGTTGGCAGGATAATAGATGAATGCCCAAAAAAAAGGCAGACTCTGCTCTTTTCAGCCACAATCTCTCCTGACGTCGATCATCTCGCGAGAAAATATATAAAAAATCCCGTGGAGATAGAAGTGGAGAGCCAGGTGGATCATAAAAAACTCGAGCAGGTCTATTATGACGTTCCGGACTCGATGAAGTTCTCGCTTCTTGTCCATCTCCTGAAAGAAGAGAAATCACACCTTGTCATGATCTTCTGTTCTACAAGAAGGAATGCGGATGCTGTCACGATGAATCTCAACCGTGCCGGGATACCCGCTAAAGCGATACACGGGGGCCTTGAACAGAACAAAAGGATGAAGATACTTGAAGAGTTCCATAAAGACAATGACCTCAAAATACTCGTCTGCACAGATGTCGCCGCGAGAGGCCTTGATATAAAAGGCGTGACTCATGTGTATAATTATGATCTTCCTGCATTTTCAAAGGATTACATACACAGGATAGGAAGGACTGCAAGAGCAGGCAAAGAAGGCAAAGCTATAAACATACTCGCTTCAAGGGATTATGAGAATTTCTCAAATATAGTCAATAGGGAAGAAGTCGAAGTGAAAGCCATGGAACTTCCTTACATAAAAAAGATTGATATGATAA
This sequence comes from archaeon, assembly GCA_027343665.1. GTDB lineage: Archaea > Nanobdellota > Nanobdellia > Pacearchaeales > GW2011-AR1 > GW2011-AR1. The sequence goes on from DAHWKL010000001.1 coordinate 37,804, forward strand.
GACCCTTAAGAAAATCAAGGGGCGGTCTGTCAAGAATGGGTGATCATTCAAGGAACAGGAGAATGCCCCAAAGGTCATCAGGAAGGAATTATCACAGGAGATAGTCCCGGTTTTCGTCAAACCATCCCAGTTTTTCACTCCTTGAGAGCTGTTTTATCTCATATTCGAATCTGCATGCTTCTGATTTATCTTTGCATTCCATTGATCTCAGGAGTTTTCTGAATCCTTTCTCACGCACATATTTGCTGCCTTTGCCTGATGCATGAATCCCCATCCTTTTATCAAGGTCATTCGTGACACCTGTGTAGAAAGAGCCGTCAGAACACTCTAAGATATAGACAAACCACTTTTTCTCACCCATATGGGGAAAAGCTTTTATTTCTTTATAGAACTTGCCGAGCTGATACTTACTTATATATACCCCATTTCTATAGATTATCATGGGAAACAGAAGAAGACTCAGGCATAACAAACAACGGGGAATGACCAGGCGATTAATCAGCGGGAAAAAACCCATGAGCCCTGAGCAGAAGAAATTTGAAAAACTCAAGAGAGAAAAGCAATCTCAAGAGCAGAAGAAGATCAATGAAATGAAGAAGTGAAACGCCTCACCGAACCTGAACTATAATGCGTGACGCTTGACTTTTTATTATTTTGTTAAAACACCAACGATAAGCCCTTTTTTTAAAACTTGTCGACCACTGAATGGTTGCAGATTCCTTATAAAAGGTTTTATTTATTATTTAAAAAAGATGGTTTTCTTAAAGGGTAGGTAAATATTCTTACAATAAACCCGCTCAAAGCAAGGATTACTCCCCAACCAAGCACAATCCACCAGAAGTTGATCGGAGATTTATTAAGCATATAGATTGCAAATGCAATGTATGCAGCGGAGAATGTTCCACCAAAAATCCCAAAATTCTTTGTAAGTTTCTGTTTTGCCAAGTTTTTGTGAAAGGATCGCATTAAGTCTTAACTATATTAGGACTTATCTTTTTTTAAATCAGATTCTAAAACTCCTATTTTTTTGAGCCATTCAAACCAAATATAATTTAACTTGTCTAATCCGGTTTTTCCATTGACGCTTAATCCCAGTAATTCTGCGGCTTTGTGAGAGTATTTTTCTTCAAGATTTTTGTTTTTGTGATATCTGGAAGCATAACTTGCTCGGATGAATCTTTCAGGAGATCCGTCAATTATACTTTCACAAAATTTATCTATGGTGGCCCCCATATGAAAAACCCTGTCAAGAGCCTCCTCTGAGAATATTGGAGAAATTTCATTGCCAAATATTTGAACATTCCCGAATTCTCGGTTAAACCCTGTTAAATCAAGATTTTTTTTGAATTTCAAAGCTTTTTTCATAGGTGTTGACAAATATCCAAATTCCGGGAATTCTTTCACAAATTCTTCAAGTCTTTCAGAATATTTAGTTCTAAATTTCTCATGACCTATTAACCAGACTCCCATCTGACCATAAACTCCCTTCACCAGGCTATTGATTTTTTCTTTTTCCATACCATTGCACATATCCATAAATGAAACTCCGCACAATCCAATTTGTGAATGCAATCCTATGGGCCTGTTCTTTATGGGATCTAGAACATTGTCCGGTCCTTCTATTACTGAATCCAGTTCGACAATCTGATAGGGTGAAAGAGTATCTTTGGTTTCTGGATCATAAAATTCTTTATAATCAATAACCCATATGCTTTTCGGGGGGTTTATGCTTAGCTCATTGAGCAGTCTTTGCACATCGTGTCCTATCTTTTCACCTTCTGATTTTTCTACATCCCTTTTAAGAACAACATAATAATCCACATCACTAAAATATTTCCCATCTCTCTTGGTTTCCTCACCTGCAGCGAATGATCCTATAAGCGCCAGAAAATGCATTTTGTCCCCGAAAGCTTTTTGAATAAACGGAACGCCTTCATACACTTTTTCGTCCAATTTTTTCATTTTGTAAGATATCTTTTGAATTTTTCCCTGTTGTATTTATGGTGATTTTCAATGAAGGGGTATTCTTCCCATTTTTCTCTCAAATTGTGATCCATGACTTTACATATCTCAATGAGTCCGTCGAACTTCTCATTTGGATTTTGCGGCGCACCAGTTAGCATGCCATCCGGCCTCACAAGAATGCATTGGCCTATATGGCTCTCATTCACATAAATATTCATAGAATCATATTTTTCTCTTAAACTATCCCTTATCGTAAGAAGTTTTTCTCTTGAAGGTTGTTCCTCATCAAGCAAATCTCCTCCTTTTCCTCTTCCAAAAAGAAGGTTCATGCAGTAAGATTTAACTCCTGAATCATAGCATAACTTGGCCATTTCCGGAGCTTCATTTACATTGTCATTAAGCATAACGGAAGAAACATGGACGTCAAACCCTTTGTTTACCAATAATTCAATGTTTTTCGTTATCCTTTGGTGCGATCCTGGAACATTCATATGATAATCATGCGTTTCTTCTTTTGCTCCGTGAAGACTGACATTTACAATGTCCATATATGGTCTCACTTGATCAAGAAAACTTTCTGTTAAAGCAAGAGAGTTTGTTGATATTGAGGCCCTCGCACCTGCTTCGTTGGTTTTTTTTGCTATTTCAACAAGATCTTTCTTTCTTCTTCTGAGCGGGTCTCCGCCGTTAAGATCTATTATTTTTACTCCAAGGATATTCACAAGAGGATCAATATAATCAATCAACTTCCCTAAATCTTCGTCTTTTTCAAGCCCCTGCTCACAGCAAAAATCACAATCAGCATTGCATTTCAGCGTCATAAGAAATAGTGCTTCAAACATATCCTCTTCATTCAGAGAATAATTTATTTTTTCGGCCATATAACTACTCTGAAGTTATAATTTATAAATTTTACTAAGGAAATATTTTTTAGTCTTTTTGTGGATCTGCCTCTGAGACTTTTTCTTTAGGGTCATCAAGAAGTTTCTCTTCCAAATTCTCTCTTGCTTTTTTTGGAGCAGACTCAAGATGGAACAATTTCCTTACCCCTTCCATATATAATCCCATAATTGGTCCAACGAATGGAGAAATTGCGGTCAGAATTTCTGTACCATTTTTGACTTTGTCAAAATCTATCTTGAATTGTCCCCGAGATAGATTATACATCAGGCTCCCAAATGTTAAAACCGTAGAATACAATGGCACCTGAAAAGTATCAAAAGCTAATAATTCAGTTAAATATTTTCTGAATTTTGGACTTTCATCTGTCGTTTTCGTCAATTTGTAAAGAAGATTTCTCCATTTTCCGTAAGGGGCGGCTGTTGGTATGTTAATACCCGTTCCATATGCTCTTGAAGCCAATATTCCGAGCCCCCTTAGTCCAGAGGCATAATCTGTGGCTGCACCTGCAATAAGTGAATATGTCAAAAGTCCCAAGGTATCAACTAAACTTTCTTTTCTTGATTTTTTCTTTTTCTCCTGGTCTTTTTCCATAAGAAATCAAAACCAGCTGGACTTAAAAATCTTCCTAATTGTATTTATTTAAAAATGACAACATATTTGAAATTTAAACAATTTCTATTTTACCTCAATTCTCTTTTTATTTTTTTCATTACTTCTTCATCAACCTTGATTGACTTAACATATTCAGAGTCCTGCTTTTGCCCGGAACTTTCTCCCCAGATTTTTAATAACTCGTTTGGAGCTATGTTAAATTCAATATCATTAATTTTTCCTTTCTGGGGCTTTTCAAATAATTCTTTTGGAAACCTTGTGATTGCGATTCTGCCATAACTCACAGCTTCGTTTCCTTCAATTTCCAGCATCCCAAAATCTATTTTCCCGCTGTCTTCACCGTAGACCTTGTACATGTTATTATGTTTTTCTCCGGAATATCCCAATTCTTGGATAATCCTTTCGATTTCTTTTATATCTTCCTTTAAGCACAAGATGTCTATGTCCTGGTGTGATCTTGTTAAGAATCCTCTTCTTCCGTCTAATCCAAAACCGGCTATCACAAGATAATTTATCCTATGCGACTCTAATTTATCAATTATTCTCTTTAATATATCAGGAGTCACTTCACTTTTCATCTCAATTTATCACATGAAGCAAAGAGATTTTATAAAATTAATTGGATATTAGGAAAGAACGCCCACGCCGAGAGTCGGACTCGGGTTTCCAGCGCGACAGGCTAGCGTCATAGCCGTTAGACCACGTGAGCATCATATTCTTGTAAAATTGAATGCCGAATTTTATTTTTAAACCTTGTGATGATACAGAAAATATAAGATTTTATTTTTCCATCCCTGTCAATTTTTCGTATTTGTCAACGTATTTTATTACAGCGATTATGAATCCTGCGTGGCTCCATGTCAATGGTGAGACAGACAAATGTTCGCCAGTGTAAGGATTAAGCTGCTCTGAAAGGGTCCCTGAAGGAAGTGCTCTTTCTGTCGCCCATTTTAAAAGATCTTCCGCAGGCTTTAAGTCTTCAACCTTTTTGGCTTTTGCAACATAATACTCTGCAAGCCAGAAGGTTGAGATGAACCAAGGATTAGGGGGAGCATTTTTAGATACCCGGTAATAATTATCATTCTCATATCTTGATATCCCTCCACAGGGGGTTATGCACCATAATTTATGCACAGTCTTCTCCATGGTTTTTATTATTTTTTCATCAGAAGCGTCTAATATTTTATACTCAAAAAGTCCATAAACAGTACTCATATCAATTGTCTTGTCTTTTACCATTCCACCCTTCTCATCATAATATATTCTTTTTATGAAGAGATCTTCTTCCGGGTCGTAAAGATATTTTAATATCCCTTCTTTGATTTCATCCATCGCTTTTTTGTACTTCTCAGCATCAAGTTCGTTTCCAAAAACGTCTGCAAAGTTCCTTGCAGCATCAAGCCCGGCATAAACTGTCGCGCATGTGAAAGTATTCACACCAAGTTTTTCTTCCCACAGGTCATAGCTTTCTTTCGGAAGCCCTGTTTTTTCGTCCCTGAAGCTTGCAAGGAAATCCCCTGCATCTTTTATGAATATTTCATAATTCTCTTTCAGGTTTTGTGATTTGTGCCTTGTGTAATGCTTCCATAATGCATCCAGAACAAGTGCCGTTTCATCCTCCTGTATCGGAAGCTGTACTCTTCCATGGTTTAACCATGAATGCCATGAACTTCCGACAGAACCGTCCGGTCTGTACTTTGGAAGAAGGTATCCTTCTTTTTCAAGGACCTCAGCGCAAAAATCAAAAAATTTGTGTGTTATTTCAAAGTATCCTGCTTTGTCGAATGACCTTGCGACAAGAGCCCCATCTCTTGGCCACATATAACTATAAGTGTCTTTTTTGAACTTGAAAGTGTGGGTGTCATTTGACGCGATAATTGCGCCATTTTTGTCAGTCTGCGCGTGTATTATCAAAAGTGATCTTTTGAAAAGGTCTTCTATCTTGTCATTAAGGTTATAAAATTTTATCGGGCTTTTCGAAAGCCAATCAATCCAGAACTTTTCGGTTTCTTCAATAAGCTTTTCCGGGGTTTTTTTTAATATAAAGTCTTTCAACTCCTCAATTTCACCATGATTCTTTCCTGCAATTATCCAGTAGTCTATATTTTTTGATTCATCTTTTTTAAGATTTAGGGTGAATCCTATAACGGAATCCACAGATCCATGTTCTATAGCATTTTTGCTAAGAAAACCGTCTTCAGCGTCGATATAAGTACCTGTGGTGTCATCCCAGTTATTTACGCCGGTGGCGTAATCATCAAATGGTTTCCCGTCTAGCTCCCCGCCGATCAGGAAATACCTTCTTCCCTTATAATGCACGATTGACTGGAGAAGAGGATCATAATAAACAGTATCACCAATGTTATTTTCTGAAATCTGGAATTCCTGTCCAAAAAAAACTTTCACTTCTTTCTGCTCCAAATTATTATTTTCAATCTTGAATTTCCTAAGATAGATATTTTTGTCATGATGGACAACCTCATTAAATGAAATTTTTATTTTCAGTTTCTTGCTGTAAGCAGTTATGTCGCTCGAAAGCGTATCTTTCTTATATTTCATAGAAAGATCCCATTCATCCTCTGAAATCCAGCTGAAATTCCCGTTCATCCATATACCTATCCTGTGTGCTCTGCTCGAAACGTGATTTTCCTGACCTACATGCGGATAATAGAGGTCCCGGATCCTTGCATGCTTGTCGAGGCAAACAAGCATGTTCCCATTCCCAAGAATAATTGTTCGGGTCATGGGCCTAAGAGGATTTTAATTTTCTTTTTATTGAAGCAATTCTTGCCTTAATCTTCTTTTCAGTTTCTTTTTTGCTTGTTACATTTCTCAAACTTTCTGAAAGACTTATATCCCCTATGACATCATACACCCACTTTGCAAAGTCATTTTTCTCATTATTAACGTGTGATGAAAAAGTCTCTTCGCTCATAGATCTCAATGAATCTGCAAGTTCTGAAAGGTTTCTGAAAATCTTTCCGTCTGAAGACCAGAATTTTTTATCTTCAGGGACGTCATTTAGGTAAGCAGACAAAGTTTCTTTTGTTTCTTTAACCATATTTACAAAGATGGATTGGAGCGCTTACGTTTCTAATCCCCCTCTTCCACCTCCTTTTTCTTTAATCTCTCTTTTATTTTTGAGAATCTTGATTTCTTCTTTGGAATATCAAGAAGTGATGACGCAAGATCTCTGTATGCTTTTGAAACATCTTGTGACGGGTACTTTACAACAACAGGGGTCATAACAGAGAGAGAAGACAGGACTTTGATATTCTCAGGGAGGCTTGCGAGCACTTTAACCTCTGAAGCTTTTGCTACATCCCTTGAACTGATCTCGAATCTTTTATTTCTGACCTTGTTAAGTATAATCCCTCTTATCGGAGCATTTTGCTGTTTAGCCAGATTCACAGCATGTATTGTCGAACTTAAAGTGGGATAGTCCGGAGAGCTCACAACCAGAAGTTCATCAGATGCAAGCATTGTCGCAAGCATCTCTTTGTCTAAAGAAGGTGAAGAGTCTATAAGAATAACATCATAAATCTCTCTTAGAGGTTCTATTTTATCCTTTAATATTTTTACATTTGTCGGGGGAGAAGAAAGTTTTCCGGGTATTATATGAAATCCCAGATCATGTTGATATATTGCATCATATACCGGATATTCACCATTAAGAACCGAATGTAAAGTGTGTGTCGGGTTTATCATACCGATATGCAACCCGAGATGAGGGGTTGAGAAATTAGCATCCACAACAAGTACTTTTTTCTGGAAATCTTTGACAAATGTGGCTCCAAGATTTTCCACAACTGTGGTTTTTCCGACTCCACCTTTCAAGGCAATTATCCCATAGACTCTAGAGCTCATTTTGACAATGCCTCTTTGATCTCATTTATTATGGATTTTTTTTTGGATGGCTGGCGAAGAGATTTTTCCACTCTATCTTTGATTATCTTATACATCTCATCTCTTGTTTTTGCAGCATACATCTTATTCGCGAGTTGGTGGTCCTGAAGAGTATCATCTGTCCAGTTTGCAAAGTCATTTTTCTCCTCATTAAAATGGTGTGAAAATGTTCCATCATCTGCACGTTCCAGAAATTTGAGGAGATCTCCCATATCCTTCAAGACTTCTCCATCTCTTGCGTAAAAATAATGCGAAGAATCCTTAATCACTTCCATTTGTTTCACCCCTAATATTGAGTGACTAATTTTCTTTATAAATGTTCTCTTTGAGATTCTCTGCAAGGAGAATTTTTTTCTTAATGACTTCGTCGGTCCTGAGTTCGAGGTCGTGAAGCACATTCATATAGCTTATAAAAGCATCATAAGGACTCTGATAAGGGTTGAAGTATTTGTGCACATCACCATCGGAAAACCATTTTGTGCACATATAATAGAAATGGTCAGACGTTTGCAATTTTCTCCATTTTTCTGTAAGTTCAGGGTCCTGTGCTTTTAATATTTTGAATCCTAGAGAATAGACTTTCCTTATTGCGGCATTTTGAATTTCATTTCCTATCCAGGCGCTTAAATCCCTTTCTATGTCCGCCCAGGATATAAACCGTGGCGAATCAAAAACACCTCTTGCCGGATAAGAATCAATGACTTCTGAAGGTGTTTTGAAATTATTGTCTGGATTTTTCATAATCTCCTCTGGGAAATATCTCATAAATTCAAATATTCCTGTGTCCGCCCATTGGTGCTCACCGAAAGTTTCATAGTCCATAAAAAGATTTATCACTTCTCCTCCGCCGTTGACTGCATTAACCCATTGTGCATATTTTGGAACTGTGAGAGGCCATTCTTTCCAGCCTTTCTCGGAAAACCTGAATGCAATATCATCGCTCATCTTATAATTTTTCAAGAGGACTTTTATCCTGTCTGTTCCGGCAGGAGAATAAAGATAATTGGGCGATCTCCATCCTAATATGAAAGGAGCTCCCTCGGCAATGATTCCCTTGTATCCCATACTCTCTATAACTCTTGCGAGTTCATTGTTGTAAATTAGTTCTGTATTCCTGAAAACTTTCGGCGTCTGTCCAAATAATCTCTGTACCATTTCTTCATGTCTTTTTACCTGCTCATAAAATTCACCCCGGGAAAAGAGAAAAGAAAGTGAGTGATAATAAGTTTCGGCGAGTATCTCGACCCTTCCAGTGTCGACCAATTTTTTGAAAGATTCAAGGGCATCCGGAGCATATTTCTCAAGTTGTTCGAGATAAACCCCTGAGAATGAAAAACTTATCTTAAAATTTGGATGTTTCTCAAGAAGTTCGAGAAGAAGGGCATTCATGGGGAGATAGCATTTCTCAGAGACTTTTTTCAATATACGTTCGTTGTTAAGATTTGTTTCTGAACTGTCAGAAAAATAGTTATCATTTTTACCAATGTCAAAAATTGAATATTTTCTTATCCTGAAAGGCTGATGAACCTGGAAATAAAAGCATATTGAGACCATTATTCTTTTCTCCTTAAAAGATCATTGTATATATCGACGCATCTGCGTGCCGAATCATTCCAGTTAAGACTTTTGACTTCTTTTGATCCATTATCCCTTAAACATCTTTGGAGTTCACCATATTTTAAAACTGAAACAATTTTGTTTGCAATCTCATCAACATCCCAGAAATCTGCTTTGAGACAATGATTTATCACTTCTGAAACGCCTGATTGGTTTGATATAAGAACAGGTGTATTGCAATTTAATGCTTCGAGAGGGCTTATCCCAAACGGTTCTGAAACAGAAGGCATAACATAAAGATCCGCCATGTGATATGCTTCCCGAATATCTTTTCCTCTTAAAAACCCCGTGAATATAAATTTGTCAGCCATACCCATCTCCGCGACTTTTCTTATTATTGCTCTTTCCATATCCCCTGACCCCGAGACTACAAAAACAACATCCGGATAATATTCAAGTACTTTCTTCGCAGCGTAGACAAAATAATCCGGACCTTTTTGGAGCGTCAATCTGCCTAAAAATAACACAATCTTCTTTGTTTTTTTCAGTGTATGCATTTCATGAAGGGTGTAATTTTCGAAGTCAACAGCATTGTGGACAACTTTGATCTTGTTAGAAGGTATCCCGTAATTTTCAATTATCTTCTGTTTTGTGAAATTACTCACAGCAACAACTGCATCTGCCTCTTCCATCCCTTTTTTTTCTATATCATAGACATACTGATTCACATTATTTCCGCCTGAACGATCAAATTCAGTAGCATGAACGTGAACAACGAGGTATTTCCCTGAAACTTTTTTCGCATTTATAGCAGCCTGATAGGTTAGCCAGTCGTGCGCATGTATTATATCAAAATCCTCATTCCTTGCTATATCTCCCCCGATAGAAGCATATCTTTCAACTTCTTCGAAGAGGTTTCTTCCATATATCACTGGCTTTTTTTCACCATCAGCAAGGATTCTCTGTTCATAAGATTCGGATGTAGAGTATCCCTGAAGAAGAGAGTTTATCACATAACTTTTTTTGATGGAACCAAAATCATCACCATAGACAATTTTCAGAAAATCAACATCAAGGTCCACTTTTCGCGGCAAAACGAAAGTAACTTCTATATCATTGTTCTTTAGCCCACGGGTCAACCCTAGGCAGGCGGTTCCAAGTCCCCCGCTATTAAATGGTGGGAACTCCCAACCGAACATTAAGACTCTCATTTCCTCTTTCCACGACTGTGAGAAACATTCAGTATTTATAAATGTTATTTATAAAAGTCCAATTTTTTCATATGAAAAACGGCAGAATTTTTTAGTGATAGATTATCCAACAAGCAAGCTGGCTCCGAGTATTCCCGGATGTTCTATTTTACTCCATAATATATCCGGCATATCCGGGACAATTGCATACTTTTTTGCCTCTTTTTGTATACCTCTAATGAAATCTTTTCCTGCTTCCCTCGCGCCGCCCATCAAAACTATCGCTTCAGGATTAAAAATATTAATTAAAGATCCGATTGCCTGTCCGCAATATTGATATATCCCTTCAAGTATCTTCTCCGCCTCTTTTTCTTTTGATTTCATAAGATCCTTTATCATGGGGCTTCCACCTGTAATAGCCTTTATTTTTTCTTTACTTTCCTGCCAGTGTTTTTCAAAGTCCTTCCCTTCACTGAGGATAATGTGTCCCATCTCCCCAGCATTTCCATTTCCTGTGTAAAGTTTTGAATCAATTATTATCCCCCCCCCAACACCTGTTCCAAATGTTAAAACAAGGAAATTCTTTTTTTTGACACCGAATTTAATTTCGGAAAGCGCAACACATTTTGCATCATTTTCAATCGCAATTTTTTTCCCGAATTTTTTTTCAAGAAATTTTTTAAGGTTGAAGTTTTTCAGGGGAAGGTTGGGTGTATTTTTTATGGCCCCATCTTTCAATGGTCCCGGGCATGCGATGCCTATCCCTGAAATTTCTTCAGATAAGCTTTCTGATATGATATTTGTAAGGCCCTCGAGAAGTTCATCTTTTGTTTTTGGGGTCTCCTTTGATAGATACTTAATGACTTTGTCATTCTCAACAATTCCAACGCGCATGTTTGTTCCACCAAGATCAACACCTATTTTCTTTGCCATATTCACTCTTTCAACATTAGAAATGGGGCAATTTTAAATAGTTTTGCTTGAGTCGTTTTATTTTCCCAATAATTTTTCAATCTCCCTCTTTGGGTTTTTCGCTTTTGTTATCCCGGAAGCGACAGCGACACCGGAAGCCCCCAGTTTCATTGAAGCGGTCACGTCTTCATAATTCTTGACTCCTGCGCCGACAAGGAATTTCATGTGGAGAGAGTTTGAAATCTTTTTTATCAAGTCTGGTTTTGCTGTGGAGACCGAGATGTTCCCTCCGACCAATTCAGGGGGTTCATAAGCGAGGTAATCAGGTTTTAACTTTTCAATCTTCTTTGCCTCCGCAAGACTTGAAGCGAAAACTGCGGTCTTGAGCCCAACATCCTTGCATCTTTTCATTGTCTCTTTAAGAGTCCTGAAATCGAGCTTGTGTTCAGAATGATTGAGGAAAGTCCCGACGGCACCGTCGGCTTTCACTTCTTCAGGGATGATAAAACCCGTATTTCTACCAGGAAAGAACGGATCAACATGCTCCGCATAGACTTTCAGCTTCGTTTTTGAAGAGATCTCTTTTATGTCTGGAGCCGGAACACCGACGATTATATTTCTGTCAACTTTCTCGGCAATCTTTGCTATCTTGAGGTTTTCTTTGCCTTTTTTATAGGTCTTGAAATTTATTATAAGAACTGGTTTCATCCCACAATCGCCTCGCAGACTTTATTCTCGGTTATGCATTCTATGTTCCTTATAGTTATGTCTAAAATCCTTCGCAAGGCTTCCTCGCTGTAGAAAGCCATGTGGGGGGTTATTATCACATTCTCGAAAGTCAGGAGAAGATGGTCCTCGAGGAGATTCTCGAGTTTTTCCCTTGGAAACTTAGAAGATAAAAGCTGGGCTTCTTCTTTTATGAGGCCTTCTTCCTCAAGAACATCGAGCCCAGCTCCGCCTAATTTTCCCGATGACAGGGCTTTCACGAGAGCAGTCGTATCCACAAGACCTCCACGCGCAGTGTTTATGAGTAATGCTCCTTTTTTCATGAGAGTTATATTTTTCGAATTTATCAGATGATGTGATTTTTTATCATAAGGGCAATGAAGAGAGACTATATCGGAATTTTTCAAAAGTTCATTAAGGCTTGAATATCTGAAATTCAGATCTTTCTCAAGAATTTTGTTTGGATAAGGGTCATATGCCAGCACTTTCATCTCAAATCCATTCGCTATCCTTGCGACATGCCTTCCGATACTGCCCATCCCTATTATTCCGATAGTTTTGTCTTTTATATCAAAACCTTCAAGATCATCGAAGGAAAAGTTTCCTCTCGTTGTCCGGTCATAAGCGCGGTTTATCCTTCTTGACAGTGAGAGAATCAAAGCGAAAGTATGCTCAGCAACTGTGTTTTGTCCGTAATTTGGGACATTGTAAACTTTTACTTTTCTCTTCTTGCATTCTTTCAAATCGATATGATCATATCCTGTTGATCTTGTGACAACTGCCTTGAGATTCTTCATTTTTTCCAAAACAATTTTATCGACTTTTGAATAGATGAATACACTTATTATCTCTGAATCTTTTACTGCAGCAAGGTCATTTTCGCTTATCGTTTCTTTTAAAAAAACTAATTTGTGACCTTTCAGGCGCTTTGTTATATATTCTTTTTCCCAATCTTTTATTTCAAAAAAAGTTATTTTCATTCTCTTTTTATCCCAGTTTAATTAAAGAACCAATATTTATAAAATTAATTCAATATAATCGATGGGAGATATCACTTTGGGCTTGTAGTATAACGGCATCACGTCCGGTTCGCAATCGGGCAATCCGGGTCCGACTCCCGGCAAGTCCATTTTATTTCATCTCAGAACGATATGCATTGATTAATGCTTGTAAAACGGGATTCATCATTTCGTGATGGTCCAGAGTATAGATTTTATTAATATTCTCTATGAAAGCTCTGGCATATTTTTTGGCAGAATCCCTCCATTCACCACTGGATAAAAGAAGCTGGATTTTTTGTTCTGATTCTGGTCTTAGAACAACATCTGCTAGTGACTTTTCGCTCGAACGTTCAATTATGCTTTTATAGTTACGCATTCCTCCTACAAATAACCCTCCTGAAGTTATCCAAGGGACATAATGAACCTCATTTACGCTGAAAATTTTAGGAGAGTAATCCATGTTGTTCTCATGCACATAAGCTTTGTCTAAAAAATGAGATGGAATCCAAAATTTTTCGCTAAGTTTTTCCCAATCAAGCGAAATTCCAAATTGATATCCCTCTCTCAAGGAATATTCTTCCTTCAAACTCTCTCCTATCTCCTCGGCTAAACTTAAGATTTCCCATTCTGCTCTGGCAATGATTGCTTGATCTACATATTTGTAATAATCAAATTGTGTTTTTTCTGCTCCCAAATAATAGGGAAAAAGTTTACGATAAAGATCCATGTGCCCTTCATCTTGGGTATCCCCCTCATCTACAAATCCTTTCATAAAGTTCAGGAGTCCTTTTGGTCTCTTCCCGCTCGCTTTTTCTATTTCTTTCTTGTAATCAATAATCCTTTTTCCCATAAATTATCAATATAGATAGAACTTATAAATCTTCTCAGCTAGAGTAACTTTAAAGTGACTCTATTTGAAAAATCTCTTCGTGAACTTGAAATTGTAATCGTGACCGGCATCCTTTGAATAAATTGATAAGAACTCACACTTTGTATTTCCTGTATTTATTGCTCTGTGCCCTGCTCTTCCCGGAACAAGGTAGATTCCATTTTTCTTCATGTCAACAGCTTTTGCATTTTTTCCTTCCTGAATGAGGAGTTTTCCTTTACCGCTTGTGAGAATATAAATTTCTTCTCTTGGCTTCATATGCCTGTGACCTTTTGTCATGAAATATTCGCCATTTATAGTTCCAGATTCAATGACGGTGAGTCCTACTTCGAAAGTCACAAAATCTTTCACATAAACTGTGTAAAGAAGAGGGTTTCCATTCACTTTTGAATTCTTGAATCGGTCAGGCACGTCAGAAAGTTTTCTCACAGTCTTGCTGTCATAATGCTTTTTCAGGTCTGATGGGTTGAATTGTGGGTTCATTTTATGCCGTTTTTCTTGATCCATTTAATACATTTAGTTGTCAATCTTTTAAAATTCTTGTCTTTGAGCCATTGCTTATGGATGTAAATTCTCAATTCCTGATGATTTGGATATCCTACGTCTTTTACTACCCACAAATCCCTGAATTCAAGGTTGAGCAATTCCGTCAGAGCTTCTTTAAGATTGTTCGTCTTCTCATAACCAATCTCTTTTTCCGTTGAAGGCCACCAGGGGGAATTATGCAGATGTATATGCATAAGTTCATGGCCGCATGTCTGCATAGCTCCGAATGAATTTCCAAATATATTAACATAAAACGAAGCAGTTTTAGGGTCAGCGTTGTAAGGGCATTTCTGAACAGAGGTCATGAATACAGGAATCAACTTCTTTAAGCTGAATTTATGTTTGGTTATCCTTTCAAGCCTCTTGAAATATTCCTTCTCAATTTTCGACCACGAAGAATTCCTAAGCTTAACTATATCTTCTATTAGGGGGCTTTTGTGCACCCAGACAACTTGTTTTTTGAGATCACTCTTGCATTTTCCGAATTCCTTTCCCTGACAAACTTCAAGTATGCTTTTTGAAACTGTTTTCGTGAAATCGTAACCATAGGAATCGCTTTTCTGGCAGGTTCTCCATATGTTTTTCAAATCCCTTTCCTTATCGAAGAAAAACTCTATTTTCATTTTCCGAAAATTATCTTTTTTATCTTCTTAGAGAGTGCAAATGGGTCTTGGGACTGCCAGACGTTTCTTCCGACTGCAATTCCAGCCCCTCCTGCCACAACTATATCTTTTACTTCCTGTAAGAATTTGTCTTCTTCTGCTTTCGTCCCGCCCGCAATCACTACTTTTGTTTTTCCTGCTGCCTTAACAGCCCATTTTAGATCATCTTTGTTTCCATTGTATCTTATCTTTGCAATATCAGCGCCGACTTCAAGTCCAACCCTTGCAGAATACGCCATTAGTTCAGCCTCGCTTTTTCCCTCAGTTCCCTTCCCTCTTGGATAAATCCATGTGATAACGGGGATTCCAATATTATGAGCTTCCTCTTCTATTGCAGAGAATTCTTTCATCATATCTTCTTCAAATTCACTTCCGATGTAGATTGTATATCCCACTGCGACTGCACCAAGAGATAATGCTTCTTTTACACTGCAAATCTGGTGAGAAATCTGTTCACCCCCCCTAAGGCTCGTTTTTCCATTAAGTTTTATTATCAACGGAACTTTAGATTTTTTAATTTCTTCGCTGTATTTTTCAGCGATACCTTTTTGGAAGATGATCGCATTGTACCCACCCTTTTTAGCAATCTCTATTATATAATTTGGATCGGCATTCTTGTCATTGAAATCTTTTGTCGGGCCATGCTCTAAGCCCTGATCATAAGCAAGAAACATTGCCTTTCCGTTGTCCATTATTTTGTCAAGATTCGGTTTTCTCATTTTTCACCAGTTTTATTTAAAGTTAAAGATGATATCTTTTAATAATCTTCTGGATATCTATTTTTCCCTCATGCTTTTCTTGTTGACATAATAAAGAGCGGCAATGAACATTGATTCTGACCAGCCCAGAGGTGTATTCTCATTGTATTTGTCAGAATTGGAGTAATAAAGTTCCGGAATGCCCTCTTTTGTTAAATCCTTCAATTCTTTCTTTATGAAATTTTCGGCTTTATTTTTTTTCCCAAGCATTTCATAAATCAAAGCTAACCATGAGAATCCGAAAGTCCATTCGGCCTCTTCGGAGAAATTATCCTGGTTTTTGTTGTAATAATGGTCTCCCTTGTATCTTATTACTCCCCTTTTTCTTACAAGATGGTATTCAACATTTTTCAGGATCTCATTTTTCTGTTCTTCATTTAATATGTTATAAGGCCATATTAATGAGAGCAGTGCAAGGTCCACAAATTTTTTCTCAGACTCCCTTGGCAATATTTTTCTGAGTGCTTCTTCCCCGTTTTTTATAAGCTGGGAGCGGACTTTTATCCCACCAACATTTTTGATCATCTTAAGACCTGCAAGGCAGGCTCCGACGCTTGAAGCATGGACTTCCTGATTTTCCTCCCACATTCCGGAGTCAGGGTCATGCCAGTATTCAAGAGTTGATAAATAATCGACTAATTTCTGGACTATTCTATAATCGTTTTCGTCCTCAAGTATTTTTACTTTCTTAATTGACTCCAGCTCTCCTATCTTAAATAAAATGCATCCTATGGAATCATTTTGTTTGTTCCCCCATTCTTCCCAAAACTCATCAAATGTTTCCGGGTTATACCTTGCGTGAATATACTGATGAGGGTATTCAGGTTTTCTTGTTATAGCATAATCAATCTTATATTCATGTTTTTTGAATATTTCAAGAATAGCACGATAAGTTTTTTTAACAGTTGTCCAATCGTTTAAGACTTCAAATGCGATACATTCGTAGAAATTATCTCTGAGCCATGCTTTGTCATAGCCGGTATCGACATTTTTCTTTGATGCCAGAAATAGCCCTGACTTTGTCTGAAGTCTTTTCAGGATCTTAAGATGCTGTTTTATTATCTCATTATAATCAATCGGGATTTCTTCCTTTTCTCCAAAGATGCTTTTGAAAATTTTTTGAAGAGCAGTCATTTTCTCAACCTCTCAAGATATTCATCAGTGATTTCATTTAGTGAAATAACCAGATTTTTTGTTGGGTATGATTTTCTTTTGTCTTTAACAAGTCCTATACAGAACATCCCTCCAGCTTTAGCAGCTTGCATCCCACTTCTCGCATCTTCTATGACAAGGCAATCTTTTGGATTCACCTCAATTTTTGACGCAGCAAGCAGGAATATTTCCGGATCAGGTTTACCATTCTGAACCATATCTCCGCTTATTATAGCTCTGAAATATTCCTTGATTTTTAATTGATTAAGGATAGCTTTGACATATCCTATATTAGAAGCTGAAGCAACAGCGAGAGGAAGTTTTTTTTCATAAACTTTTCTGATGAAATTAATGGCCCCTGGAATTTCTTTAGCTTCCAGAGATAATTTCGCCATCTCTTCCCATTTCTTTCTCATTATCAAATTAAGGTCATAGTCTTTTCCCTTAAGAAGTTCTTTGAAGATTTCTGTGCTCTTTACACCAGCATATTTCTCAGTTAATTCTTCAGGGGGAAAATCAATCCCAAAAGTTTTTAGAAGATCGGATTCCACATTTGCATGAATCCATTGAGTGTCTGATATGACTCCATCCATGTCAAAGATTACTCCTTTGATTTTCATTTTTTAAGATTTCTTCTTAGAAGCTTGTTTTTGGCACCACGCGATCTTATAACGGACTCACTTTCTTCAAGACCCAATTTAAGACTTTCATCAATTGATTTTCCTATTATCTGGCCTGCTACAAAGCCTGAAGCAAAAGCATCTCCTGCACCTGTCCTTTCAACGACTTTTATCTTATGAGGAGTTATCGAATAGATTTTTTTACCGTCATAAGCAAGAGTTTCCTTATCTTTATTCGTAACAATCACAATTTTTGGACCAAGTTCTTTTAAGCCCCTGAGAATATCTCCTTCTTCTACAAGCAGGCGTGCTTCCTCATGGTTAAGAATAAAAACATCGCAAATCTTAAGCAATGGCCTGATATTTTGAGTTTTTATTTGGTATTCGGTTGTGTTGAATGCAATTTTTGTCCCATTTTTGTGCATTTTCATTGCGAGCTTTTCCTGTGTCCTGAAGCTTTCATCAAGCATAGTTGAAAGATAAATCCACTTTGACTGAATTTTTTTCGTGTCAAGTTCTGAGAATCTGAGAAAATCGTTCGCCCCAGAATATTTCAGGATTGTCCTGTCGTTACCTTTGCTGTCCAGGATTATCGAATACCCCCCATTAACCGAATTGTTTCTGTCTATGCTCCCAAGAAATCCAACTTTTTCTTTTTTCAAAAGATCTAAAATCTCTTTCCCCCCAAAACCCGAGTCAAGTTTTCCTATATAGCCTGTTTTGAAGCCAAGCCTGGCAAAAGCTACAGCAGTATTTGTTCCGCCCCCACCAATGCTGAATTTGATTTCCTTAAGAAGAATCTTGCTCCCGATTGGATATCCAACATATTTTCGTTCCTCTTTCAAGTCGTGTATATCTGTCTCCGCAAAAACGTCAACAGTTGCAGAACCGAAAGTTATTATATCGAACATTATTGATCACACCCTTTAACAAGATAAAAGAAAGCAGGAATAAAAAGGTTTTGGATGAGGAATCCTTATTAATTTATCCTTTTGTTTATCGCTTCAAGATAGATTTTATCTTCGCATCTAAGATATTTGAAAAAGAAATCCATGACGAGTTGGCATTCACGTTTTATTCTTTCTTTATTTGTGTATCTATCTTTACTGAAATCTGGTTTTATGTTATGATTATATTTACCTGAAAGAATTCGAACGTTTTTTGGAGGATTTGCTTTCCTCCCTTGGGAATATTTATAAAAATAGATTGAAATCAAGACAGGATGCTTATTTAATAAGACAATTTCATAATAAGGTTTTTTGGCAGATTTCCCCCAGACTTCTATATCAAAGTCCGAAAATTTTCTCGCTGGTTTGTACGCTGTTGAACCTCTAACAAGAATTAAAGAACTTTTTTTCGAGAATCTTTCTAAGCTATAATTGAAGACTTCTTGGTTGTTTTTGAAAGAGAGCATTTTATCTATGGGACTTACCAACTTTATATTCCTTTTTAGAATTTTCATTGATAATTCTATTAATTATCTTCTTATGTTTCACGATTATCCAGCTCAATCTCTTTTTCCTGAACCATATGGACCTCGACACGGCAAGAAGGTGAAGAATGAAGTAACCTCTTATCATAAGGATCTCTTTTTCAGAATAATCCTTCTTGTATCCTTGCAGAAAACTAGGGAAATTCCTGAAGTCATCGACGCCAAAAACTATCCAATACTCTGTCTGGCCCAGGTCTGCCAAGCTATGTCCTTTCATCGCATTATCAAAATCAAATATACCTGTAACCTCCCCATGACGATCGATGTTGATGTTCGAGAGATGGTAATCCCAATGGAGAGGAACAAAATCTATTTTTTCACATTCAAGAATGTTCCAAAAATCCCAAAGCTCTTTCTCAAGAAAGGGGTAAATATCTTCAAATTTTTTCCTGAAAAATTTAAGGTATTTTTCAATTCTCAGTTTTGTCCAAGATTTCCATTCTTTATCGTTTTTTATCTCATGGTTCTGGTGGACCCAGAAATCCGGTACTCTGAGATTATGAATATTCCTTAAGGCTTTTCCTGAATTCAAAAGAATCTTCCTTTTCATTTTCTGACTTGCGTTTTTATAGACGGATGTCCCATTCTCTCCCGGGGCTAAATCCATTATTGTAATGAACTTTCTGTCGAAAACACCATCATAATAAACTTTTGGCGCGGGAATGCCCCTCTCGCTCAAATAATTCAAAATAAGGTTATTCTTTTTTATAGTAGACTTCCTTTTCAGCCGACCTAATTTTACAACAAGTGTCTTTGAAGGATTAGAAATGCGAACCCTGAAAGTCGGGTTGACCAAGCCCTCTGAAAATCTCTCATGACATTTAACAGAAGATTTAGGGAAAACTTTACGTATTAGAGTTTGAACTTTATTTTGGTTGAATTTCAACTCAGGCATGGTATTTAGAATAGGAGATTGTTTTTAAGAATTATAGTTGAAGTTTTTAAGAGCAATATTTCAAAATGAAAAAGTTTATAAATTATAACTTTTACAAAGTGATAACATGGCAAGACTCTATATGGTTGGAACAAATCACAGAGACTTGAAAGGGCCAAAGAGACTTGAAAAGTTCTTAAATTTTGTAAGACCAGACCTTATTGGGATAGAGTCTACGGAGGAAGATTACATTAGTCGTATTGAGAATCATGAAAAATTGAAATCTTCTGAGGCTCTTATGAAGCTGAAGCTCTCACAAGAGTATGGGTGGAAAAAGACTGAATTTATTCTGAAATATCTAAATTCACAGAATTATGAATCATGGGTTTCATATGAGTTTTCAAAAAGAAATATCGGAACGAAAGTAATTCCTTGTGATAAATTCAAAAAAGAAAAAGTTACGGCTATAATTAATCAAATATACGAAGTCGGAAATGCTTCCGCTGACTTTTTAAACAGAAACCTTTCAATAGAAGAGTTATCTAAATTGGATTTTGAAGAATACCAATCCCATATGGATTTGGTTTATCACCTTAGCTCAATTGAAGAATTCAAAAAAGATCCAGAAATGTTTAGAAATCTATTCTTGTTAAGGGATTCTTGGACAGAGTTAAAGATAAAAAAAGCCTTCTCAGAAACAGAACATACAATGGTTTATGTAGGAGGGGCTATGCATATCTTTGGGGATTATTATAATCTAGGTGAAAGACTGAGCGATTTGTCTCCAGTGAGAATCAAACTTCCTGAGATGGATAAGTTTAATTAAATACTCTTTAATCTTTGTAGTACCCCAACACTTCCAGCCCTGGAAGTCTTTTTCCTGCGACGTAATCAAGAAGAGCGCCGCCTGAGAGGCTTATATATCCGAATTTCTTTTTCGGAATCTTGGATCGGTCAATGGCCTCATTAAGCTGTCCTCCGCCTAAAAGAGAGAAAGCTTTGCTTTTCGCGACTGCCGTGAGTAATGCTTTTGTCCCTTGTATGAACTGCGGATCGAGGTAATAACCTGCCGGTCCTTTCATGTAGATAGACTTGGCTTTCTTTATCTCGTCTAAATAAATCTTCTGTGTTTTTGGGCCTATATCAAAAATCTCATAATTCACGGGGAAATCTTCAAGTGCTACATCTTTTCTTTTGCCTTTTTCATCTTTAACTCCAAAGTCGACAGGAGTTTTCACGAGACTTCCAACTTCTCCGAGCCTTGACTTTAAGTCAGTTAGGGATTTATCATAATCTGAAATCGTTTTTTTCAGATATTCATCCTGAGCTCCGAGTTTTTTCCCCGTTGCCGAAATGCACATCTGACCAAAGAGTCCGCAAGCAAGGACTTTATTTTTTTTCAACAGATTTATGTCATCGGCAGGTTTTGCGCCTGCTAGGATGTAAAGGCAGTTCTTCAGGCTTATTTTCTGAAGAGCTTTGACTTCTTTCTCCAAGAGCGGTCCTGCATAACTTTTCATGTGCTTTGGGAAACCCACAATAGAAGCCTGTGACCTATGCGAGACAGAGAAAGCATCATTAACATAGACGTTGCACCAAGAGCTCAATTTTTTCACAAAATCTGTGTCTTCTTCCGAAAATTCATCCTTCAGATTTCTAACATTATCCAAAAGAATAGCCTCACCATCCTTCAAATTTTTTATCGCAATCTCGGCCTTTTCTCCGATTATATCCGGAATAAAATTGACTTTCGTGAATTTGCTCAGAAGTTTAGCATGCTGCTCCAT
This sequence comes from archaeon, assembly GCA_027343665.1. Lineage (GTDB taxonomy): Archaea > Nanobdellota > Nanobdellia > Pacearchaeales > GW2011-AR1 > GW2011-AR1. The sequence continues at coordinate 59,356 of DAHWKL010000001.1, forward strand.
TGATGTAAAATCCTCTCCTCCGGGTCTTCCCTGATGAGCGATTATGACAACTTTTGCACTTTTTTTCTTGAGAAATTTTACTGATTCAGAACTTTGCTTTATTCTTTCAGACATCAAAACTTTGCCCTTATTTACATCAGAATTAAGATCCTCTCTTAAAAGGACTATCTTTCCTTTTATGTTAGCTTTTGTTATGAAATCCATATTCTCACAAGAAGTGCCCGAGCTTCTTAACAAATTCAGCGAGCCTGTGAGAGTAACCGTACTCATTGTCATACCATGAGAGAACTTTTACAGTGTCTCCTATGAGCATTGTCGATAGACCGTCTACAATCGAAGAATGAGTGTCACCGATGATATCAGAAGAAACTATCTCATCTTCAGTATAATCAAGAATGCCTTTCATCTTACCGGCAGCAGCTTTTTTGAAAGCTTCATTAACAGCATTTTTATCTTTTGGCGGCCTTTCGAGGTCAGCAACAAAATCAACTATGCTTCCTGATGGAACTGGCACCCTCATTGCAAGGCCATCCATCTTTCCGGCAAGCTTTGGAATCACTTCTATCACAGCTTTTGTTGCTCCTGAAGTTGTGGGCACAATATTAAGCGCCCCTGCTCTTCCTCTTCTGAGCTTTTTATCCGGGCCATCAACGATTTTCTGTGAAGAAGTGTAAGCATGAACTGTAGTCATGAATCCTTTTTTTATCCCAAAATTTTCCTCAAGAACTTTCGCCACAGGCGCAAGGCAATTCGTGGTGCAGCTTGCCATCGAAAGTATCTGCTGTTCCTTTTTTATTGCCTCATCATTAACTCCCAGGACTATAGTTGCATCAGGATTTTTCGCAGGAGCTGATATCACAACTTTTTTTGCACCGGCTTTTATATGTTTCATGGCTCCTTCTTTGTCTGTGAAAAATCCTGTAGACTCCACCACAATATCCACACCTAATTTTTTCCATGGAAGTTTTTCCGGATCTTTTTCTGAGATTATTTGTATTTTTTTCCCGCCTACTTTTATAAAATCTGTCCCAAATTCAACATTATCCTTTAGCTTTCCGTGAACAGAATCATACTTTACAAGATAAGCAAGAGTTTTTGGATCAGTCAAATCATTTATTGCAACAACATTCAAACCTAAATCCAAGGCATTTCTCAAAACCAATCTCCCTATCCTCCCGAGACCGTTAATAGCTACTTTCATTTTAACCTCTTTTACGGCTATATGAAACAATTGCCTTTTAAAAATCTTATGAAATATAAATTTTGGAAAGCAAGATAAGAAATCGCCAAAATTTAAAAACAGCCCCGGGGTTCTTAGAACATGGAAAGTTATCTTTTAATAGAAAAAATGTTCAGACTTATGAATGAGGGAAGCAATGAGGCAGTTGAATTCCTAAAAGATATAGCGAAAGGCCACCCTTGCCCCATTGTGAGGCATGAAGCGATATTCGCGCTTGGTGAGATGGCGGTGAAAGAAGATGTGGAATTCCTTAAAAAAATTGTTGAGGAAGATTCTGATTATATTGTCAAGCATGAGGCACTTGTTGCAATAGGAACTCTCGGGAAAAATGAAGATATTCCTTTTCTTGAGAAGTATGTCAAAAATGAAATTCCTGAAATCTCAAACTCAGCTCTCGTCGGAATCCAAAGGATAAAAGATGATGAAGACTACCCAAGAACAGTTTCCCTTAATCCAGAGAAGTATGTGCTGGAATTGAAAAATTTTTCTCCGGGCAACCAAAACAGAAGGATACAGATATTATTTCAGCTTATGCTTATAGGAGATAGCAAATCAGTGGAAGCGATTGCTTATTCTCTTGAGAATGATCCTTCATCAATTGTCAGACATGAAGCAGGGTTTGTCATGGGGGAGATAGGAGATGATTATGCTGTTAAAAAAACGAGCTATTTGGTTCAAAAGGAAAGAGCACCCATTGTTTTGCATGAAACGTTATTTGCTTTAGGGACGAGCGGAAAACCTGAAGCTCTGAAAACGATAGAAGAATATCTTAATCACGGAGATTATCTTGTCAGTGAATCGGCAAAGATAGCTAAAGACAGGTTATTAAATTTAAAAAATCCTTATTCAGGTGCAAGACATTTCAAGAGAGTTTAATCCTTCATCTCGATCTTGATATTAACAGATTTAGGAACTCTCATCCTCATAATGCTGTGGAGAACCTTCTCGTTTGCAGGAATATCTATAAGCCTTTTGTGAATCCTCATTTCGTATCTGTCGAATGTCGCAGTCCCGTTACCACAAGGTGATTTTCGCGTCGTAACTTTGAGCTTTTTTGTGGGAAGAGGCACGGGTCCTGATATAGTGATGCCTGAAGTCTTGGACATATCTTTTATAGAATTGCAGATTTCATTAAGCATATTTATATCTGTTGAGTTCAACTTTATTCTTACTTTTGCCATAATGGATTTATCATAAAATGGTTTAAAAACCTTTCTTTAAATGATCAAAACAGGTGCTCCTTATACACATAAATCTTTAAAAATGGGGATTGCGGCCAAGGTAAAATGCATTGGTATTTTCCCGAACCTGATGACCCGGTTTGGTATACGGATTACATGAGAGGACTCGGAGACAGAAAACTCCCTGCTCCTGCAAAGAAGTTGTTGGAATATCTTGACAAAGGAGAGTGGAGGAATAGCATCAAAAGAGCCGGTGCAGGAAAGAAGTCAATAGAAGCCTGTTTAGAGATAGGTCTTGTCAAAAAAAAGAATTTTCAAATCTCGGAAAAGAATAAAATCACAAGATACAGGATAACCAGAGAAGGTGAGAAAGCACTCGAGACGGGAGAACTGCCCTAATAACCAATAACCTTTTTATATATCTCCGACATGATTATTGAAAAGGGGAGAAAATGGACACGACTTTTTTAGGCCTTGCAGTCATTCTTTTTGCAGCTTTTATAGTATCCTACATCGTAAAAACTCTCAATCAACCCCTGATTATAGGTTATATAATCTCAGGAATTATCATAAGTCCTTTTCTTGTAAACATCGGTGCATCGACTTCAACTATAGGCATATTCAGCGAGTTAGGGATATCTTTCCTTCTTTTCATTGTAGGTTTGAGACTTAATCCAAAAGTTATAAAAGAGATAGGCGGAGCATCATTGCTGATAGGATTGGGACAGATGATTATCACTTTTGGGGCTACTTATGCGGTGTCTAATTCCCTTCTTCACGCAGATGTTATCACTTCAATCTATTATGGAATAGCAGTTGCGTTCTCCTCGACAATAATCGCGATGAAACTCCTGTCAGATAAAAAAGAGATAGATTCACTTGCATCAAAGATTTCTATAGGTATACTTATACTTCAAGACTTAGCTGCCGCAGTTGTTCTTATATTCATATCATCCATGTCTGGTATAGGAGACGGCGGGACATGGGAATCTGTTGTGGGAGGTGGGCTGCTCATATTCCTTCTTCTTGGTGGTGGGTATTTTGCCCTTCCCGGCATAATGAAAAGAATCGCAAAATCCCAAGAACTCCTCTTCCTTTTTTCAATAGGATGGTGTTTTGTCCTGGCTGCATTGTTTTCCTATATAGGGTTTTCGATGGAAATAGGTTCCCTTCTTGCAGGGATTATACTTTCTACAAGCCCTTATGCGACAGAAATTTCCTCAAAAATTAGACCATTGCGTGATTTTTTTCTTATAATATTCTTTATAATTTTGGGCTTGAGTCTCCATGTTTCGGAAATACAGACAATATTGTTCCCTGCAATAATACTTTCCGGTCTCTCTTTAATTTTCAAGCCATTCATTCTGATGCTTTTTGGCAGATTCTTTAATTACACAAAGAGGACAAACTTCCTCGTCGGTTCCACTCTCTCACAAATATCAGAGTTCTCGCTGATTGTAGGATCATTGGGTTTGTCAATAGGGCAAATAACAGGGACAACTTTTGACACAATAATACTCACACTCCTGATAACAATCTTCCTGTCAAGTTATCTGATAACTTACTCGGGGGACATATACAATAAGTTCTCGTGGCTTTTTTCAGTGTTTGAAAGTAAAAAGATAAAAAAGTCTGCGCATCTGAAGAGAGAATATAATACAATCCTTTTCGGTTACAACAGAATAGGTTTCAGCATATTAAATGCTCTGAAAAGAATGAAAAGGAAATATATTGTTGTTGATTTCAACCCCGATACCATCGCGAAACTCAACAAATTTGGAATCCCTGCACTTTATGGTGATGTTTATGACAAAGATTTTTTAGATGACCTGAAACTTGATGGTTTAAGTCTTGTGATATCCACAATACCGGAAGTTGAGACCAATGAACTTTTAATTGAGACCGTAAGAGAGGTAAATAAAGATGCCATAATAATTCTAAGGGCACATACGGTTGAGGACGCGATGAAACTTTATGATCGTGGAGCGAACTATGTCTTGACCCCTCATTTTCTGGGAGGAGAGTTCGTCGCGAGAATGATAAAACAGGAAAAGGTCGGCGATCATGATTATGGCGAAGAAAGGAAAAAGCATATAAAAATGCTTAAAGAGATTGTCGAACAGATTGGAGATCATCCAATGATTGAGAAGAATTAATATCTTGAAGGAAATATATTTTTATAAACCACCAAACTTAAGCTTTTCTATGGACCTTGAATATGAACCATACTATATCAGTATAAAACTCGGAGAGAGATACAAATCTGAAAAAGAAAATAGAAATAAGTTTGGGGACACTCTTGGGGAACTCTATTCAATTTTAACAGAAAACTCAGCTGATTTGCCCTTCGGGAAATTCGAGAAGATGACTTCCGGGATAAATAAAGTCGGGCCTGACTGGGCAGTGTTAAAATTCCATCCCGAAATCGACTTCGAGAACCCCCTTCCTAAAGCTATGGCCCATCTTAGAAGTCTTGGACTTGAAGCAGAAGTGATGGATTCTAATAGAGTTATAAAACTTGAGGAATAAATTATCTCGCGAGAATATTTTCAATCTTTTAATTTTTCCCTATATCTTTCTCATCATAAACTTCAAAAGTGATGAAAATTATATCAACAAGCCTTAATATGAACTCGAGAATTACTATAAAAACAAGATAAACCCATATCTGCGAAAAGAAGTTCGGTATTTCCTGTATCTGTCCGAAAACTTTTGGAAAATCAAAGAGCCCTTGCGTTATTGCAAGTGCAAGCAAGTTGAAAGGGATAAGTTTTGCAAGATCCTGTGACAAAGGCTGTTTATAATAAGCAGTCATCCTTATTGCTGCAACTACAACGACAGAAATTATCAATAGCGTCGAGAGATCCAATGATTTTGTCATGAGGACAAGGAAGATAGTGAAAACCCCAAACCATAAAAACACCACAAAAGGCAAAATAACAAGATACTCGAAAAAGTAAATTATCCCACCAACTATTTTTTCAACCACAGCATGATCTGATTTATTGAATCTTGACAGATTGAGCTCAAGGATATCTTTTTTGGATATCCATTTGCAGAATTTCCATATGAATATAGAATAAAGCATAATAAGAAGAGCCCAAAAGAATAGTCCCAAAAAGTCCTGGATCCATACAGGAAGGCCACTAAAAAAACTGCTGTAAGTCCCTATTATTGCAGGGGCAAGATTCACAACAGTGTTATTCATCAAATACTCACGTGAAAAGAACTTTTAAATTTTCCTTATTGATGCTGTTCCAATTAAATTTAAATACAACCTGTATCTCTTGACTTCATGATTGATATAAATCTTGTCCGTGAAAATCCGGAAAAAGTAAAAGAGAATATAAAGAAAAAATATCAGGATGATAAGATTCATCTTGTCGATGAAATCCTGAAAATTGATGGTAAATGGAGGAAGCTAAAATTCGATGAGGATAATCTGCGTTCAGAAAGGAATAAAGTATCAAGAAGCATAGCGAATGAGTTAAAGTCAGGCCACAAAAAAGAAGCTGAAAAACTTAAGGAAAAGGCGAAAGAGATACCTTTTGAGATTGAAAAAATAGAAGTGAAAAGGAAAAAATTTGAGGATGAGATGCGCAATATACTTCTGAAAATCCCCAACATGATGCATGAGAGTGTGCCATTGGGAAAAGATGATAGTGATAATGTAGAATTAAAAAGATTCGGCGATCCCAAAGTTCCTTCTTATGAAATAATGAATCATGCTGAACTTGCCGAAAAAATTGACAGCGTTGACTTTGATACAGCGAGAAAAGTCTCCGGGAATGGATTTTATTATCTTAAAGGCAATTTATCAAGGCTTCATTCTGCATTAATATCTTTTGCCAAAGATTATATGGTCAAAAATGGATTTGAGTTTGTGATTCCACCCTTCATGATAAGAAGCGAAGTCGTTGAGGGAGTGATGAGTTTTGCGGAGAAAGACGCCATGATGTATAAAGTTGAAGGCGAAGACCTTTATTTGATAGGAACTGCCGAGCATTCTTTAATAGCAATGTTTGCAGGGAAGACATTAAATGGAAAAGATTTGCCTTACAAAATTACAGGAGTTTCTCCATGCTTCAGGAAGGAAGTCGGGGCCCATGGAATTGAAGAAAAAGGTTTTTACAGAGTTCATCAATTTGAAAAACAAGAGATGATCGTCTTGTGTGATCCTGCAGATTCTTATGATTGGTATAATAAAATGCTTGAACTGTCCGTCGGAGTCTTCAAAGAAATCGGAATCCCAGTAAGAATACTTGAATGCTGTAGCGGAGATTTGGCCGATCTTAAAGCGAAATCTGCAGATGTTGAAGCGTGGAGTCCAAGACAGAAAAAATATTTTGAAGTGGGTAGTTGCTCAAACTTAACTGATGCACAGGCACGCCGCCTTAATATTCGTGCTGAAAAAGGTGGAAAAACATATTTCGTACACACCTTAAATAATACGGTCATTGCATCTCCTCGTGCACTTATTGCAATAATGGAAAACTTCCAGAATGCTGATGGATCAATAACAATCCCAACAGTCTTGCAGCCTTACATGAGCGGAATGAAAAAGATTGAGGCAGGAAAATAATTATAATAAAATGGAGAGGGGTGAAAACATGATAAGTTTTCGCCCCTGATGTCCAACCGAAATTGAACATTTTATCAAGGCTTCTGAAGTTTAATTATTTTTCCTTTTGTCTGCTTATTATGTAGTACAATAAAATTTATAATTATCTTTAATTTGATGGGTTTATGGGAATTATTAACGGAATATCTCCGAGCAGAATTGAAAAAATAATTTCTGATTTTGAAATTGAGGAAGAGGGTTGGACAGTACCTGAAGCACTTGAACTATGTCAGAACTCAAAAGGGTATCTCAACTTGAACAGCCCTGTTTCATCACAGATTAATCTGAAAGATAATATGACTATGTACATAAAAAGAACTGGTATCGGAAAAGATGATTTTTCTGTTAGAGTAAATGATGTTGAGAATTATAAATGGAAAATAAATGCAATGGATGAAGACACTTTTGAAAATGTAAGAGAAAATCCGGCTTATGCAATATTGGAGTATAATTTAGAGAACTCAACGGAAAGCCAAAACCAAGTGTACAAGAAGGAAAATGAGCCAAAGACAGCTTCAAAAAAGAAAAAAAAATTTTCATTTTTGGAATCTTTGAAAACTGGCTCAAAATTAAAAGATGAAATTAAAAAAATTGAATCGGAAATAAATAATGAAAATCATCCATAACACTTATAAACAGACATTTGTTATTTAGTCTAAGAGGTGAAAAATGGCTGACAGAAAAAAAGTTTTTATTCTTAAATTTGATGAAGTGACGATAAAAGATGTTCCACTCGTCGGCGGTAAAAATGCTTCCCTTGGAGAGATGTATCAGGATCTTACAAGTAAAGGTGTAAGAATTCCAAATGGATTTGCAGTCACAGCATATGCTTACAGGTATTTCCTTGAAAAGACTGGACTCAAAAAAAAGATAAAAGAGATACTTTCCGATTTGAATACTAAGGACACAAGAAATCTTTCAGAACATGGAAAAAAAGTTCGTGAAGCAATATTAAAAGCTGACCTTCCACTTGAAATAGAAAAAGAGATAATAACACATTATAAGGAACTTTCAAAAGAATATGAGGCAGATTATACTGATGTTGCTGTACGTTCATCAGCAACAGCGGAGGATCTTCCAGATGCTTCGTTTGCTGGTCAGCAGGACACTTATTTAAATATTAAAGGTGAAAAAGATCTTCTTGAAGCATGCAAGAAATGCATAGCATCACTTTTCACGGATAGGGCAATTTCTTACAGGGAAGACAAGCATTTTGACCATTTCAGTATTGCATTATCAATAGGTATCCAAAAAATGGTAAGAAGCGACCTTGGAGCTTCGGGGGTTATGTTTTCACTTGATACCGAGTCGGGATTCAAGGATGTCGCTTATGTTACGTCAATTTATGGTCTTGGTGAAAATATTGTCCAGGGGGCTGTTAACCCTGATGAGTTTTATGTTCATAAACCGACGCTCAAGAAAGGCTTCAGATCAATCGTGTCAAGGAAAGTTGGGGATAAAAAAGTGAAAATGATCTATTCTGGTAGCAGAGAAGATCCCGTGAAAAATGTTCCTGTGAAGCCTGAAGATAGATTAAATTTTTCTATAAATGACGATGAAGTTTTGCAACTCGCCAAATGGGCAGTACAAATAGAGGATCATTATCATAAACCCATGGATATGGAGTGGGCAAAGGATGGGAAACTCAATAAACTCTTCATTGTCCAGGCAAGACCAGAAACTGTACAAAGCCAGAAAGACCTGACAAAACTTGAGGAATATAAGCTTCTAGAGAAAGGGAAAGTATTGATTGAAGGAAACAGCGTTGGTTCTAGGATAGGAAGCGGGAAAGCAAATGTGATAAGAGAAGTTTCAGGGATAGGAAGGTTCAGGAAAGGTGAAATCCTTGTGACAGATATGACAACTCCTGATTGGGAGCCTATAATGAAAATAGCTTCGGCAATTATTACAAATAAGGGTGGAAGGACATGTCATGCAGCAATAATCTCAAGAGAACTTGGAATCCCCTGCGTTGTCGGAACAAATAATTCGACAGAGAAACTGAAGACTGGAAAAGATATAACTGTTGATTGTTCTCAGGGAGAGAAGGGATATGTTTATGAAGGAATATTGAAATTCAGGGTGGAGGACCATGACCTGAAAAAACTCCCCAAGCTTAAGACCAAGATAATGATGAATATAGGTACGCCCGAGCAAGCCTTCGAGCAAAGTTTCATCCCTAATGATGGTGTGGGCCTCGCAAGAGAAGAATTCATAATAAATTCAGCAATAAAAATACACCCAAATGCACTCATAAATTACTCAAAGATAAAAGATCCCAAAGTCAAAAAGCAGATTGATGAATTGACGCATGGCTATAAAGATAAAAAACAATATTTTGTGGACAAACTGGCTGAGGGGATAGGGACAATAGCTGCCGCATTTTATCCTAAAGATGTGATTGTGAGAACTTCCGATTTCAAAACGAATGAATATGCAAATTTGATTGGAGGAACAGAATACGAACCAAAAGAAGATAATCCTATGATAGGATGGAGAGGAGCTTCAAGATATTATAAGGAAGGGTACAAAGAAGGTTTCGTTCTTGAATGCAAAGCTTTTGTCAAAGTGCGTGAAGTGTTCGGCCTGAAAAATGTCAAGATAATGATTCCTTTTTGCAGAACAATAGATGAAGGAAAGAAAGTTCTAAAAATAATGGAAGAAAATGGCCTTAAAAGAGGAAAAGACGGGCTTGAGGTGTATGTGATGTGCGAGATTCCTGCTAATGTGATACTCGCTGATGAATTCTCTAAGATATTCGACGGCTTCTCCATAGGATCAAATGATTTAACGCAGTTGACTCTTGGTGTTGACAGGGACTCTGAGATAGTCTCAGATGTTTATGATGAAAGGAACGCAGCTGTCAAGAATTTCATAACTGAAGTCATAAAGAAAGCAAAAAAGAACAAGAGACACATTGGGATATGCGGTCAGGCACCATCGGACTTCCCAGACTTTGCGGAGTTTTTAGTTAAACAGAACATAGATTCGATTTCTTTGAATCCAGATACAGTTCTTAAAACAATGGTAGCGATTTCTAAGAAGAGATAATTTTATCGCAAAGAAAGATTCCTAATCGGGGTCACTCATTGAAAATTTTATAGGATTCTATCGCATTCCAGTCGTATTCTGAGGCGTTATAATCAACTCCACTTTTCCACACCCTGTTAAGATCATTGTTTTGGTATAGAACAAATCTCTTTCTGACGTTGCCCAATTCACTCTCATTGACTTTTTCCAGATATCTCCCAGCACTTTCTATATGCAAATCCGTATTGTCCCTGTCTTCAGGATTTTCTAAGAATAGATATTTATTTCCCTCTATGCATCTAGTCCCCACCTTGAGGACAAGACTTACTATAGACTTGTCTTTCAATCCTGCAGCTTTCATATCTTCAAGTGTTATCATAGTTGAATTTTGTATAATTGATTTATAAGGATTATTGCATACAATTATATCACAATCCATAACATTTTTAAAAAAATATTTCTTTAATAAGAAGATGAATATAAAGAAGTCCACGCTCAGGAGATCTGGAATGATCTTGGGAATAATTATCGTTATTGTTGTTGTCACCATGATCTTCTCATCGCTATCTGGAAGCGGGACGAAGAACGAGGTTCTTATACAGACAAACATGGGAAATATCACCGTGCAGCTTTATCCTTCAAAAGCACCGATAACAGTTCAGAATTTCGAGAATTACGTTAAGGCAGGTTTTTACAATGGAACGGTTTTCCATAGAGTCATGAAAGGTTTTGTCATACAAGGAGGCGGATACACTATTAACGGAACATTAAAACAGACGAATCCTCCGATAAAACTTGAATCGGATAATGGCCTCTCAAATATTAAGTATACAATTGCAATGGCAAGAACAAATGACCCCAATTCAGCCACATCACAATTTTTCATAAACACTGCCGATAATACTTACCTGGACTACAGCACATCCAATCCCGGATATGCTGTTTTCGGAAAAGTTGTTTCAGGCATGAATATTGTAGATGAGATAGAGAATATTCCCGTGACAACAAAATATGGAATGCAGAATTGGCCCGTGCAGAATGTTGTGATCGAGAAAATGAGTATGATAAACTGATAACCACAATCTTTAAAACTAAAATTTCTTTCCAAAAAGTATGACTAAGGTGAAACTTTCAACTAATTACGGGGAGATTATCTTGAATCTTTATGATGATATGCCCGTCACTTCGGGAAATTTCATAAATCTTGTGAAAAGAGGAGTCTATAACGGGGTAATATTCCACAGGATAATAGACGGATTTATGATACAGGGAGGAGACCCAACAGGAACGGGTTATGGAGATCCGAGAATCCCTGAAATCCAAGATGAATTTACTCATGCTTCAGGAAACAAGAACAATCGTGGGACAATATCCATGGCAAATGCAGGACCAAATACGGGCTCTTCACAGTTTTTCATAAACTTAGTTGACAATAATTTCCTTGATACAAAACACCCAGTTTTCGGAAAGGTTGTGGAAGGGATGAGTGTCGTCGATAAAATCTCGAAAGTCACGACAGATGCCAATGATAAGCCGCTAAAAGAAGTGAAAATCATGAAGGCTGAATTGATTTGATAGGGAACCGCTTCATGGTCGGTTCTCATAGACCTAATTTTTGGATTTATCGAGAAATTCTTTATTGATCATCTCATCACGAAAATAATTAAAAAGAGTTTTTACCAATAAATCAATATGCTTACTGGGTACACTATTGGAAGATTTGACCCTAAAAAAGATTGGAGAGACGAGCTTAAGGAAAAAGTTCCGGGCGTGAAATGGGTCGATCCAAGAAACAATGAACAAAGTTCTATAAAAAGGTTAAATAATGATGATTTTGGTGAAAATGGAGTAAACGGATCATATTTTTCGTATGGGCACGTCGACAATGGAAAAGTTATCGGAACAACTTCATATGCAGAAGTAGGGGATGCCTGGGCTCTCGGAAAACCCTTGATAATCGCCGATGAAAATTCCCACGCTGACCCTTTACTCGAGGAAATTTTTTCTTATCTTTTCCCATCAGACGAAGAAGCGGCAAAATATCTGAGAAAAAATGCAGATCATTTAAAAGCAATGGATCATAGACCCATTAGAAAAAAAGGGTCCATTTCATCTTTTGATAATATCTTATTCGCAGGGGACCTTGAAGGAGCAAAGAACACTATCGAAAGATTATCCCACCGTCATGGAGTTTTTGAAGCTCAAAATATCTCTGAAGCGAAAAAACTCATACCAAAAACAGACCTTGTTGTCATCAATTTTGAAAAAGGATATAATCCTGTCGGCGTTTCTTATCTTGGCATTGCATACGGAATGGGAATCAATTCAATTTCACTTGACGGCAACAAGATACTCTATCCGCCGCTTACAGGCCTTGCAAAGATAGTTTTTATGGGGGATAACAGGGGGGAAAATTTCATGGATTTCATCCAAAACCCAAGAATTTGTTCCAGATATCAATTATCATCGCAAATTGAATCTGCAAAAGCTCACGCAAGATCAGCAGGACTTGAATCGGACGATAAAACTAAAAAAAACATAGAGTATAATAGTATTTATTTCAGCGGAAGTTCATGGGAACTTATGGAACTCAAAGAAAATATGAAAGGCAAAAAAGAGATCCATGAAAACTTTTCATCGCAAACAGACCTTGCTGTCATCGAGATTTCCAATGACATTCAAAAAAATCAAAAGTCTTTTTGGGATATCGCTTATGCATATGAAATGAGGACACCTGTCCTGCTTTTGCATGAAGGAGACATTGCTCACAGAGAGTTGATTGAACTCTCAAGAAGGCCTTTGTTCGGCGAAGCAAGGTATCAACAGGCAAGAGAATACCTAGAAAATCTCAAATCACAAATAATAGAAGATGAAGCCAAAGTCTATTATAACCTGATGAACAAGTTTAATTCGGTGTAATCAAAACATTTAAATAAGAAATTATTTTTTATGAAGGATGGAAAAAGATATCGGGAAAATCCAGAAGAATGATCAGTCTGATATTGTCATAAGGGTAGATGATTTTGGAGGAAGAAAGGGTCTTACAATAAGAGAATACGTAACATCTGAAAGATATACCGGATTTACTAAAGCAGGCGTGAGAATTCTTTCTAAGGATTTTCCTAAATTCAAAGAAATGATTAATTCTGTTTCTGATGAGGATATGGCTGAAGCAGAAGGTTCAGAAGAACCTGAAAAAAAGCCAGTAAGAAAATCTTCTTCGAAAACACAGGAAGAATTACCTGATTATTAAATTCAGTCTAAGTATACAAATCTTTAAATTTCGTTTTCTTTAATGATTTGGATGGACAAAGAAACTCTTAATGCCTTAGACAGTCTTTTCTCAAATATAGAATCACAAAGAGAATTTTTGAAGGAACAATTTTACCCCCCCTACAAGAAAAGTCCTCTTGAATTTTCAGTTTACGAACTTGCAGATATGGCTGGAAATCATATCTTTGATGATCATCCAAAAAAGTTCGGGATAACAAAAAAACAGGCTCAACTTGTTAGGGAATATTTTCAGACAACAAATCCCTTGGAGAATGCCATAAACGAACTCTATGGGCTATTTCCGGATTTTCTCCATGGAGAACCGATTTTCAAGTTAAAATCACCCTCAACACTCAACAAATATATTCCTTGGTACGCTGAAGAAGAAATTGCCAGAGTTAATTGATTTTGTAAGAAACCATCCATGGAAGGGTGTTCATATGATCTATCATTCTCCTAAGTTTTTTCCCGCTGCAATTGACCAGATACACCAATTTTTCAGTCTCATTCTTCTTGTCCGATTCGATGGATATCATTTTGACATTATTAAAATTTTTAAGCAGCATATTGAACTTACTCATATCTTTGCTTTTCACTTCGAAGAATATCCTTTCCTGATAAGACCCTACCCCGTTTTTTTCAAAATAACTATCAATGAAAATGATTACCCAAACCAAAGCGTATAATGTTCCTGCTATGAAATAACTTCCAATACCAATAAGCATACCAAAGATTGAGAAAACCCATATACTTGCTGCGGTTGTGAACCCAAAAATTCTGTCTGAAGTCCTTATTAGCGCACCGGCACCCAAAAAACCAATACCTGTGACTATTGCCCCTATGATCGGGAGAGGATTTCCCTCCCCAAAGCTCATTCCTATTATTGCCAGACCGCATGAGCCCGTTGCAACGAAAGTGAAAGTTCCAAAACCCGTGGGTTTGTGGGCTCTTTGTCTTTGAAGGCCGAAGATCATTGAAAATACAAAAGTAACCACCATTTGAATTAAGATAATTTCAGTTCCCATGAAAAATCCAGAAAGAAGTTGTATTTAAATTTAAATAAGATTATGAGAGTATAATAATTCTTAAAAAGGAGTTTGATAATTAAAGACAATGAGAAAAAACCTCGCCAGGCTGACTGATTAAGAATTCTAAGTAATGATATCTATGTTAAAATCATGGGTTCCAGAAGAGGACGGGGAAGGAACAAAAGTTCATTGTTTTATCTACAAAAGAAAGATGAAAAAAAGTGAATTCAATCCGGGAGATGAAAAACTCTCCGGTCAATTGATTCTGGATGATTCTGTCAATTCGCCTGCAGTTTATTTGTCTGTAGAAAGTAAACTTATGCCTGCAGAAATCCATGGACCTAAGTTAAGTTACGGAGAGATCACAATAAATGGAAATGGGATCTATTACCGTCCATATGGAAAGGATTCAGTTAATGTCACATCAGTAGAAGCAACAGCTTATCTTCAAAATCAAGGTTATGAATTTAAATGAATTTTATTTCTTCAATCCGGCGCTAACTTCTTTCCCATTGTTCAGATAACTGGGCATCAAGGAATTGTGACCGAATTGTATCATCATGTCAATTCCGAGCTTGTCCATCCCGACAGGATAATCGCATGCGCCGAAACAGCTTCCGAGATAAATAATGAACTCTGAGTTGGTTTTTTCAGCCAAATAATCAACTATTGCCGTTGCATACTGTTTCAAACCGTCAGGAAATTGCACTAAGACCCGTCTTGCTTCCTGTTTCTTTATAGATTCTACAGCACCTTCTAAGTCTAGGGAATATTCTTCTTCAAGATCCTTAAGTGTCCTTTCTTTCGCATCTTTCATAAAAATAAAATCTCTCTGGGTATTATAAATTTAACTTCAGACAAATTTATATAATTATAAGCTCTCTTGAATGGATGAAATTTTATTTATCTTCATACAAAATGGGGAATGAAGTGGAAAAGTTTAAAGCGTTAATGCCAAGATTAAATAAAAGATTGGGTTATGTTCCAGATGCACTTGATTTTTTAAGTGCAGATCCAAAAAGGAGAGAAGAGGGTATAATCAAAGAGAGGGGAGACCTGCAAAGTTTAGGGTTCAATGTTGAAAGATTACATCTCAAAGACTATTTTGGGAAGAAGAAAGATTTGGAAAGTAAGTTAAGCCAATTAGGCGGGGTTTTCGTCAGAGGAGGAAATACTTTTGTCCTCAGGGAAGCAATGAAACTCAGCGGTTTCGATAATGCAATAAAGAAGATGATTAAGAAGGATTTCCTTTATTCAGGATACAGTGCAGGAATTTGTGTCCTTGCCCCCAGTTTAGAAGGACTCGAAACAATGGATCACCCTGAAGATTCTCCTTACAAGGATATTCAAAAAACGATCTGGAAAGGTTTGGGAATTTTGGATTATATGATAGTACCTCATTACAAATCCGATCATCCAGAATCTGCAGATGCAGATAAAACTATTGAATTGTATAAAAAGAAGAATATCAAATTCAAAACTCTCCGGGATGGCGAAGCGATAATTATAGAATGAGTTCTTAACTCTGGAAATCCATAAGATTTTAAAAAAGAAATGGCTTTCAAGCTTTAAGAGGTGTTCATGACCATTAATACGAACGATTATCAGAAAAAATTACCTAAAGATGTTCTTTTAGAGTTTAATACAGATGTTTCGAAAGGATTGAGCGAGAATGAGGTAAAAAAACGCGTTCTGAAGTACGGCACAAATGAGGTGAAAGAGAAGGAAGAAAGTTTTTTCCACAGGATATTCAGAAGATTCTATGGACCGATACCTTTAATGATAGAGCTTGCAGCGATACTTTCGGCTTTTGTTGGGAAATGGGATGATTTCTTCATAATTTTGTTTCTTCTTTTTACAACTGCAGGAATTGATATATGGCAGGAGAATAAAGCTCTGAGCGCACTTAAAGTTCTTAAAAATAAAATTGCAAAGAAATCGCTTGTGTTGAGAGACGGGAAATTTTCGGAGGTAGAATCAAAAGAATTGGTCCCTGGCGATGTTGTGAAGCTGAAAATTGGTGATATAATCCCTGCTGATGTCAAGATTTTTGAAACTGACGAACTCGAGATAGACCAGTCTGCCTTAACAGGAGAGTCTCTCCCGATCAATAAAAAAGAATCTGACATAGCTTATGGGAACAGTATTGTGAAAAAAGGTGAAGCAATTGCAGTTGTCATAAACACAGGTATAGACACTTATTTCGGAAAGACCGTTTCACTTGTCGCTAGAGCTGACAGAGAAAGCAAAAGCCATCTTGAGAAAGCTGTAATAAAAATAGGAAAATATCTTATTTTCATAACTCTTTTCCTTGTAGCATTGATTTTCGCAGTTTCCCTCATAAGAGGTGAGCCGTTTTTGGAGATACTACGTTTCGCCCTTATCCTGACGGTAGCTTCAATTCCTGTTGCGATGCCCGCGATACTTTCAATAACAATGGCCATAGGAGCACTGGCTTTATCAAGAAAACAGACAATTGTATCCAAGCTCTCTTCTATTGAAGAGCTTGCGGGGATGGACACTTTATGCTTTGATAAGACTGGAACATTGACCCAGAATAGGATGTCCCTATCCGACCTTGTGACATTCGGAAAATACAAGAAAGATGATCTCATGCTTTATGCTGCTCTCGCATCAAGCGAAGAAGAAAATGATCCCATCGAAACTCCAATATTTGAATATCTTAAAGAGAAAAAAATTTATGATGAATTAAAAAATTATGAGAAGCTCAAGTTCAAGCCTTTCAATCCTGTAGATAAAAGGACAGAAGCAATAGTAAAAAAAGGATCAGCAAAATTCTCAATCACAAAAGGAGCTGTTCCAGCAATACTCAAAATGTCAAGGACAGTTTATTCAAAAGAGATACAGGAAAAAGTCGATGAGTTCTCGGGGGAAGGGATGAGAACACTTGCAGTTGCTGTAAAGAAAGGGGCTGGAAAATATGATTTTGTAGGGATAATACCTCTTCTTGATCCGCCGAGGGAAGATTCAGCAGAGATAATAAAAGAAGCAAGAGGTTTGGGATTGGATCTTAAGATGCTTACAGGGGACAATCTCTCAATTGCCAAGTATATCTCCGGATTGGTTGGAATAGGAAAAAATATACTCAATGCATCAACTCTAAAAAAAGATGAAGTGCAAAATGTCCCGGGAAAAATTCAAAGTATGGAGATAAAAAGTCCTTCGGTGATAAAAGAAATTGTTGATGCCAATGGATATGCACAGGTTTATCCTGAAGACAAATATATGATTGTTGAGAGCCTTCAGAAATCCGGGCACATAGTCGGAATGACCGGAGATGGTGTTAATGATGCACCTGCTTTGAAAAAAGCGGACGGCGGAATCGCGGTTTCGGGCGCGACTGACGCCGCAAGAGCATCAGCTGATTTAATTTTGATGGATAAAGGACTTTCAGTCATAATCGATGCGATAAAGGAAGCACGTAAAATATTTCTGAGAATGAAAAGCTATTCAACATACAGAATAGCTGAAACAATAAGACTCATTTTCTTCATAACAGCTTCCATATTGATTCTGGGTTTCTATCCAATAACAGCGATAATGGTCATACTTATACTTATCTTGAACGATTTACCTATAATGACAATAGCGTATGATAACACGGAGATAGAAGGGCGACCCGTCAAATGGAACATTAAAGAAGTCCTGACTGTATCAACTGCAATAGGCCTTACAGGAGTCATCGCAAGCTTCGGTTTTTTATATTTCTCCAAAAATATTTTTGGTTTGTCTATAATTATTATACAAACAATGATTTTCCTAAAGCTTGCAGTCGCCGGGCATTCAACAATATATGTTGCAAGAACGGACAAAAGATTCTGGCAAAAACCTTATCCATCTCCAATTCTCCTTATTGCAGGGGTAGGAACGGAAATACTTGCAACATTATTTGCTGTTTACGGATGGTTCATAGCCCCAATAGGGTGGACTTACGCAGGTATAATTTGGATTTATGCAATGATATGGCTTTTCATAGATGATGAGGTGAAAATCCTGATTTACAAATATATAAACAGGAGAAGGACTAAAGAAAATTTAGACCGAGAAAAACTAAAACAGTCAAAAATAGAGTGATCGATCCGGGATTATTTAATTATTACTAAACCTATATTTTCTCATGGGTGCCGGAAGCCCGACCAATTTTGTGAGATCATTTATATGATCACTCAATGGTTCAAACTCAGTGGTTATATGAATCTGTTCATCATTCTCATTGAAGCTCAGATTATCTCCATTTACGAAAAAATAACAGCTGGAGGGATCAATTTTCTCAAAGTAGGTCAACCGTGACCCAATCTCACGTATTGCTCTGCTTGCATTTTTGAATTGCTCTCGGGTTATTCTTTGGTAATAATCAAAAGAAGGATCTAAATCTTTTTTTGTTCCGTCAAAAACATAATATAATATCTCATAAGCATCATTGCCTTTATATTCTTCATCAGGAAATTTTCCCATAAAAATCATCTGCACTTAATATTTAAAAAGATTATTACAATTTATGATTCATGGAAACTCAAACAAAAATAAGGCAACCCATAGTTACAGTAGCGGGGCATGTAGACCATGGTAAGACTTCAATACTCGATGCACTCAGAAGCTCATTTGTCCAGGAAGGTGAGGCGGGGGGGATAACACAAAAAATATCTTTCACATCTTTTCCGGCAGAGAATCTTAAGAAAGCCTGTCCTTTAATTGAAAAGTCCGGGATAAATCTGAGGATTCCTGGATTTTTACTCATTGATACACCTGGTCACGCTGCGTTCTCGAACTTAAGGAAAAGAGGCGGATCACTTGCTGATCTTGCGGTCTTGGTAATAGATATAAATGAAGGGATAAAACCTCAGACAGCCGAAGTCATACAAATACTGAAAATGAACAAGACCCCTTTTGTGATCGCGATGAACAAAATAGACAAGATTACTGGGTGGAGGAAAATGAGTGATGACTTAAGAGAATCAGTAGAAAGCCAGGGAGAAAGGGTAAAAGAAAATTTTCTTGAGAAATATTATACATTACAAGGTGCACTCCAATCTTATGGATTTGAAACGGATTTGTTTTATAATATAACTGACTTCACAAGAAGCATAGCAATAGTGCCTTGCTCAGCTTATACAAAAGAAGGTATTCCTGAGCTGATCTTCATGTTGGCCGGACTCTCTGAAAGATTTCTCTCGAAAAAACTCGAACTTCATGACGATCCAAAAGGCGTGACTCTTGAAGTGAAAAAGGACAAGGCTATATCCGCTATCGAGGCCATATTGTATGACGGAAATTTGAAAAGGACAGATGAGATAGCTGTCGCCTCACTTTCAGGGGATCCAATTGTGACAAAAATAAGGATACTTGAGGAGATAAAACCGATTTCAGACAAATTTGAAGTCGTTGAAGAAGCAAAAGCTTCGACAGGGATAAGGATGCAGCTGACTGATAAGACAGAGATACTTCCCGGAATGCCTTTTGTGAGATTCAAGAATAACCTTGAGGACATAAGAAAAGAATTCAAAAAAGAGATAAGCGATGCTATAAAAACAGAAAGCCACGGAATAATCGCCAAAGCAGATTCTTTAGGGAGCCTTGAAGCTTTAATGGTGCTATTGAAGCAAAGCAATATCTCAATTGTTCGCGCAGGCATAGGTGATATAAACAAAGCTGATGTGATAAATGCGAAAGCGAACGTCGATATAAACGAACTTGATGCTGTGATTGTGGGTTTCAATGTCGGAATCTCGGAAGAAGCGAGGGAATTTTTGGGGAAGATGAAAGTCATATGTGGAGATGTCGTCTACAAGATAATAGAAGATCTCGTTGCCTGGAGGAAAAAGACACAAATCGAAATAGAAAAAAAGAGGCTTATGGGACTTTCGACTATATGCAAGATAGAGCTTTTGCCCCAGTATGTTTTCAGAAATACAAAGCCGGCGATTTTCGGGGTCCGTGTCGCTGGAGGGAAACTGATTAGAGGACTTTCAATGATAGATGAAAACGATGAGAAAATTGGCGAAATAAAAAACATCCAAGCAGACAAGAATTCAGTGGAAGAGTCACATGAAAGCGACGAAGTCGCAATATCAATATCAAATGTAAACTATGAAAGACAACTTAAGGGGAAAAAATTCCTTTATTCGAATTTAGGTGAGTCTCAATTCAAAAAGTTCAAAGAGAATAAAGACTTACTGACAGGAAATGAGATAAATGTTCTTAGAGAAATCGCGGAACTTAAGAGAAAAACAAATCCCAAGTGGGGAGTTTGAAATTATTTCCCAAATTTGTTCTTCCATCCTTCGACTTGGATTTTCAATAAAGCTTTCTCAAGAGTCTCTTTATCAATTCTCTGTGTTTCAGGTGTAGAAATGTCAACTCTTAAAGGATCATACTCAGGATCATCCATATGAAATAAGAAGCCCCTACTTTTTTGTATTCCCCCTTTCCAAACCTCAGACATATCAAGATTAGCTAAAGGTCCGTCCAGATACGGGCGATTGGTAATTATATATGGTTTATTTCCATCATGTATATTAACAAAAACTTTTCCAGAAATTCCCCCTTCAAAGAGATAATCATTCAGCTTTTTCCCATCAGGATCATAATTTAATTTCATTGGCATGTATTAACACTACTCTTATGATTTAAAAATATTTATATAATAAAATCAGTGTACCATTCCTGACAAAGCGCTTCCGAGATAATATGCCCAAATCAGTATTGCAAGAACTGCCTTCCAAAATGAGAGTTTAAGAAAACCTATTGTAAATAGCCAGCCTGCTGCCCAGAAACCGGCGAAAGTCACTTTCACTGTATTGCCGCTTTTCCCGTTCTTTACCATTTTGAATTGAGGACTTTGAAATTTATATATCTTTGTTGTACGCACATCAATTTGTCCCGACACCCATTTGAAAAAGTCAAAATATTAATTAAAGAAAACTCTGAATAATTTACTTTATACTCTTCATCCTTCTTTCCTGAAGAGCTTTTTTCCTTTTCTGCCTTTTGTAAAACCAATACCCAAGGAGAATAACAACAACGGCAACAACAATCCAAGTCACAGCAGAGCCGGAATTCGAGCTTGAAGTTGTACTCTGGAAGAATTTTGAATCATAATTAACTGTTTCATTAACACTTCTTCTCACACCGGCAAGATCTGTATAAGAAAGCGTGAGGTTCAATTCCCCGGTAACAGGAATAGCAGAGAAGTCAGCAGTAGTATATTCATTTGATCCAAGATCACCGATTATATTAACATTAGAACCTTTCATTTGTATATTCGGCTGTTCTGGAATCTGAAGAGTCACGGCCTTGGCATCAACATTAGCTGTGTTAAGCACTTCTAAAGTAAGATCGTTTGTCAACGGATCATAATTTTGGACGTAAACCTCAAAGCTTGCTCTTGAATTCTGAATCGAAACATTAAATACTTGAGACAAGAATCCTTCGGCTGAGGGTGCTCCCGAACCGGGAGAGTAATAAGCAGTAACTAAAGCTTCTCCGTCCGGAGCAGCTCCATTGACAGTAAGCGTATAAGGTATAGCCCAATTGTTATTGTAATTTTGCGTATAAGTGCTTCCTTGCAAGGTCCTTACACTATTGTTTTGTGTAAGTGAAAAAGCATACCCTGGATCAAGCCTGAAATAAGCTCCATTGCAATCCGGATTCGATATCCCATTAACCTGGAACAAAAGCTTCACAGTGTCACCCTGAACTGCAGGATAAGGATCCTGATTAACAAGAGATACTTGGAGGTTGCATGGATTTGCGGTTGCAAAAACTCCCCCAATGCTCAAGGCAAAAACAGCCATGGCGAATAAAAATATGACACTTCTTTTCATATGAAAGTAAACCAAATTTTGTTTTTAAATGTTTCTCATCTAAAAAGTTTATAAATCAAAATAATCTGGCTTTTTTATGGAAAAACTAATCTTGAAAGCACAGAAAAATGAAGCTACTGAAAAAGCTATTTATGCCGGGCTTGCAGAAAAGACGAAAGACCACAGGAATAAAAAAATTTTGAAAAGGCTCTCTGATGATGAATCCAGGCATTACGATTATTTTAAAAAAATATCCGGGGAAGAAGTAAGATCAAACAAGATAAAAGTATTTTGGTATATTTTCTTAGCAAAACTCCTTGGTTTGAGTTTCTCGCTAAAGTTTATGGAAAGAGGGGAGATACTTGCTATTGAAGCTTATGAAAAATTAAAAAAGAATTACAAAATAGGATCCATTATAAAAGATGAGCAGACACATGAAAAAGCTGTTCTTGATATGATAAAGGAAGAAAGAATAGAATATGCAGGAAGTGTGGTCCTTGGCCTTAATGATGCGCTTGTCGAACTTACCGGCGGTCTCGCAGGTCTTACACTAGCATTGCAAAATAATAAAATAATTGCAGTTTCAGGTTTCATAATTGGTGTTGCGGCCGCGTTATCCATGGCAGCTTCTGGATATTTTGCATCTAAAGAAGAAGGCTCCGAAGAGAAAAATCCTGTGAAAGCATCAGTTTATACGGGTGTTGCTTATCTTATCACAGTTCTCGTACTTATCCTGCCTTACATTATTTTACAAAGCGTTTTTGTCGCTTTAATAGTTACAGTTATCCTTGCAATCATTATAATCGCAGGTTATACTTTTTATATCACTACTGCAAAGAACCAAAAGTTCTTGGCAAGATTTGCAGAGATGGCAGCTATATCAATAATCGTTGCGATAATAAGCTTCGGAGTTGGATTCTTAATGAAACATTTCTTCGGCATTAGTGCTTAAAATTCCTTAATTTATTCATATCTCAGTGAATCTACGGGATTTATCTTGGATGCTTTTATTGCCGGGATAACCCCAGATATCGCACCTGTCACAACAGCAAAAAGTATGCAACCCAAGAAAAGCCATGGTGTGTAATAAGGCGCAAGGAAAGACCATCCAAGACCTGAAAGAATATTTTTAGCCAACTGTGTCGCTCCAAAACCCAAAAGAACTCCAAGAGCTCCAGCTACAAATCCCAAGAAGGCTGATTCAAAAAGGAAAATTCCGAATATCTCAGGGTTTCTTGCACCTATAGATTTCAGGACGCCTATCTCTTTGTATCTTTCAAGAACAGAAGTTATCATTGTGTTTGCTGTGTTAATCCCAGAAACAAGAACGGAAATAAGAGCTATAAGAACAACAAAACCTATGATTATATTTAGAGCTGAGGTGTAAGAATCCAAAATACTCTGGAAAGATTCAACATAAAAATCTTCTTCACCTTTTGTTTCATTTCTTTCATTCCTTAGATTTCTTTGTATATTTGATATCACCTGATCGATGTTTTTCGTATCAATCTTTGCAACAATCTCCGTATAAGATTTTTTGTCAGGATACATTGTCTTGAAATAATTATTTGTCATATAAATATTGGAATCATCCCCGGGATTTCCTATCGGAGCCAAAAATCCGGCAACCTTCAAAAGTGTTCCGTTTATTTTTATCTGGTCATTCACGTTAAGTCCTTTAGTGAAAATCTTTCCGGCAATTTCATAATTGTATCCCAGAACAACACTTCTTGTGTCTCCGGGCTCAAGAAATCTTCCTTTGTCAATTTCTGCATTGAAAGTATCCAGTATAAGGGAATTTGACGGATCGTAACCTATCAAGTATGCATATTTCTGTTCATCACCCTTGCTAATCTGAACGACATTCGTGTAAACTCCAGACACCTGAAGAACACCTGCCGAACTTCTTATTGCATTAAGGTCGGTGTCATTCAAAACAATTGAACTTGACCCTGTGGCACCTGCGAGGCCTTTAGCCATTACTATAACTTTGTCTGCCGAACCGCTTCCTGCAAGCTGCTGCGTGTAATTGTAAAGTCCCAATCCAAAACTTATGAATATGAAAATTGTTGCTATTCCGACGAGGATCGAAAATACTGTAAGAAAGCTCCTCCCTTTCTGATGCTTCAGATTCCTTAACGAATAGCGAATTGTTTCGGTGTTTATCATTTCAACTTCACCCCTAGCTTAATTAAATCTTTTTTCAACTGTAACGCATCTATGAAAAGAATAGCTTTTATCCCCATTTTTTTAGGTGTTTCGAGATTCAACGGAAAATCATCTATGAATATTATCTCTTCAGGTTTTAGTTTAGTCCTTTTTAAGAGTACCTTATAAAATTTTTTCAGAGGTTTCCTAGTCTTCAGTTCAAAAGATTTAAGATTAATGTCAAACATGGAATAAACATTCATTTTTCTTCTGACAATCTCATGAGAATAATTAACATCTGTAAGGCTTACAAGAGTATATTTGTTTTTTTTAAGTTTAGCTATTATCTTTTCCACATCTCTATTTACTTCGAAATATTTGTCTTTAAGATCCATCCAGAGATTTATCAGCTGATTAGGATTCAGATCTAGCCTTTTTGCAATTTTCTTCTCAAGCCAGAAGTCTTCCTCTTTTCTTGAAATAGCCCGATTCAAATATTTTAAAATAATCTCCCTTGCCTTGTCATTTCTTCTTCCCAGCTTCTTCCAAAGTTCCGCTTCTATCTCTCCGTTCTTTTCCTTGAGAAGGACTTCACCTATATCAAAAACAACAGCTTTGATCATTTTAATTTCTCACACTCCATTATAAGCTTTTTTGAGAGGTTTAATTTTTGTTCAACCAAATTTTTTTCAATAGATTCTAATCCCAAAACTTTTAATAACGAATCTGAAAGAATTTTCCGAATTGTATCATCAAGCTTTTTGTCTGAAGCCCACATTGCAAGACAGCCAACTATAAACCTATGAGCAAAAACAAAGGGGTAATCATTAAAAGTCATTTTCAACCCATCAAGATTATATTTTACCTTAGACTTTTCAAAAAATCCCAGGTTTTTCACTTCTGAGTTTTCTCTTTTTTTTAGATCACTCATAAATAGATAAGATTTTTTGAATTCAGACAATATCTTTTTCTTGTCCATATTGTTGAAATGATAAATCTGTTCGAAGATAGGGTAGAATACTGTTTTATTGATTTTATCAACCTCTTTTATGCTGCTCATGAGCCTGAAGCTTGGAAAAGGCAAATTAAATCTTCTTGGAAGCGAATGCATCAGAATAAATGACGGTCCATTCCCAATAAGAGTATACAGGCAGTTTTGATAATCTTTTTTCCTGAAAAAATTCTCTGCAATTCTATATAATCTTTTTGATTCAGATAAATCACTTCTAAATTTATTCCGGGCTTTCCTTCCATCAAATTCAGGAATTTTTATTTTTCCAGTTTTGTCATAAATAATCTTCTCTTCCGGGAGTAAATTTTCATTTTTCAAATTTTCAATGGAAGAATAATGTTCCTCGATGTATTTGCCTTTGAATTTATAAAAACCCCTCACAGTTTCGGGTAAATCTGCTTCCTTAACATAAAAATTGATATCAATATCACTATGCTTTGTTTCTTCACCCCTTGCAACACTCCCCCCAAGTACGACTGCTTGGATTTCTCTTTCATTTATTCTCTTTTTGACAAGTGCATCAACAATCTCCATAAACTTTCGATGAATTCTTTCGGGGCGTGTCATTCTCTCAGCGCCTCCACGGGTTTTTGTGTTGCTGCTCTCATAGCAGGAATTATGCCCGCGATTCCCCCAATCAAAAAGCTTCCAAAAAGAGCGCTTATTATCAACCCAAAGTTCACGGTTATGGGAAGGTGCCCGTTTATGAGACTATTTATCGAGAGAGTCCCGACTACCCCTAAGAGTTCTCCAGCAATAGATCCGACAAGCCCGCCAACGAGACCCAATAAACTTGACTCTATGAAGAATTGGGTAAAAATTTGGGCATTTGTTGCACCAATGGATTTCATTATCCCGATATCTTTTCTTCTTTCGAGCACAGAAGTTGTCATTGTATTTACAATCCCTATAGCTCCGATAAATATTGAGATAGATGCAACAATAACGATAAAGATCTGAACACCCCCCAGAACCTGATTAACCTGCGCCAAACTTGCCTGCGGTGTGGAAATCTCAAAGTTCTCTGTGTTTTTTGTAACGCTCCTTAGCCTTATCAAGAGATTTTCAATATCATTTTTGGTCTTGTTTACATTGTTAGGATCTGTCGGCTCAACAGCTATGATGTCGACCTTATTTCCATAATTAGAGATTGAATCTAAATCATTCTGATTCATATAAATTACATTATCAAAAATAAAACTCCCCTGTCTAGATAGAACTCCTACGACTTGGAAAGTTCTGTTTTGAATTGTGATAGAGTTTCCCGGAACAATTGCCTTCCCAAAACCATTTGAATCAGAAGCAAGATTATATCCTAAAACAACTTTTCCTGCATCACCGTCCTTAAGAAGCCTTCCCGATATAGGTTTAGCATTTATTTGATCATAAACAAATTGCCTATCAGACCCCGATGGAATATTTGTCGCATATGTGAAAGCTGCTTTCTGATTAAATATCACCTTTACAGGCACTATATCTCTTCCTATTGCACGTTTGACACTCGAAAGCTCTTTTATTGCATTTAAATCTGTTTTTGTTAAAGGATCTGCAGCTCCACTTCCAGGTGCTCCAGCTGAAATTCCTCCTGCCTGCACTGTCAAAAGATCGGTTGAGCTTATGCTAAACTGACTTGCCACAGCGGCCTGAAGCCCATTACCAAGAGATACCAATGAGACAACTGCAGTCACACCTATAAAAATTCCAAGAAGGGTTAGCCATGAACGCAAACCTCTATGTTTCAGATTCTTGAATGAAAGAACAAATGCGTCACTTATCATATTTTCACCTTCCAAAAAGAAAATGATTGGGGAGTTATAAAGTTGTTTATTCGAATTTCACTTTTTTCTATTTACAGAAACAAATGAGGAGAAAGTCCTTTCAAAGATTATAGTATCTAAACCCTCCTTTTGAATTATATCTTCCATCTCTTTTCTTGTGTATCCTCTGACAAAAGTTCTATATTTCCCCGTCTTCATTATAAAACCATCTTTGTATAAGGCTCCTCGACCATCATAAAAGTCGCGGTCAATTTCATTTTTATTCCTTAACGATAAAATAAAATAGCCGTTTTTCTTGAGTGCAGAAAGTGCGTTGCCCAAGACTTCATCACGTTGTTTTTGCGTTGGCAGAACCTGAAGGACAAAGTTTAGCATAACAGTATCATAATCTTTATTCTCGAGATTTGTAGAAATCGAATGTATTTTTTGAATCAGTACGGGATCTATCCTTTCAATTTGTTCCGCCAGATCAAGTGCGTCTACCGTAAAACCCTTTTCAGATAAGTAAAATGAATCACGGAGGAATTTCCCGCAGCCATAATCGAGAATTTTTTGTACACCATGACCTTGCAAAAACGGCATGACAATCTCTTTCATTGCTTTGTTAGGTTTTGTCTCCCGTGATGTCAATGGATAAGCAAGCTCTTCAAGATTTATTTTCATAAATTATGCAGAGAAAATTTGTTTAAATCATTACTTATTTCCTCTTCTCAACTAATTCTTTCAAATCCCCATCTATATACTTTGCGCCTTTTTTCTTCTTGGTTACTTTTTCTATTTTCCCGTCGCGCAGCCAATAAACTATATCCGCATGGTACTCTGCAAGCTCCGGTTCATGTGTGATCATAATTATTGTCTTCCCCTCTTTGTGAAGTTTATCAAGAAAATGCATGACAATATCCCCCGTTTTTGTATCTAAGTTTCCAGTTGGTTCATCAGCAAGAATCACTTCAGGATCATTAGCAAGTGCTCTGGCTATTGCAACTCTCTGCTTCTGCCCGCCTGAAAGTTCACTTGGGTAATGATTCATCCTTTCAGAAAGCTCTACCAGGTCAAGAAGTTCTTCTGCCTTTATTTCCCTCTCTTCAAGAGGGATATTCTGAAAAGTCATCGGAAGCATAACATTCTCTTTTGCAGTCAGATTCGGAATAAGATTGAATGATTGGAAGATAAAACCAATTTTCCTACCTCTAAGCTGGGCAAGATCCGACTCCGTAAAAGTGGAAATGTCTTCTCCGTCCAAGAAAATGCGACCTTTGGTCGGGACGTCAAGGCTCCCTACAAGATTCATCGATGTAGACTTCCCTGATCCGGAGGGCCCCATTATAGCGACGAAATCCCCTATATTCACTTTTATTGAGATCCCATCGACAGCCTTTACAACATTCTCACCCATATAGTAATATTTGAATACATCTTTCAACTCAATGAACACGGAATCTTTTTCACTCTTCTCCATCTGACGAAAAAGTTTGAGAATTATTTAAATGTAATCTTTTATCATCAAAACCCGTTCTTTCTTTGAGCCATCTTAGATAAATTCCGGAATATTTCCTTTCAAGCTCAAAGATATCAATCAGTTTTTCGCCGTCTGTTCTGTAAAGTTTATTTATCTCTTTTCTGTCACCGCCGAACTTTTCAAGGAGTATTCTTTTGCCTTTTTCATAAATTTTCCTTTTTTTTGAAAAAAATTTCTCATAATAATCTTTTCCTATAAAAGTCATAAAGACATCAGGAATTTCCACAACCCTTTTGTAGTTGGGGAAGTGAGTTGAAATCAATTCTGCGTCGCCTTCTATAAGATAAGGGTAAGGATTTGCCCCGCCTTTACCAAAGTCATAAGAGTGAGAGAAATGCAAGATTTCTGGGAAAGAACTAAATTGCGCGTTATGCATCAGTTCATGCGCAAGGACAGAGGAATAAATACTTTCTTCAACAAGTTTAGAAGATATGCTTAATCGCCTGAGCTCATGACTATATGAACCGGCCTGATGATAATGCAAAATCATAGCATTCCTTAATGATAAACGACTTAAAAGGATGGGAGCAATAAAATTTCTGGTTAATTTAAAATAAACCTGCTCAAGGTTACACTTCAAGCCACTTAATTCCTCGACCTGCGGAGCAATTCTTTTTGCTTCTTTATAAAGAAAATCCTGCATTGATCCCACAAAATATTACAATTAAATTGATATATAAAATTATCCCTGTTTTTTGGAAATCCTTGGATCAATAAAACTCTGAGATATCTTTTTTGAAGAGATTAAAATTAGATATAATCCCCTTATAGTGTGTTCCTTCAATTGCCGAGACAAGACCTTTAATTTTTCCGGCATCACCATCGGCTCCGATATTATCTATAAATGCACGCATTTTCTTCCCGTCAAAAGTGAAAACTGTAACACTGTACGGATCAAATGAATCTCTGAATTTTGCAACGGTGAAATAATAAAAACCTTTTTTTGGCTGCATGATTTCAGTTGCCAGATAAGTCCCAAAAACACTCGGAGTAGCCTGATCAAGATAACAAGAAATCAGATTCCTGAGAGCATAAAAATCCACCCTCAGCAAATCATTTGGCATTTTAGTTCCTGTGTTTTATAAATTCTTTAAGATATTTTACTATCTCATCTTTTTTGTAAGGCAAAAATGTGAGCGAACCTGCATTCTTGTGACCTCCGCCAGCGACAAAAGCCTCGGGAACCTTTTCATTAAGGAATCCTAAAAGTTCATGGAACGAGAAATTTGCTTCATCTGTTGCCCTCAGGGTTATTGCAGTCGACATCACACCTGCTGTGACAAGAGCCGAAACATTCTTTTCGTGCTGGTAATTATCATGTATGAGACTGACTGCCCTTCCAGGTTTTGGAAAGAATCCGAATCCGGGGAAGGTCTCTTCAATTTCTATCGTCTGCAAAGTTACTTTTCCAAATTTTTCATGTTTCGCATTGCTTTTCCCTATAGACACACCTCTTTTATCAAGGTCATGAATATAAGGAGCCATGAGTTCAATCAATTTCTTCTGCTTATCCCTGGGTTCTCCAAAAAGAACTTCTATATATTCCCTAGCTTCCATAAATCTGAGTTTTGCAGATGCATAATCAATCACCAGCGCAATGTCAGCGAGAAGTTCTTTTGAGTATCCTTCTTTTTCCGCAATTTTGAGGTATTGGTCCATAACATTTGGATTTGCTAAATCAATCTTGTCAGCGAATCCCGCCATTGCCGGAATCTGAGATATATTTTTCACTTCCGGGTTTATGAACCTTGCAATCTCCGTGCAAAGCATACCTGCCGAAAATTTAGTTCCTTCTTCTCCTACGAGGAAAGGATTTATATGGACAAGAACTTCCTGAGAGATGACGTCAGTATCATAAGGATGGTGATCAATTACAATAAAATCAGCCCCATGGACTTTCCCCTGCTTTATTCCCATAAGGTCTTCCTGAGTCGAACCATTGTCAGCGATTATAATCAAAGGCATCTTATTTGAGAATTTCGCGACATTCCTTAAAGAGTTCGCCATGTCTTTTATTGAATCATCAATTTCGTAATAAGGTGCCTGGCACGGAGCCCTTAAGAAAAATTCCCAAGGCGCTTTGACTGAACTGTGCTGTTTTATTATCAATGGCAAAATTGCTCTCTCAAGTGAGAATCCTGAAGAATATCCGTCAGCATCATTGTGATGCCTTACAATTATCGGCCTGTTCTGGATTATGGCCAATCTTATCTGAGTTGCCGCTTCCACAAATCTTGATTTCAATTTATCAAGGATAACATCTTTCACCAAAAATTCCGGAGGTGTGACTTTCGCCCTTTCTTTTTCCATGTCAGAAAGTTTTTTCAGAAACTCTTTTTTCTCTTCATCACTTAATTTTTTTATATGACTTATCTCACCTTCAAGCTCGCCCTGGAATTCTCCAACTGAAACTGTGGCTTTTACAGCATCACCTTCATCTATTTCTGGATAAGCTCTCTGTCCCGGACCTATGAAACCTTTTATCGCAAGGCTTCCAGTCCCATCGCTGACTCCAAAAATAGTGGGTCCGCCGGTCTGCACGACACGATCTACAATACCCTCCACAATTATCTTTCCTTTTGAGTTCAAGTTAATATTTTCAATAGAAACATGCTTTGCATCAAAGTTATGAATGGGTTTTTTGAA
This sequence comes from archaeon, assembly GCA_027343665.1. Lineage (GTDB taxonomy): Archaea > Nanobdellota > Nanobdellia > Pacearchaeales > GW2011-AR1 > GW2011-AR1. Next base: position 90,655 of record DAHWKL010000001.1, read on the forward strand.
ATCACGGGACCCACCTTTGAAACCATGTGATTTTCCGTTATGTTTTTTGTCTTTCATTTTATTATTTGCCTCATATAAGTTAAAAATCTTTGTATATATCTAGTAACCAGAATTATTTTTCACCAAAATCAATTCTTAATTGTATGGATAATTTTTCATGAGTATATAAATTTTTCGGCAGCCTAACTTTGTGCATAAAGTGTCTTTCCATTCAAAATTTATACACAAAACCAATCTAACAGCAATCTTTATAAATCAAATTACGCAAAATAATTCATGGCATTCAAAATTAACATCGGAGAAAAATCTGGGAAGACTTACAAACTTGAAGCAAACGCACCAGGCATTATTGATAGAGAGATAGGAGATAAGATTGAAGGAAAAGAGATAAAAAATGATCTTGAAGGTTATGAATTTGAGATAACTGGCGCTTCAGATAAATCCGGGTTCCCCTTATTAAAAGAAATTCCCGGGCAAATACTCCAGGGAGCACTTTTAACTTACGGCAAAGCTATGCATAAAAAACCGAAAAGAGAAGGCAAAAAACCAGCAAGGGACAAAAAACCCAAAGGACTAAGATTAAGAAAGACTGTAAGAGGTAAAGTAATTTCAGAAGCAGTTGTCCAAGTTAACCTTAAAGTCACAAAAGAAGGGAAGAAACCTCTTTCCGAAATTTTTGCAGTTACGGAAAAAGCTGCTGAAGGCACAAGATAGATGAAATGCCAAAGAGCATAGAATGAATATTAGGTAATAGTTCTGTTTTGAATATCAAATTAAAATCTTTATAGATTGTTTCTTTTATGCTGTCTCTTGCCCTAAGAATAATATCATAAATCTGGATTCTCACTTTCCTTGAGCCACAAGATTGACAATCATTTATTGAAATATTCTCTTTTTCAGGCCTGACATTCCTTTCAAGATGGCTCAAGATTATCTCATTTTCAGGACCAAGAACTCTCTTCTCATAAAGCCTGCGCTCAACCTGATTCATAAAACAAGCTGGGCAAATGTCGTTTCCTATCTGTTTCACAAACATTTTCGAAGATTTTTTCTGTTCCATATTCTTTTGATCTCAGTGTGTCCAGATGGCATAATTGAAGATATCGTCGAAGTCCTCAACAATTCCCTTGTCACGAAGTTTTTTCAATACCCACCTTGTCCTAAGGACAAGACAATAAGTGCAAAAATCAACAGTATTTTGATGGCATATCACACAGTCAATATCTGAAAGTCCTTCATCAGAAATCTCAATTACTCTTTTGAGTTCATTAACCACTTCTTTTTTCTTTGCAGAATCAATATCCCTTCCGGCAAGCCATTCATTGACATGTTTCAAAAAGCATTCAGAACATACAGGATTAGATATCACATGCATACACTTTTTGCAAAGGTAATATTCCATTTTCATGACAGAGTTAAGTCTTTTTCATTTATAATTGAAAGCAGTATGCAAAAAAAATAAGGTGTATTTCGGAAAACAACATCATTTCGTTTTTTTGGATATTGACCATAAAAGATCAAATATATTGTCGAAGTTTCCAGCAAGAAGATTATTTTTGAACATTATGCAAAAGACGGGGTTCATAAGAACCCCTATCACAAACATATTCCCGCAGGAAAGTCTAAAAACTTTTGAACTTTCTTTAGATACTAACCTTCTAATAAAGATTATCTTGTCTCTCTTAATTTTTCCAGCACTTTTTAATCCTAGACCGCTGAAGATTATTTTTGTTTCAATCTTATTTTTCAGGATCTCCCTGAAATAATCATGGATAAAAGCTTCACCCAGCAAATCTTCCAATTCCTTGGTGTAATCATAAAATTTTATCGATTTTTTCTCCCTGAGAAAATCATAAAGTATGGCTTTGAGTGCAAAAACACCCCTGTGAAAAGAAATACTCTCATTATCTGTTTCACGCAATGGAGAAATCTTAACCTTGGATATTTCCTCTTTTAGTTCAACTTCTTTCCCCTTAAAATAATCGGAAAGTTTTTCCATAGGTAAAGCAGAATATTCCCTTTTTTCATCTTTTGTTATAGTGTAAACAAAGCCCTTTTCTATAAGACTCCTGAGCGAATCATACACATTTGTCCTGTGGACATTGATTTTTTTAGAGATATAAAGAGCTGAAGAAGCTGGTTCTCTTAGCAAGAAAAAATAAATCAAGATTTCATTCTTTGAGAAGCCGATTGAAGACAGGATTCCTGCGATTTTTTGTAACGAGTTCTCATCTGAGATCTTTGTCATATTAATCCAGATTGATGAAACCTTCCGCTTTTTTTATAAAGCTCTGGTTGTATATAAGGGTTTTTATCCTGCAGTAGTTATTAATAATAACTCCTACAGAGGAACAACAAAATCGAAAGGTTTATATAGCGCTTTGCGCTTTATGCTCCATGATAATAACAGAAGATTTCGCACGTAAGGCAATATTAGAAGTAGCTCCACTTGTCGAAGATATTGGTAAGCTTAAGACAGAATTGGATAATTATGAAATCCATGTAAAAAATATACCCTCACAAGCAAGTTATCTCCCCCCATTTAAACTGTTCAGTTTTAATAATGCATTAAGCGGGAACAAAGTTTATCTTAAGAGTGTAATAAGTCACGAACTGTTTCACAATGCCCAATTTTCCACTATTAAAGATTTGTGGAAGAGACACTTAAATATTAACCAAATCTCCTCAAAACAGCTCGAGAATAGGTCTTCTCTCACAAAATTAATTGAAGGAGATGCCACATTTGTAGAGATGGAAGTAGAAAAAGTGCTTCAAAATAATATATTGGCCCGCCAGTTTGATAGATTAAAGTTCCCTAAATATTACAAGTCTTGGGAAAATATTCTTCGAAAAAAATTTAGTGGGAAAAGGAAAGATATAAACGAACTTTATACCGCACCAATCGAAGAATTAAATAAAATATTTAAATCAGACTAAAAAGAGAACAAAAAGGAGGAAAGATAAAATGACAAACAAAAAACATTATAAGTTTATGGGAACAGGAGAGCCTGCAAAAATAACTAATGAGAAATCAGATACTCTGATTGGTATGGATGGCAAAATGTTCAGCAAAGAAGATTTAGAAAATGAAATCAAAAGCAAGGTTAAATTCAATCTTAGGGAATCAAAACTCGCTAAGACCGTTGTATTTGCCATCTTATTTGCTTCAGGATTAGGAATTGGCGGAAAGGCTGCTTATGATATGTATATAAGGTCCCCTGAAGTTGTTCTGAATGCACCTGGAGTTTATAATCCAATTAAAGCACCTGAAAGATTGTGGGATGCTTATACAAAAGAAAAAGCAGAAAATGGTTTTTACCATAATCAAGATTCATGGCGAGCATACATTGAAAGAACCATGGAACTTAACGGTGGAAGTCTTAAAGATATAAGATACACCCCAGATGCCAACCATAACGGAAAGACTAATTGAGGGATAAAATTATGGGAGAGATAATCAAGCTGGATAAGAGTAGGATAAAACCGATTCAGAAGAATTTTAATTTGGAATCTGCAAAGAGATTTCTCATAAACTACCTTAAAGATCCAGATGATATTATAGTGCCTGTGAGGAATAATCCCTATAAAAAAGGGATGATTCTTTTGGATGGGCATCATAGGAGTGGGATTATTGACACTTTATCTGAAATCAAAAATATCCCTTTATATGGCTGGTTTGCAAAAAGTGAAGACGATTTCATATCCAATAAAGACCTTCATGGAAAGCTCAGAATTGACAATTATTATGCCAGACAATTAGTTTTAGAGTCTAATCATTATATTTCCCAGAATTTTGGATGGTCTATCGGACCGTTTTACAAATCTGGACCTGAAAATATCTATGAAATGAGGAAAACCTCTGAAGTTTTCTCTTCACCGGAAAGTTTACTGACACATCTTTTGGATTTTGAAGAATTTGAAGAATGTAAAAAAGGTAAATCAAAGAAGCTACTTGAGAAATTCCTTGGAAAAAAAAGAGTAAGACCTAAAGACTTTGCAAGAGCATAACCCCCAAACCTTTTTTAACCTAACTTCTCTAAATTTTTCATGTCAGAAGAATTACCTGAGATAAATGTAGGGGTTGTGGGGCATATAGATCATGGAAAAACAACACTTCTTTCGAGACTTACCGGAAAGTTCACAGACACACATTCGGAAGAGTTGAAAAGAGGAATAACGATAAAATTGGGATATGCAGAGCTTATTCTTTACAATGATAACGGCAACTTTAATACAGAGAAGAAAGGGAAACCAGTAAGGTATGTATCTTTTATAGATGCTCCCGGACACGAAATGCTCATGGCAACAATGTTATCAGGCGCGGCAATAATAGATTCGGCAATATTAGTAATCGCTGCAAACGAAGGGATAAAACCCCAGACAAAAGAACATTTTATGGCTCTGCAGGCAAAAAAAATAAAAAATATAATAATTGTCCAGAATAAAATAGATCTGATTTCAAAAGAAAAAGCACTTGAAAATTATCGGGAGATAAAAAATTTCGTGAAAGGAACTTTTGCGGAAAATTCACCTGTAATCCCTATATCAGCTCAGCAAAATGTTAATATTGATAAACTCCTTGAAGCACTGAGTGAAATTCCCATACCCAAAAGGAATGAGAGTGAAAAACCAATTTTCCTGATCGCAAGAAGTTTTGATATAAATAGACCCGGAACAGAAATAAAAAATCTGCATGGGGGGGTTCTAGGAGGGATACTAAAACAAGGGAAACTCAAAGTTGGTGATGAAATTGAAATAAAGCCCGGAATGACAATAAAAAGAAACAATCAATATTTCTATGAACCTATAACGACAAGAATTCTTTCCATACACAAAGGAGATTTATCAGTCAATGATGTAAGCCCAGGAGCTAGCATATCAATAGAAACCGAACTGGACCCTTTTATGACCAAGACAGATTCTCTTACAGGGTCAATTATTTCGACAAAAGGAAATCTTCCTGAGATAACTTCAAGGACAAAAATAAAAGCGGAATTATTCAAAGAAGTCCTTGGTGAAGAAGAAAAAAATAAAGTAGAGGGATTAAGAACAAAGGAGATGCTTATGCTTTCTGTAAACACAACAATAACAGTCGGCACTGTCGAAAAAGTATCTGGAGATCTTGTGGAGATGAAACTTAACATCCCTATAGTCGGGATAAAAGGGGATAATGTCGGGATTGCAAGAAATATGAATGGCCACTGGAGACTGATAGGATTCGGAGAGATAATTGAATAAATTTGTTATATCTTGAAAAAGACAACAAACCAAAAATTTAAAAATATAATTTCTATGAATAGATTATAAGAAAATGGGATTGTTAAGAGACATTTCAAACAGATTACATGGAAGGAAAAAGATTGAGAGCAAACACCAAACCCTCCAAGAGATCTTAGACAGGTTAGAATTTTTAGATGAATCTATCAATATTAATATAGTGTATGGTATCGGATCGTGGTATTTTCATTCATTCAAAAATCAGAAATCAAAAGAAGCTTCACACATAATAACAGAACGTTTTGATCAACCCCAAGAAAAGAGAAGATATTTCGAAGCTGACTGTGAGGTTTTCGCCGGAAGAAAAATACAAAAGCATTATATTTGGGTAAAAAACGGTTTTGTGGATAAATATGGATTCCGCGATCCGCCATCTTGGGATGCAAGTGTCTGTTATGCCGTAAAAGATAAAGGGGAACATGAGCAAAGCTCATTATGAGAATTGCCAAGTAATCCACAATTTTTAAAAAGGCATTTTTCTTAATAATGCAATGAAGGGTGAAAAATTTTTCATAGGATTTGTTCTTGCAATCGGGATTTTCATGGTGTTAAGTTCTTTTGCACTTGCAGATAATTCTACAAACATAAATTCAAGTAATTCGACTAATATTACATTTAAAACAAATATGACCTCAAATTCAACTGGAGTCGGATCCAATAGTTCTTCCAACGTTACCGCAAATTACACCCAAAGTGACAATGGCGGGAATATTGAAGTAAATTCTTCAGGAAATGCAACGATTGATAATGAAACCGAACATGAAGTCGAAATAATGCAAGGCACAAGACCAGGTGCGCAAATAAGAGTATTGCAATTGGAAAGAAGCATCGAAATAAAAGTGCTTGAGGCACAAGCAGTACTAAATTATATACAAAACAAGACCTCAAATTATACTTCAAACCTTCAAGATATAATAAACAAACTTCAAAATCTGAAAAACGAAGCTGGGAACGTTTCAATCACAAACAGAACTTATGCCGCGGGACAGTTTGTAAGCATAAAATCACAGGCAGCGATCTTAGTTAGGGAGTTTAGGGGAAATGCTTCAGTTTATCTTAATGAAAATGACAGGAAATCTCTGCAGGCACAATTTAACCAAATAGAAAGAAATTCTTTCCAGGATACGAGAAAACAAATTGAAGATTTACAAAAGGAACTTTGGAGGGAACAGATCCAAAAGGTCCTGAACAGATTCGGAAGAAATGACAGTGAACTCCTGGACAGGCTAAATCAAAGCAATATAACTACAGAAGAGATAAGATCCAGACTTCAAGAGGATTTTTCAAACCTGAGCTCCCAGCAAAGAGAAAATGCGCAGATAAAATTAAGGGAAGATGCTATACAGCTCCAGCAGCAAAAACTTGATGCATTAAAACAAGTTGAAAAGGAAAGAGAACAACAAATCAATAGAAGTTTAAATCAACTGAGATCAATTCAGGAAAGAGAAGCTAACCGAAGTGAAAATATAAACAATTTCGTTCAAAAATTTAAGAATAGGAGTCAAGATGGATAAAAAAGCTTGGATAGGAATAATTGTGGGAATCGTGATTGTTTTGGTTATAGCAGGATTGCTAGTATTTGGGGGCCACAATACAAACCAAAATGCAAGCACAAATTCGGGCAATCAGGTAACACCTTCAGTCGCAAACAGTGTCTCTAATAACAGCAGTCAGTTAATAGCAAATTCTGTCTCCAACAACAGCACTTCTGTCAACTTAGGAAGCCTCATATAAGCCTTTTTACTAAAAATTTATAATCTGTATTTTCCAAAAGAAGTTGAAATGACACTCTATTCACATTCAAGATTATCAACTTTTGAGCAATGCCGTTATAAATATAAGTTAAAATATATTGATAAAATTCCAAGTCCAGTAAAGAAATCAGTTGAAGCACATCTTGGCGAATGCGTTCACGATGCGCTTGAATGGCTTTACAAAAATATCCTTTCAGGTAGGGTCCCTGAGATGGACGAGGTGATAGAGAGATATGCAAACACATGGCAGGAAAAAGATACAGAAGAGATGATTATTGTCGGAGAAACTCCGAAGCAGGAATATTTCAACAAAGGAGTAAAGTTCCTGATCGATTATTACGTTAAAAACACCCCTTTCCAGGACGGGACGATAGACACAGAAAAACGTGTCTGGATAAATCTCGGAGAAGATTTCCCCCACAAAGTCGTGGGTTATATCGACAGACTTACATATAACAAAGAGAGAAATGAATATGAAATACATGATTATAAGACAGCCAATACTCTGCCAAACAAGAGCAAATTTGAGAACGACAGACAACTGGCTCTTTATTCGATCGCTATAAAAGAGCTTTATGGAGATAAACCAGTAACACTTACATGGCATTATCTGAATTATAATATCAAGATAATATCAAAGAGAACGGATGAACAGCTTGAAGAGCTGAAGAAAGACACAATAAAACTGATAAATGAAATTGAAAATACAAAGGATTTTCCAGTCAATAGGTCAATTCTTTGCAACTGGTGTGAATACAAGCAATATTGCAAAGCATGGGGAAATTCAATTCCTGAACATTTGCTCAGGGAAAAAGTGCCTTCACCTTATAAAAAATATGAATCGGAAGAATTTCCCACTTTAGAAAAATATTTCAAAAACTGAACTTGCCATTAAGGTAATCTTCTATACCAATAAGCCTTGAAAGCATAAGTTCAGGCGGGATTAATGGAACTGATTTCTTTGCAAGCATCTTTTCTATGTTTTTTGGCATTTCATCTATCATCTTATTAACTCCATCAAATAAAAAATGCTTTCCGTATCTTTTTCCGAGTTTTGAATATAATCCTTCCCTGATTTCTTTAAGATCAAAATAATCTTCACAATAATTTCTTAAAAAGCAACCCTTATCAAGATTGGATATGGCCTCCTTTATATCACCATCGTTCATCTTCTCCAAAGAACGTATTTTTTTATAAATTTAATGATAATCCAGCATACAAAAAATTTATATATTCATATGAACTCATAGTCATATGAAAAACATACATTGCGATGCTTATCATGTCTTTTTCAAGAATCTGGCAAACCCGCTGAAAATAGGAATTATAGCAGAATTGAAGGAAAAACCATCAAGCGTAAACGAGCTTTCGGAAAAGCTTAATGTAGAGCAATCAAAACTTTCACATTCACTTGCAAATTTGAGATTCTGCAGCCTTGTCAATTCAAAACAGGTCGGAAAGAAAAGAGTTTATTCTCTTAACAAAAAAACCATTCTGCCAATATTGAAGATAATTGATAAGCACAGACAGACAGAATGCACAGGCTGTAAAGTAAAATGAAAAACAGGTTACAAAACCTTGCCGCAAAATTTCTAAACCTGAAACCGATATATTCTCAGCTTCCGGTTGTTGTAGGGGTCCCGGTTATAGTCAAAAATTCGAAAGGTGAGATCCTTCTTGGAAAAAGAGACAAAAACATGTATGCCTATCCGGATTTTTGGAATCTTCCAGGTGGGCTTGTGGATTATGGTGAAAGCCTTTCACATGCAGCAAAAAGAGAATTTGAAGAGGAAACAGGTGCTAAAGTAAAAATAATCCGTCAATCAAAAAATATTTATGAAGTCTTCCCAACAAAAGAATCACATTTTCATTCTCTGAATATACCTTTTTTTGGAAAGATCATAAAAGGGACTCCAAAAGCAAAAGACGAAACACAGGAAGTGAAGTGGTTCAAACCAGCGGAAATAAAAAATATGAAACTTGCTTACACGCATAAAGAAATCCTCAAAAAGGAGGGAATACTGAAATGAAAATTGAAGAGGAATTAATAAATAAAATGAAAGAGAGTGGCGGATATCTAATTACAATGGATTATAATTTATATAAAAAGATAATTTCAGATCTTGCAAGACCTTTCCACGGCACAAAAATAGACAAAGTAGTCTCTCCTGAAATGAAAGGCATGCTTTACGGTCCTTTAATCGCTCAGAAACTCAAAATACCTTTCGCACCGATATTCAAAGAAGGTAGAGTTCCAAAAAAGTTTGTTTTAACAAAAAAATACGTTGATTACTCAAAAAAATCAAAAAGCCTGGAAATTGGCAAATCCGAAATAAAAAGAGGAGACAGGATATTAATTGTCGATGATGAATTTGAGAGTGGGGAGAGTGGGAAGGCAATAATAAAGATGATTGAAAAACTAGGCGGCAAAGTGGTTGGGATAGCAATAATATATAACAAGCTAAACCAAAAAGCAGAAGAATTTTTCAAAAAGTATAAACTAAACTACCTTGTAAAATTAAAATGAAAATAAGAAAAGCTGCAAGAAAAGATTTTGAAGATGTTGCTAAGATCTACAAAGAAGGATTTTCAGAGCCACCGTATAATGAAGGTTGGACATCAAAAGAAGCCAGAAAGAAAATTGAAGTATTCTCGAGGTATTGTGACATATGGGTCTGCGACATAGACGGAGAAATTGCAGGATTCATGATTGTAAACCCCCACCAATGGAAAGATGGGGAAACGATCTTCCGGGAAGAGACAGGAGTCAAAAAAGAGTTCAGGAGGAAAGGAATTGCAGCTGAGATGATGAAGAAAGTTTTTGATTTCTACAAGAAGAGAGGCTACAAGACTTCCGTTGGAATAATAAATAAAAAAGCTAAAAGCTTTGGATTCATAAAAAAGTTTGGCATGAAAGTAGATAAGAACAATCTTTTGGCAATTAAGGAGTTATGATGGAACCGGTATATTTGGACAATGCAGCCACGACGAAAGTTGACAAGGAAGTCTTGAAAGCTATGGCTCCGTATTTTGACGAATTTTACGGTAACGCTTCATCGATGCATGTGAAAGGCCAAGAAGCGAAAAAAGCTGTTGAGAAAGCAAGGGAAACAATTGCACGGGCCATAAACGCAAAACTTGAAGAGATTTATTTCACTTCAGGTGGGACCGAATCAAATAACTGGGCTTTGAAAGGAGCTTTTTTTGAGAATTTCCCTAAGAAAAACCATATCGTGACTGTGAAAACTGAGCATGATTGCATATTAAACACCGCAAAATGGCTCGAAGGAAAAGGTGCTAAAGTGACTTATCTTGATGTTGATAAAGAAGGTTTCATTAATATCGAAAAACTCAAAAAAGCAATCACACCTAAAACTTTCCTCGTCTCGGTCATGCAAGCAAACAATGAAATCGGAACGATACAAAATCTTGAAGAGATAGGAAATATCTGCAGGGAAAGGAAAATTCTTTTCCATACAGATGCGGCACAGAGCTTCACAAAAATTCCTCTTGATGTAAAGAGGATGAATCTGAACCTTGTTACAATAAATGCACATAAAGTTTACGGACCAAAAGGTGTGGGAGCTCTGTTCATTCGTGAAGGAGTAAAGATCACCCCTCTCCTCCATGGCGGTGGGCATGAAAGAGGACAAAGAAGCGGAACTGAAAATGTCCCGGGAATCATCGGATTCGGAAAAGCAGTTGAAATATCCGGGAAGACAGACTATAAAAAAATGTCTGCTCTCAGAGATAAGCTGATAAAATGGATAATTGAAAAAATTCCAGACAGCAAGCTGAACGGTCCAGTTGGAGATAAGAGACTTCCAAACAATGTGAATATAACCTTCAAAGGATGTGAAGGAGAAGCCCTCGGCGGATATCTTGAAAACAAAAATATCTACGTCTCTACAGGTTCTGCTTGTATGTCAAACACAAACGCACAAAGCCATGTCCTTGCCGCAATCGGTCTCTCAAGAGAAGAGCAGGAGTCATCTATAAGATTCACGCTTGGGAAAGAAACGACAGAAAAAAATATAGATTATGTCATGAAAGTTCTTTCGGAAATCATTGAAAAGATGAGGACTGCTGGGAAAATAAAGAACGGTTAAGTTATCAGGATTAATATTACACCTACGACCATTATTGTTGCTCCGATTATTCTTCTTATCATATTCTTTTCCTTGAGCAGAAAATCTCCGTAAAAAACGCTGAAAAGAATACTCAATCTCTTTACAGAAGTCACATATGGAACAATTTGAGTCATGAAAGCTATGTTTACTGTCAATGATGACAATGCAGTCGCAGCACCTAATAGGACGACCAGCCAAAATCCTCCCCGAGATTTGGATGAATTTTTCTTTTGGGTCATCTGCAACATTATAAGGAATACCGCACCAAGACAGAAATATACAATAGTGGAACCGAAGATGAAATCTGAGTTTTCAAGAAGCATCTTCCCGTAAGTTGTAGTGATACTGTAAAGGAACGCTACAATTAACATATAGATAGTTCCCCTATCCCGGAAAATAGATCTGAGAGGTGCAAAAATTCCTGAATCATCTTTTGTCGAATTCAAAACATATGAACCTATAACAACGACAAAAATACCTATAGCACCAATCCAGCTGGGAATTTCGCCAAGTATAAGGAAAGAGATTAATATGAGAAAAACAGGCGTGAAAGAAAGCATAGGAACAGCCACCGAAAGATCTGTTTTTTCCAAAGCCTTGAAATATAATATTGCAGCAACAGCATTGGTTACAATGGTTATTATTAATGCAGGATAAAAATTGCTTCCGAGGGCGGGAAATCCTTTTATGTAAGAGACAATCAGGGAAAGTATTCCGGCGAAAAAAAAGACTTTTGTGAAAAGAGCATAAGGATTGACATTACTGGCATGCTTTTTAATAAGAAGATAATAGGTTGCGTCGAAAAACGCCGCAAGAAGAGCGAATATCACCCAATCCATTAAGATTAAAAATTAAATTGATATATAAATTTGTTGAAATGACAGAGAAAAGAGCAAAAGAAAAAAGGAAAGAACAGAAGAAAGAGAAGCCAAAGAAGAAAAAAATAGTGATAACTAAAGATATGAGCATACTGGAGATAATAGACAAGAAGCCGGAAGCTATAGAAGTCCTGTTTGAGTTCGGTCTGGGGTGCATAAGCTGTGCTTTCTCGCAGATAGAGACGATAGAACAGGGAGCATTAGGACACGGCATGAGCGAAGAAGTGATAGACAAAATGATTGAAGAGATAAACAAGATAGAACCTGAAGAAGAATGGTAAATAATTGTCCCGCTAACACTAATCTTAATCCGTTGATTGCTACGAAATTGATTTCTTCACTAAAGAGAATTAATCCCAAAAAAACTCACTTATTAATTTAATAAATTTGCAAAATCTTGTACTCAATTTTTAGAGTAATTTGCGCCTTAACCTATTTAAGCGGAGCATCCAGGCAAAGCCTGATGCGAAGCAGTTAGAATTCTTTTAAGTCCTGCCTTCCACACAATCGTCCGCAAAATTTATATATGAACTGTTTTTAATTTTCTTAGGTGAAAAAATGAGAGAAAATTGTGAGTGCGAAGATGAAGAATGCGGGTGCAGCAACAATGAGTGCAATTGCGAAAATTGCAGCTGTGATGAAGAAGGATTTTTAGCAATAAATCATCCTGCTCCGGATTTCACTGCTGAAGCTTATCATGAAGGAAAGATAAAAAAAGTCTCTTTGGAAGATTATAGGGGGAAATGGGTGATAGTATTTTTCTACCCGGCCGATTTCACTTTCGTATGCCCCACCGAACTGGGAGAGATGGCAGAGAGGTACGAGACTTTCAAAAAATTAGGATGCGAAATCCTTTCTGTATCAACAGACACACCTTTTGTCCACAAAGCATGGCATGATGCTTCTGACACGATAAAGAAGATAAAATTCCCGATGGTTGCTGACCCGACACATGAGATATCCTACAAATACGAAACGATAATACCTGAAGAGGGAGTCGCATTAAGGGGATCATTTTTGATAGACCCAGACGGGATACTCAAAGCTTACGAGGTACATGACAATTCCATCGGAAGAAGCGCTGACGAACTCATAAGAAAACTCGAAGCTGCTATTTTCGTGAGAGAAAACGGCGGAGAAGTCTGCCCCGCGAACTGGAAGCCGGGACAAAAGACTCTTCACCCCGGACTTGATTTGGTCGGGAAGATTTAAGACGAGAGAAGAGGGGAGGATATCTAATTTCTCTACAAATCCTCCAAAGGACTCTTTGTGTTGATTAAATTCGGGGAAGCGATATGCGTGTAAATCAAGGTCGTTTCAGGGGACTTGTGACCTAAGAGCGCCTGGACATTTGTGACATCATACCCGTTTTCTATTAAATGAGTCGCAAAACTATGCCTTAAAGTGTGCGGATGAATCTTCCTTTTTATCCCGCAAGACTTTGCCGATTTATCGATTATTTTTTGGAGAGTCCTTATTGAATATTTTCTTTCGCGATTGCTTTTGAATAGATAATCCGCCTCTGAGAGTTTTTCATCCTTGATTACTTTGTTTATTGCAGGAATCAGATTGTTAGACAAGGTGATCAACCTATCCTTTCCACCCTTTCCGTTTCTGACAAATCCGAAATTTTTGTCCAGATTCAAGTCTTTGACTTTCATGTTTATCAGTTCAGAGACTCTCAAACCTGAAGAATACATAAAACAAACCATCAGCTGATGCTTGAAATTTTTAATCGAGTCTATCAATTTTTTGACTTCATCCTTGGATAAAACTTCAGGAAGCCTTACAGGGGTCTTTGAATATCTTATGTCAAGCCACATCTTTTTGTCCAGGACTTGAGTAAAAAGAAATCTGATGGCCATATGATAAGTGTTCAGAGAGTTCCCGGACAAATCTTTCTCAGACAGGTGTTCGAGAAAAAGCCGGACATCTTTTTTTGAGATCTTATCAAGAGTCTTGGGGGAATATTCCAGAAATCGATTGATGCAGTATAAGTAGGTTTTAGTCGTCCGCGGACTCAACCTCCTTCTTCTGCATTCCTTCTCAACAGATCTCTCGATGTTCACAGGAACATAAGACATGAATAATCAAAGGAGGGGATATATAAAAATTTTTCGAATCGTTTTCTGAATTCCGGACTTTTAACGCGGGAAAACCTAAAATTCACCGGAGTTCGTTAAAAGTCTGTTAGTTGTAATTTCGCACCCAAAAAGTAAAATGGTAAATAAAGTTTATATTGAAGACGCAGAAGATTTAATGAGAGAAAGCAAAACTTATAGAAAGATACTTGAGCATAGAAGAAAATGCTCAAAATGGGGAAAAGAGTTTTGCTTAGAATGTTTTGGTGGAGGACTAACTTTATTTACAAAGAATTTAAGTGAAGAATTATATTTTAAAGAAAAGGAGGGTGCGAAACTTGGCTCTAACGAGCCACCTGCTACGCAGGACAACTAATAGGAATTAAATGAAATAAATTTTGGCGCGCTCAAATAACAAAGCTTTTTAATTAGAATGATTTTTGATATTATAATATGGATATTTTAATTGTTGGTGCGGGATCAATAGGAGTTTATCTAGGGACTTTGCTCCATAGCAAAGGACATAATGTTTTTTTGCTTGGAAGAAAGAAATTGAAGAAATTGCATGAAACAATTCTTATTGGGGAACAAATTTATGAAATTCCAAAGAGAATTTATGCCTTCCCAAAAAATAAAACTTATGATTTTGTTTTTATCACATCAAAACTCTACGATTTTGAAAACAATTTGAAGAAAATAAATGATAATCAGATAAAAACAAAACATCTGGTGAGCATTCAGAATGGAATTGTTGAAAATGAATTATATGAAAAATACACTAAAAAGTTTTCTTTCTCATCAATATCCGTTTTTGAAGGATTTAGAATTGTAGAAAACCAGCTTATTGTAAATCAATCAAAATCAGGATGGAAAACAGACAATTCAAAAACAGGGATTGAGACTTCAAAGGTTTTACAAGATGCAGGAATAAATTGTACAACAGAAGAAAACCTAGATTCAATAAAAGCAGAAAAAACAATAATGAATTGTTGTGCTAATATTTTATCCGCAATTAAGAAAAAAACATTTTTTGAATTATATAAAAACCCAACAACAAAAGATATAATGGACAATCTTTTCAATGAATCATATGATATTCTGAATCAAGAATACAAATTAAAACCTAAGGAAGAGTTAAGAAAACTTTTTTACCAAATAATACAGCCAATGAAACATTATTCCTCAACATATCAGGATGCAATTTCTGGCAGAAAAACAGAAGTTCAATTTCTAAATGGATTGATAATAAAACTAGCAAAAAAACATAAACTCCAGGCACCAACAAATCAGAAATTATTAGATGAATTCTTTAGTAAATATCCAAAATCAAAATAACGCGCGCCAAAATTTACTCTGCGGTTTTTCCTTCGGAAAAATCCTCGGGGACGTCTTGCAGACTTTCGCTTCGCTCACCCTCATTTAACAGCGATTATATAAAATTACCCTGTAACTTCATATAACAGATCCCCGCAACCTTTTTATATGAACCCTCTTTCATATGTTCGGGAGAATCATATAACTGAACATGCCAAAGATAAAGTTCAATGACAAAGACGCCGAGGTAGCCGAAGGCGAGAATCCTTATGACACATTCGAGAAACTCGGGATGGAATTCTCATGCTTCAACGGGATATGCGGAACATGCAAGATGAAGGTCAATAAAGGAATGGAGAACATAAACCCCAAGACAGAAGAAGAGAATGAATTTCCCCTTGATGATGACGAGAGGCTCGGGTGCCAATGCTCAAGATTAAAAGGAGATATCGAAGTTGAATATGAAGGGTGGTGACGCCCAGGGATTTGACTGAAAAGCTCCGAAACGTACTCGCGTCATGTTTCTACGCCAGGAAATAATTATTATCGTCAGATTATGTCCACAGATTAATCAATTTTGCAAAAGTTAATAATCAACTCCGATGGTTTTTATGACATTAACTATTTTTAACCGGCGGAGAAATCAGGCAAAGCTGATTTCGGAGCATTGAATATAAACCGGAGGCAAATTTTAAAGGGGAACAAAGTGCCGGGCGGGCGGGACAGTTCTGAATAAATCACACATCCCAAAAATTGGAGAAATTGTACAAATTTTTCAAGCCTCTATTTTTAACTTCCCCAGTCACCATAAAAGCAGGATTTAACTCTTGCCCATATCTTACCAATTCCCCGACATTTCCACTCCAAGAATTTCGGGTTTCATTGAAAAGGAGATTCACTAACAATCTGCGTGAACGCCTTACATCATTGATACCAAGGTGGTCCAGCAAGGAGCCAGATATCTTTTCTTTTAATGAATTATTTTTACTTTGGATATAAACTCTTTTCATATTGGCAAAAAGGTCTTTTGCCTCTGATAAATCATCCTCGCTTAAGAAACTCCAGTAACCTTCTTTCAAAAATGAAACAATCCTGTCTGAACCATAATCAATCCCATATTCCAAATTGTATAATTTTCCTTTTTTGTTAAACGTAACCCTTGCAAACGCGTGGGATCCATAATGACCTTCTGGGGGTCTATTACTGAAATGAATCTGGAAAGAATTATCCCCCTTGAATCTTCCATTATTTGAGCGCAGAGTTAATCCTAATTCTATCTCAGGTAAAAATATGCCCTGGTTTTCACATTTGACTGCTTCATCCAACGTTTCATACCCCTTACTGCAAATTTCACAGACATATTTTATTTCTTGCTTTGCCATGCTCTAAATTCTTATATGGGAGTCTATTTAAGAATTTCCGTACTCCAATGGGATACTAATAAAAAGACTCTGGGAGAACTAATTACCCCTTCATCAAAACATTTTTATATGAACACCTTTTCATATGTTTCAGATTAACATGTCAAAAATACAGGAAGCATACGCTATGAAGAACCCGGAGGACCTTAAGTTCAAGAGTCCGGAGGGTCTTTCTGAGGAGCTCGTGAGGCAGATATCCAAAGACAAGAAAGAACCTGGGTGGATGCTCCAGAGGAGACTGAAAGCCCTTGAGATATTCAACTCAAAACCAATCCCGACATGGGGACCTAGTCTCAAAGGTCTGGATCTTGACAGGATACACTATTACATTCGCCCCAACGCCAAGAATTCGAAATCATGGAAAGAAGTTCCGAAAGACATTTATGAGACATTCGAGAAACTTGGAATACCTGAAGCTGAAAGAAAAGCTCTTGGAGGAGTCGGAGCCCAATATGAAAGCGAAACAATTTACCACAACCTCAAAAAAGACCTTGAGAAAAAAGGAGTCATATTCACGGATTGTGACACGGGCCTGCGTGAGCATGAAGAACTTTTCAGGAAATATTTCATGACTACATGCATATCGCCGAACCTTCACAAATTTGCGGCTCTTCACGCTGCAGTATGGAGTGGAGGGACTTTCATATATGTCCCTAAAGGCGTGAAAGTGGAAATCCCTTTACAGGCATATTTCAGGATGAACGCGCAAAAAGGCGGTCAGTTCGAGCACACATTAATAATCGCTGACGAAGGCTCGGAAATCCATTACATAGAAGGTTGCTCTGCCCCGCAATATCAGGAAAGTTCTCTTCACGCGGGATGCGTCGAGATACATGTTTTGAAAAACGCACGCGTCAGATATTCCTCAATTGAGAACTGGTCGAAAAATACTTACAATCTTAACACCAAAAGAGCAGTAGTTGAAGAAAGTGGAATAATAGAATGGGTGAATGGAAACCTCGGAAGCCATACGACAATGCTTTATCCGTGCAGCGTACTCAAAGGAAAAAACGCGAAATCAGATTATATCGGAATAGCTTACGCCGGGAACGGGCAATACCAGGACACAGGATGCAAAGTGTATCACTTAAAGGAAAACACATCTTCGACTGTGCTCTCAAAAGGCATAAGCGTGGACGGCGGAGTGACTTCATACAGAGGCCTTGTCCAGATAAATCCAGGAGCAACCAATTCAAAATCTAGCGTGCGCTGCGACGGGCTTATGCTGGACAACAAGAGCAAAGCTATGACTTTGCCATCAATGGATGTACATGAAAGCCAGGTCGAAGTCTCACACGAAGCGGTCGTCGGGAAGATAGGAGAAGAGGATCTGTTTTACCTGATGAGCAGAGGACTCTCAGAGATGGAAGCGACAAAACTGATCGTCTCAGGATTCATAGAGCCTGTAGTTAAAGAACTCCCACTTGAATACGCAGTCGAATTAAATAAACTAATCGAACTCGAGATAGAAAACTCCGTTTGTTAAAATGAAAATAGACTCCATCTACAAAGAAGAGATAATGGAAATTTATTCGGAGAAGCCCAACTTTGGGGAACTCAAAGTGAAGACCCACGAGGCAAAACTCAAGAATCCCGGATGTGAAGATGAATTCAGTATAGAACTCCTTGTCAAAAATGGAAAAATAAAAGACGCGAAGTTCACTGGGAAAGGCTGCGTCATATCAACTGTCTCGACAGCAATACTTACAGAAAAGATAAAAGGGATGAAACTCTCTGACGCTCAGAAAATGTCAAAAAAAGACATGGACAATTTTTTAGGGATAGAGGTCATTCCCACCAGAGTTAAATGTGAACTTCTCGGGCTTGAGATATTAAGGAGAATGAAATGAAATCAAAAAAAATCCTTGAGATAAAAGACCTGCACGTTGAAGTCGAAGGAAAAGAAATCTTAAAAGGGCTAAATTTAACCCTTGACTTTGGAAAAGTCAACGCTCTCATGGGTCCCAACGGTTCAGGGAAATCAACTCTTGTCAATGCAATAATGGGCCATCCCAAATATATTGTGACAAAAGGACAGATTCTTTTTGAAGGAGAAGATATAACAAAATTATCTCCTGATAAAAGAGCTAAGAAAGGCCTCTTCCTTTCTTTCCAATACCCTCGGGAGATATCGGGGGTCACAGTCTCAAAATTCCTCAAGACAGTCTCAAAAGAACTAGACCAAGATTTTTCGCTTTTCAATTTCAAGAAAAACCTGAAGGAAAAGTCGCATATACTCGGAATCTCAAAAGAAATGAATGAGAGGTATTTGAATGAAGGTTTCTCCGGGGGGGAGAAAAAGAAAAACGAGATACTGCAGATGTTGATGATGAACCCAAAACTGATAATGCTCGATGAAACGGATTCGGGACTTGATGTTGATTCTCTCAAGACCGTCGCAAAAGGCGTTAACTCCGTGATGAAGAAAGACAAATGCACCATCATCATAACACATTACAAGAGAATGCTCGAATACGTGAAGCCAGACATGGTCTTCATAATGGTAAACGGGAAGATCGCTTTATCAGGTGATGGCAATTTAGCTGACGAACTCGAAAAAAAAGGATATGGGTGGATAGAGGAAGATTAAACTTTCAGTCGCCCGCTCGATTTTCCGGACTTCGTCACGGTAAATCTTCGCTCACTTTTATAAAAATAAATGATATGTGGGAAAAGTTTAGAAGTATTATCAACTAATATTAGCTTTTATCAACCTTTCATATGCGAAGAGATCAGGCAGAGCCGATTTCGTAGCAACCAATTAAATCCTCTTCCCTCTTAACAAATTAGCATTCGTGACGACAGTTATTGATGACAATGCCATCGCGAGTTCTGAGATGACTGGACTTAATATTCCTGAAATCGCGAGAGGGACTGCTACAATGTTGTAAGCGAAAGCCCAGAAAAGATTCTGCTTTATCTTGCCGAAAGTCGCTTTGGAGAGGTTCATGGCCTGGATGACTTTCGTGAGTGACCCTTTCTCTAAGACGATATCTCCGGATTCAATCGCTATATCCGAACCTGTTCCTATCGCAATGCCGACATTTGCCTGCTTCAATGCAGGCGCATCATTTATGCCATCACCTACAAAAGCGACAGGTCCTTCATTCTGGAACTCTTCGACTTTCTTTGCCTTGTCTTCAGGCAAAACATTAGAGACGACCTTGTCTATTCCCACTTCTTTTGCTATAGCTTGCGCTGTCTTTTCATTGTCTCCTGTGACCATGGCAACTTTTATCCCTTTTTCTTTCATTTTTGCTATGGCCTCTTTAGAGTCTTCTTTTATCGAGTCCGCGATACCAATTACACCTATGACTTTTTTGCTTTCTGAGATTAATATCACTGTTTCCCCTTTCTCACTGTATTCTGAGATTTTCTGGAAATACCTGTCAAATTTTATTTTTCTCCCTTCGAATAATTTTGGATTTCCCGCAAGAACCTCTTTGGAATTTATTTTTCCCTCGACACCTTTGCCCCTTATGATTGTGAAATTTTTGATTGGCTTGTAAACTTTAAGACTGGCTTTCGCTATTATTGCTTTAGAAAGGTGGTGCTCTGAGTGTTTCTCAAGGGAAGCTGCGGTTTCCCAGAAATGCTTTTCAGAAACCTCTGTGTAGAAATCAACAACTTCGGGTTTTCCTTTTGTAATCGTTCCGGTCTTGTCAAGCATGATTGTCTTAATATTCCGGAGAGTCTGGATGGCTTCACCTTTTCTTATCAATATCCCCCGCTTGGCGCCCATGCCTGAACCTACAGTTATTGCAATCGGTGTAGCCAGACCCAATGCACAAGGACAGGAGATCACAAGAACAGCAATAGCCGGACCGAAAGCAGAGTCGATTCCGGAAAAGAAAAACCAACCCATGAAAGTGAGAACTGATAAAACTAAAACGGAGGGAACGAATATATTCGTTATCTTGTCTGCGAGCCTCTGGACAGGGACTTTTGAAGTTTGGGCTTCTTCGACTAAATCAATTACATGGGAGAGGAAAGTGTCTGAACCCACCTTTGAAGCCCGAATATGCAAAACCCCATCCTGATTTATTGTCCCCCCAACGACGCTTGCACCTTCCCTTTTACTTACAGGGAGACTCTCGCCTGTGACCATAGACTCATCAACACTACTTTCTCCGTCAAAAACAAAACCATCGGTCGGAATCTTCTCTCCGGGTTTCACAATCATTACGTCCCCCACTTTAACTTCTGAAATAGGGATTCTCACTTCTTTTCCCTCTTTCACGATTATAGCTTCTTTTGCCCCGAGTTCTAAAAGTTTCTTTATCTCGCTCCCAGCTCTGCCTCTGGCTCTTGACTCAATATATTTCCCTGTGACGAAAATCGCCATTATCATAGCTGAAATCCCCGAGTAATTCTGGACAGGCATGAAGAAGTGGAGTATGCCTGTCGCATAAGCTACGACAGTTCCCAGAGCTATCAAGGAATCCATATTAAAATACAGATTCAAAAATCCCCTGAAACCAGATTTCAAAGTCTCGAAGTTGATTATGAAAATCACGGGAAGAGCGAGAGCTAAAACAACTATAGCCAGGAGGTTTTGATTTATGACTCCTGCAGCAAAAATGCCAAAAGAATACATAAGAAAAACGGCAGGTATTGTTATAATCCAACTCCAAATAAGTTTTCTCTTCCAGCCTTCTATCTCTTTTTTCTCAAGACTTATCTCATCCATCTAAATTATTCTACAGAAACTGCATTGTAGCCTGCTTTCTCGACGGCCTTTTTCAGGTCTTCATCTTTCACATTGCCGTCAGCTTCAACAAGAGCTTTTCTTGTAGCGAGGCTCACAGCAGCGGATTTCACGCCACTGACTTTCCCCAGACTTCGCTCTATGTTCGCAGCGCAGGAAGCGCAATGCATCCCTTCAACCAAGATCTTCTTTTTCATTCTATTTTTCTCCTTTATCCTGAATAAAATCAAAGGTAAATAAATTTTGCGGAGAACTTATCTCCTCTTTTTCCTCTTCCCGGAAAATCTCAAAGCAAGGAACGCTACAACTCCTGCAAGGAGGGCGAGCAGTACTGCGAGCCCAAGGACTATCCAGATATTATCATACCACGGAGAGTATGCCTGGTAAGCTCTTTGCCCGTTGTAACCCAGAGCGTAGCCGTATCCTCCCATCATCCCATATCCATACCCTTCTCCCCCCATCATGCCGTAACCGTAAGAGGGATAATTATCTGAATCGTTTGAGACAGGGTAACCAGATGAATTACAGTAATACCTGTAAGCGAAAGCTATGTGCATCTGTTCCGCCATAGGGGAAGAGTCTCCCCCCATCATGTTGTCCATGTATTCGTGCTGTTGTGGCGAAAAAACCTGGGACATGTAATAATCCCCGATGGAAATCAGTTGAGTCTGGTTGAGTTGTGAGCAAGGAATCTTCTGCTGAATCAAGCTCTGTGCGTATGCAGTGTCATCAGCCGCGACAAAGAGGGTGAAAGTTCCTAGAACATACAATAATACGATACCGATTATCAATATCTTTTTCATGTTTATCTTTTTCCTCCTTTCTAATCTTTTGATTTGCATCAGTCGCTCCCTCCGCAGCCGTCAACAAGGTCCCATACATGAGCAACTTGTGCTGCGCTGAAATTCTCATGGGTTATAAGATATTTTCCAAGCCCTTCGAAAGCGTACCATCTCCAGCATGTGCAACAACAAGGTCCACGGTTCTCTGAAAGACTCATCGCTTTATTGTAAATTGCCTGCTCTTCCGGATTCAAAGTGATATTGCTGTCATAATCCAGAAGCTCCTTTGCAAGGCTGAATGAAACATTATAAGGGTCTCGGGGTATCACACTCAGGTAAGGATAATTCTTAAGGCCTTCAATCTGCTCTGCATAACTTCCATATACCATCGGATCACAGCATGAACCCTGCAAGTAAGGGACATTCTCGGAATAAATTGCCGACGGCGTTGAGCATAGATTTGTCGTGGCTTTGCTTAGCTGAGTGAACCTGAGGTAGGTAGCATTCATGTAATCAACTGAATAGCCAGAGATACTAAAAAGATGAAAAGAGAAAAACAGCACCGCTGCTAATACAAGTATTCCGAAAATTATATACAACCCTTTTCTTTTGAACTCGATTGTTTCCATACTTCCCCCAGAAAAACATTTTATTTAACTGCTTCGGAGAAACTAGTTTCATATGCAAAATAATTCAGATGACCTCAAAATATAAAAAGCCCCTCCCCCTTTTTCTTCAATGGAAAATAAAAAAGCTGGGTGGTTAATTGTTGGGATTGCAGTTGCAATGGGAGTGATAGTCTGGATTTTTAATTCCCTTACACAAAAGGTGATTAATGAAAACTGCATTATGGAAACAAATTGTATAATGCATGAGACTTCTTCCATGCAACTTTGGCTTGGGCTTTCCATAATCGCAATAATTTTAGCTATGGGGTTTTATATAATGTTTTCAAAACCGGATGAAAAAGTTGTAGTGAAAAAAATAAAGGAGAAGCAGAAGAGAAAAATGCTTGACCTATCCGGGCTCGAAAGGGATGAGAAAGAAACGATAAAACTCCTTGAAACTGAGGGCAAAGCAATGTTCCAGAAGGATCTGATGGATAAACTTGGAATCGGAAAAGTAAAGATGACACGTCTTCTTGACAAACTTGAAGCAAAGCAATTCATAATAAGGAAAAGAAGAGGGATGAACAATATTGTGGTTTTGAAGGATTAGTTTTATTAATAACTCTCTTCTTTGATAAAGATGGGAGAAAAGGTGTACGGAGATTCTTCTTATGAAAAAGACAAATCTTTTTGGATAAAAAAAGGCGATAAACTCACTGTAATGGGAGATCTTCTCGGAAGAATGCCCGCGATAAAAATCCTTGAACCTGTTAAAGGAGAGAATATCCTTGACGCAGGATGCGGAGCGGGTTTCATATCAAGAAGACTTGCGAAGTTGGGCGCGAAAGTATGGGGATGTGACAGAAATGAAAATATGCTCAATCAAGCAATAAAAGAAGAAAAAGAGAATCCATTTGGAATAGAGTATGAATTATCAGATATAACGAAAATGCCTTATAAAAGTGAATTCTTTGATACTGTCATGTGCATAGGTGTTCTTATGTATCTTTCTCCAGAGGGATGCTCAAATTTCCTTTCAGAGGCCCATAGAATCCTTAAGAAAAGTGGGAGAGTACTTATTTCTTTAAACGCTCCGGAATTATTTCCAAATCAAATAAGAGGAGCAAAGGGAGTTAATAAAAACGATTGGGTAACTTATAATAAATTGGAAAATAAACCGCTTGGTGAAGATCAAATATTCAAAGAGAATTATAGGGATTCCCAAGGGAAGATATTTGAATCTGAACTTTGGAGTCATTCTGAAAAAGGACTAATAAATTCTTTCGAAAATCTCGGATTTGAGATAAAATCAGTACATAAAAATTATATAACAAAACAATCCTTAGAAATAACAGGGCAAAGAGGTAAAACGGGGTTTCCAGCATTTTTGCAGATTGAAGCGATAAAGGCTTAGAAACCAATTTCACCAAACAGCTTATAATACAAGTAATTTATATTAAGATATGAAATATAGTTTCGAGTGTCCATTAACTTTAAATATGAAAAATATGTCAGATTTTAATAGAATCGAAAAGGAGGAAAAAAAATGAGTGAGACAATTCAAATAAAAAAAGACACCTTTTACAAAGGTTCTATAGTTGTCCTTGCAGTTCTTCTAATCATTTCAATCTTCACAGGAGGTTTTGGTTTCGGAGGGACGGGAGCCGCTGTTCAGAATAATAACGCTGCTGCCGGAGCCGGAACAACTGCTGCCGCAGGGAATACTGCCACAGGAGATGTAACAGCGATAACAGGAAATTCTAATCTGTTCCCTTCATTGGGACCAAGCAATGCGAAAGCAACTGTGATTGAATTAGCAGATTTCCAGTGTCCATATTGTGCGCTCGCTTCCGGACTTCCTAGCTGGGTAAGCCAGTATCAAAGTCAATACGGAAGTCTTATAGGATCAGCAGGAAATGCCGAGCAAGCTGCTCAAAACGGTCAGATAAGATTCATCTTTGTGCCATTGAGTTTCCTTGGACAGGAATCGGTGAACGCCGCACAAGCAGCATTCTGCGCTGAGAATCAGGGCAAATTCTGGCAAATGCATGATGCTATCTACCAAGCAAGCACAGGACCAACTGAAGATGACGGAAAATATAGCGTCCCTAATTTAGAAAAAATCGCTGCAGGAGTCTCCGGACTTGATACAGCTAAATTCAACAGTTGCCTTGAATCAAATGCAACATTGAGTGAAGTCCAACAGGTTATGACTACTGTTCAGAATGCGGGATTCCAGATTTCGACACCTCAGTTCTGGGTAAATGGACAACAAGTTCAGCCTTCATGGTCTTCAATACAGGCTGCAATCAACGCCGCGTAAATTTATTTTTTATTTTTTATTTTTTATTTTTGAAAAAGAAAAGGATATGAATTAATTTTCATATCGGGAAAAATAATAATCCCCATTACATTTATATACAAAAATTCCCTGCCTTTTCAGATGAAGGGAACATTCAAGATAAAGAAAAAGACTTTTTACATAAGTATGATTGTTCTTGCAGTTATTGCTATTATTATAATTTTAATTGCCGTTTCATCAGCTCCGAAGACTCCCAAAAAGGACTTTTCTGTATTTAATGACGGAAGTTTGTATCCTTCACTTGGTCCCGAAAATGCTAATCACACCATAATAGAATTTGCCGATTTCCAGTGCCCTTGGTGCGCTGTCGCGTCAGGATTCCCTGAATGGGCTTATGTTATTGCAAAAAATAATTCTAATGTCGCAAGCATGCTTGACTCTGCCGGAAAAATTGAAAAGATGGCTGAAAACGGACAAGTGAGATTTATTTACGTGCCTATGGCTTTCTTAGGGGATGAGTCTGAGAACGCCGCAGAAGCTGCATTATGCGCAAATGAGCAGGGGAAATTCTGGCAGATGCACGATGCTTTATTCACAGCCAATGACGGGAAAGAAAATGACGGAACTTTCACAAAAGACAAACTTGAAGCGATAGCTCAGGGGATCACAGGGCTTGACATTCCAAGTTTTAATAATTGCCTTGAGAGCGGAAGCACACTCCTCCAAGTCAGGCAGATCACAAGCGTGGCTGGAAATTATGTACAAGGAACCCCTGCTTTCTTTGTGGACGGCAAGCAAGTTTCAGGAACATGGGCTAGCCTGCAGGCAGCATTGGGACAATAAATTATTAAGCCTTAATATTCTGGCTCAGATTTCCCCGCAAACTTCTTTTATCTCATCTATCATTTTCAGAATTATCTTCTTATCAAGCAGGGTCCTTCTTGACAAATCATCAGGGGATTCATCCAAAAGATCCCGAGCAACCACAATTCTTGATGCATAAAGCTTGTTCAGGATATCATCAGAAACCGAGGTCAATATTGTTATAGGATAAAGTTTCTTTGACATCACAAGGTTCTGAAGACTCTCTTCTTGGGGATAATTCCATCCGGTGATTTTCAGATTCACTCCCTTGGCATATTCAATTGCATCATCGGAACATTTGGTATTTGTAACAAGCCAGGGGGCGTCAAAATTGTACCTTCCCAAATCAAGGAACCTTGCATAAGTATAAAGCGCGGCATGGAGATCAGTTATAGTTCCCTGCTCATTATGATATTTGCATTCTATCATCCACTTCTTATTCTTAATAGCCACAATGTCAACTTCATGTGTGATCCTTTTTCCCTTAAGTTGATTGTCCGTCGTTGTTTTATACCCGTAATATTCAAGGACTCTCGCGAAAAACTGCTCAAAAGGAAATCCCGTAGGACCAAGGGACATTATTGCTCTTTTTATACCATATCTTTGTGAAACACCGGGTTCCTGTTTAAGGAAATTCAGAAGAAATTCAAAAATTTCTCTTGTAGGGATATTTTCCCTGTACATCTTCCGTACCTCATTTACTGCAGCACTAGCAAGTTTCTTTGATCCGCCAGCATTCCTCACAGCTTTGTAAATTTTTTTATGATCAAATTTCTCGAAATCCCCAGAAGATTTTATCACCTGCATTTTAAAGTAAAATCAAAAGAAGTTATAAATTTAATGAATTCAGGAAAAGATCCGATATAAATATTAGTTTATCGCATTTTTGAGTCCACAAGATTTATAAATGAAAATTTTTTCATACGAGGATGTCAGATAAAAAAAGGAGTCCTGCTGTAATATGGGGGACAATTGCTGCAGTGGTGGTGATTGTAATCGCTCTCATATTGGTTTTTTCCGGTGGGAACAGCAGCGGTAAGCCGAGCTTGCCATCCGGGCAACCTCCGCAAGCAGGAAATGCAGCTCAATCTTCAGGAGGGACATTATTTGCAGACTCACCTTACGCAAGCTATGCATACCTTATTTCCACGTCACCTTTGAGTGCACAGGCAAAACAGGCATTAACAGGATTCAATCTTAACGTGACACAAAACAGCAACGGATCCGAAACATACAGACTTACAACTGCAAAGAGCAATTATGTCAACCAGACTTACATTCTTGAACCGGGACAGAAATTGTATTTCATAGAACGTTCCCTTGGGGATGATGATGCTTCAACAGACACTGATTACATGATGGGTGATGACGCCGGAATAGTCGTGAACGCCGATGGCACAATAGCGTAAACTTATGGATAAAAATAATTTATCTAAATACCTGATTCATTATGCAGTTTCGTTGATTTTCATAATCTTTGGCCTTTGGGAGATAATAGATTTTACATATTGGTCTTCTTTTGTTCCGGGATTAATTTCAAATTTTATCAATGTCCAAACTGCTTTACTGTTCCACGGAATAATATTGATTATCCTCGGGGGATGGATCTTCTCCGGATATAAAATAAAAATTCCCGCTTTTATAGGAGTATTAATAATGTTTAGTATTGTTATTGATCTTCTTGCATCTTCAGGATTTACTCCTGTGTTTGTAAGAGATTTTGTGATAATGCTTGTCACAGCTTCGATAATTTTTGAAGATACTAAAAAAGATAATTTATAATTATTCATATCTCAATGCATCAACAGGTTTCAATTTCGATGCCCTATAGGCAGGAATAGCTCCTGCAATCATCCCGATTATTATTGAGAATAATAATGCCCCAATTAGAAGAGCAGGTGTTAGTGCCGTTGAGCCAAAAAGTCTTCCAAATCCTCCTCCGCCGGTTGCTGCACCTGAAGCAAGGGATCCTATAAAACCCGAACCTATTGCACCAAGTACCACACCTCCAATTCCTCCGACAAAACCAATCATGCCTGCATTGATAAGAAAGATCATCAGTATATCCTTATTTTTTGCACCTATCGCTTTCATTATCCCAATTTCTCTCGTTTTTTCAAGGACAGAAGTGAACATCGTGTTTGCTATCCCTATCGCACCAACAATAAGAGAAATGGCTGCTATAGCACCCAAAAACAAAGCAAGCATCCCAGTTGTCTGTTCTATTGTTGATTGCAGTTCCGAAGGATTTAAAATAGAAAAATCCTGTTGGCTCGCCTGTATTTCTCCCCTTTCAAGCATCAATCTTTGAGTTATGGCTGTTACAGTTGCATTAGCTTCTTTAACATTTGATATTTTAACTGATATAGACTGATAATCTGTTCCGCCAACATCAAACATATTTCTCGCTTGATCTATTGGAACATAAATTCCGTTACCATTTGATAAGATTCCCACAACAGTAAAAGTTTTACCATCTACTGTTATTTTAGAATTAAGAGGTATATTACTAAATGTTGAAGTGGCGACGTTCTGTCCAATGACAACTGCATTTGAATCCCCAGAAGAGAGAAATCTTCCCGATGATAAAGTCTCAGTTGTTACTTCCGACCATGTTGATGTATCAACTCCCGTTATATCAAGAGTTGCAGATTTGGTTAAATAAGAAACTGTTTCTCTGTTTGATATCTCTCCCATCACATATTCAACATTTGAGACTCCTTTTATGGTATTTATATCATTTATGGTCAAATTTTTCTGAGTTGTCGAAGATGAAGATGACCCTTCACCCGGACCGCCATTTCTTGTAATAACCCTAAATCCTCCTCCGCCCCCAACAAATCCCGAACTTCCAAATGCTTTTGAAAATCCGGGAGTTACTGTAAGGACATTGGCCCCGATGTTTCCCAACTGATTCTGGACTTGCTGTTGTGCTCCTAAACTTATAGAAACTATGGAGACAACCGAAGCAATCCCTATCACAATTCCAATTATAGTTAGCCAGCTCCTAAGTTTTGAGTGGATAAGAATATTCCATGCAAGATGCGTTGACTTTTTCAGTTTCATTTTCCATTTGGATTACCTTTGGATTTTTCTTTTTTTATCCAATCAGGAAGTTCAGAGTTTCCCTTGGGCGATTTTTTTCCGGAATTTCTTTTGAAAATTTTAAGAAAGTATTTGTTGTTCCTTAAAGTCAGAAAAGCCACGATGATTATAGTTATTATTATTAATAGCCACACCCACCATGCAATTCCTCCTGAATTTCTCTGGAATCCGCCACTTACTCTCTGTCCGTTTACAAAAAATGTCCCACTTGAACCTGAAGCTCCGACGAAACTGGTGGCATTCGACGAATATGTTGGATTAAAGGTTACATTTTCATAAACTACTCTTCTCACTCCTATAGAATCTGTATAATCAATTTCAACTGTTAGATTGTTCTCACCCTGCACGCCCTGAGATCCTCTCATTATTACGGGGGTTATATCAAAATTTACAAGGGAATAATCTCCGGCGTTAAGATTCCCGACCATTTGACCGTTCGTCCCTGAAACCCTGAAATCTTTCTGATCAGGGATTCTCACAATAAGAGAATTTGCAGTATTCTCCCCAATGTTTGCAACAGCAAGTGAAACTGAAGAACCAGATTCCTCTTGAACAACTGTGTCAAAAGAAGTCTGAGCATTCTCAACGTATATTCCAAGATCGTTTTCAGTATACGAACCTGTACTTGGATTGGTTATAACATCAAGTTTCAGGTTATTCATTCCTGCAACAGCATCTTGACTAATCCTCACTTTGAAATGCATTACCACTTCTCTTGAAGCCATGTTTGTGTACGTTTGTGAAGCACTATCCCCGCTGTCGACACTGAAAGGAAAATTCTGAGCAACAACAAACTTTGCATAATCGACTGAACTTCCTAAGGATGCCTGAACCCAAAGATCAATGTATTCTCCGGGATTTGCGGGATATGGTGTATATTTGATCATAGTCACCTGAACACCGTCGTAATTCGAGCTTACAGAATAATTTGTGACATTTATTGGCTGTGAAGAAACTTGACTCACAGAAAGTATTACTACAAGAAACATAAAAGTAAAAAAGAAGATTATCCTATTGCTTTTATTCATTTTATTTTTTAACCTCCTTTTCAATTTTTCCATCTTTAATGTGGACTACCCTATCTGCATATTTCACAAGATCAAGGTCATGGGTAATTAATATCACTGTCTTTCCGGCCTTGTTAAGTTTTCCCAAAAAATCCATAACAAATTTTCCGGTGTGAGAGTCTAAGTTCCCGGTAGGTTCGTCGGCAAGTATTATCTCAGGATCATTTGCAAGAGCTCTTGCAATCGCAACTCTCTGCTGCTGACCACCCGAAAGTTCTGTAGGTTTATGATTAAGCCTCTCACCCAATCCAAGCATGGTTAAAAGCTCAGTTGCCTTTTCTTTCGCAGATTTTTCTGAAATGTCCAAGATTTCCATTGGGAGCATCACATTCTGAAGAGCCGTTAATGTCGGGATTAGGTTAAACTGCTGGAATATAAAGCCAATTGTTTTTGCCCGAAAAAAAGCCAAAGCAGATTCTCTTAAATCAGAGATGTTCCTGTTTTTAAGATAAACTCCTCCCCACGACGGTCTGTCAAGAGCACCGACGATATTTACCATCGTTGATTTTCCAGATCCTGATGGTCCAGTTATTGCGATGAAATCCCCAGTATAAATTTTCAGATTTATGTCCTTCAAGACCACAAGAGGATCAGCACTCCCCATATCATATTTTTTCCAAACGTTGCCGATACTTATCACTTCCTCTTTCATCCTATCCTCTCCTAAAATATCCTCCTGATGAATTATTCATAAAGGAGGAACAATATTGGTCTTTGGGGTTGACATTTCTGCAGTAATAAACACAATTTATCATATTCTGTGAACAGTAGAAATCAACTGCACTTTGATTTTGTGCGCTAGTGAAAACAGAGGCCACTTCACTTTGTGCACTTGAGTTTATCTGAAATCCCTGTCCCCCGTTAAAAGATCTGGAATTAGGATGCAACGGAAAAAGATAAGATCCACCGAAGTAACCTGCAATGAGTCCGACTATCAAAAACACAACAGAGAAGAAGATTATTTTACTAGAATTTTTACTTTCCATAAGGATTTTGTGGAAAAATATCCTTTTAAATAAATTGGACTTTCTGTCCATTCCGATTAATATTTAAATTTGTTTTTTCAAATTAATTCATGGCAATCATAGTGACGCAAGGGGCAGTTGACCCAAACATAACGGCAAGAGCAATTGTTTATCATGGAACTTTTCGCGCAACAAATTTCGGACTTCCCATAATAGCCCCCACGGTAGGAGCAGAAATAATTTATTCATTTGCTATAATATTCTGCAGCCTCATGATATATTTCGGAACAAAAGAACTTTACGAACTTTCAACTTACAAAGGACTTAAATATTTCAGATATGCATTCCTTTTCCTTGCAATTGCATACATTTTCAGATTACCGACAATAAGTTTAGCACCAAGCCCAGAGATAACCTCACTTATATGGATTTATATTTCACTTTTTGCATTCATGTATTTCAGTTCTATGGCAATTTTTTATTTAATAGAAGGTGTTCTTTGGAAAAATTTGAATGAAAGGTCTAAAATAAACTATCTGTTCCACGGGATTGCAATAATCATCTCTCTTGCTACAATCGTTTTCAATAATCCCTTTTTCTATCTCGGACTTAATATCATCCTTTTCATCTCTGCAGGCATTGCCATATATATGGCGTCACACAATCGCAAGTTCAAATCTAAGAAGAATTATTTTCACAGACTCTATATACTGCTTTTGGTCTTTCTTGTACTTAATATATTCAACGCTCTCGTTCCGGTATTTTTGGATACATTAAAACTCTTTCTGTATTTGGTATCACTCAGCGTATTTTTTGTAATCCTATATAGAGTTCTTAAAAAATCAGGTGATTAAATGGCAAAGAGAGGGAGACTTGAGATTATGGAAAACACTCTTAATATCATAAGGGAGAATAGAAATTTCATAAGACCCACTGTCTTACTAAGAAAATCAAAAATGTCTTCCATGAAATTCAAAGATTATTATAATGATTTAATAAAGAACGGATTCATAAAAGAAATATTTGATGACGATGACAGAAAACATGTTTCCCTTACAGAGAAAGGTATGAAATTTCTTGAAAGGTATAAAGTAATCATAGATTTTATCGATGAATTTGAACTTTAATTTCCCTTCTTCAAATTGCAGAAGTACATATTTTTCGAAATTTTGACTATCGCAAATACAAGCATTAATATTGAAAGGATTGTGAACTCAAATCCATGATATGGGAAAACCGAAAGAAATCCTGCGCTTATACCAAGAATAGAAACAAGTCCAACACCACAAGCTGCACAGCCAGTAGCAAAAATTCCCGTGAAAGCTCCAAAAACTCCCGATCCTATTATTCCGAAAAATCCCGATTTTCTCTCTGATGGATCTTTGAAAAAATTAACTTTGTAAAATATAAGACTGAAGAGGAAACCGAAAAGGAGACTCACCACTATGAGACCAATGAAAGAATATACCTTAAATGTCAGGGGCATGCTGAAAATCATAGGAAGAAAATTCCCAATATTTTGCCATGAGTCAAAGACAAAGTTCCAGTTTAAGATTAATATATTCAGAAGATAAAAGGTAAAAGAGACTAGAACAGCAACAAGGGGGTATCTCCAGCTTTTATAAATATGCGTCCATATTTCAAAGATCTCATTTAATCTCATAAGATGCCTAGCAGATTCCAATTTAAAAACAAGATGGAGAAATGAAAATAAAAATAGAAAAAAGAAAGTTCTCCATTTATCCTAATTTGTAAGTTGCTGTGACTGAAGCAGTTACATCCTGTTCTGTTGGTTGTATGTTTGCAACAGTTTTCATAACTTCTGGTGCAGCAACTCCCGATCCGGCAGAGTAAACCACCCAGGGAGCATAGTTATAATTATCAACAGACACTGAAACAAGGCTTCCGACACTTTTCCCGAATCCGGCTGCCAAAGCCTCGGCTTTCGTTTCTGCATCCTGTGAAGCCAGTTCTATAGCCTGAGCTTTATACTTATTTTGCAAAGACTGACTCAACTCAAAATCGATGGAACTTATACCTGCACCTACGTTTATACCATCATCAACGATGGAAGAAAGTCGGGTTGTGTCATTTGCAGAAAGTTCGACTTTTAGTATATGGCTCGCGATAAAACCTTCATCTACGGTTTTCCCGTTGTCATAATATGTATTCGGATAAACATTGAAACTTTGAGTTCCTATATCCGAATCGTTAAATCCCTGGGCCAGAAGTGCATCGTGAAGCTTGTTATAAATTGCCGTGTTTGCATCATTGGCCTCAGCGGTCGTTGTCCCATTTGTTTGTATATTAAAATATATAGAAACTTTGTCAGGAAGGACCTTGATAGTGGATAATCCTTGTACATTCATTATGTTTTCATTTGATGGACCTTGATTTCCCAGAATAAGCAAGGCAGCCAAAGCTATCACAAGTATGACTCCTGCAATAATCGAAGTCACAACAATAGGTGTATTTTCTTTTTTCATGATTATTTTTCCTCCTTTTTACTTATTATAATTTCCTCCAATTCAGCATAGAAAATATTCCCAAGACAAGAAGTCCCCCAATAAGAAACCAAAGCCATAAAGGACTTGATTGCACAATTTCAACTGATCCACCTGCTGCTTTCGGCGCTGCAGCAAGGGCAAAATTTGTTGCCGCTTCAGGTGCTGATTGCACATAATCCTGAATCCCATTAACACTAAGTCTTTGATAGACCCAAACAGCAAATGTGCCTGCTCCAAGAAGAATTAGAGACGGAAGAAGGGATTTCACTTTTTCCTTAGAATTATTTCTCGGAGAGATTATTATTGATTTATTAGTCAATTCATACATTGGAATTTTTTTACCTTTCTTACTCCAGAAAAAATTCTTTCTCTTTTGGACAAAACCACTGTCGATAAGTTTTTTGAGATTATATTCCACAGTATTGATTGGCAGTTTTAAAAAATCTGAGATGTCTTTTTCGCTTGCTTCACTTTTTTCAGCAAGATGTTCGACAATTTTTTTGCAAGTTTTATTCCCAAGAACATCTGCCAAATTCTTAAGTCTCTCATCATCCATTGAAACTAATATAAATTTGTCTTCTACCATGAATATTTTATAATTCTGAAATTTATAAATAATTTGAAGGGTTCAAATAAGATTGAAGTGATAGCTCAAAGTTTATTTTTATCCAGCCTCTCGAGCGTAAGGGTTATTTCTTTTCCGGTCAGCATATTCTTTATCTTTATCTTTTTTGTTTCAACTTCCTGTTTTCCGACGAAAATTACTTTGCTTATACCGCAGGAGTTTGCATATTCAAGAGCTTTTGAAGGTTTTCCGAAATAAACGCTGGCATTTTTACCAAGATTCCTCAAATTCCTTGAAAGCTCAATAGCCTTTTTGTCTTCATTAAGGGAAACGACAAGAATTTTATCTATGTTTATTATTATGCTGGAGACTGCCATCAATCTTTCTATTGAGAAAGATATTCCCGATGATTCAATACCCTCTATGAGGTAAGTCCCTCCTCCGCAAACAGTCTCTTTTATATCTGATTTTATCTCATAGACATTTCCCATATAATATGAAAGGCCTCTTGCAAGCGTCGGAGAAAAAGTTATCTTGACACCATAAAGAGCACAGTACTCTTTTAGCTCTTCAATCTCTGAGTAGGATTTGTACTTTTTGAAAAAATCCTCTTTATTTCTTATAATTTCAAGTAACTTTTCAGCTTTTATTTTTTTCAGATTTTCAAAAACTTCTTTTTCGGGAAGCTTATCAAGTTTATCCAACTCTCTCATTGCTTCCTCTTTATTTTTTATCCCATTCTCTTCCATTATTTCATTTAAGAGTTTTCTATTATTCACGAAAATCGAATAATTTATTTTAAGAGCATTCAATATTTCAGCAAATGCGGCAAGTAACTCCGCCTGATCTTTTACGGAAGCACCAATAGTATCTATATCGCACTGCGTGAACTGTCTTAATCTATTGCCTGTAATTGGCTCATCCCTGAAAACAGGACCGATTTGAAACCTTTTGAATGGAAGCTTCTGATTCTTTGCTATTCTTTTAAGCTGAAAAGTAAATTCATATCTAAGGGCAAGAGCCCTTTTCCCTTTATCTTTAAGCCTGAAGATATCGGAGACCGCTTCATCTTTTTTGTTGTCTCCTCTGACGAACTCTTCATATTCAACAATCGGAGTTTCCGCTTCCTGAAAGTTGTACCTTTCAAAGGTCTGCCTAGCCACTTCACGTATAAATGCTGCCTTCTCCGCATCTTTCCCTATTTTATCCTTGAATCCCTTCACAGGTTCTGTTGTCATTTTCTTTTCTCCAGTTTTTTACTCAACTCATCGACTCTTACAATTATCTCCTTCAAAATCCCTTCAATATCTTTTTCATCATTGTAATAATCATCCCTGATTTTCCATACAATAACATTGCTTCTAAACTTGCTATAATTAAATATCTTTTTAGGGGAAGGGAGATCATTAGTTATCAGGACAATTAGATCATTCCATTCAAGAAGGTTCGTCGTCACAGGCTTTGGCCTTCCTTTGAGAGCAATTCCCAATTTCCCGGCGACTTTCATTTCGGTCTTATCAAGAGGATATTCGCCGGGGAAAATCCCGGCACTTTTCACTTTAATATTCTTATCTTTGTTTATTTTTTTGAAGTAAGCCTCTGCAAACTTACTCCTAAACCGATTATGCCTGCATACAAACAGAAGATTGAATTTTTTATTTGAAGCTTTCATCTTAACCTCTTTTTCATAAGCGGGAGGAGGGAATCGAACCCTCGTTTTACGGATATTGCGCCGGTCTCACAAAAGCCCGGCACCACAACCGCACGTTCTGCCACTGAACTACAGCCGCCATTACAGTTTAATTCAGGGAAAAATGCTTTATAATATTTTTCGAAAAAGATAAAGTTAACACTAAAGAAATCCTTTCTAAGGATGGGGATAACTCCGTGTGTTTATCATAAATCTTCAGAGATAAAGCAGTTTTTAAGTTTTTTGATTAAAAAAGTCCACAAAGTTTAAATACCCTATCGGATATTAGATATCGGATAAACGATAAAATGGAAAAAGATAATATAAAAGATTGGGGAAATTGTGCTAGGTCTCATTGGAGGATGTCTTTTGGCAAAAAAGGATGGTTAAGACCAACAGTACTTGGGATGATTGAGAAAGAGCCGATGAACGGCATTGAACTCATAAACAGGATAAGTGAAATCAGCCATGGATGGTGGAAACCTTCACCAGGCTCAATATATCCTCTTCTTCAAGCACTCTGCGAGGAAAAGATAGTAAAAAAGAGAAGCGATGGAAAATATGAGCTCACTGAAAAATATAAAAAAGAGTTCGGTTCTGATGATGAGACTGAAAATTTACTGATGAATATAGAAAGTGAGCTAAGTTACCTTGAAGAATTATCACAGAGCGATAAGAAAGAATTAGAAAAATACAAGGGGAAAATTGCCCAAATAAAAGACAGGCTTTCAAAGCTTAAATAAGATGGAAGGAAAAAAAGAGGAAAACATAATCGAGGTTAAGAACCTTGTAAAAAAGTTTGGAGAATTAACCGCTGTAAATGGCGTTTCATTTGAAGTAAAAAAGGGTGAAGTATTCGCATTTCTCGGCCCAAATGGCGCAGGGAAATCAACGACCATAAAAATTCTTACAACACTTCTTAATCCAACTTCCGGGGAGATAATCCTTGACGGCATAAATCCGGAAAAAGATAAAAACAAAGCGAGAAAATCATTTGGGATAGTTTTCCAAGATCCGAGTCTTGATGATGATCTGACTGCCTATGAAAACCTGGAGTTCCATGCTGTCTTTTACGGAGTCCCGGAAAAAGACAGGAAAGAGAGAATTGAAAAGATGCTTAAGTTCGTTGAACTTTGGGAAAGAAAAGATTCATTAGTAAAAACTTTCTCAGGTGGTATGAAAAGGAGACTTGAGATTGCAAGAGGGCTTATACATCATCCTAAAATATTATTCCTTGATGAGCCAACAGTGGGACTTGACCCTCAGACAAGAAACCATTTATGGGGATTCATAAAAGAAATGAACAAAGAAGAGGGGATGACTGTATTTATGACAACACATTATATGGAAGAAGCGGAAGAAGTTGCAAACAGGATAGCAATAATGGACCATGGGAAAATAATCGAGAAAGGAACAGCTAAAGAGCTTAAGAAAAAAACAAAGGCAAAAAATCTGGAAGATGCTTTCCTTAAACTTACAGGACATGAAATAAGAGATGAGAGTGCTTCAGGCCTTGATCATCTAAGAAGCCATGCAAGGGCTTGGGGGAGAAGATGAACAGTCCTGTATACACAATGTGGTTGAGACAGGTGAAAAAATACCTGCGTTCAAAACCAAGAATGATAGGATCTTTAGGTCAGCCAATTTTGTTTTTAGT
This sequence comes from archaeon, assembly GCA_027343665.1. Classification (GTDB taxonomy): domain Archaea; phylum Nanobdellota; class Nanobdellia; order Pacearchaeales; family GW2011-AR1; genus GW2011-AR1. The sequence continues at coordinate 128,330 of DAHWKL010000001.1, forward strand.
TGCACTTGGATTCGGACTTGGATCGCTTTATCAATCTGCTAACGGAGGAAATTTCATAGATTTCCTGGCACCCGGAATAATAGCTATGAGCATACTCTTCACATCAATGTTTACTGGTATAGAAGTTATATGGGACAGGCAATTCGGATTCCTAAAGGAAACCCTTGTCGCACCAGTCACAAGATTCAAGATAATGTTTGGGAGAACACTTGGCGGAGCGACAACTGGAATTTTCCAGGGAATACTTGTTCTTATAATCGCCGCAATAATAGGTTTTAGACCTGAGCTTGCATTGATTCCTCTCTCGATAATTTTCATGATACTCATCGGTCTTTTCTTCACCTCTCTTGGTACAGCAATAGCATCGAAGTTGGAAGATATGCAGGGATTCAATCTCATAATGAATTTTTTGGTGATGCCATTATTCTTTCTTTCGGGGGCTCTTTTCCCATTGCAGGATGCTCCGGAATTCTTAAAGATAATCTCCTATTTCGACCCTTTGACATATGGTGTTGACGGACTTAGGGCAACATTGACAGGAATGAGTCAGTTTGGAATAGGACTTGACCTTGTAGTCTGCACTGTACTTACTCTAATTGTTTTATGGATAGGCGCAAAACTTTTCTCAGACATACAAATCTAAAGTTTAGCAAATTCTTCAATCACTTCATGATTGTAGACTTCGGGATGGAAAAGAACGCCATAAATATCTTTTGACTTGTGCTTCACTGCTTGTATATCCTTATCTGACTTTGCGTATACATCGAAGTTTTTACCAATTTCCCCCACGCCTAACCTGTGAAGAGAATAAACCTCAGATTTCCCTTTTGGAATTCCCAGAAAAGTTTTATTGAACTTCACTGTGTTAATACCAATTTCAATATGTTCAATGATAGATCTGTCATCTCTACTTAATTCTCCGCCAAGATGATGGACTAAAACCTGCATTCCGGCGCAAATTCCAAGAAGAGGTTTGTCAAAATCTTTTATCCATAAAAAATTATCAAGATCACCTAAATAATCAAAGTCTTTAAGCGAAGTTCCAGACAAAATAACTTTATCTGCTTTTTTCAGATCCCCCATAGTGATATCCTTGTAACTTTTCACTAAGTGATTCTCTTTCACAATCTTCTCGATTGGTTTTACAAATTCAAGTTCGTGAAGTTTTTCCTTACAGAGACTTAATATCAATATCACTTCACTTCAACCTCCCCGCGAAAAGAATTCTCTCCTTCTTTTGTGACACTTTTGCCTGTAAGTTTAAGGCCTCTTGAATACAAAGGGCAATTAAGCACGAAAGTTTCATACTCTCCCCCTTCACCTGCAGGATGAATCTTATATTTCACAGCAAGGGCTTTAATCTCTTTTATTAAATCTTTGTCAATCTTTCTGAAAAGCCATTTTTCGTCCAAAGGATAAGCAAAAACACCCGTCAGGATTATCTCAAATCCGTTCTCCAGAAGCTCATCAAGGTAATTACTCTCTTCTTTTTGCCAGAGTGGATTGAAACATTCAATTCCCAATTCATCACATATTTTCTGCACCCTGGAAGCCTGATAGATCGATCCTATAGCGCCGGTCACAACCCCCTCGATTTCATAATTCTCTTTTGCTTTTTTTATGGCCTCTTTAAGATCCTTTAATTCTTCTTCTTTTTCACCTTTTGTTCTCTGAACAATCAAGGGGATTCCCATAACTCCTGCCTGGACTTCTGTTTTTCCTATCGATGGCGTGTGGAACATAAAACTTTCTTTATTTTCTGAATTAATAGATATGAGACAGACTATTTCATAACCCATTTTCCTTGCAAGATAAGCTGCATAAAGGGAATCCTTGCCACCTGAAAAGAGAACACCGAGTTTCATGAAAAGGAGAAAAACACGAGGTTTTTATTTTTTTGTAAAATACTTTCTGTAAACATAAGTAGTTCCGTCCGGAGACACTAAAGAGGGTTTCAGGAGATTTTCATCCAGGGTGGATCGCTCCAATCTTCCCAAACTAACAGAAGCGGCTGAATTCAGGCGGGCGTAAGGTTCAGGCTTCGCGTTGTAATCTCCGCACATTGGAATGGCAGTTGCTATAACCAATGCAGTAAAAAAGACGGCATACCTCAACCCCTTCCTCTTTTTTTCCATGTGAGATATAAAAGATTGAGGATTATAAAGATTCTCATTGGTCCGCAGGTTTTACAATCTTCTCGTCTTCAATCAATTGCCCGGGTAGATAGACCTGCTTTATTGTCCTCACGAACCTATGGAACCTATAATAACTTATACTCCCTTCAAAATTTTTCCTTACTTCGTTTATCAGGTCATTAAGCTCATTTGAATTTTTCACGACGGCTTCTATCTCATAATCAGGACCCCCTATTGTCTTCATGAGGTATGAAACTTTTTTGTGCTCCTTCGCAAAAATTTCCATTTCAGGATATTTTGAAAGATCATTCAAGTAAAAGTCAACCTTGTAAAAGGAATAACCCATTGCTTCGGTATCCATTATAGCATTATAACCCAAGATTATTTTTTTCTTCTCGAGATTTTTTATCCTATAGATTATAGCTTTTGGAGTCAGGCGGATTTTCCCAGAAAGCTCGACAACAGACATCCGGGCATTGAATGAGATGTACTTCAAGATTTCATAATCCTTTTCATCAAAATCAATGATCTTGTCAAGACCTATAACTCTCTCATCAACTTTCTTTGAATCAACCAAAAATTTCAGGGGATAGTTAATCATTGCGACAGATTCACAGATCTCCTTTTTCAGGATGTATTTCTGATATTTCCCGAGGAATCTATTGAGTTCGTTATAAAAAGATACTACCTCTTTTGTCCAGACATAGAAAGCTAAATCAAATTCGCCCTCGAACTTTATAGACCACATAAAAAGCGGGTTTTTCCTTATGTAATCTTCTATCTCTTTTTCTTTCTCGAGAGGAAGACTTTTCCATTTCAGGTAAACTCTCGTCGAATTGTATCCCAGCCTTCTCCAGTCTATGAGGGTGCTGTAGCCGAAAATAATTTTTTCATCCTCGAGTTTTTTTATCCTGTAATTCACAACCTGCTTTGATACCTGGAGTTTCCTTGCTATCTCACTATTGGTCTGCCTGCAATTCCAATTAAGTTCATAGAGCAGTTTTCTATCTGAATTACTTAATTCTATCATATTTTAACTTATTTTACCTTTATTTATATATTTTTCCATTTTGACAAAAAAACTGAAAGAAAGTTTGATATACTTCTATTACTATAATAGGATAACTAAAAAGTGATTACACAAAAGAAAATGAAAAACGAAATCAACAGCAGACCAACGAAGCTTGAAAGAATAACCATGTTCCCTGAGCCTGTCGAGATAGTCACGACCCCTCATGGGTCAGCGAGCCTTGACCAAGTTTATTTCATGCATAAAGAAAAGGATAAGGATGGGGATGTAATTGCAAGAGTCTATAACTCAAGAGGCAAGATAACCTGGTCAAGCGATGGATCTGAAGTTTCAATTTATGGTCCAGAGAGTGTTGAGATAAGGGGATACAAGACAAACCCTCTGATAGTTTGCAAAAATCATCTCAGAATTCCAGATTTTGACGTTTTTGAGGCGGATACTGGGAAGAAAGTCGGAGCTTTCTGCGAAGAATTCAAACCTGTAAGAATCAGCAAGTGGGCTTCATTTCCATCTGAGGAAGACATTCTTGGAAAAAGCGAGCAATACATTTTCACACACAGAATAAGCAAAAAAATAACAGATAAAAATTCGTGGGAAGAAGAGCATGAATGTCTTTTAAATACTAACGACGTATTAATATCACATGAGTCTAGACTTGGAGACATAATATTTGAGGGGGATCTTGTAGTGGAAAGAGAGCAACCACTAACTCCCGGAATCGAAAGATATGAAACAAGATTCCCTTATAAAGAAAGACCCCTAGAAGATAAAGTGGGACTATTCAGAGTGGCACAAATTATTAATAATAGTTTCAAACTTCATGAAGATCTCCATGCCGATTACATAGAGATGTTTCCTGATTCAAATGGATTAGAAAACAGAAAGATCAAAGAAATTGGTGTTAAAGGGAGACATGTGCTTTTACAAGAAGATAATTCCACAGAACAATTCATATTAAGAAGTAAATATGGAATTGAAGCTTTAACTTCAAGTATAATGATACGCCCATGCTATTACTATCCAAAAAAACCGACGTATTACCTTGACAGTACAGGAACACAACTTTTCGGAGTTCCGCACGGAATATTCGGGAGGAAATTCTAATGAAGACATTAAATGATTTGTATAAGAAGGTTGCGTTGTATGGTGTTGCTGCAGCAACTGCAGCAGCATTATCTTTAGAAGTTGGTTATAAATCTTACAATGAATCAAGCAGACTGAAAAAAATAGCCGACAAGAACCGGTCTATTGAGATGGCTAAAAGCAACCCTGATTCATTGAATCACCTTGACTCACTGTATTTTGCAGGAGGAATGGATAGAAAGAGATCACAAGAATATCTAGAGTCGAGGCACACAAGAATTTTTTCAGAGAATCTTAAGTATCTCTCCGACAGCACATCTCTGCCATTAATACTGGAGGAGGTGGGTACGTTCGGTTTAAGTTGTACTGCATATTGTTTTGTTATGGCTGGCTATGATGAATACAAACGCAAAAAGGTTAAGAAAAAATCGAGAAAATGAAAACATTAGAGAAAATCGCTTGTGTAAGCAAGGGGTGTTTTGAAGATTCGAACGGAAAAAGGTTCATGCAGAACCTGTTGGAAACCCCCTAATTTATCTTTCAAGGAACGAAGATGAAGCGTTAGATGAAGGAGAGCTTATAGTATTTGTAAGTGGGATGCACCTATTTGATTCGGAAACTTACTCAATGATAAGCTTACACGGTCGGGGATAGTAGAGTAGTGAGGGCTTTTGATGCCTTAGCAACAACTCCTTTCCCAGTACAATTTTATCATATTAGAAAAAAAGGTTGATTAATCCTTTCATAGAAAACTTTATTAATTTTCTTTTTCGGAAGATTCAGATTCCTCTTCCAGACTATCCTCAGAACTCTCGAATTCATCAGTCAGGATTTCCCCTTCTTCAAGAGTTTCTTCGCTCCAGTCTCCATTTTTCAAATCGGCGTAAGGGTCAGGATTTTCCTTCAGAAAAGCTTTTTTGAGCCATATGTAGATTTCATCAAAATGATTCTCCTGTTCAAGCCATAATTCACCGTTGTTTTCAAGCTGGATTATCGGGAAAAATGAAAGCGCCCTTTCCTCCTTGTCATCTCCTATAATCTGCGTGTATGAAACTTTTTTCTTATCACTTTTACTGAAATAATCTTTGATATTATCGTGAATACCTTTCATCCTGTTCATTATATTGTATTTCCTTTTCGGAAGGCTTATTCCAGCCTCACGGAGCGCATTGTTGTCAACTATGACTTTCTTTATCCTCCTATTTTCAGTTATTATTGCTTTGTTCAGGGATTCTATGAGTTCACTCAAAGTCACTTTTCTGAATCTTGGAATGGGACTTCTCAGCACAAGTTCAGGAATTTCCTCATCAAGTTCTATCCTCTCAAGCCCTCTTTCCTTTTTCTCCTCTTTCTCACCAAAAAGAATGCTGTCTATACTTTTCATATAACGACTCAAAAGAAGTTCTGATTTTATTCTCAGAAGAAGCGCGGCGGCAAGAAGAACCTTGCTCGAGATGAAGAAATCGGTCTCCTCATATTGCTGTATCCTTATCAAAAACCCTTCGGCAAGGCGCCCGACATCAATATCCCACGGATCAAGCTGTTCTGTATTGATAAGATCATAAATTATTTCCTTCCATCCTATCTCCCGGTTGAAAAGAAGATCCTCAACTTCCTTCTGGCTGACCGTCGATTTCACCCCATCCATAACCCCTAGAAGTCATTTTCTTTTATAAATTTATTATAGAAAAAGAGGGACGCCTTGTCATTTTTGAAGAGTAACATAATAGAAAGGTTTATATAGGGGGATTGCCACCAGATATTATCACCTCTTTTTACCCAGGAGAGGACGCAAGTCATACTATTTGATTTGGCTTGAAGAATCTCCTAGGTTTTATACTAAGCCGGGGAGAACCCCCGAATTTTTCTTCATAATGAGAAGATTCTTAAGCTGGCAGGGTGAAAACCACCATGAGAGCTATTTTTGAAAAACGTGAGGTTTAAAAACGATGTATTCGATGAATCTTAATGGAATTCACAATAATGTTAGAATGGAGGAATTTAAGATGAAGTTATATGTGGGAAATCTCCCTTTTAGTGTTGATGACTCAAAGTTGAAAGAAGCTTTTTCAAGTTTCGGTAGTGTTGAAGAAGCATCTGTTATAAAAGACAAATTCTCAGGAAGATCCAAGGGATTCGGTTTTGTTACTATCAAAGACGATGAAGCAGCAAAGAAAGCAATTTCTGAAATGAACGGGAAAAATTTCGAAGGACGAGAAATGAAAGTTTCTGAATCCAAGCCACGAGATGAATCTGAAAGACCAAGAAGAAGTTTCGGGTCCGACAGAGGAAATTACGGCGGTTTTAACGGTGGAAGAAGAAGCGGCGGTTTTGGAAGAAGGTAATCCTTTTTTCAAACCAAAATTTTATTTATTTTTTATTAATTTTTTAAGAAAGATTTTTATCAGGATATATTCGGCAGGATTGAGTTTAGATTTTACCTTTCCTCAATTTCTTGTAATCCCAGATTATGAAAGATATCACGACAATATCAACTAATATCAGGAAAAGCCAGAGCAAAGAGAGGTCTGTGATAAAAGTGTATATCTGGTAGAAAAGGAAGATTGTCATTATGCCTATCGCCCAAGGATAAATCCACACTTTCCTTTGCCATAATCCCCAAACAAGCCATATTTTTATCACTCCGTGGATCATGAAATAAACCGGCCAGAAAATTGAGAGGTCTTTAGGCAATATTGAGAGCAGATGGATTATATTATTCGCAAGAAAATCTTTCGGATCCTCAGTAAGTTCCCCCGACAGGAAATTTTTGACAAAAGCGCTTACAGCACTCAAAGGTATAAATAAGAGGAATACTCCTGAAATGAACTCAGAAGCTCCGTCAAGGAATTTCAAAAAAAGCCCGGTAAAGTAAGATTCTTCAAATGCTCTCTTGAAATTCATAGAACAATCAGGAGAATTGACAATTTAAAATTTATGAAAAATATATATACTTCATTGGCATAGATAATGAGTGGAAAAAGTAGAACTTCTTGTGACGGATATCCATGGCGTTTTCACGGTATTTGACAGATATGATTTCATAAAACAAAGTGTCGATCCTGTGATAAACTACTGCTCTGTAAATGACAGGATGAAAAGCGAGGATGAGATAAAATCCAAAATTGAAGATTCACTTTTTGAAAAATATTCAAAATGTCAGAATAATTTTGACACCATCTTTGTTTATCACCAGATGAGATTTAATGTCGAAAAAGCTAGGGTGAATATAATTTATGATTCTTCACTTTTGCCCGAGAAATTCAGCATAATGGCACTTTCCGCAGTAGAACCTGTCCTTGGTTTTCATAAGAAAAACTCCGGGACCGCACCTTGGGCAAAATCTTTCCCTTTTAACTGAATTGCCTTCAATTTTGTATTTAGAATATTTCTTGCTCGTAGGCTTATTCTTGTGCGGTTTCTTCCCTTTCTTCTCAACCTTCTTTCCCATTATTTTTTAGCCTCCGAATTTCCTGATGCAGCAGCCTTTTTAGCTTCATCTTCAGCCTTTCTCTTATCTTCAGCTTCTTTTTTCTCTTTCTCTTTTTCCTGTTTAGTCTTTCTTACAACTCTGTCAAATTCTTTTTTTGAAGAATAAACATCAGCAGTGACTTCAAAAATTTTGTTCCCGAATTTTCCCTGGATTTTGTTTGTCCTGACAAGTTCCGGTTTTATGGAAAATTTTTCGGAAAGGAGCTTTTTCACTTCCTCATGACTTGGGACAATATCAGATTTTATCTCAAATTTCATCTCTTTCCTCCCAAAAATCGGGTTCTCAGCATCTGAAACTAATCTTATCTCTGTCATCTTGTCTTTATTGCGAACTCACCGTTATAGTTTAAGTTTATATTTTTTGCAATCTCAGATTTCTCATGATTTAGAACGAAGATTTTCCCCTTATAGGAATCAGTGAATTCCTTTGATCCGCAATTTGGGCATTTATCCCCCTCATAAATCGCCTTGCATATTTTGCAAGCTTTGTCTTTTGATTTTGCCATTATTTCCTCTTCTCCTTCTTACCTTTTGATTCTTTTCCGGCTTCTTTCTTTGCCGCTTTTTTCTCTTCAGCTTCTTTTTTCGCCTTGTCTTCTTTCACCCATTCAAGCTTTCCGAGTCCGGGCTGCCTCATCGTGAGGCCTATCTTCGGATCATCACCTTTATGGGAAATTGCGACAACTCTTGCAACGCAAAGGTCCCCTTCTTTCAGAGATCTTCCGCTGGATTTTCCCGAGAGATTTCCGGAATCGCTGAAGCTTACGTAATCATCCATTGTCTGGCTTATGTGAATCATTCCTTTCATAAACCCCAGATCCATGAAAGCCCCGAAGTTTGTTATCTCGGCGACTTTCCCATAAACAAGCTCCTGAAGTTCGGGTTTCCAGACAAGCAGTTCAAATGCACATTTATAATAAGCAGCACCATCGCCGGGAATTATAACGCCTTTACCGACGTTTATAACACGAACCACTGCGACAACTTTTCCGAGCTCCTTTTCATAATAATCTTTGTAAGTATCTTCAAGCTGCTGCTCGACGGACTCTGAAGTAGGCAATCCAAACAGCTTCGGGTCAACCCTTACGTAATCTTCAACTTCTGAGAGATAAAACATTTTTAATCGAAATTTAAAGCAAAAATTGGTTTTTAAAGATTTTGTTTTGATTTTCAAAAAATGACAGAATTAAAAGATTTGCCAATGATTACTGCAACTCAAGTTTTTTCCTGTTCCTGATCACAATCTTCCTGTTTTTCACGGATTTTTTCAGGTCATAATCCATTGTCGCAAGCACAAAATCAGGATGCAAATCAAGATAATTTTTTATCCCCGCATCCGGATATTTACCCGGGCAATCCACTTTGCTGAACTTCCCGTTTTTTATGATTTTAACAGCAAGCTCCGATTCACTCCTCACTTTCAGGGATTTTGTGGATTTTCCTATCCTTTCTATCTCCGAAATCACCTCTGAAGGTATGAAAACAGAATGACCTAAATCGGACAGTCCTTCGAAAAAATCAAGTTTGTTCCTGACTGAGCTCAATATGAAACTTGTATCTAAAATGACATTTGCCATGCAAAAAAGAGATAATCCGAATATAAAAACTTAACATTTATAATCCGCATTATCTTCAAAATGTGAATTATGATAACGGAACTCGCGGAAAATTTCGCAAAAGAAAAACATTCAGGCCAGATCAGAAAACTCCAAAATGAACCATATTTCAACCATGTTGAAAGAGTGTCAAAAATCCTCAAAGAGAACAAAAAGAGCCATGCGATAAACGAACTCGTTGCCGCGGCCCTTCTCCATGACACTCTCGAGAATACCAATACAAATGAGAAAGAACTGGCAGATAATTTCGGAGAACTCATCACCTCAATAGTGAAAGAACTCACAACAAACAAGGAAGAGACAAAAAAAGTTGGGAAGGATAATTATCTTGCCGAAAAAATGAGCGACCCAAAAAAGATGAGCAGCTGGGCACTTGCGATAAAACTCGCTGACAGGCTTGATAATGTTTCGGACCTGCATAAAGGCACAAAAGAATTCAGAGAGAGGTATGTAAATGAGACAAATCATATCCTTAGAACTCTTGAGGAAAAAAGGAAGCTGACATATACCCAGCAAAACCTTGTTCAAAAAATAAAAGAAAAGATCAAAGAGATCTCCGCTCTTGCGGGAGATTAACAAGATGGAACCTGATCCTCAAAAGCAGCAGCATTTTCTGAAAAGCGAAAGAATCCTTAATGACGAAGTGGCCGTCGCCAAGCTCACGAAAAAGGATCGTGTCGTGGAGATAGGCGCAGGCGACGGGAGACTCACCAAACTGATTGCAAAAAAAGCCGGTTCGGTCACCGCATACGAAACTGATGAAAAATTCAAGGATGAACTTGAAAATCTGGAACTGGAAAATGTGATATTCACCTTTCACAACGCTCTTGATGATTCGTGGAAAGGCCATAATAAAATAGTCTCGAACATCCCTTATTCGCTTTCCGAACCAGTCATCATGAAAGCGATAAAAGATGATGTGAAAGAGATCACCCTGATTGTCGGGGAGAAATTCGCTAATCTCCTGAAAGACAAAGAGACAAAAATAGGCGTTATTGCAGACCTTTATTTCTCGACAGATTTCATCCAAAAGATCGGGAAAGCGGAATTCGAACCTCCACCCAGAGTTGATTCCTGCCTGGTGCATATGAAAAGGAAAAAACCAACTGAAGCCGAACTTGTTATCCAGTCAATAATTGAGAAAGAGTCCAAGACAAAGAATGCCATAATAATGGTGCTTCAGAAATACGGAAAGACAAAAAATCAGGCTCGGAAGATAATCGATGAAATGAGACTCAACGCAGAAACGCTCGAGAAATCCACCAAGACGATCTCAGGAAAGTTTATCGAGAGATTGAAGGAAGAGTTTAGGAAGAGGCTTTAAGTTATCTGCCTATAAAATCAGAGACATAATGGTTTCTGTTGGATGCATTTTCTTCTTTAAGTTTTTCTAATAAATCTTTGAGATTAAATTTAAGGGCATATTCTTTTGGGATATTTGATAAGAATTCTATAGTAAGGTTTCTAAAATGATAATATAAGACATCAACAGGATACAATTCATATGAATGTTTTCCTTCAGCTTGTGTGACTCTTGTATAAGTTAAATGGGAGAGATAATTATTTATTTGAATTTTCCATTTTTTTATTCCCTCTAGAGGTTCTTTTACCTTCCAATTTTTGATAAAGTCAGTTGCATATGAAGTATCCTTCTTTCCAGTTTCATAAAAAAATTCATATAAAATTCTTACATGAACAAGAAAATCTACTAATAATCTGTTGTCTATTGTAAATCTTCCATTGGGCTGGGCCCATTTTTTTTCTTGTATGCAATAAAAAGTATCCCTCACACAAGTAACCTCATAATAAAAATGCTCATTTAGGAGTGCAATTTTAAGTTCATTATTTGGTGCTTGTGATTTTGCCATTTTTAATAAGGCCAATAATTTGGACAATGGGTCTCTGTTAAATCATGAACTCGATTATTATTAACACAAGAAACATTGCTAGAATAATCATAAACGCAAATATTAAATGAATAACATCTTTCATTATTCGCGAAACCGCACCCAGGACAATCAACTCTCAGTATTAAATTATTATTTCCCCGCGTTAAATTATCTGAAATTTTTTCACATTTTCTTAGGATTTCATAACCACTTTCATTTGTTCCAAGAGAGTCCATATACACTTGAGAACAATTCTCACTCCAAATTGGAATCTGGAAAAAAGTATTTTGAAGACTACCCAAGTTCTTTATAGAATTATCACCAAAAGTGTATTCTCCATTTGGGTCTTCAACATAAAAATTCATGTAATTTGTGCTTTTTTGCCCTAGATTGCTAATTTCAAAGTTCAGATACTCCTTACTTATCCCAAAGGTTCCATTTTCTAGAACATAAATCAAGGACAATCTATCCGCAGTAAAAGAATTACTATCAACAAGATTTACAATTACCTTAGGTTCTATTTGAGGATTACTGTTTATTTGAAAGATTAATGAACTAATTCCGATCATTAAAGTCCCAAGTGCCAAAACAAAAAAACCCCATTCTCTTATTTCCTTCCCATACTTTTGGTAAAAAGTTTGTTTTTTTGGCACAAAAAATTCAGGGAGTTATTAATTTTAAATATTTCCCTATAAGAAAAATACTTAAAATATAAAATGCAACGAGACAAATGGGAAAAATCAATTGGAATTCAGTTTTTACGCTTATCAAAAGGTTGAGAAAGAACCCCAAAGACATTTCTAACCTTATGGAAATTTCAATCCTAGCAAATTCAACGGAAGAAGAGAAACAGGATTATTTCAAAATAAAAAAGACCTTTACGGAAATTAAGGATGAATTAAAAAAAGTTTCAAAGAAGAAATTGATTTCTGAGAAAATTGTTTATTTGATTAAAAAAGGGAAAGATAGGAAAAAGACTAAAGAAGAGGAATTTTTATCTCGGGGGTATGCCGTTTTCATGGAAAGAGAAGTGATGATTCTCCCGAAATTGCTCTGGTTAAATAGGAAATTTTCAAAAAGACCATTAAAGAGTTTTGAGGTTTATATTCTCACTAATTTTTATCGCTCACTCTGTGAAATATCATTAAATCTCATTAGAGAGCCATTTATGAGAAAACTGGAGGTAATAGAAAAGAATAGTCCAGAAAAAAAGAATAAATGCAAATCTTTTAAAAAATTAATAAAACAGGAAAGATTAACCCTCGGATTTGTAAATGAACTATGCAAGTTTGCTTTTCCAAAGAGCAAATTAGATGGTTTATTCAAAAAAACTTTTGACTGTGACCGGAAAAAAGGATTCTATTTAAGAAACTTAGTGGCTCATGAAAAATTACTCTTCCAAGAGATTGATATAAAAAGTATTATAATTGGGTTGGGAAAGATAAATCGCTTTAATATTGCATTAATGCAACCTTTTTACCTAGACCCTCTTGGACCATATTTGACTAAAGCAGTATTAAACCCCGCGGAGAGTTTATACTCTCCTCTGCTCCCAAAAAGATATTCACTCTTATTAAAGTTCATTAAATAATCTTCCATATTAAAAACATGGGCGCGGAGGGAATCGAACCCCCAATCTTTCGGTTACTCTCGACCTCGCTCGTTATGCAGACTTTTTGATTTCCGCTCGCGAACTCGTTCGCTGGAGCCGAACATTTTACCACTAAACTACGCACCCGTTAAAGATTAAAGGTTATCAGAGGTTTTTAATAATTTTGATTAAAAGAAAAGAAACTTATTCATTCTGCTTTCTCAGCATCTTTCACGTTCGCGACTGCGTTTACGTTCGAATCATTGTTCCCATTGACGACTTCGTCGTCATGGACTTTCACGACGTCTGTGACATAATCTTCCGACTGGAGCTTCACGACACGCACACCCTGAGCCGCACGTCCCATGACACGGATTTGCTTCAGGCTTGTCCTTATGACCTGACCCATAGCAGTCGTTATTATTATCGAATCATCATCATTCACCGAGATCGTGTTGACGACAGGACCAGTCTTCTCATTGACTTTGAGGTTTATCACACCTTTTCCGGCTCTTGCTGTCTTCCTATAATCCTCCACAGCTGTCCTTTTCCCGTAACCGTTCTTTGTTATCGTGAAAACAGCCTCAGTCTCAAGAACTTCCATAGAGACAACAACATCCCCGTCCGAAAGTTTTATCCCAGTGACGCCGTAACTTGAGCGTCCCATGGACCTAATTTCATTAGAGCTGAATCTTATAGCTTTCCCATCTTTTGTCGCGAGACTTATCTCCTGCCCGTCCTTAACTATCTCGACACCGATGAGATTGTCTGAATTGTCAAGCGGGAGATTTATCGCCTTAAGGCCTGAAGCCCTCGGATTCGCAAAATATGAAAGGGAAGTCTTTTTCACAACGCCTTTCTTCGTCGCCATCATTAGATAATTCTCAAACTTCTTCACTGAAATCACCTTTGTCACGGTCTCCTCTTTCAGGCCCAGCATGTTTATTATCGCTTTTCCTTTTCCGTATCTTTCGGCTTCGGGAACATCGTAAGCCTTGAGCCACAGGACCCTTCCACGCGAAGTGAAAAACATCAGGTAATCGTGAGTCGAGCAAGTAAGAATCTGTTTTGTGAAATCTCCCGTAGAAAGGCTGCTTCCTATGACCCCTCTTCCGCCGCGCCTCTGCTCTTTGTAAGTCTCGACATCCATCCTCTTAACATAACCTTTGTCAGTTATCGAAACGACCACTTCTTTCTCTTTTATCAGATCTTTTTCAGAGATTTCGTTGAATCCCCTCTTGAATATCTGAGTCCTTCTAGAATCTCCGTATTTCTCCCTGAGTTCAGTAACTTCTTTCTTTATGATCTTAAGGACTTCTTTTATATCTCCTAATATTTTCTCATATTCCTTTATCTTCTTATCAAGTTCCTTGTGCTCATCCTTCAGTTTATCATTCTCGAGGGAAGTAAGCTGCCTTAACCTAGTCTCAAGAATAGCTCTGACCTGATTTTCCGTGAATTTGAATTTCGACATAAGTTCTTCCTGCGGACTCTTCCCGAATCTTATGATTTTTATGATCTGATCAATATTATCAAGAGCTTTCAGAAGACCCTCAACAATTTCCTGCCTTAGTTTAGCTTTGGAAAGATCATATTTTGTCCTGTTGGTGATTATAATCTTCCTGTAAGAAACATAATTTTCAAGCACTTCTCTTAACCCGAGGATCCTTGGCTTTCCGCCGACAAGAGCAAGAAAGTTCACATTGAAAGAATCCTGAAGCCTTGTGTATTTGTACAATCCATTTGTGACATATTTAGGGCTTGCACCTTTCCTGAGCTCAAGAACAATTCTTATCCTGCCTTTGTTTGATTCATCCCTCAGATCCGAGACATCTTTTATCTTCTTGTCTCTGACCAAATCGGCAATCTGCGTTATCAAATCAGATTTGTTAACCATATAAGGTATCTCTGTTATTACAAGATATTCCTTATTTTTCCTCTCTTCGGTATCAACTTTTCCTCTCACGATAATTTTCCCTTTGCCTGTCTCATATATCTCATTCATATTTCCCTGGATTATTCCGCCTGTGGGAAAATCAGGCCCAGAGATTATCTTCGTAAGCTCAGAAAGCTGGATTTCCGGATTGTCCACATAAGCGACTATAGCATCAGCAACTTCCCTTAGATTATGCGGAGGGATGTTTGTAGCCATACCTACAGCAATACCTGAAGCACCGTTAAGCATCAAAGCTGGAAGTTTCCCTGGAAGCAAAATAGGCTCTTTAAGGGAACCATCATAATTCGGAACGAACTCCACAGTTTCTTTATCCAGATCCTCAAGAAGTTCCTCGGCTAGCTTTTCCATTTTAGCTTCAGTGTACCTCATAGCTGCCGGAGGATCACCATCAATCGATCCAAAGTTTCCCTGTCCGTAAACCAAAGGATATCTGAGAGAAAAATCCTGAGCCATCCTTACAAGAGAATCATATATGGCCATATCCCCGTGAGGGTGGTATTTACCCATAACATCACCGACAACTGTAGCTGATTTTCTCGTCGATGTCGATGATTTCAGACCCATCTTATCCATGACATAAAGTATCCTTCTCTGGACAGGTTTCATACCATCTTCAACTGAAGGAATCGCACGTGAAACTATGACACTCATAGCATAATCAAGATAAGATTTTTTCATTTCACTTGAAACTTCAGAATTCAGCACACCTTTCTCATCTTTGGGAGGATTCATCTTTCTGGCGGGAGGTTTCACATTGTTTTCCTTGGATATTTCTTCTGTTCCTTCCTCATTCTCTTCTTCCTCTTCTTCAGATTCTTCTTCAAAACTTTCGTCTTCTTCGTCTTCTGTCATTCTTCATCCTCCATTCCTTCTTCATTATCATCATCTTCTTCTCCTTCTTCCAATTCTTCATATTCAACAACAGCATCCATTTTCTTATCACCGGTCCCTTCATCTTCAGGCTCCGAATCATCATAATTAATCATGAGCTCGCTTTCCTCATCAAGAGGCAAACTGATATTTCCTGCCCTGCTCTCCCTAAGACTTTCAAGTTCCGATATCCAGTAGTTTATCTCACCTTCATTCAGGGATATCTCTGTCACTTCAATTTCCACCTCATCATCGGAATCTTCCTCATGTCTTTCAATATGTATCTCTTCATATTTATCTTCATTTTCATAATCTTCTGTCATTTTTCATTTTCCTCCTTGTTATCCAGATATTCCATGAACTCATCTTCGCTAAGCTCTTTCTCCTTTGGATTAGGTCCTTTCCATTTACAGTTCTTGCATTCCCAAAGTCCAACTTCTCCTATCACCACTGAAACTTTGTCGGAATTGCATTTAGGGCAGAGTCTTATCTTGAAAGTTTTCCCTTTGGTTTTGCTCTTTGGCGCAGATTCCCCTTTCAAAATCCAATCGGGAGTCTTTATTTTTGATCTCTTCACCATTTTGGTACAACCTCCATGAATCTCCTAATTTCATCTCCGGCATGATAATATTTTCCTCCAAAAGCCGTATCTTTATCCAATTTTATCATTTCATCAAAATCCATGACACTCTTGAAAAAAACGGATCCCGGCGGAAACTCCTTACCCCCAAAATTTCCTCCAAGCACATTTTTCATGATAACAATCTTTTCATTTACATCTTCCAAACTTGATGCCGGGCCAAAAACTTCATAGTTTTTTTTCTCTTTCACATCATAAAAAGGTATTCCTTTCTCCAGGAGCCCAGAAGGAACATAAATATGGCTCTCAAAGTCCGCAAGAATATCGCTAAGAGGTTCCCACCCTTCACTCACTGAAAATTCAAAAGTTTTCATAATTTCTTCAGGGAGCATTTCTTCAAGCATCATATTAGATATCAAGGCTCGCTTCATGCGCATTATCCGCGATGAAGTCCTTCCTCCCTTGCACATCGTCCCCCATAAGCATTGAAAAAACCTGATCGGCTTCCACAGCATCTTCTATAAAAATTCTTTTTATCTTTCTTGTCTGGGGGTTCATGGTTGTATCCCAAAGCTGATCCGAACTCATCTCACCAAGACCTTTGAAACGTGTCACATTTGGATTTTCAGATCCCTTTGTCTCTTTTTTCAATTCCTCATCTGAATAAACATAATAATCTTTTTTCTTCCTTATCCTGTACAAAGGAGGCATCGCGACAAAAATGTGCCCGTCCTCTATAAGACGCGGCATGAATCTGAAGAAAAAAGTAAGGAGCAAAGTCTTTATGTGCTCTCCGTCAACGTCAGCATCTGTCATTATGACTATCTTGTTGTACCTTAATCTTGAAGAGTCAAAATTCTCCCCTATGCCGGTTCCTATTGCTGTTATCATATTCGTAATTTCTTCCGAAGAAAGCGCCCTTGAGGGGTTAGCCTTTTCAACATTAAGTATTTTTCCTCTGAGACCCAGGATTGCCTGAGTTTCCTTATTCCTCGCATTTTTTGCCGAACCTCCAGCAGATTCACCTTCAACAAGATAAAGCTCTGAGTCTTCAGACTTTTTTGAAGAACAATCTGCGAGTTTTCCCGGCAATCCGCCAAGTGAGAATGCATTTTTTCTCCTGACAAGATCCTTCGCTTTTTTAGCTGCAAGTCTTGCCTTTGCAGAATCAAGGGACTTCTGGACAACAGCTTTTGCAACATTTGGGTTCTCTTCGAAGAATTCAGAAAGGAACAAAGTCACAGCTGAATCAACATAACCTTTGACCTCGGAATTCCCAAGTTTGCTTTTTGTCTGACCTTCAAATTGCGGATCCGGGATTTTCACACTGACAATCGCTGTAAGACCTTCCCTTACATCTTCTCCAACAAGGGTGTCTCCATTTTTCAGGAGATTTTTCTTTTTTATATAATCATTTATGACTCTTGTAAGAGCTGTCTTCAACCCGGAAACATGAGTACCGCCTTCAACAGTATTTATAGTGTTCACAAAACCAAAAATATTTTCCTGATAACCTGAATTGTACTGTATCGCTATCTCAATTGAAACATTATCGACTTCTTTTTTGAAATAAATCGGTTTTGGATGCAGAACTTCTTTGGATTTGTTAAGCCATTTCACGAAATCCACAACTCCTCCTTCCGCATGGAACTCCTCATCCTTGCCTCTTATCTCATCATGCAAAGTAATCTTAAGACCTGCATTCAAAAACGCGACTTCTCTGAACCTATTTTGCAGAATCTTATAATCAAATTCAAGAGTCGAAAATATCTGCGGATCCGGATAAAACCTGACAAGAGTCCCAGTATCTTTTTCCGGACACTTACCAATAATCTTAAGCTTTGTCGTAGGATTACCTCTTGAATACTCCTGCTGATAAATCTGGCCTTCCCTTTTGATGATAACGATTAATTTCTCTGCAAGGGCATTCACACAGCTAAGACCGACACCATGAAGGCCGCCCGAAACCTTATATGAGTTCTTATCGAATTTTCCTCCGGCATGAAGCTTAGTCAGAGCCACTTCGACTGCCGGCACCTTATAAACAGGGTGCATATCCACCGGTATACCTCTTCCATTATCTTCAACAGAACATGACCCATCCTTGTGTATCGTAACATTTATGTTTGTGCAATATCCGGCAAGAGCTTCGTCAACAGAGTTGTCAAGGAGTTCGTAAACAAGGTGATGGAGACCCTGTTTGTCTGTTCCTCCAATGTACATTGCAGGCCTTTTTCTCACTCCTTCAAGCCCTTCAAGAACCTTAATGTTTGACGCTCCGTATTCTGCCATCTTTCAACATGTCTAATTTTTTATTTTAAATAAACGGGAAAATTCCCTTTTTATAAACAAAGCGCTTTTTGCTTTTTTACATCTGAAAAAAGCCGGGTTAGTTTATAAATCTTTATGTCAAAAAATACAATTTGTCGACGGGATAAATGCAGAATGCATTTTCCAAGCCATAAATACTTAAAAATATTTTCAACATTAAAGGATCATGGAAAAAAACGAAAAAATAGCTGTTTTCCTGCTCATCATTTTGATAGTTATTTTTGCATATCTTCAGTTGACACTGGCACAGAATCCATTATTATCGGATCACTCTTATACAAAAGCTATGTGCAATTCATCAAAATACTGTGAAGATTATTCCATAAGGTGTAACGGTCAAAAACTGGTCAGCATAAGTCCGACAGGCTACTCAATTTATTCTGAAAATACATTTGAGAGCACGAACAAAAGTTTGTGCGATTAATGGCTACCAATTCCTGGCACAGCATGATCCATAAAAAGTTTTTCAACTGAAGAATAATTTTTGTTTTCGGGGTTTATCTCCCTTTCCATATCATAAAAATTCATTTTGTATATCGGGTTTTCACCATCAGATTTCTTATAGATAGTAACCGGAACGTCGCTCAAATCACATGCTGGACCTGCAACACCTTCATCATTCAATATCAAAAGACCCACATCTCTTGCAAAAGTTCCAGCTTCAAGTACAACTCTATCTATCATTTGTTCTGGAAGCATACATGGTTTAAAAGAATTATCGTACTTGAAAAATCATCTCTTGGGTTTTATCTTATTTTTCGGATTGAACTTAAGATGAGATGGAAGCCACCTGACCTTTCTTCTTCCCATGAGCATGTTTTTTCTGCATTTGCCCGAACAAAGATAATTCACAGTCCCATCTTTCATGATAAGAGTAAGACCTTGGGGAAAATTGTAATTCTTTTCACAATAAGCACATTTTGGCATTTTAACTGTATGACCCCTTTGTAACGTTTGACTTTATCCTTCTTGCTTCTATTTCCGTCTCTCTTAAGACAAGAACATCTCCAACTCTCACAGCTCCACGGACATTTCTCCTCATTGTTCTTCCCTTGTCTTTACCTGCTTCAACAAGAACCTTAACCTGAGTTATCTCTCCTCTGAAACCCGTCCTTCCAAGGAGCTCTTTCACAGTTGCAGGAACTGCTTCTCCTAAAATCTTCTCACTACCTCTGGAAGCCTGCGTCTTTCCCTGTTTTGGTTTTTGATCTTTTGCCATCTTCAAAAAGTTTCAGTTGAGTTATTTCTTGAGCGAAGCTATGTCTTTTTCAGCGTCACCGGCAAGTATAACTGTGACAGATGAAGCAGCAACAGGGAGTCCAATTGCAACCCCTAATTTTTGCTTGCTGTCCACTTCAAGGCAAGGTATGCTCTTTTCCCTGCACAAAAGAGGCAGATGCGCAACAATCTCTTTAGGTTCCACATCTTTTGCATAAACAACAAGTTTAGCCGTTCCCCTCTCGATCGCCTTAGTTACTTCATTCGTGCCTTTCTCGACCTTTCCGGTTCGTTTCGCTTTCTCAACAATCTGATATGCATCCATTTTTAATTTGTCGTCGTGTTTAATTTTTCGGAAAACTATATGACTCTTCATCTGAACATATGTTCATCCGATAGGAATACTAGGCAATTTTTGGTTTATAAAGTTTTCTTAAATGAAAAAATCTAAAAATTTCCATTATGAACATCAAGAAATAATTCATTAGTATTATAAATAACTGACTTCAATTAATAGCATGAAAAAGAGAACAAGAAATATTATCGGATTTTCGATCCTTATACTCCTTCTGGCTTTTTGGATAGTTCTCTTTAGATATGTTAACCCCCAAGTTATTGTTGCTAAGATCGGTGCAGCAAATGGTTATTTAATACTTTTTCTGCTCGGAGCTCTCGGTGGTGTCTCAATATTCACAGGTCCGTCATATTTTATCGCTCTTACAACTCTTGCAATAGGCGGCCTAAATCCTTTTCTTCTTGGGCTTGCCGGGGGTTTAGGAGTCACGATAGGTGATTCCGTAATATTTCTCCTCGGAGTAAGCGCCGGAAAGAAAGCGCCGGAAGGATTCCAAAAGAAACTAGAAGCTTTGGAAAAAAGAACAAAAAACAAACCTGATTGGCTCGTTAACTTAATTTTATATCTGTATATAGGATTCACACCTCTACCAAATGAACTAGCAACTATCGCTCTTGGACTTATAGGGTACAAGAAGAAAACAATCATAGTTTTCCTTCTTCTAGGGAATATAACGAGCGGTGTCCTCACTGCAATACTCATAAGATTTGGGATCAACTTGTTCGGAGGATAATGAGTCAATTTTTTAAATGAATAAAACTGATTGTATTCATGAAAATTGCTCTTGTCTGTATGGCTGCAGGATCTTCATCCAGATTCGGCGGCAGACCAAAACAATTTGCTATTGTCGGGCCCAAAGGTGAAACATTAATAGAATACTCAATGAATCAGGCTCTTAAGGCAGGATTTGACAAAATAATTTTTATAGTGAGCGAAAAGACAAATGATGGCTTAAAAAAAATTTTCGGTCAAAATTATAAAGGTACCCAAATATTTTATGTCTTTCAGAAGTTCGATGAAAAAATAAGGGATAAACCATGGGGGACTACAGATGCGCTATGCTCTGCAAAAAGTCTCATAGACTGCCCATTCATTGTATGCAATACAGATGATGTGTACGGAGAAGAAGCTTTTACTCTCCTAAGAGATCATCTTAACGACAAGAAGAGCGAAGCAACAATATCTTATGATCTTTTGAGAACTCTTCCACCAACAGGGGAGGTAAATAGGGGGATTTTTAAGCTGAATACCGACAGAACTGTATCCTCCATAACCGAAAATTTTGGAGTTTCAAGAGCAAATATTGAATCCAGAGGACTAAGACCTGACTCCCAAACAAATGTCAATCTTTTTGCACTTCACCCCGAAACAATAGAATTATTATCACAGATTCTTCAGAATTTTAAAAAAGAACATATAGAGGACAGGAAAATCGAATGCCTTTTGCCGACTGATTTATCTTCCTTGATAAAAAGTGGTAGGATCAAAATGCATTGTTATAAAACAAAGGAGAAATGGTCAGGGGTTACTTATCCTGAAGACGAAAAAATTGTAAGAGAGGATATAAGGAATTTTACTTCCATCTAACTTTAACTTCGTCTGTCCTTTCTCTCGGTTTTATATCCAGTTTTTCAGCGCTTTCACCTGAAAAAGATATGCCCGAATTGAACATTATCTCTCCTAAGTAAGCAATCATAGCCCCGTTGTCCACAAGTAAACTCCTATCAGGACAGAAATATTTTGCACCGCGTTCTTCACACATTTTTCTTGCCATCTCCTGAAGGCGGGAATTACATGCTACTCCTCCTCCCAAGACAAGCTCATTTTTTCCAACGTGCGCGAGCGCCCTTTCAGCTGTTTCGACGAGCATAGCAAAAACAGTCTCCTGAAGGGAGAAACTTAAATCTTCGAGGCTACCTTCTTTTCTTTCGAGTTTCTGACGGAGATTTGTAAGTATGCCCGAAAAAGAGACATCCATTCCCTTAACTGCATAAGGAAGTTCTATGTAATTCTTACCTTCGTGCGCAAACTTCTCAATTTTTGGTCCTCCAGGAAAACCTATTCCGGCGTAGCGCGCGAAAGTATCTATGAAATTCCCGACACCTGTATCAAGAGTCTCTCCAAAAACACGATACTTCCCCGAAGCATAACTTATAATTTGTGTATTTGCCCCGGAGCAATAAAGCAAAACAGCATCTTTCGCACCTGTAACCCCCCCTATTTCAAGATGGGCAACACAATGATTAACCGGAACGAGAGGTTTTTCAAGCCTTTCAGAAAGAGCCTTTGCAAACTTTAAACCTTCAAGAAGGCATGGCGGAAGTCCAGGACCCTGACTGAAAGCTATCGCATCGATATCTTTCTCTTCAATCCCTGCTTCTACAAGAGCCTCAGAATAAATCTTCGGAGAAAGTTCGCGATGATGTCTAGCTGAATCAACAGGTATTATCCCTCCGGATTCCGTAGTATACATATCTCTTTTATTGGCAATAATCTTCCCATTCCTGACAATTCCAACCCCAAAAGTATGTGCTGTTGATTCAATTCCTAATATCAATGCCATAAAAGAAACAAAAAGAACCATTATTTAAAACTAACCACCTGTGCAGTTCCATACAGAAAATTTGGAAAAAATAAAAAAATAAAAATCAGTCCGGGAAATCCCTATATTCACCTCAATTTACCCAGAGATAGAATATCAAATTGGCTCTATCTTCTCTTAGATTTCTTAGCAGCTTTCTTTTTCTTGCCGCCTCTAGCCATCTTAGCTTCACAAACATTTCCCTTACCGTCTACATAGTAAAGGTATCCTGGTTTTCTTTTAACAGCGTTTTTTACGAGTACTGTTCCCATCTCTTCACCTCCTTTTCATCAAATATAAATTCCCATAAAGAAGGGAATTATTTTATAACTAAATAAAACAAATCTCCTATTTAAATCTTTCTTTTCCCCGACGGAAATTTAAGAAAATTGTACTTTTTATCAAGGGGTATCTCGATAAGCCTGGTGAATCTTCCCGACGGCAGAATGTTAAATTCAAACGGCTTGACAGTTTTTATATCAACCACTTTGCCCTTACCGTCGATCCAGATTGCAATAAATGGAAAAAAAACAAACCAAGAGTGTATTGCCATTTTTACAGGGCGTTTGAACTCAAAAAGCAATGTTTTTGCATTTTTCCGACGGCGGAACATCAGCCCTATCCCCTCATACCATTTAGGGACTACATAAGCTTCAATGTTTATTTCTTTGCCTTTGTATTTCAAACCAATCAATTTTTTTCTCATATTGAACACACTCCCTGTAGGCTTTGTAACATTTTTCAACATTAGTTTCACAGACGATATCATGATTCTTGAATCCTCCGCCGAAAGTTTCGGGGATATGCATTAATTCATGTATCATAACTTTTGTCTTTTCTTCATTATCCAGCTTATCAAATTTCTCGCCCAAAAATTCCAAAGCATAAAAAGCCTCGACATCCATAGCTTTCTGTAGAAGTTTCCCGAGAGCATGGCATCTTGCAATTGTTCCCCTCGTCGATGATCCATAGCTTCTGAAACATTTTATCCTATTTATCCTTACATGCGGAAAAATTCTTTTTGCGATATCTTCAGCTAGTATCTGGAGGCTCGGAGAATATTCATATTTCATAGTCTAACCCCCAAAAATTTAATTTGCCATTAACAGATGGTCCGTCAATTCTTTTTGCATCTTCCAGAACAAAACCATATCTCCCCCATGAAGAGTCGGCAAGGTGCTTATACCTGTCAGCCCCATGCTCCAAATCACTTCTGTACTCCTTGACACTGGACAATTCCACAACACCAACTATTTTTCCGACGGGCAAATCAGAGAATCCAAATTTTTCCATCCATTCATAATTGGGAATCTTTGAAGCATGGACAAGAAATCTCCCACGAAAATTAGTATTCCAATTTCTAAGCTCAATAGTCTTCTTTCCCGAAACAACAAGTTCTGCAAAAGGCTGTTTCAAAGATAAAACTTTCATTAATTATGAAGATAAATACGGTTAATAAAATTAATCATAAACTTCAACAAATTTTATTCTTGATGTAAAACCTGATACGATGACACATTTTTTCCCAAAATGGTCTCTTATAATTTTCCCAAGTACGAAATTTGCCTTTCCACTAATTGGTTTTTCCTTTATCCAGATTTCAAATTCTTTGTCCGAAAGCTTCAGAATCTTTTCCTGAGAAGAATTTGCATGAACTTTAACTTTTATTCTCATCATCTGTTCTCAGGCTTTTTGTATTTCCTGCCTAATGCCGCATATATGTCATGCTCAGTCCTGCCTGCAATCTCTTTTCCTTTTTTGAAAAGACCATGCTGTGTCAGTTTCATACCTTTTCTTTTAGCGACGAGGCGCAAACCTATATTTGAACCTTTCCTCCCAGAATAGGCCAAAAGCTCAGCTCCCCATTCTTCTTCATTAGTATAATAAAGCTCGACCTTTATTCCGTCAACCATCCACGTGGACTCATGTTCCCCACCTTCCATTAATTTGCCTTTTGTCCTCATAAAATCCTCAAGTTTATTTTTGTCTTTTGGGATCAGCACAATGTCTATATCTCCCGGGTCCTGAGAATGGCGACGGATGCTTCCAGCAACTTCAATTTTTTTACTTAAAGGTTTTAATTTATTTTCAATCTCTTTTGCAAGAAATAAAACTTCTTTTCCGTTTTTCATTCAGAATAAAAGAATCCCGATGATTTAAGATTATTGTATTTTTATCGTGTGACAATCTCAAGGGCATCTCGAGATTTAAGTTTATAGTCTTTCCCAAGAGCCATCTTTGTCTTTGCATTTATCGCTTTTATAAAATTTTTCCCGAAATCTGTGTGGAGAAAATATGCAAAGTCAAGAGCAGTCGAGCCAGGCGGAAGAAGGAAACAGTCAGGAAGGACATTTCCTTTGCTGTCAGAAAGTTTCGTCGCACCTGCGGGAAATATGGGCAAATACCCCAACAAGTCAAAAACTGCTGTGTTCAGGATTTTCTGAACACCAGTTCCATCTTGGAATTTATCAAGAACATTTTTCTTTATCTTTTCAAGTGCTTCACCTTGCTTGGATGAAAGCTCCTTCAAAACCCTAAAATCTTTTTCCCCTGGAATGTATTCAATAAGCCCGAATTTCGCAGCCTGACGCAAAGCAAGTTCTGAGTCGGCTGAGCATGGAATGATAAGTAAATCCGGAAATTCTTTTTTTACTTTAGCGAGATTCTTCTCTCCATTCTCAAGATCAACTTTGTTCGCAGCAAGTATCATTGGTTTGGAATATTTCCTGAGTTCAGACGCAAATTTTTTGAGTTCAAGATCATTCCACTCGCTCCCCCTCTCATGAAATTTATTCTTAAGTAAAATCTCTTTAACCTGATCTTCATCAACTTTAAGACCTGAAAACTGCTTGGCAACAGCTTCGGCAAAATTTGTATGCTCCATTTCGGTCTTTCTTGAAAATGTTTTCCATACTTTCATGAGAATATTAAAATACCACAGATTAAGCTCTTCCTCAAGGAATTTTATGTCTTCAACTGGATCATGATCCTTTGTCGGCTTTCCTTCAATATCAGTCTCTCCGGAAATGTCAACTATATGAATAAAAACATCTGCCTGTCGCAAATCATCAAGAAATTTATTTCCAAGACCTTTTCCTTCAGAAGCCCCGGGAACGAGTCCTGCAACATCCATCAAATCAATAGGAACAAATCTGTGGCCATTTATGCAAAAACCATGATTTGGATTGCACTTGACACCGAATTCTTTCTCTATGCAGTCTACTTTCACATAACCAACGCCATGATTCGCTTTTATAGTGGTAAATGGATAAGATGCGATCTCAACTTCAGCCAAAGTAGCCGCTTTGAAAAATGTTGATTTTCCCACAGAAGGTTTTCCAACAAGCCCTATTAACATGATAAAAAAATAAAGCAGAGGTTTATATTTGTTTTCAAAGAGAAAAAATAGGCGGCGCCATAAAGGCGCCGCAATCCATCCGCCCACCCAGACTCGAACTGGGGATCTCTCGGGCGCTGCTTAACTTTTGGCTTTTGGGGTTTCATCCAATTTCCCGAAGGAATGTCCACCTTAGTCATAAACTACAGCCAAGCGCTCTAACCACTGAGCTATGGGCGGGTTGTATTATCTAACCACTTGCAAAGGTTAAAAACCTTTAGTTTCAGCCAGATTGACTTAGAAAAATATCAGGAATTTAAAAAGACTTTTATTTTTTCTCAGCAAGTTTTCTGTACTCTTCTTTGCGAATTACACTATCTATCACGGATGGGAAGACCCCCAATTGATCTTTATTCCCGACAAAAAGATTTCCGGAACTTATGGTGCTCCGGTAGGACCAGAGAGTAGAGATGTTATTTATTATATTTTTTGCCTGTTCGGGGGTTATGCTACCTCCAATTAAGCCTGCGGCGAGGCCGTGGATAAAATGACCTGCATTTGTAAAGATATAAACAGGCATTCCTTTTTCCTTGGCTTCATTCACTACTAAATTTCCCCCACCCAAGTTCGGAATGCGAAGAACATATTCGAGTAATTCCTCCGTACTGCAATTAGGAAATTTCACATCTTCTTTATTCAAAATTTCAAGCACAGAATTGAAGGATGCTTGATTTATTAATCTCTCAAGACCGGATATTCTCTGTGCTATTTTCTCTTCATCAGATGAACCACGAGAGATCATCCCTTCTTGGTATAAATTAGCAAAATCTGCAGTTATTTTCCCAATGTATGGTAACCCCATATCAGAGATAACTAAATCATATTTTTCTCTGCTTAATTTTCCCAATGCACTTTTAGCATCTATTGTGAGATCAACATCGACATTGCGATGATATTCCTCAGAAAGTTCGTTCCTGAGCATTTCCGGAGCCACGGCAAGATAATCTTCTGTCACAACCCCCCCTTCTACACCATCACCTCCGATGTATTTTCTCATTCTTGCTGAACATCTAGATTTATATTCATCTGACCATCCTCTTGCATCTTGAATATCCTTATTAGAATCTTCAGAATTCGCGTAACTATTGAAAACTCTGGAAAGCCTGGAAAGTTCTTCATGTTTGCTAATAGCTCTTCCAAGAACACGATTAACAAGGTCTCTTTCGTGCTTCCCCAATTTCATGGGGAGGTCTTCGACAACCAATATTTTCTGCGCTTCTTCTGTCATATTTTCTCTATGCATCCAAAGTTTATAATTCTTTTCTTTTGTTAATACTCAAAAGTAGTTACTATAAATCTTCCCAGATATTTGTTTTTAAAAGTTTCTTAGATTAAAAAATCATTCCCCTTCATGCTCACTTGCCAGGAAGAAAGCTTCATTGGAATAAACTTCTTTCATTTTCCCTTCCTTGTCAAAGGTTCCGTAAGTCGCAGGGAGTGCAAATCTGCCAAGAACCCCCACCCTTGAATATATAACATATGAAAGCGTCCTTCTCTCTCCTGCTTCAAGATTCCCAAGCTCCCATTCAAAGACTCTCTTTGTCTTGTTGAATCTCTTTGGTATAACTCCTCCGAATTTCTCGTATATTCTCACAAGAGGAGGTAACCTGTCAAAAACTTTCACATTCTCAACAAATTTCCTGGCTTCAACAGTCACGAGAATCCTGAGCGCAAACTCACCACCCTTTGCGTTCATGAAAGAGACTCTCTTTTTTAAAACAAGGTCTTTCCTGGAATATTTCCCCACAAAAACCACAATAAGAACAACCAATATAATAATAACCAGAGGAATCAACCAATTAGTCGTAACATCTACTTCATAAGTTTCTCCGGGGCTAAGCTGCTTGTTCCAGGTGTAGATTATATTAAATCCTGTCCTGTTGACCAGATTTGGCGTTGAAGAAAATGTCGTGAAAAGTCTTGAGATTATGTTTTTCTCCACGGAAACCTGAGCATTACCAATGACATTCCCATCATTCGTCTCTTTTATTGAATCTGTCTGGATTATAAGTCCGTATTGATTTTTTGTCTCGTTGATTATATTTTTCTCAGCAAAATCTATCGGTTCACTTATATTTGCATATGCACCGCCCACACCAACGTTTGCATTAACAGTATAAAATCCTGAAGTCAGTTTTGCAAAGTTGCTTCTTTGAAGATTTATTGTGAAAGTTTCTTTTTCGTACGGGGATAAATTAACAACACGGTTAAAAGAAAAGAAAGGCGAAGTTAGATTAACACTCATATTTTGAAAGTTGAAATTAACTTGGTTCTCAATGTATATCTGAACAGAACTTGAATCAGGATTTATTGAATCAGCACCGATTGAAAAAGCTTTGTCAAGATTAATTATATTTGTTGTAAGGCTTTCTTGAGCTTTTGATCTGTCAATCCCCTCTATGTAATAATTGAAGGTTACATATCCTTTTATATCCAGATCTGTCCTTGGAGATATCTGCAGGTCAACTTCTTTCGTCTCTCCTGAGCCAATCGAAATGGGAGAAGAAGGTTTTATGCCTGTTCCAAAAAAAGTGTAGAATGAAAGATTATCTGAAGGGCCATTGTTTGTGACATTAAGTCTGAAAATTGCAGGTTCAGTGGACCCCGCAATCATAACCTCATTGGAACTTATTTGCTGGACATTCACATTTATAGCGAGGATTGGCTGTATCAGGAAAAATCCGAGAATTATAAGCAAATACCACTTTTTCATACAAGAAATCATCTGAATTTGTATATAAACATTTCTATACCGTCAGTGAAACAAGAAAAGTTATTATTTTCCTGCATTCTCAAGATCAAGGAAAGATTTTGCTTGGCTCAAAAAATCATCAGCAAGACCGGAAAGCTTGTCTTCAAATTCTCCAACCCTTTGGGAAATTATCCATTTTTCATAAATACCTCTCCACAATTTCATCCTTGCTGAAGTCTCAAATTTGCTGTCATAATCCCTTATGAGGTTCGCCGTGACTTTTATCTCGACTTTTCCTTTATTGGACTTGAGCTTGGCGCCACCCTGATTTACCTCAATTTCTGACAAATTCCTTATAGAAAAACCTATTTTGACTTCATATTTGAAATAATCTGTGACATTTCTCGTTCCTTTCCATTTGAAAGCAATCTCTTTTGCTGATCCGGAAATCTTCTCGGAATACTCCGATTCCTCAAGGGAAAGTCCGGCATTTTCAGACAGCCAGTCATAGCAAAAACTGTAGAAATCCTTGAAGTTGAAAATTCCATCGTAAGATAGTTTACTTGAGTACACCTCGTCCTGTTCTGGCATGCTTTTATGATGAATTTTTATTTTAAATACTTTCTGGCGAAGTTATGGCAAGAAAGCCCATTGATTCAGCTCCTTCTAAGAAGTCTTTCAATATTATTTTTATTATTAAAATCCGTTCTTGGCGAACCTTCAATCTTCTTCATTATCTCTTCCGGAAAAGTTCCGCCTTTCTCAAGAGCAAGATCAATAAAATGAAGGACCATCGCCCCCCTTAATTCATCAGGTTTTTCAAGGGAACGGTTGACATAATCTAAACATCCCTTATACATCTTACTTGTGGATGACCTCATAATTTTGTAGTAGATTTTTTTCAGGCCAGTCACGCTCTTAATCTCTTCATCGAACTTGTCATCAAAAGTTCTTGATCCACCAATCATATTCACAGCATTGACAGTAAAGGACATCTCCAGATTCGCGTCCAGCACAAAACCCCGAACTTTAGGTCCGAGATATAATCCCCACTTGCCTTCCATTTTCTTTCATAATATCACTGCTTTGAAACTTATAAGTTTTTCCAGTCGCGTGGCTTTGTGTATAAAGTAGTGTCTGTGTAAAAAGTAGCTCTTTATTTAGACTTTATACACAAAGCCCGGTCGCGTATTCCTGGGAGAACAACAAGTTCTCCTAAGAAATTCTCTTCCCGGCGCAATAATCTTTAAATAATTGCCATAAGTCGTTTTTTTATGGACAAAAAAGTCGATCTGATGGCAGAGAATACCGAAAGGATTATGGGAAAAGATGCTCAAAGGAATAATATCTTAGCGGCAAAACTCGTTTCCGAAGTTGTTAAAACTACGCTAGGCCCAAGAGGAATGGATAAAATGCTTGTTTCCCCGACAAATGATATAATAATCACTAATGATGGTGTTACAATACTCTCTGAAATGCAGATTGAACACCCCGCGGCAAAGATGATGGTTGAAATCGCGAAGACACAGGAAAAAGAAGTCGGGGATGGGACAACCACTGCTGTAATGATAGCTGGAAAACTCCTGGAAAATGCGGAAAAACTTCTGGACAAGAAAATTCATCCGACAGTTATCGTGAAAGGTTACAGGATGGCTCAGGAAAAAGCACAGGAGATTTTAGGAGATATTTCACTCAAAATAACACCCAATAATACAGAGATATTAAAACAGATAGCAATGACTGCCATGACGGGCAAAGGCGCAGAGGATGAAAAAGAATTTTTTTCCGGGCTTCTTGTGAATGCAATAAAATCGGCAGGAATCACAAAAAATGCTGACATAAGTGATATAAAAATTGAGAAAGTTGTGGGGGAAGGAATAAAAAATACTGAACTTGTGAAAGGAATCATAATAGATAAAGAAAGGATCTCAAATGATATGCCAAAAAAAGTCCAGAACGCAAAAATATTACTGATCGATTTCCCAATTGAAATAAAAAGCCCGGAAATTGACACAAAAATATCCATTTCAAGCCACAATGAGCTGCAGAACTTTCTGGATGAAGAAGAGAAATCGATAAAACTAATGGTCCAGAAAATTATTGCCACAGGAGCGAATGCTTTATTCTGCCAAAAGGGTGTTGATGATTTTGCGAGATACCTCCTCTCAAAGTCCGGAATATATACCTGCCGACGTGTAGCAAGGTCGGATATGGAAAAGATATCAAAAGCGACAGAAACCAAAATAATATCAAATATAAATGAAATAGGATCAGCAAGCCTAGGAGCATCTGATGTTGTTGAAGAGATAAAAAAAAGCGGGGAAAATATGACTTATGTAGGCGGATGCAAAAACCCAAAAGCAGTAACTATCCTCGTTCATGGCGGAACGGTGCATGTCGTGGATGAGATTGAAAGAGCGCTTCTCGACGGATTAGGAGACATAGCAAGCGCACTGGAAACCGAACTTGTTGTTCCCGGAGGGGGTGCTATAGAGATGGAGATTTCAAAAAGAATAAAAGAATACGGGACAACTTTATCCGGGCGTGAAAGACTTGCTGTTGAAGAATATGCAAATTCTCTGGAGTTCATTCCGACAACACTTGCGGAAAATGCAGGCATGGATCCAATTGATGTCATAACGGAACTTAAATCAAAACATGATTCCGGAAATATGAACGCAGGACTGAACCTGTTCACAGGCAAAATCGAAAACATGATAAATGCTAAGGTTATAGAACCATCAAAAATAAAAGTTCAGGCAATAAATTCAGCAACTGATGTAGCAACTATGATTCTTAGAATCGATGACGTTATACTATCAAAACTGCCAAAAAAAGGCAGAATGAATGAACTCGGAAGCTTGCCTGGTTACATGGAGAGTTTAAGTTGAAAAAAGACTATGATGTGAAAGAGCTCACGACGGAAGATTTTATTCTTTACAACGAATCATTTTATCGGACACTTGAAAATCTAAGAGAAAGTCCTGTTCTTGGTATGAAAGAGTCGAAAGATTTGCTTGAAAAGGTAAATGCACAAGAAGGCCATATATTTGTTGCGATAAAAAATCATGAAGAAATAATAGGAACAGCAAAAATCATAATAGAACAGAAATTTTTCGACGGTGGGAAAAAAGCAGGTCACATTGAAGACGTCGTGACAAGAAAGGGATTCGAGGGAATGGGAATTGGGGGGGCACTTGTCAAAGAAGCAATTGAACTTTCAAAAAGAGAAAGATGTTATAAAATAATACTTGATTGCGACGAAAAACTTCTTAATTTCTACGAAAAATTCGGCTTCAAGAAAGCCGGAGATTTCATGAGGATGTATCTAAAATGAATGGTGACAAGGTGCCACAGATATACGGAGAGTATTCGGAAGAATCAAAAGTGATTCAGGTTTATTTTAATGGAAAGGCTTATTTATGGCATGCTCAAAAGTCTGATGAAACTTTTCATAAGACGATATTCTCAAAATTGCTCCTTAACTTAAAAATAGATTATAAGACACGTCTGGATCATCAGAAAATGGAAGTTCCGATTGAAAAAGATGAGTCAAAAGGTTATGAGCTTGTCGGAGCAGGAGAAGCGAAAAGAATTTCCGAGAATATTGTAAGATATTTTGGATACAGTGCAAGTTATATCAATCTTAACGGAATAAACCTGAAACATTTAGAGGACATTTTTGCAAACAGGAAGGTGGAGATAACAACTGAGATAAATAAAAAATTTGCACCTTCATACCTGATAAAGTTTCTGGATTGATCCTGATCGGAGTTCGCTGATTAATCTTGTTTTTCAATGGCCATAGATTCGCCAAGTTCATCAAATTGCTATCAAAATCCATTTAAACTGACCTTTCCCATGAGATTTATGCATTACCACATCATACTTACAGAGATATGCAATCTTAAATGCAAATATTGTTATGAAAAATCCATGCAGGAGTTTGATAATGGACTTGGAGAAAAATGGGATTATGATGAAAAAACGCCCTTTGATTCTGAAATCCCCGTAGAAAAACTTAAAAAATTCCTCAAACCGGAAGATACGCTTATTTTTTATGGAGGCGAACCATTAGTCAAAGCTGACAAGATACGGGAAATAATTGACAATGTAAGATGTAAGTTTGCGATTCAAACGAACGGTGTTTTGCTGCGTCGCCTTTCACCTGAATACTTGAAAAAAATCGATAAGATGCTCATCTCAATAGATGGTACAAGGGAGAGAACAGATTCAAGCAGGGGGGATGGGATTTATGATTTAGTTATAAAAAATCTGAAATGGCTCCGTTCAGAAGGATATAATGGAGAAATTGTAGCCAGAATGACCATTTCATTTCCGGATATATATGAGCAAGTCATGCATCTCGTAAGTTTAATTGATGAAGGCATTTTCGATTCAATACACTGGCAAATTGATGCAGGATTTTATAAATTCGATTTTGACAAAGTAGCATTCACAAAATTTGTGGATGAATACAACAATGGAATCAATAAACTTCTGGGATGGTGGGTCGGAAAAATTCGCACAGGAAAAGTTTACAGATTGTATCCGTTCATAGGAATTTTAAACAGACTGTCCGGCCAAGATGCTACTAGCGGGCTTCCATGCGGTTCAGGTTATAGTAATTTCACCTTTAATACATCTGGAAAAATCTCAGCATGTCCGATAATGAATTCAGTCAAAAATTTCTACTGTGGTTCAATTGATGAAGGCATAAAAAAAGAGATTCATGTGACTGATGAAAAATGCACAAAGTGCAATTACTTCAAAATATGCGGTGGACGATGCCTTTATTGGCGCGACGCAAAATTGTGGCCAGTCGAAGGTAACGAACTTATATGCAAAACAATAAAATTCCTGATTGATTCAATTTCATCCCGCATGAAAGAGATTTTGAAAAACGAAAGTTCCGGAATAGTTAGCTCAAAAGATTTCGAATATGAAAGATATTTCGGTCCGGAAATCATTCCTTAAAAATGGAATTGAAATTTTTTTCGATCTGCTTTTCGACTTCGTCTTCAGATACACTCCACATTTCGGAAATTTTTTTTATTGATTCATTTATAAAAGCAGGTTCATTCTCACGTCCGATAAAAGGAGAAAGATAGGGCGAATCAGTTTCTGTCAGAATCCTCTCACGCGGAACCTCTTTCACCATCTTCTGGAAGTGCTCACTTCTTGTGATGTTTGCAGGAACAGAAAAATAGCAACCAATTCCAACACCCATTCTTACAAGTTTGAAATTTCCGGAAAAACAGTGCAGGATGACTTTCAGATCTTTGAATTTATCAATTATATCCAAAACTTCTTTCTCAGCCTTTCTTGTATGGATTATCACAGGAATCTTCAATTTTCGCGCAAGTTCGAGCTGTTTAATAAAAATGACTTTCTGGGTTTCGAAATTATCCTTTGTTTCATGCAAATCAAGGCCTATTTCGCCTAAAGCGACGATGTGGTTCTTATTATCCAAAATAAATCTTTCTAATTTTTCAAAATCTGAGAGCTTCAGGTTCTCTTCTGGATAAAGTCCCGCTGCGAGTTTTATTTTCGGAAAAATTTTCGAAATCTGCAAGTTCCTCCTGCAGGATTCGAGGTTAACTGAATTAGTAATTACAAAAGAAATCTTTTTATCCTCCTGAATTTCATTTAGCTTCTTTTCCGATAAAAAGTCTGCATGCATATGGATATCAATTATCATCATATTCTAATGTAAAAAACTATATTTAAAAATTGTTAAAGGTTAATCTTTTAAATGTCCAAAACAAAATAATCATAAGAGATTATGCGGAAGTAGTTAAGTGGTAGAATGCGACCTTGCCAAGGTTGTGACCCGAGTCCGATTCTCGGCTTCCGCATTAATTATTGTATTTCTATAATAGTAACACCTAGAATAATTTATAAACTTGCAACCCAAAATTAAGATGTAAAATGACGAAGGACATAAGTGAAATAATAAATCCAGCAACAAAGGTGGAAGAAATGTTTGACCTACTTAAGAAAGGATTTTTTGTAGACCATAATGGACTTAAGATAATTGCACGTATAAATAAAAAACAGACAACAAATGATAAAGGAAGGATAATAAAAGAGGATAAATACAGAGGATACAATCTTAAACCTAATTACACTGAAGATTATTCTGTGTTTTATGCACTCATCTTTTCTTATCCCATGAACAAATTATCCCAGACCACGGATTTCTTTGAACTAAACAGATTGTATGAATCATTTTCAAAAATCGCCATAGAAGGCCATATAACATACTTAAGAAAGTCTCTCGGGCTCCATCGGTTTAATAGCACAGAAGAAGAGAGAAACCTCTTAAGTCCATTATATAAGAGACACAGAGAAGAATTAGGGGAGATTCAAAGTGCAATAATGAAGCAAAATTCTTATGAACAATGGGTTAAAAACTCTTAAACCGGAATATGAAAAATATATCCACGAAATGAGATTAGCTTATGAAATATGCCACAACTACGGATGGGATAAAACAGGAAAGTTCAAATCTGATTTTTATCATATTCTTTCTGCAACATCTCAAGGCGCACTTGAGGCTTTCGATAAGAAATCTCCCGGTTTCCGACAAGGGACCAGTTTGTTATCATTTTGAGTGAATTAGTTTTTATTTAAGAAACATTTTTAAAACTGTCAAACAGATTATCTTTATTGGTCCATTAGTCTAATGGTAGAACAACTCGTTTACACCGAGTAGGCGGAGGTCCGATTCCTCCATGGACCATTTGAGGTAAAAATGGAAGGTGAAGAGATTGAAGCACAGCTCGGGAAGACTTCCGATATTGAACTTTGGATAGGAGATTATGATTACATCTTTTCTGACTTTGATTCAAGACCCTACTCTGAAAGACTTTTATCTGAGGACTTACTCACTGAAATGAACCGTGTGAGTAAAGACAAGAAATCTGAAGAGATAGAGATCCAATTTATCATGCCAAACGACAAAAGAGACCAGAAAAAAGAGGCCGTGATAAAGAAAAGGCTTAAAGACCAGTTCAAGATAAATCTAAAAAACATAGAAGAGACCAAAAAAAAGATATTGCGTCAGGGAAGCACATTCGTCTTTTTTGGAATTATCTTCATGGTCATTGCAACATTCTTCCTAACAAATAATGGAAACAATTACTTTCTCACTTTTTTGTCTGTCATTTCAGAACCTGCCGGATGGTTTCTTTTTTGGGAAGGCCTGAATCTTCTGATTTTTGACGTGAAAAAAAAGCTTCCGGATCTTGAATTCTACGATAAGATATCAAAAGCAAAGATAAACTTTGTTGATGAAAATCCCGTCAAGCAACCACAGAAGACCATTTAATCGAGATAGTTCCCCAAACTTTTATAAAGAACTGCTTTGTTTTTAGAGAATGGTTGCGGAAAGCACTGATTCTATACCTGGAATGAACCTTAACTATTCTAAGCCGCAGATTCCGCCGACAAACCCTGAAGAAGAAAAAGCAAAGTTCGAAAAAACCAAGAAAGAAATCGAAAAGCTGAAAAATTTCGCTCTTAAAAAATTCAAATACATACTTGCTTTCGGAATATTACCCCCTCAGTCAATTCCAAAGTTCATCGAGGAAGAAGAAGCACCAGAGAACTCAAAAGATCACGTCCATATAGAAATAATCGTTCCTGACGAAAAGTCAAAGGAAATTCCGAAGATAAAACAGGAACTGATAAAAGAAATTGAAAGCACTAAAGAAAAAGTCTGGGCACACATAATGACCCCTTCTGAAATATGGGAAATATGCATGGATCAGAAATTTGAACTTTCGGGGGCAATCGCCATGAGCTATCCAATATATGACAAAGGTATCCTTGGAGCATTAAGAGTATCGGAGATACATAAATCTCTTGTTCTCCAGAAGTTTGAAAAATATGTCGTGAGTTATGTAATAGGCGGTAGCTTAATCAGAGGTGATGCAGCAAAAACAAGTGATGTCGATGTTTTTGTCATAATTAATGATACAGATGTCAAGAAAATGCCAAGACGTGAACTTCTTGAAAGATTAAGGGGAATAATATACCAATACGTTGCTGAAGCTTCCCAAATTGCAGGCGTAAAAAATAGATTAGAGCCGCAAATTTATCTTCTGACAGATTTTTGGGATGCCGTGAAAGATGCACACCCGGTAATGTTCACATTCATAAGAGATGGTGTTCCACTTTATGACAGGGGCACTTTTATGCCATGGAAAGCTCTTCTGAGAATGGGAAAATTAAAGCCTTCGCCGGAATCAATTGATATGTTCATGAGCATGGGTGATGGAGTAATCCAAAGAAGTAAAAGAACTCTCCTCTCAGAAATTTTCACAAACATTTTCTGGGGCGTTACAACACCTGCGCAGGCAATGGTAATGCTGAATGGTGGTGCGCCGCCCAACGCAAAAAAAGAACTGGTCAATGAATTCAAAAAGGAATTTTTGGAAAAAGGCATGCTTGAGAAAAAATACGTCGATTTTTTGGAAAAAGTGGTTCAGACGTGGAGAGATTATGAACATGAAAAGATAAAAGACATTTCCGGAGCTGAAATTGACAAGCTTCTCAAACAGACAGAAGAGTTCAACAGCAGATTGAAAGATTTAAGAAAGGAGATTGAAGCAAAAGCTCAGGAAAAGACAATGGAACAGATATATGGAGATGTGATAGAACTCCTGAAAAACATGATGGGAAACAAAACTCCGGAAAAGCTTGCTGAAGAATTCGAGAGGGAATATGTAAAGAAGGCAAAATTCACAAACCAACACTTGAGAATACTTAAAGATGTAATAAAAGCAAAAAAGGAATTCAAAAAAGAAAAAGCGGAATTTCATAAAATAGACAGAGTCAGAAAAGATGCGGATATATTGATAAAAGATCTTATTGAGTACATTCAAAGAAAAGACCTTACTTCCATAAACAAAGGAAAAATGATCCTGAAAACAAAAGACAAAAGGTTGGAAATTGTCAATGCAGACGGAAAAACTTTCCTTTTTGAAGGCAATTCCGTGAAGAAAGTCTCAGGAAAAATCGAAGAATCGAACCTCGAAGAATTTGAAAAGGCTATGTCAAAACAGAAAGATAGCCCTTCAGTTGAAATAGATTCAAAAGTTTTTGACACACTGAAGAAAAATTACGGCGATTTTGAAGTAATATTTTAACTTAGACTATTATTGAAATTCACAAAAAGAATATCCCAAAAACAACTTCCTAATTTACTTTCTTCTTTTGCCAGCAAATCTCTTCTTAAAAACAAAAAATCCAAGCCATGACAAAAATGCTCCGATGAGAGCAAAGATTATCGGGTCTATTATAATATTGATATAAACCCCAATCTGGACCATTGTCTGAACAGTCTGTGCATCCACACCCTGTTTCACTGCTGCCTGTATCGCCTGTGCAATCTTCTCAGGATAAGCATAATAAGAAATTATTCCGATAACTGCTGAGATTAAACCAATCGCAACACCAGCATAAGCTCCTGCCTTGGCAGGAGTTATATCACTCTTTTCTTTTGCAACTTTATAACTCACTAAGCCAAATACATAAAGCATGACAAGTATAGATAATACAGTAGAAAGAGCTGTGCCTATCCAAGTTTGGACAGGAAGAACCATCACAAGAAGTGAATAAACTGCATAGATTATAACAGAAGATTCTATCAAATCCCAAATATTAGCCTTTTTTTCCATACTTTGATAAAGTTTTTCGTATATATAAACATAATGAAAAATTCTAAAAACCTGCTATTTCTCTCAATTCCATGAAATATCTCTTGATATTAGGACGGAATGTTGAACTATCGAATGCCGAGGTGTCTTCATATTTTGAAAGCCATGAAAATAAGATATTAAATTCTGAACTTATCAAAAATGGATTACTGATAGAAACACAAGAACCTCTTGAAAAAGGTCTTGTGAATTCTTTTGGAGGGGTAGTCTCTGTAGGCAAGGTAATTGCATCAGGCAAACCAAAAGAAATCATAAAAAAATTGGAAAATGAAAACCTCTACATGGGCAAGAGCAATAAGCTAAATTATGCCATCTGGAATTTCTCAGATGATTATGAAATCTTCACAGATTATCTTAAGATGAGATTCAAAGAAGAGAAAATAAAAGCTACAATCAAGCATCTTGAGAACAGGATGGAAATGCAGGACGGGGAGATGGCACAGATGGTTTCTTCAAAATTACTTGACAAGGAGTACTTTGTCTTTGGTAAAGATATTGCCTGCTTTGGTGAAATCTATGAAACTTTTGACTCACATGCTCTTGAAGAACGCGATATGAAAAAGCCGGTAAGACGTGAAGCTCTGGCAATTTCTCCGCGGCTTGCCAAGATATTGGTAAATCTATCCGAATCAGAGCCCGGGAAAACCTTGCTTGACCCTTTCTGCGGGATTGGAACAATATTGTCAGAAGCTCTTCTGCAAGAGATCAGAGTTATCGGGATAGACAAAGACAAAAGTGCTATTATTGGTGCACGACAGAATCTGGAATGGTCAGGGTTCAACCGCACAGATTACAGATTGATTAACGGAGATTCTACAAAAGAGAAAATCTCACACGCGGATTTCATAGCAACCGAACCGGATTTGGGAGAGATAATAAGAGAAACACCCACAGAAAATAAGGCAAGAGCAACACTTGAAAAATTTGAGGATTTAATCATAAAAGTGATAAATAATTTCAAGGAAGATATTTCTGGTAAAATAACTTTCACTTCACCTTACATAAAGATTGGAAAAAAGAGGGTCGGTCCAAACACCGAAAAAATCCTCACCTTAACAGGATATACCCTTATTTATAAAATCCCGGAATTTCGTGAGAATCAGATTGTCGGAAGAATGATTTATGTTCTTCAGGGACGAAAGTAATTATAAAGTGGTCACAAATATAAAGATTTATAAGATTCAAACCATTTAGACTTAGATGAAGATCAAGAACTTATTAGATAAACTCAAAGAAAAAGACGAGGTCATTCCAATTGAAAAAGCTGAAAAAGTCTTGTCCGCAGTTGGGATAGATATAAATTCGCTAAGCCTGCCCAACCTAACAAGTAATGGATATAGAAAGTATTTCAAGAATTTAGAATTGAGACCTTATATGGATATTGATGAACTAAAAGTAAAAGTAACGGGAGAGTATGTAAGCTACCCTGCGGACTTCCACCTTTATGTTAAAAAAGTTTCTATGTTCACCCAAGAAAAAAAGATTTTAAATCCACCATCAACAAAAGTTACGATAGACACTTTTGGAAGGATAAAAAATTAATCTTTAATTTTTTAAGTTTCCTGTGAAAAAAATTCATTGTAGCAATAAGTTAGGCAGAACCAAAGTTTACAAAAAAAACTTCGCCGAAGGTTTTTTAAACTAATTTTATTGATAATCATTATGACAAAAGGCAAAGTAATACAATTTAGAAGGGGAAGGCACATAGTTCATGAAAGACACTTTTTAATCGAGGCAGAAGGCGTGGATTCAAAAGGAAAAGCCGAAAAACTCGTCGGGAAAGAAGTTGAATGGAAATCCCCTGCAGGCAAGATCATAAAAGGGAAGATTGCAGCAGCTCACGGAAACAAGGGGGTCCTGAGGGCAATTTTTGAGAAAGGTCTTCCGGGACAATCTTTGACAACAGAGGTGAAAATAGAGTAAAATGGCAGCATTAAGAAAAGCAAATGCATATTCAAAAAGACAGGTTGTTCCGTTCACAAGAGTCTCAAAAAGAAGACAAAAATCATACATAAAAGTAGTTCCACCCCAGAAAATTGTGAAGTTCGAAATGGGAAAACCTTCGCTTTTCAATGAGGGGAAACTTCCACACATGCTTAAGGTTGTATCTACAGAGAAAGTCCAGATTAGGCACAATGCACTTGAAGCATGCAGACAATACATCAACAAAAGACTTGACGAAGACCTGGGGGGCCAATATTTTTTCAAAGTTGTCCCGTTCCCGCATCACATCCAAAGGGAAAACAAAATGCTTACAGGTGCAGGAGCTGACCGTATGCAGACAGGTATGCAGCTCTCATTCGGGAAATCTATCGGAAAAGCAGCAATATTAAAACCTGGAAAAGAGCTTTTTATATTCGCACTTCCGAACGAAAAAGCAGTTCAGATAACAAGACAATTGATAAGGCAAATTGATTCAAAACTTCCCGGCGGGATAAGGACAGATTATACAAATCTTTCTCAAAAAGCGCAGTAATTTTTGTTACTATTCTTAAGAAACAACAAACCGAAAAGTTTATAAAGTCCGGAATTATCAATCTATTATGACAAACGAGAAACAAAATGAGATGAGTGCTGAAGAGAAAAAAGCTGCAGCTCTTGAACAATTAAGGCAGGATAGGAAGAACAATCTTGAGAGCCTTTTGAGCTATAGTGCTGCAAATTACCTGAAAAGCACTGAGGCACCTTTTGGCTCCATGGGCAACAGAGCAGGGAATTTCGCATTCAATGAATTTTTGACAAGCAAAAAAGCTAATGAAATAAGAGAAGCTTCTTATAATCAAAAAGTTCAGGAAGCTCAAAGTTATGGTACAATCTCACAGCCTGAATATACTACCAATTATGAACTTGAAAGAAATGCTCTTGGACTTATACAAGATGCACAGGTTAATTTAAACTTAAAAGATCTTGCGGATGTTATTAAGAAAATTGCTCCGGGATTAAAGATTGATATCCCTGATAAGATTCAAAATATGAATTACGCTTCCTTGGTGGAAAAAGCGCAAAAAGCCGGAGAAGATTACAAACCAACCCCAGAGGAAGAAGGACTTGCAGCTTATTTCCAAACTTTAACGACTGCCTACAAGTCTTTTGCGGGTTATGGTTTGATAGGCAGCACTATGACTGCAGAGTACAATGAAGCATTCGAGAAATTCTCAAAAGAATTTGCCCCTAAAGCGTCAGGTGAAGGCGGAGCGACTAGTAAATAAAATCAAGGGAAATTAAATAGGCTATTTTTTCTCACGCGCACCAACAATCTTCTCAATAAGTGAAATCATCTCTTTCATGAATTCCTCGGCTCTTTGCTGCCAAACTTCAATTTCTGAACCTTTGATATTTTTTATCTCCATATGATCTATCTTCTTATGAAGGTAATAAACATCTTTATACCATTCGACGTATTTAATTTTCAAAAATCCTTTATCGACAAAAGCTTCTTTTAAGTCTATCATAACATGCTCAGGTGATGGGGGAAAATATCCTGCAGCCATAAGAGCACCATGAGATGAATCAACCATAGACCAATAAATTCCGTCGATAGCGGTAAGCTCTGCTGCTTTACTTCTTGCAAGATGCGATGGAGACCTTTGTATGCATTGGTAAATCGCTTCCGGGGTTCCTTTAATCTTGCCCTGAAGCATCAGAAATTTCAAAGGCTCTATAAAGCCAGCAGCATCAAGAACAGGAAAACCACTCCTTATAACATTTAAAACTACCGGATCACCCTTCATAAGATCATCCCACCAAGTGGTAAGACGAATCGTGTTTA
The DNA here is from genome assembly GCA_027343665.1 of archaeon. Taxonomy (GTDB): domain Archaea; phylum Nanobdellota; class Nanobdellia; order Pacearchaeales; family GW2011-AR1; genus GW2011-AR1. The sequence goes on from DAHWKL010000001.1 coordinate 170,641, forward strand.
TATGAAGTTCTGCACCATAGGGATTCTGCTGTAAAATTTTATCAAGTTCCTCCCTGTACCATGCAATGAGTTCCTGATCCCATTTTATTGAAACGTCATCAACAATTATGATTATATCAATGTCTGAACCTAAAGTGGTATTTTCTTTCTCAACGGAACCAAAAAGCACAATTGATTTGATAATTTTCTTAAACTTTTCATAAGCCTTAGCTGCAAAGTCAGTCGCAATTTCATGATCAGTTTTAAGATTGAGAGTTCTTGGGATAATCTTTTTTTTAACTTTCACCTTCTTCTTAGAAACAGTTTTATTCACCATCTTTATACTCCAATATATATTTTGAGGTATTTAAATTTTAGGCTACTGGTGTAAATTAAAATTCACCGCCCCCCATGCGACCTCCTGAACCCTGCTGGAAAGATCCCCCCAGGCTTTGAGGAAGCTGTGAAAATCCGGCTCCGAAAACTTGATAGTTTGTATGGGGGAGCATCTGACCATATCCTTCCATATAACTTTGTTGAAATCCTCCTGCCTGAGACCAGTAAGGTCCTTTGGTAGAAGAGTATATTGGCGAACCGTAAGCTTCCAAAATCTGGGGAAAAGGGGAACTCTTGAACTGCTGAAACCATCCCCCCACTTCATTTATTTTTATTGCTTTTGCAGCCTTGTCTCCAAGAGCCTCGACAAGAGCGCGTATAGGAACATTTCCCATGCCCGGAGGGAGATGCGTATCATTAAAACCAAAATTATCTGTCAGGTGGACCTTATTCACAAATTTTCCAAGAGGTTTAGCTTCTTCCACAAGTTCCTTCTCGGTAAAACCGTACTTTCTTGACATATTAAGATGCCCCACATCAAAAGTCACACCTATAAGCTTCTCAGAAATTCTTTTTGCTTCGCTTTCCGAAAGATGCCTTTCTTTCATTAGTTTTTTTTCAAAACTATCTCTTGATGCAAGAACGAGATTTTTTAGGTCTTCTCCCTGTGAAAAACCCATTCCCTGATATAAATTTTCAAGCGAAAGTGCAGGGGCCTTGTCTTTTTTCAGATCATATGCATGAAGTGCAACATTCGAAAAAGTCTCGGAAGCTTTTTCCGTTGAAAATTTTTCTATACTTTCTAACATGTTAGGATTCATCTCCTTCAATTTTTCGGCAAAAACTTGCATGGCATTAGCTTGATTCCTAATGCTATTAGAAGAATAATACATCTTACTCTTCTCTTCTTCAGTCAACTTTCCATCCACCATTTTCTCAGGATCAACTCCATAAAGGTCTTTTGCAAAATCCTTTGACATTGTTAGAAGCTCTTTTTTTTGATTATCATTCCCAAATTCATAGGCTCTTGAAAACATTGTACTAAGCATTTTATGAACATCCTCAAGATAAGAACGGGCAGACTGGACAGACAAAACTTCGTTTTTCTCATCAGGAGCAAGTGAATTGAAATAATATGAATCTTCTGCAGCTCTTAGGGCCATCATCTGAGCGTTTTCAGGTATCTTCGAAATTATGTTATCCACATTGACCTTTTGAAAAATTATCTTATCAATCTGATCTTCCCAAAGAGTCGTATTCGCAATTTTCATCTGCTCCTCAGGGGAATAATTCTTCTTTGAGACATATCTAAGTTCATTTGTCTTCTCATCTTTTATCGGCTGAGCATAATATCTGACCTCTTCTTTTAAAGGTCTTATCTCTCCTGTCTCCCTGTCAACAGCAATCAATTGATCCATAACTTTTCTCCTTCCGTTCTCATCTTCTATATATTTGAACGTGGAGCCATATGTGTTTGAACCGTGAATTGTTATAGGCATGTTGCCTTTATCATCCATCTCTGCCGCTTTATCAATAACATCTTTAAGATGTTTTTCAACTGCAAGTCTGTTCATTTCATCATAACCCCTCTCTCCAAAACCTGATGGATCAGTGCCCCTTATCGGCGCATGCATAGTAAGTTGTGCTCCTGCAAGTTTAGCTTTTCTTCTCATTTCAGCAAAATGCTGTTTGGGAATCGTCTCAAAGATATTCTGATCAAGATTACCGATTTCCATAACAGAAATGCCTTGATTCAAAGCCTGGCTCAAAGCAGCAATTTGATTGGCAGTAGAAGGATCTGTCGTCAGACCAAGCTGATGGGCTGGAATGAAATTATTTTTTCCCAGATAAGGACTATCCCCAGACGGGCTAAAAGACTGATAACCCGGTTCATAAAAATTTTCGATTTTATAACTTCCTGCCATTTTCCCTCTTTATACTATGGGGAGATGGAGATTTATTAAATTATTGATATCTTTAAGATGGCCCTGTCACGAATTTCTTCTTTGCGAGATAATCCTTTCTCATAGTCTCCTCCGGCGTAACCGGATTCCACTCATTTTTCGGACCACTAACTATTCCACCACTTGATTTTTCAAGATGTTTGTAAAGCGCTTTTTGCTCTTCCAGAATCCTGTCTGTAGACGAAATATTGGAATCGGAAAAATGCGTATCGATGTCCATCCCCTCGTATTTTATTAAGTCATCTTCCGGTTTTTTTATGTAATCAAAATCTGCATCGGAATTCTGTTCTTCTCTTTGTTTTGGCAAAGAATCTTCAAGGTTTCGCTGAGGTAATTCAAGGATATTTTCAAGAGAGACCTCATTCTTCTGACTAGTTATGAATCTCAACATTCTCTGGTTAAAAGAGTTGTCATCAAAAAAAACTTCTTCTGGAGATTCTTCTTCGATAGGATCTTCATCAGACTCTTCATTTTCATCATAAGGCTCATGATCTTCAAACCAATCTATCGAAGCCTCTTCATGGTTCCCTTTATCTTTTTTTTCCGAAGTTTTTCCCTTATCTTTCTTTGCCATAATTAGCTCATGCAAATGAGATATTTAATTTTTCTCATTGGGTGCTATTTCCATGGAGGAGCAGAATAAGCAGGCATTCCATGAGCTTTTTTGTAAGTTTCGAAAAGGGTCTTGGTTATCTTAGTTGTAGATGCTTTAACAGCAGGAAAAAAATACTCTTTCTCGTACCATTTAAAATGTTTCTTGTAAGGACTCTTTAATTTTTTTTCTTTCTCTTTTTTTTCTTTCTTCTCCTGTTTATCTTTCTTATTATAAAAGCCAAATAAAGCAAAGAAAGGATTCTCTCCCTGAATACCCTTTTTTTTCTCGGCTTTTTCTTCCTCTTTTTTATCCTCATTCAGGAAGGCTTCTATATCATCTTTCAATGCCCCCAAACTTTCATTTGTAGCACCATCAATAAGCCCAAGAGCACCATCAAGGTCAGATTTGTCAAGCTCTTCATACATTTGTTTTATTTCTGAACCTGTTAGAGAGTATCCTCTGAATATCACTTCTGCTCTTCCACCTACGACAAAACCTGCCTGAGTTCTTGAGGGGATACCTCTGAAATGAAAATCGACAAGCACACATGAATTATAAGTCTCATTTACTGTTGCGAGGAATTTTTCATTGGCAAAAAATGGGGGAAAATTTCCTGATTTTGCCTCATCCTGCACCTTAAGGGATTGCTTTCCGAAAAGAGTCAGTTCTAAAAGCAGAGAGTTGAACATCTTGACAAGATCCGGATTCCTGTTTTTCTCGGACATTTCAAGTTCCTGAGCAGCCTTCAAATAAGGCCTTGCCCATCTTGCATAAAGTTTCAATGAACTCACCTGACTTTTCAGATAAGTTTTTTCTATCTGATATCTTTTCCTCAGTTCACCTTCCGATTCTTTTACCCATTTGTTAAACTCATATATCCTCGGCCTCAATAACCTTTTGACTATCTCGTTTAAATCAAGTTCAGCACCATCGGGACCCTTAAGCGATTCGTCTTCAACAATCAAAAAGGCATCAATTAAAGTATTGAATCCACCTTGACCAAGTGCCATCGCTTTTATAGAGGAGTTCCCTTTTTGGATATCAACTTTATCCATCCAGATTTGCTTAAGGCTAAGAAGAGCGGAAGACCTTACATCACGATTGCTGTTTTTCAAGTCATCATAAGCACTAAGCCTAACCTTAAATTCCCTTAGGTCATAGATTATATTAAGGACACTTCTAAGAACGGCATTTATATTCCCAAGAAGTTCCGCCCCTTGCTTTTCCATGTAAGTCCTTCTCTGGCCCATATCCCCGAAATGCTGGGAACCAGGGCTCGAGACAAAATTATCAACAAGCTTTTCGGGATTCAGACGAAGATCATTCATAAGATCAAGTATGAAAAAATAAATCGGTTCAAGAGTTTCCGTAGGAGAATCATAAACTAACTTATGTTCTGCCTGCGCTTTGGGCTTTGCCTTCTCGGCTGCTTTTGATAAGCCTTCATCTTCAACCAGCTTTTTAAATTTCTTTATATCGCTTTCCGTCCCGTCATAATAAAGATCAGGATTAATAGCAGCGATGATTTGAGGAATTGATGCCACCATATATATTTGTAGCAGAACATCTTTAAAAAATATTCTAATGGGGAATATTTAAATAACTTGATAAATTGGTTTATCTATGGCAATGTTCAGGAAAAAAGAGGACAAATATGTCGACCTCTCCGAGAGAATGAGAAGACAACAGGAAAGGATAGAAAGTTTCAAATCACCCCCTGAGGCCGAAAAAAAAGCAGAAACTTTGGGCCAAACATCATCTGGCGGAGGTTTCTGGAGTTTCTTTGGGGGCGGAACAAATGCTTCAAATGTTTCATCTGAAGATCAATCAAATGAAAGCCCTGAAGAGAGGAAGAAAAGACTTTCCAAAAAGCTCTCTGATATGACTGCAAAGATCGAAGACCTTGAAAACCAAATCTATCATATGAAGCAGCAAATTGAAGTGCTTGAGAAGAAACAAAAGATAGGTTATTAAGATGACAGTTTCTTTTTTCCAGAACATGAGTGTAATAATACTCTGCTGGATTGTTTTTCTCCTTTATTGGTTAATTTCTTCTTTCTTTGTAAAAAAGTCGGAGACGAGAAGGAATTGGAAAAGCCAGATAATCTGGCGGATTGTTATCGTTGTGCTTGTAATTGTATTTATAGTTATCTCAAAAAACCAGAGCGATTTAAAAGGAATACTCCAGCCATTCTTTTCAAGCAGTTTAGTCCTACAGATAATATGGACTGTCCTCACTGTTTCAGGACTCGTCGTTGCAGTCTGGGCAAGAACCGTTCTTGGAAGAAACTGGAGCGGATATGTCACATACAAAAAAGATCATGAACTTGTAACAGGAGGACCTTACAAATTTGTCAGGCATCCGATTTACACGGGTGCGATTCTCATGGTCATTGGAACTTTTCTTTATTATCCAAATATTTTCGTTCTGTCTTTCCTTATATCCTGGTCGACAATGTTCATGATAAGAACAAAGGAAGAAGAAAAAATCATGATAAAACTTTTCGGAAAGAGATATCTTGATTATATGAAAAAAACTAAAAGGCTAATTCCGGGGATTTACTGATTAAATTTATAAGAACTTCTTCACTAGTAAGAATATGACAAAAGAAAAATCTCCCTCTCAGCAAATAGACTTTATAATAAAAAAACATGAAGCTTGGAAAGGAAAAATTTGGTCTCAAATACGCAGTTTAATCAAACAGGCTGACCCTGACATTGTTGAGGAAGTTAAATGGAAAATGCCTTCCAACCCAGATGGACTACCCGTTTGGTCCCACGATGGAATCATATGTGTAGCTCAGACCTTCAAAGATAATGTTAAATTGATGTTCTTCAAAGGCTCCCTCATGAAGGGCCCCAAAAAACTTTTCAACGCACGCCTGAAGAGCAAGTCTCCGGCCATAGAATTCCACGAAGGGGACACGATAGATGAATCCGCATTCAAAGATCTAATCAAGGAAGCAGTCAGATTAAATAAATTAAACACACGCAGGCCATAATGACAAGAAAAGATATTTCAGACGGCACGGTGCATAAGATTCCAGATGATCTAAAGAAAGCTCTCTCTTCTGATGCTAAATCCCTAACAATATGGGAAGACTTGACACCCCTCGCACGCAACGAATGGATCTGCTGGACAACATTTCCTAAGCAACAGAAAACAAGAGAGGAGCATATCAGAAGAGTTGTTTCAGAGCTCAAAGAGGGAATGCGCCGTCCATGTTGCTGGATCGGATGCATCCATCGTACAGATAAACAAATAAGCCCTTCCGTGAAAGGGATATTGAGCAAAAAGGGTAAAAGATAAAGACAACATTTTTATATACTCACATGAACTATTTTTCATATAAGGACATACAAAGCTTATATTGATAATATAAAATTGAAAACAGGAAAAGCCCGGAATTTTACCTTAAAGAAGCTAAAAAGAGGAACCTCACGAAATATGGCGAACTTACGAAAGGGCTCAAAGGCGAATGCGGCCTCGGGCACGGTCATGCTAATGCAATGCTTCTTTACATTCAAAAACCGGAACTCGCAAAAAAAGAAAATTGCTGAGAACGCAAAAACGGAAAAGAAAAATGGAAAATAAAAAAATAATACCCTGCTTATGGTTTAATGATAACGCAGAAGAAGCCGCAAATTATTATATTTCAGTTTTTCCAAACTCGAAAATAATCCAGACTGAAAGATACAATGAAGCTGGCTCTAAGGCATCTGGGATGCCCAATGGGAGCGTAATGACAGTGACTTTTTCCCTTGACGAAAATAAATTCATGGCTCTGAACGGCGGCCCGGCTTTCAAGTTTTCAGAAGCTGTTTCTTTCATGATAGAATGTACGGACCAAAAAGAAATAGATTATTATTACAAAAAACTTTCCGTGCACCCTGAATCAGAACAGTGCGGCTGGCTCAAGGACAAATTTGGACTTTCATGGCAGATCATTCCAAAAGATTTCGGGAAAATCATGGGAAAAGCGGACCCTGAGAAAAAGACAAAGGTAATGGCTGCGCTCATGAAGATGAAGAGAATCGACCTGAATGAACTTGAGAAAGCGGGAAAATGAAAACTAATTTAATCGCCCGTGCTGAAATCGAAATCAATTCCACCGTCGAGAAGGTCTGGGACGCTTTGACAAATCCTGAAAAGATAAAAGAATATTTCTTCGGGACTTATGTCGTGACTGACTGGAAAGTCGATTCGCAGGTTTTATGGCAAGGAGAATGGAATGGAAAAAGTTACGAGGATAAAGGCAAAGTTCTCAAGTTTGAGGAAAATAAAGTAATAGCTTATTCTCATTTCAGTCCATTAACAGGGCTTCCTGACATTCCCGAGAATTATCACACCATTGAAATTGAAATTTTTCCAGGCGGCTCAGAAACAAAGGTTGTTTTGACTCAGGACGGAAACAAGAATGAAAACGAAAAGGGGCATTCAGAAGAAAACTGGAAAATGGTGCTCGAAGGATTGAAGAACTTTGTTGAAGGTGACTAAAGCTTCTCCAGATTATCCAAAACGTCTTTTGTCGTTCTGACTCTGCCCATTCTTTTCAGGGCAAAATTTACCGAAGCGTCATGCGCTTCCTTGGACATTGACGCCATAGCGTCTTCGGGGAAAATCTGATTGTAACCATATTCATAAGCGAACCTTGCTGTAGATTCAACACCATAATTTGTAGCGATTCCGCAGAGGACAATTGTGTCTATTTTCCTTCTTCTCAGTTGAAGATCGAGTTCTGTCCCATAGAATGCTCCCCATTGTTTTTTTGCTATGATAATATCATCTTTTTGGATGTTGAGTTCAGGAACAAACTCGGTCCAGTCTGCAGAAGGTTTGCCGTGCCCGCTGCCCAAACTTTCGTCAGTCGCGACGTTAAGCCTATCTTTCTCTCCTGGTGCAACGTGAACTGGAAAAACAGGCAAACCCTTTTTCCTGAAAGCTTCAGCAAGTTTCGAGGCATTATCTATAACCTCTTTAGCTGAATAAGGAGCGAGATTCCTTCCCACAGAAGCAATGCCTTTCTGCAAATCAATTATGACAAGCGCAGCGTTTTTGAGATTCAGTTCTTCCATAATAAAATTTTAACAGGAACTATTTTTATAATTTGTGGATTATTGCTATGCTTTGATTAAATTAATAAACATCTCCCCGCTAATTCTTGCATGATAAAAAACCTAAATGAAAAAATACGCGGTTATGCCCTAAAAAATGCCATACATTATGGCGGAAAAGCAAATGCAGGGCCAATAGTATCCGCTCTTTTCAACGAAGGCCTCGAGAAATCTGATGTCAAATCAGTCATGCCTGAGATTCAAAAAGTGATAAATGAAATCTCAAAGCTTTCTTCTGAAGAGATGCAAAAAGAATATGAAAGAATAAAGGACAAACTCTCAGAAAGAGAATCCCGAGAAGGACTGCCTGAACTTCCAAACGCTGAAAAAGGAGTAGTTATGAGATTCAGACCCGCACCTTCGGGACCCTTACATCTTGGGCATATAATCGCGAATATGTACAGCTCTCTTTATGTGAAAAAGTACGGCGGGAAATTCTACATTGTAATAGATGACACTGATCCTGAAACCGCAATCAAAGAAGCTTACAAAGATATCCCAAAAGATTGTGATTGGATTTTCGGAAATGTGACTGAATACCTCAATGCGTCAGACAGAATGGATTTGTATTATGATTACGCAAAAAAACTCCTCGGAAAAGGGGACGCTTACATATGCACATGCTCAGCTGAGAAGTTTAAGCAACTAGCCATAGCAAAAAAAGAATGCTCATGCAGAAAAAAATCTACAGATGAAAATGTTATAGACTGGAAAAAAATGCTCGACAAAAAAGGTTTCAAAGAAGGTGAAGCTGTATTAAGATTCAAGACCCCAAAAGAAGAAGGCGGGATGCAAAACCCAAATCCTGCAATGAGAGACTTCCCGCTCGCAAGAATAAATGAGCATGAGCACTCAAGGCAAAAGAAAAAGTACAGGGTATGGCCTTTGATGAACTTATCAGTCACTGTCGATGACATCGAATTGGGCATGACACATGTAATAAGAGGAAAGGATCACAAAGACAATGCAAAAAGGCAAAAAATGATATATAAAGTTCTCGGAATCGAAAATAAATTTCCGTGGACATTTTTCATAGGAAGAATAAAATTCACTGACCTTGAACTCTCAAAAAGAGGGATTGTAAAAGCAATAAACGAGGGTAAATACGCCGGATGGGACGACCCCAACCTTGCAACAATATCTGCAATAAAAAAAAGAGGATACAAACCTGAAGCTTTCCAAAAATTCGCTGAGGAAAGGGGACTGACAGAAGTGGATAAAGTCATAAGTTCAAAAGATTTTTTCAAAACTCTAGATGATTTCAACAGAGCAAAATAAGCCCCCGAGAAAGATAACCTTTTTATAGTAGTTTTTTGTTATTATCTTGTTACCATTGACGGTACAATAAAGAAAGTTAAAAGGAGGTTAAAATATGGAAAGAGGAAAAAAAGGGTTGTCAAGTATTGTAACAACTTTGATAATTATACTTTTGGTTCTTGCTGCTATTGGGATAATCTGGGGACCTATAAGGAACCTTTTGAGCAACAGTTCAAGTTCATTAAGTCAAACGAGTTGTTTCTCATTGAACATACAAGCAACTAAAGTTAATTACACTGGAACTGCTGGTCAGTATGTGATAACATTGCAAAGACAAGATACTGGGAACAGCGGTATTGGAAGTGCAGGAGCATACTTGGTTTTCTATAACAGTTCAACAAATAACGCAAATCCTATAGACTTTGAAGGATCCACAGGTTATGTCAGTGGAGCTCATGGGATGTTCACAAGCCCATATCAAGTTCAAACTGCAACTTTTAGTACGGGCATTGTTAACGCAACAAGGCTTGATGTCACAGCATATTACACAGATCCAAATACAGGTAAAGTAGTAAGTTGTTCAAGTCCACAAACATTATCGTTTGGAAACGCATAAGTTTATTTTTTATTTTTTTAATTTTTATTTAGGTTAGAAAAAAGAAAAAGCTTGAGGAAACAATGATAGCTTAAAAGAATTAGTTTTGTTTATTTTTTATTAAATAAACGTCATCGCCCTCTCTTACACGGGGAAGCTTTATTCCGACCTCTTCACCCTTTGTGACTACAGAAACGGGTTTTTTGCCTATTTCCATAGTGCTTATCTTCAAATTCTCTATCCCAGTTGTCCTGCCTATCACGGCAATATTATCTCCAACTTTAAGTTCGCCCGTAAGAATCAAAATGGTCCCGACTCCTGCTTTTGGATAATAATGCGTAATTTTCCCGACAAATTTCTTCTCTGTCGTCGCGGCAGAGTTCTCGACTGTTGAAAAATCATCATTTGTAGGCACACCCAAATAAAAACCTGAAGAGAACCCCTTATTGTAAACTTTTTCAAGCTCTTTCAATCCTTCTTCAACTTCTTCTTTTGTGAGGTTTCTATCAATCGCCTTTCTGTAAACTTTCACAACAGTGTCAACATATCTTGCGTCCCTGTTCCTGCCTTCTATCTTGAAAGAGACAATCCCTGCTTCCTTTAATTTATCCATAAATGGCAAAGCGCAAAGGTCTTTTGCGGAGAGGACTGTGTTCCTGTTCACTTTTAACTCTCTCCCTTCATCATCACGAATCGTGTAGCTCCTTCTACAAACTTGGGTGCACATTCCACGATTCGCGCTTCTCCCGAAAAGTTCCTGCGACATGAAGCATCTCCCTGAAACAGCGACACACATAGCACCATGGATGAAACATTCAACAGGAACAAGTTTAGAAATCTTCTTTATCTGATCAAGATTCAGCTCCCTTGCAAGGACAACTCTTTCAGCACCAAGATTTCTGTAAAACTTTGCTGATTCTGAGTTTGAGACAGATGCCTGAGTCGACACATGGAAAGGAATTTTAAGTTTCACACAAAGATTTATGACAGAAAGATCCCAACAGATTATCGCGTCAATTTTTCCCTTAACTTTTTTCAGGATATCCTCAATTTTTTTTATTTCATCTTCATAGATTATGACATTCAATGTAAGATATTTTTTAACTTTTTTTCCACAGATCCTCCCAATTTCATCCAAATCATCAACTGAGAAATTTTTTGCATTATCCCTCATTGAAAATTCTTTGAGACCAAAATAAACAGCATCGGCCCCTGCGTTCACGGCTGCCGAAAGCATGGAGAAATCTCCCGCGGGTGCTAAAAGTTCATATTTGTTTTTCATAAAAATCAGAGAAACCTACAGTTTTTAAGATTATTTTTTCTTACCTGAGCTTTCTTTTTTGCTTTTATTTCTCCATTTCTCGAAAACAAGGCCTTTCTCTTCAAACCTAAATCTTGAGAAAATGTAAAAATACAGAATCGCAAGAACTCCGAAAGAGCCGATTATAGCGAGGACGAGCGAGAAAGTTCCAAGAAGTTCAGCGATAAATATAATTATAAACCAAATCCACTGGCCTTTTCTGGCCGCTTTCCACATCGCAAGAAGCTCCCATACAAAACCCCACACTAAAAGGGTGATTCCAAGTATCTCCTGAGCCAATGGCGTTCCTAAAAACTCAAACATGTAATAAATACTGCAAAAGATTTTAAAAATGTTGTGAATCAAAAATTCTTCATTCATGAGTGAAAATGAAAATTTAAATATAACTTTTATAATAAAATTCTGTAAATACAATTTACAGCAGTATAAAGAGGCAATAAATACAATATATTGTATTACAGAAGAAAAGTGAACTGTCCGTTTTGCAATGGTACAAGATTCAAAGTAACGAACAAACGCGACTCCCCTGATGGAATAAGGAGAAGAAGAGAATGCCTCAAGTGCAAAAAAAGATTCACAACCTATGAAAAAATTGCAGAGCCTGACATGTACATAATAAAAAAAGATGGCTCTCGGGAAAAATTTGAGGCGGCAAAGCTCAAAAAAGGTTTGGATAAAGCCTTCGAAAAAAGGCCAGTTTCCCAAGATAAGATAAATTTGGTTGTCTCAGAAATTGAAGAACAAATAAGAAAAAAAGGGAAAAACGAAATAAGCAGCAAAATAATAGGAGAAATGGTAATGAAAAAAATAAAAAAACTCGATAAGGTGGCTTACGTAAGATTTGCTTCAGTCTACAGGGAATTCAAAGATATTGAAGACTTCAAGGAGGAATTGAAAGAATTATAATGGGAGCAGAAGAACTTGAAAAAGAACTGAGAAAACTGACCAAACTCCCGCTTTCTATAAATCAGCTCAAAGTAATAAAAGATAAGTATCTGAAAGATTCGCCGACTGTTGAAGACTGGCTCAGAACAATATGTCACAATATCGCACTTTCAGAGATTTTACATTCTGAAAAAATAAGCGATGATGAGAAATTCCAAGGAGTAAAACACGAAATAATAGAATATGAATCAAAAGGCAAGGATGCTAAAATGTACCTGTTGCATAAAGGAATAGACAACCTGAATGAGAGGAAAAAAAATTTCAACAGATTTGTGCAGAACCTCGAAAGATTATACAAAAAAAATCCCGAAATCACGAAAAAGACTGAAGAAAGATTTTACAAAATGCTTTCTGACTTCAATTTTCTCCCGAACTCTCCGACACTCATGAATGCCGGAAGGGATTTGCAACAGCTTTCTGCTTGTTATGTTCTCCCCGTCGGAGATTCGATAGAGGAGATTTATGAATCAGTGAAAAATATGGCGTTGATACACAAAAGCGGCGGGGGGACTGGATTCTCATTTTCAGATCTGAGACCTGCAAATGACACAGTCAGTTCGACAAAAGGCATATCATCGGGTCCAATATCTTTCATGCAGATTTTTGACAAGTCAACAGAGGTTGTAAAACAAGGCGGAACAAGAAGAGGCGCCAATATGGGAATATTGCATTATACACACCCAAATATACTTGATTTCATAAACATGAAGAAGACTCCCGGAGTTATGGAAAACTTCAATGTATCCGTAACAGTCGATGAAAAGTTCATGAATGCGGTAAAGAACAACGAAGACTACGAACTAATAAATCCAAAAAACAAGGAAGTTGCCGGAAAATTAAATGCAAAAGAATTGTGGAAAAAATTAGTTCAGGGAGCGTGGGAGACAGGAGACCCAGGAATAATATTCATAGACAGAATAAACAAAACTGCAAGCAACGCAACACCTCACCTCGGAGAAATTGTTTCAACAAATCCCTGCGGAGAGCAACCCCTTCTTCCATATGAACCATGCAATCTTGGATCAATAAATCTTTCAAACTTTGTGGACGAAGAAGAGAAAGATTTCGATTATGGAAGATTAAAAGAAACCGTAGAACTTGCAACAAGATTTTTGGACGATGTCATAGATATAAATTCTTATCCCATACCGAAAATAGAGGAAACTGCAAAGAAAACAAGAAGGATAGGATTGGGGGTCATGGGCTGGGCAGAATCACTTGTCAAGATGGAAATACCTTATAATTCACCCGAAGCACTCAAGAGAGCTGAGGAAGTTATGAAATTCATAAACGAAACGTGCATGGATTACTCAAATGAATTAGCTGTGGAAAGGGGAGTTTTCCCTGCTTACAGAGGAAGCGTATATGACAAAACAAGTCCGTATTTCCGAGGCAAAGAAAGTTTCCCGAGACATTCTTCAAGAACGACTATCGCACCGACTGGGACAATAGGAATAGCAGCTGGGCTTCAGGGAGCAGGAATAGAGCCATTCTTCGCGGTGGTTTACGTGAGATATAATGCGGCGGGCATAGACGCACTGAAAAGAAATGAGAAACCTGCAGAAAAAGACACTTTTTTTGAAGTAAATCCGCTGTTTGAAAAAATAGCCGAAGAAAATGGCTATTTTGGATTAACCAAAGCGGAGCTCTTCATGAAAGTCAATAATAATCACAAATCTCTCCTTGGGATAAAAGAAATACCAAAAGAGATACAAAATCTTTTCCTGACTTCACATGATTTATCTCCAAAAGAACATGTACTCATGCAATGTGCTTTCCAGGAATATACTGATAATGCAGTCTCAAAAACTGTCAATATGAGGAACGAAGCTAGCGTGCAAGATGTCGAAAATGTGTACATGCTCGCTTACGAAAACGGAGCAAAGGGCGTCACGATTTACAGAGATGGTTCAAAACAGTTCCAGATACTCAACATAAATGAGAACAAAAAAGAAAAGCCTGCATCTGATGATAAAAAGAAAGAGAAAAGAAGAGATCTTCCGGAACTCGCTGATTATTACATGATACAGACAGGACAAGGTCCAATACATATACACATAAATTATAATGAAGAGGGGATTTCAAAAATTTTCGCCAACCTTTCACCTACAGGAACTGAAATTTCAGGTATGGCGACATCGCTGGGAATAGTCCTTTCAAAATATTTCGAAGCCGGAGGAGACCCGGTAAGGATACTTAAACATCTAAACTCGATAAAGTCAGAAAAGCCTTATGGTTTTGGGAAAAACAAAGTTGATTCGGTGCCACATGCGTTTTCAATTGCAATTAGGAACCATTTGATAAAGACAGGAAAAATAAAGCCAATTGAAAACGGATTTGCGATCCATGATGACAATGGCAAGGAAGAAAGAATAATCGAAATTGACAGAGATGTCAGGAACCTTCATTGTCCAAAATGTTTTAGTTCTAATGTCGGAATGACTTCTGGATGCTCTGAACCGACATGCTTTGACTGCGGATATTCAAAATGCAGTTAGGGAACAGCAATCTTTTTTAAAGAGCTCGTTCATCTCTTTTTATGGAAAAAGATAAAAAATATCTCTGGGAAATTCTCGTCCCGAAATTATCAAATGATGGTGAAGAGTTCAGTATAGAATTTCACAGAAGATGGGATGAAAAAATTAGGAAAATATCTGGTGGACTTACAGTCCTAAAACCTGCAAAGGGACACTGGGTAAAACCGAATGAGGAACTCATGATTGAAGACATGATACCTGTCAAAATCTATTGCACGGAAAAAGAAATTGACGAGATAATTAAATATACACTTGATTATTATTCACAGGATTCTATATTCGCCTACAAAGTAAGCGACAATGTAAAATTAGTTCATAGGGAAAAGTGAGTTCTTTATATAAATCTTTAAATAAAATCATCGACCCTTTATATCATGACAGTTGAAAAAGAAAAACTAGGACTCATACACATTTACACTGGAGACGGGAAAGGAAAAACTTCGGCAGGTATGGGCTTACTTGTAAGAGCTCTTGGAAGAGACCTAAGGGCAAAGATCATCCAGCTTTTCAAGAGAGACACAGGCGAACAGTTCTTCTTCGAAAATTCCGGGGTGGAATATTTCCAATTCAGCCCATTGCATCCATATTTCAAAAATTACGATCCTGAACAGCTTGAAAATCTGAAGAAAGAATTTAAAGCATTTTGGGATAATGCCACAAAAAGTTTAGAGGATTATGATCTTATACTTATTGATGAAATAGGTCCGGGGATAAACTGGGGGATAATCCCTGAAAACATGATCCTTGAATTTATAGAGGATAAACCAAAAAATATGGAACTTATTATGACAGGGAGGGATTTCCCTGAATCTGTCCTTCAAAAGGCAGATTACATATCCGAGATAAAAAAAATAAAACACCCTTATGACAACGGGATTCTTGCAAGGGAAGGCATTGAATACTGATGATACCTATAATTTTGATGTTTCTTGATCTTATCTCTTTGGTTTCTCTCACACTTATACAGTTCAAAGTACCCATTGCATTCCAGCTTCCAATCATGTCTGCTATCTATCTTATCGCAAAAGGTTTCATGTTCAGAGATATTATGAGTATAATCGATCTTTTATGCGGGGCTTATCTTATTGCCGCTTTTATTTTTGGAATATCCTCATTCATATATTGGATAATACTGGCATGGTTTATGTATAAACTAATTTTTGTTGTAATATTTAATATCGGAAGTTTCACATAAGACTGGTCAAATATAATAATTATTTTAAACCCGCTGGATTTTCGTTTTCTATGAACAAAATTTTAGCCATTGTGGGTATGGCAGGCTCCGGTAAATCTGTTGTTGCGGATGAGCTCATAAAAAAAGGATATAAATTTCTGAGATTCGGGCAGATAACAATGGATATAATAAAAAAGAAAGGGTATGAAGTGAATGAAAAAAACGAAAAAAAAATAAGAGAGGGGTTGAGAAAAAAATACGGGATGGGAGCTTATGCAACACTAAATATCCCTAAAATAGACAAATTTCTCAAAGAGGGGGATGTTGTTGTTGACGGGCTTTATAGCTGGACTGAATACAAAGTGTTAAAAGAAAAATACAAAGAAAATTTTTTTGTGATTGCTGTTTACTCACCACCTGAGCTCAGATATGAACGCCTTGAAAAGCGTAAAACTGAAGTTGATGACAAAGATATCCGAAATCGCCCAATCGAAAAAGACCAGGTCAAATGGAGAGATTATTCCGAGATACAAAATATTGAAAAAGGCGGCCCGATTGCAATGGCAGATTACCTGATAGATAACACAAAAGGATTGGACTATCTTAAAAATCAAATTGAAGAGTTATTAAAAAAAATCCACCAGAAAGGGACATCTTCAGGTCGCAAAGATTACATCTCATGGGACGATTATTTTATGGGTGTCGCAGTCTTATCTTCGATGAGAAGCAAAGACCCTTCAACACAAGTAGGTGCATGTATTGTTGATCCTGACAAGAAAATTGTGGGAACCGGTTATAATGGCGCGCCCCGTGGCATTGAAGATGACAGTTTCCCTTGGGCGCGCGAAGGGGATTTTCTTGAGACAAAATATGCTTACGTGTGTCATGCTGAACTAAATGCCATTCTCAACTCGACAAAAGAAAATCTTAAAGGATGCACACTCTACGTCGCACTTTTTCCATGCAATGAGTGCGCAAAAGCAATAATTCAATCAGGAATAAAGAAAGTTGTCTATCTTTCAGACAAATACAAAGACACCCCTGCTCATATAGCGTCAAAAAAAATGCTCACTGCAGCGATGGTAGAGCTTGTACAATTGAAACCCCAAACATATAATCTGAAAGTGAATTTTGATATTGAATGAGGGAGCTATTTTTTACCAAGAAGCTTTTTCAACTTTTCTTGTGCGCCTTTTCCTTCTCTTCCTAGGGCTATCCCATCTTTTATTGTAAAACCCGGAACATTTTTGTATAAATCTAAATTTTCAGGGTCAATATTTTCATTAAGCATTTTTCTTTCAATCATCCAGTCAATCTCCTTCGAACTCAGTCTCATAGCATTTTTTTGATGTATAAGGAAAGACTCATAAGCATTTGGGGTATGCATTTTGTGCGCTTTTGCAATTATCTCTGCAAGTACTCTTATTTCATACTGAGCATGATCATCCCACCTTAATCCAAGCATGTGCTGTAAATTATGTGCATCGCCAGTTCTCCATCTTTTTGTATAAAAGTTCACTCCTTTAATATCCCTTATGAAAGATTCTGGAACTCCAAGATCTTCCAATTCTTGTGCAACTTTTAACTCCCCTTCAAGAGACTGTTTAATTAACTCTTTTGCAATTTTTTTCTCAGGTTCATCCATCTCTTTGCCCCTTCCTTGGCGGTTTAGTTTATCTTGGTGTTTGAATTGAGAGTCATCTGGGAAGTAAAACAAATTTCCAGTAGGAACATAACCCATAAAACCATCATTATCCAAAGTCCTGTGCCTTCCAAATTGCCTCGGATCTGTGAAAATGGGTGCACGGGTCATAAATGAAAGTTCAGCCATTTCAATAGGACTTGTATGAAGATCTCTTATAAGACTGTCAACTAGTTTATTATCATCACTGATTGTTTTAGTTCCCTTCCCATAACTTGTTCTCGCAGCCTGAGCGAAAGAACAGTCATCCCCCATATAATCAATTGGCATAAATTGCCCATGATCCAGAAAAGGGATTATATTAAAAAGGGTCTTGTCAAATTCAGGAACAGTAATACGTTTAGTTTCTTTAGGCTCCCAAAAAGCAGGAGATAAATCCGGGTCCACAATTTCTTTATCTTTGGGCATTGTCAATTTCAATGAAGTATCATCTTCTTCCATTAGCACTTCCCATGAAATTGGGGCAACCTTATGAGCAATTGAACTCACTTCTTCCAAGAAATCTCTTGCTATATCCCATTTAAGCAAAAGAACATTGTATTTTTTAATAAAACGTGAAAGGGAAAAGAGATCTATCTTCCAATAATAACGAGTATCATTATTTGTTCCCAAAATTCCTCTTGACAACTCCCTTGCCATATCAATTTCAGAAGAGACAAGTTTCTCATAATTTGAGAATGAGCTTTTACGAAGCCCCGATAATTTTTCGAGAACTAATTTTGCTTTAAGTCCATCGTTTTCTCCAAGTGCTAAAACCAATTTTTCCAAACTTGGAGAGTAGTATGTACCTAACATCACTGAATATCTTCCTGAAGATTCATCTTTACTTCCGTCAGGTTCATAAACAGGCCCAAAAGCTACTTCTATAGGAGATTGCATTGAATATTTTATTTGAACAGATTTGAAGGGGGTTTCAATTTTATTTTTAACTAAATAGTTGATAAACTCTCTTTGTGAAGGCTTCTCCGGAAAAATATTTCTCCCAAAACCCAAAGTTGCCGCGTATTCCACCGTGTCATCATTTCCCATATAATCAACCAGTTCTACTTCTCCGCTCTCTCCGATTCTGTGATTATAAAAAAGCTCTTTCTCCGCTCCGGCTGAAACTGCTCTTTTTGTTACACTTATTCTGAATGGGTTTTCTTCTGCCATTATCTTTTAATTAAGCGCAAGTCTTGGTTTAACAATCGAGTATATCTCTTCATGTATATCCCTTGGGATTCTTATCTTCCCCCCGTTCACACAGTCAATTTTTGTCCAGTCATACATCTTGTACAATTCTAAATAAGATTCTTCGGCATGTTTCAAATGAAGTAGATTATTTTCATGTCCATCCTGATTAGCTACTCCGCCGTCACGTTTTTTTCTAAGCTCAATTGAATATTCAAGGGGCATATAAAGAAAAAAAGTTATATCGGGCCTCGAAAGTTTAAGCAATCCCTGTTCAAGTTCTTCAATGTATTTTATCATCTCAAATCTTTTTGCAGAATCTCTTATCTTCCCTGCCTGATGACCCTGATTTGATCCTGTCCAACGGTCGAGAATCCAGTTCCCGCCTTCACGAAGAAATCCTCTTATTTCAGGCATCGCCGCTTTTCTGTCTATTGCATAAAGCGGAGAAATTACCATTGGGTCAGCCTTGTCAGCGTCTCCAAACCATGAATAATCTCCCTGCCAGCCAAGCTTTTCTCCAAGATCTTTTTTTCCGAGATAACATTGTCCTATTATCCTCCCGGTAGGAGTATTGTAACGAGGAAAACTCATTGTCTTTACTTTGATTCCCTCAGACAAAAGCCTTACCTTGAGAAGCTCTGATTGTGTCAATTTCCCAGATGAATCAGTTCCCTCAAAGGTAAAAATTTTTCCTCTTCCCCCTTTTCTCCTCTCCATTTTCTTATCACTCCGCCAGTATTTTTAAACAAATCTCTGTTTTATAATATACATAAGAGTTGTATTTTTAATAAGAATTGCTGGCATTGAATTGCCTCCTAAGTTATCTAAAATTTTATAAATTGTTTTTTCCTGTGATGAAAATGGCAAATAATGATGTGGTGCCAGAACTCACAAATGGGGAGTTTGAAAATTTCGTGAAGGGTGGCGTCGTTTTTATAGATTTTTTCGCCGAATGGTGCATGCCTTGCACAATGATGAGCCCGATAATAGAAGACTTATCCGAAGAATTCAAGGGAAAAGTCAAATTCGGCAAAGTAGACGTTGATGAGAATCAAAAAATCGCGCAGAAATTTGAAGTGACTTCTATTCCGACTTTCGTTATTCTCAAAGGATCTCAAGTTCTTGAAAGACATTCGGGAACTATGAGCCAGAATGAACTTGAAGAAATAATAGAGAAACATTTGTAAACCGCTTCAAGAAACTTTTATAAACTATTTTTATAATTTATCTTATTATGGCTCCGTAGCTCAGCCTGGTCAAACAGAAAACATAAAAATCTGTCAGTCCATTCTGAGCAATGTAGCTTATGGCTCCGTAGCTCAGCCTGGTCAGAGCACCGGACTTTTAATCCGGGTGTCGAGGGTTCAAATCCCTTCGGGGCCATCCGTTAAACAGACCGGAACGATACCAGACCTGTTTTTTGAGTCTTCCAAAAAAAGCAGCAAAAGGTATTAACCCCAAAAGCGTAAAAAAAATTTAAATAGTTCAAAATTCCCGAATTTTGAAGATTATGGAAAGATTTATAAACTAATTTTTTATAAAATTTGTATTGTCTAATCTCCAAAGAGTATTATGCAAAACTAAACCAAATCCCCGACGACAAAATATGCATATTCTACAACCAAAACACGTGAAACTAAGCGAAAAACAGGCTGAAGAACTTTTAAACAAAATTAATGTCTCGAAAACCCAACTTCCAAAAATATTTTCTGATGATCCGGCTCTTCCGGAAGGGTGCGGAGTGGGAGACATAATCCAAATAGAAAGGAAAGATTCTGAAACGGAAGAATTAAATGTGTATTACAGGGTGGTTGTATAATGGTAGAGGGAAAAAGCCACCTTGTCGTCAAAAAATATCTGGAAGACCACTCGCTTGTCGAATCGAATATTATTTCTTACAATGAATTTGTCGAACATAGGATGCAGGAGATTGTTGATGAGATATCTGGTTCAATAGAACAGGATGATGAAGAATTTAAGATAAAACTTGGAAAGATAGAGGTGGGAAGACCAATTGTCATTGAGGCAGACGGAAGTACTTCAACAATAATGCCTTATGAAGCAAGGTTAAGAAATCTTACTTATGCAGCTCCGATATACCTAGAACTCACTGTAAAAAAAGACGGGCAGGTTGACTCTGAAGTTGTAGAGATAGGGAAGATTCCGGTTATGGTCAAAAGCAAAGTGTGCAACACATGGGGGCTTGACAAAGAAAAGCTCATAGAGAATTATCATGACCCATTGGATGCCGGCGGATATTTTATAATAAAAGGAAATGAAAGAGTCATGGTTATGGCCGAGGATCTTGCCGAAAACCAGCCATTCATAGAAGAAAACTCAAAAGGCCAGCTTAACCTAAAGCTCTTCTCCCTTAAAGGAACTTACAGAATCCCAACAACAATAAAAGAAGGAAAAGACGGAATTTTTGAAACTTCCTTCTCAAGATTCAAAGATGTTCCAACTATAATCCTTCTGAAAGCTCTTGGGCTCACAAAAGAAGCTGACATAGCAAGATACATCGAAAAAGAAACAGACAGTGTCATTGTCAATCTTTATGAATTCGCAAATATAGCGACGGAAGAAGATGCTATGATGTATATCGCCGAGAAAACAAATCTTCAAGGAACAAAAAAAGAAATACTTGACAGAGTAAAACAGAGAATCGATTCTTATCTTTTCCCACATATAGGACAAGACAAAGCTTCAAGAATAAAAAAAGCCGTGACAATCTGCAAGCTTGTGAAACAATTTCTTCTGGCAAAAGAAAATCCAAAACTTACAACAGACAAGGATCATTATGCGAACAAAAGGGTGAGGCTTTCCGGTGATTTGCTGACAACTTTATTCAAAGTCAATCTGGGAATTCTCATAAGGGATTTACAATATTCCTTACAAAAATCATCTAAGAGGAAAAAATTCTTCTCGATAAAAGTCCTGGCAAAATCTACCCTTTTCAGCCACAGGATAGAATCAGCAATTGCAACCGGCTCATGGACGGGAGAAAGGAGCGGGGTCACTCAGAATATGGATAAGACTAACTACCTTGCGACAATATCACAGTTGCAGAGAGTATCTAGCATGCTCGAATCCGGACAGGAAAATTTTGAAGCAAGAACGCTTCATCCGACACATTTCGGAAGATTCTGTCCTATCGAGACCCCTGAAGGAACCGAAATTGGCCTGAGAAAGAACCTTGCTCTCATGAGCAGGGTATCGACAAGGGTGGATATGGATGGGGAGAAATTCATGAAAGATTTAGAAAAATTTGGGCTTAACAAAGAGCTTAATGAAGGATATGAAGTATTCCTGAACGGAAATTACATTGGTAACGTGAAAGATCCTAAAGCATTTTCGAATTTCATAAAGGAGAAAAGAAGAGCAGGGGAATTACCTGTTGAATTGAGCATAAGTGAAAAAGACGGGCTTCAATCGATCTCCATGTCAACTGAACCTGGAAGAGTTCTTAGACCATTGATTGTTGTTGAAAACGGCGTCTCAAAACTTAAGGATGAACATCTGCTTGCATTAGAACAAGGAAACCTGAAATGGGTGGACCTTGTGAAATCAGGAATTGTAGAATATTTGGATGCTTCCGAGGAAGAAAGTGCGCTTGTTGCACTTAATGACAAGGAGGTCACTCCTGAGCACACTCACATTGAAGTTGATCCTGTTGCATTCCTTGGTGCAGTTACAAGTCTAGTTCCTTACGGCAACCACGACCAGTCTTCAAGACTTAACAGAGGTTCAAAAACCCAGAAGCAGGCTTTGGGACTTTATGCTGCAAATTATCTTTGCCGTCTTGACACAGATGTTTCTGTACTGCAATATCCTCAAAAGCCACTCGTAAGAAGTTTTGTTTATGATACTCTTAACACTTATCCTGCCGGACAGAATCTGACAGTTGCGATAATGACTTATGAAGGATATAACATGGAAGATGCTCTGGTTTTGAACAAAGGAAGTCTGCAAAGAGGGATGGGAAGGAGTTTCTACTTCAGACCATATTCTGCCATAGAGATGAATTATGCAGGAGGATTAAAAGATGAAATAATCGTTCCAGAAAAAGATGTGTCAGGTTACAGGATGGAATCACTTTACAGATATCTTGAGGATGATGGAATAATCTACCCCGAAGCAGATATAGGCGAGAGTGAAGTTTTGATAGGAAAGACGTCTCCTCCGAAATTCCTTTCGGAAGCGAGAGAGATTTCTGTAAGAACAAAGAAGGAATCAAGTGTTACATTAAGACAGGAAGAAAAAGGAGTCGTGGAATCCGTTTTTGTAACAATCGACGATGAAGGGAATAAGATTGTCCAGGTTAAAACAAGGGATTTGAGAATTCCGGAACTTGGAGATAAATTCGCAACTTCACATGGTCAGAAAGGAGTCATTGGTGCAATTGTTGATGAAGAAGACATTCCATTCACAA
The DNA here is from genome assembly GCA_027343665.1 of archaeon. Classification (GTDB taxonomy): domain Archaea; phylum Nanobdellota; class Nanobdellia; order Pacearchaeales; family GW2011-AR1; genus GW2011-AR1. The sequence continues at coordinate 193,763 of DAHWKL010000001.1, forward strand.
ACTCGGGCATGAGACCCGATGTTCTTTTCAACCCACACGGACTTCCAAGCCGTATGACTGTAGGATATTTAATAGAATTACTTGCCGGGAAGACTGCATCTTTAAGAGGAGAAGTCATTGACGGGACTTCGTTTTCAGGCGAATCAAAAGCCAGTCTTGAAGAACAACTTGAAAATTTGGGATTCAGATTTGACGGAAAGGAGACAATGAGAAGCGGAATCACAGGCAAAAAAATCGAAACCAAAATTTTCGTGGGAAATTTATACTATCTGAAATTGAAGTATATGGTCGCAAATAAGATACATGGAAGAGCTTCAGGTAAGATAGCACTTCTTACAAGGCAGCCAATTGAGGGAAGATCACGTGGGGGGGCTTTGAGACTTGGAGAAATGGAACAGCAAGCTCTTGTAGCCCATGGAGCATCCCTCCTTTTGAAAGAAAGATACGATTCAGACAAGGTGGTATTGCCAATATGTGCAAAATGCGGAGCAATAGCAATTGATGACAAGATAAGAAAAAAGACCGTATGCCCTGAGTGCCATTCAGAAGAAGTTGAACCTGTTGAAGTTTCATACGCCTTCAAGCTTTTAATTGAAGAGCTTCAGGGACTTCATGTAAATACTAAATTTGAACTCAAGAATAAATATGAATAAAATGAAAACGATTGAAAACAGAACAACTGGAAGGGAGATGGAAGGAATGAGTGAGATGCATTATGAAAGAATCAGGCAAGCAACAAAAGATTTACAGTTAGAAGATACAGATATAGGAACAGGGTCATCCCTAGTTGAAGGAATAAGATATGCTTTCGCTGCCAGATCTTTCAGGTATGAAGCAAAACCTGAAATGATAATAAACGGTGTTCCACATATCTACCACTTAACCAAGATTACACAGGAGAGAAAAAACTAAAATGAAAAATCAAATAAGCAAAAAAATCGGGGAAATAAAGTTTTCATTACTTAGTCCTGAGGAAATAAAAAAGATTTCAGTAGCAAAGATTGTCACCCCTGAACTTTATGATATCGACGGGTATCCTGTAGACGGTGGACTTATGGACTTAAGATTGGGGGCAATTGACCCGGGAGTTAGATGCAGAACTTGCGGAGGAAAGATAAAAGAATGCCTCGGGCACCCTGGAAGTATTGACCTTGCTAAGCCAATAATACACCTAAAGTATGTCCCCGTGATAGAATTAGGACTCAGATGTTTCTGCCGTGAATGTGGAAAACTTATGCTTGATGAAAAAGACCTGAAAAAATATTCTCCGAGCGAAAGAGCAAAAAAAGCAAAGGACGCAAAAAAATGCCCTTACTGCCATGCTTCACAGGAAAAGGTAAAGCTTGACAAGCCCACAAGTTTTTACAAAGGAAAATCAAGAATGTTCCCGACCGAAATAAGAGAGCATCTTGCCAAGATAACCGATCCTGAACTTAAAAAAATAGGGATAGATCCAAGGACATGCAGAATTGAATGGGCAGTTTTGAATTCACTCATAGTTCCTCCGGTGACTGTAAGGCCAAGTATAATTTTGGAATCTGGCGAGAGAAGTGAAGATGATTTAACACATAAATTATCAGATATAATTCGTGCGAACCAAAGGCTCTGGGAAAACCTGAATGCAGGAGCACCTGAAGTGATAATAGAAGATCTCTGGGACTTGCTGCAATACCATATCACAACTTTCTTTGACAACACAGTCGCAAGAGTTCCTCCTGCAAGACATAGAAGCGGACAGCCGTTAAAAACAATAACTGAAAGAATAAAAGGAAAAGAAGGAAGAATAAGGAAGAATATTGCAGGAAAAAGAGTAAATTATTCAGGAAGAACTGTCATAAGCCCGGATCCAAACATAAGAATAAATGAAGTGGGAATACCTTTCGAAATCGCAAAAGTTGTAACGGTCGCTGAAACTGTGAATGATTACAACATAGAAAAACTTTCCAAATTAATAAGAATGGGTGAAAATTGGCCAGGTGCAAGTTATGTAATAAGACCTGACGGAAGAAGAAAAAAAATAACTCTTGATCTGCAGGAGGAGATAATCCAAGAACTTAAATCAGGATACAAAGTCGAAAGACATCTTCAGGACGGTGATATTGTCCTTTTCAACAGACACCCGTCACTTCATAGGGCAAGTCTTATGGCACATTATGTGAGAGTTCTCCCCGGAAAAACTTTCAGAGTTCATCCTGCGGCGGCAAATCCTTACAATGCTGATTTCGATGGTGATGAAATGAATATACACTCACCACAAACAGAGGAAGCAAGAGCTGAGGCAAAGATACTTCTTGATGTAAAACAAAACCTTATCTCCCCAAAGAACAATACAAATCTAGTCGGTTGTATTGTCGACGCTATCACTGGAAATTATATCTTAGGGAAGAGGGAACTCACAAAAGAAGAAGCAAACCAGATACTTTACAAATCAGGCATCGTTGCGGATATCTCAACTAAGACAATATCAGGAAAAGAAGTTTTCTCTTATGTGCTTCCTGAGATAAATTTCTCCAATGAATCCATAGAGATAAAGAAAGGAAAATTCGTCAAAGGGGACATTGATAAAAATACTTTCGGAGATGAAGAAGGCGAACTTGTAAAAGTGATAGATGAAAAGTTCGGGAGAAACGAAGCATTTGAGTCAATAAGAAAAGCTTTCAATCTTGGTAAAAATTACTTATCTGAAGTTGGGATTACAGCTTCAGTCGAGGATTTTGATCTTGATCAGGAAACAATAGAAGAAAGTGAAAAAGTAATAAGATCTACTGAAAAAAGAGCGGAAGAGATCCTTGAATCGTATAGGAACGGAACACTTGAAATTATCCCAGGCAAAACCGTTGAAGAATCAAGAGAGATTCATCTGCTTAAAGTCCTCAATGAAGTAAGAACAAAGGTGGGTGCAATAGTAAAAGAAAGGTTCCCGGAAACAAACCCAGTAAGCAACATGATAAAATCCGGCGGCGGTGGGAATACTCTGAATATAACTCAGATGGCATCGTGTGTAGGACAGCAGGCTTTCGCAGGAGGGAGAATCAGTATAGGATATTCGGAAAGGACCCTTCCTTTCTTCAAAAGAGGAGACTTATCTCCAAGATCAAGAGGATTTATCAGGAGTGCTTTCATAAAAGGCCTCAAACCAGATGAATTTTTCTTTCAGGCAATAACCGGACGTGACTCACTTATGGACACCGCACTAAGAACACCAAAGTCGGGTTATTTGTACAGACGTTTGGCAAATGCACTCCAGGATATGAGGGTAGAATACGATGGTACAATAAGAGATTCTGGAAACAATATAATACAATTTCAGTATGGTGCCGACGGATATGATGTATCAAAAATACACTTAAAGGAAAAGATATCTCCTGGTGAAGCAATAGGACTTGTAACAGCACAGTCTTTCGGTGAAGCTTCAACACAGATGGTTTTGAATACTTTCCACATGGCAGGTGTTGCTGAAATGCAGGTGACAACGGGACTTCCAAGGATAATCGAGATCTTTGACGCTAGAAAGAAACCTTCTTCACCTAAGATGGAAATCTATCTTGAAAAAGATTACAACAATGAAAAAGACGCTAAAGTGTTCGCAGAAAAAATAAAAGAGGTCACGTTAAAAGAAGTCTCATCAGAAATAAATCTTGATTTTGGAAACAAGAAAATAGTAATCAATCTTGATAATAATGAACTCCGAAAGACCCACACAACACCTGTAAAAGTTGTAGAGAGACTCAGAGATCTTGGATTTAAAGTTGAAACCAGGGGAAACTCAATTGTTCTCAATGCTGCTGAGTATGGATTCAAAGAAATTTATCAGCTAAAAGAGAAACTCAAGAAATCTATAATTTCCGGCGTCAAAGGAGTAGAGCAGATATTGATTGTTAAAAAAGACAAAGACTATGCAGTTATAACTCTTGGGACAAATTTGAAAGAAATAATAAAACTTAAAGAAGTTGATAAAAAGAAACTTATCTCAAACGACCTTTATGAAGTTGCTGAAATCTTTGGTATAGAAGCTGCAAGACAATTGATAATCAATGAAATCAAAGAAGTTCTGAACTCACAGGGATTGGATATTCACATAAAGCACCTTGAGCTCATTGCTGACGCCATGACTAACACTGGAGATGTAAAAGGGGTCACAAGGATGGGAATCATAATGCAAAAAGCATCGATACTTGCAAGGGCAACATTCGAGACACCTGTAAAACAGTTTGTGAATGCGATAATTAAGGGCTCAACAGATAAGCTTGAAAGCGTAATAGAGAATGTAATCCTGAACCAGCCAGTCCCCGTTGGAACAGGGCTCCCCGGACTCCTTGTTAATGTTATTGGTTCTCTATCCGGAAACGATAAGAACAAGAAGACCGCAGAGAAGAAAGTCGTCGAAGCGAGCAACAATTAATCAAAATTCCCGATTTCCGACGGCAAAATTATTAAGATAAATAAAAACAACATTTTATAAAGAAGTTGTGTATAAAGAGTTTATACGATGGTAAACACTATTGACATGCAGGATTTGAGACACCTTAATTTATTCAGGAAAGTGACTCACCTCGAAACGAGATACTGTTTTAGTTATAATGAAATACTCATGTTCTGCGTTCCGAGGCGCGATATATCAAGAGGCTTGGGGAAAAACGGGGAAAACCTGAAAAAAATGTCGGATATTCTCAGAAAAAGGATAAGAATAATCCCAATCCCAAACGGCATTGAAGAGGCAAAGCAGTTCATACAGGCAGTAATTGCACCAGTAGGTTTCAAAGATATTGAAATCACGCCAAATGAAATAATAGTCAATGCAGGAAGTGAGAATAAAGCAGCACTCTTGGGTCGAAACAAGAGACGCCTGAATGAGATGAAAGAGATCGTGAAAGATTTCTTCAAAGTCGATTACCGAGTCATATAATTTTTTGGATATAAATTATTATAAAGTAAGGTACTAATTTTTTGTTTATGAGGCATGACAAATTAATCAGGGACGGCATTCCTGCAATACTTAATGAAAAAGGCATTAAGTATTCATCACACTTAATTGTCGGAAAAAAGTATGAAGAAGCACTGAAAGCGAAATTGATAGAGGAGGTTTATGAATTCGTTGATAAGATGGATCCTGAAGAAATGGCGGATGTTGAAACTGTTCTTGATACAATATATAACTATTATAGAATTGACCGAGATGAAGTCAGAAGACTGAAAGAAAGCAAATTGGCCAAGAGAGGCGGTTTCGAAAAGGGGATATTCCTTGATGAAACCCATAGGAGCAATTCTCAAAATTATGAAAATTGCTTTTTCTGCAAGACTTACCATGATGGCAAGGAAGTGTTTTCCGAGAATCAGTTTTTCTATTCGAGATTCGACAGGTTCCCAGTCGAGCCGGGCCACCTTGAGGTAATACCCAAAAGACATTTCGCCAACCTCGATGACATGACCCAGCTTGAATGGAATTTCATATTGCCGATGATAAAAGAGACAGTTAATAAAATTAATGAGTCAGATTTGAGGAAAGTCTATAAAGATTTACAGACAGATTTCCCTGAAGGAAAATCGATGAGACTTCTTGAAGAAGCACTGAATTCGCCATTCTTAAATAAAACCCCCGATGCTCGCAATCATTTTATCAATGATGGACGCGCGGCAGGAAGGACGATAGATCATTTCCACTGGCACATACTTCCTAGGTACAACGGTGACGTCGAAAATCCTCGAGGTGGGGGAAGACATATAATCCCCGGGAAAGGTTCTTACTAAAAATCTGCGAATAATTCAAGTAAAAGTTTATAAACCAATTTTCTTAAGATTAATCATACAATGGGATTAAAAAGTGCGTTCAAAAAATCAAAAGACAGAAAGAAATTCCGATGGAAAGACAAGGGGTATAAAGCACATACTCTTGACCTTTTCGCGAAATCCGATCCACTCGGAGGTGCGAACCAAGCAAAAGGAATCGTGCTCTCAAAGTTCCAGAAAGAAGCAAGACAGCCGAATTCAGCGATGAGAAAATGCTGCAGAGTACAACTCACCAAAAATGGAAAAGTTGTCGGTGCATTCATACCAGGAAATCTCGCCCAAAAATTCATAGATGAACATGATGAAGTCATGATTGAAAGAATCGGCGGGAAACAGGGAAAAAGTAAAGGCGACATGCCCGGAATCAGGTACCAAGTTATAAAAGTAAATGATCAGCCTCTTGACAGACTTTGGATGGGGAAGATACAAAAAGGTAGAAGATAAGATGACATTCAAAATTGTTTATTCTGATAGAAAAAGTGAAGAAGGATGGAATACCTATGCAGGTAATATTGGAAAAGAACCTGACGCAAGATGGTACAATCAAATGTTCGGAAAAATATACATAACTATCGACAAAATCAATGAGAGGCTAAAGAAGAGCAAACTTGAGAAAGGAGTGGAAACAAATAATTAAAAATGGCAGAGGAAAACAAAAATAATTTTAAAATCTTTGACATGTGGGACATATCCCAAATAAAAGTTGAGGACCCGGGGCTCTCCGGGGTTATCAATCTTGAACCAAAATTAATTTTAAAGTCTGAAGGAAGGAATGTTGTAAAACATGGCCAGACAAGAGTAAACATTGTGGAGAGGTTAGTCAACAAAATTGCACTTACAGGACATAGAGGAAAAAAGCACAAAATAGAATTGGGACATTCTACAGGAAAATATTCAAAGAACCTTAAGATGGTTATTGAATCTTTCAAAGAAGTAGAGAAAAAAACTGGAAAAAATCCTGTTGAAGTCCTTGTTAAAGCGATTGAGAAAATCTCACCAAGAGATGAAACAACAATAATTGAGTATGGGGGTGCAAGATATCCACAGGCAGTTGACGTTTCCCCCATAAGAAGAGTCAATCTTGCACTGAAAAACATGGTTCACGGCGCAAGCGATAAAGCATTCGGGAAAAAGAAAAAATTCTCGCAGGCACTCGCAGAAGAGATAATTCTGGCTTATGAAGAGAACGGTGAAAGCTCAGCCTTGAAGAAAAAGAAAGAATCAGAAGCACAAGCAGATTCAGCAAGATAATTTCTAAAACCTTTTGATATGATTTTCATCAATAAATTTATAAACTAATTTTGCAAAAAACAATTATGGCAGAAAAAGAAACGAACTTAGAGAAAATACAAAGATTGATTTCTGGACAGGAGAACATCCGTAACATCGCGACGTCTGCACACATTCACCACGGAAAAACTGCTTTCACGGACAACCTTTTAGCAGCTGCAGGAATGATGGCAGCAAAAAACGCAGGCGACCTTGAAGGTGGAATGGCGACTTGGCAGCACTCCGATGAGCAGGAAAGATTAATGACAGTTGATGCAGCAAACGTTTCTATGGCTCACACATATCAGGGGCAGGAATATTTGATTAATCTTATTGATACACCGGGTCACGTCGACTTCAGCGGAAATGTAACAAGAGCGATGAGAGCTATCGACGGAACTTTTGTCCTTGTTTGCGCTGTCGAGGGTATAATGCCCCAGACCGAAACAGTTCTGAGGCAGGCGCTGAAAGAGAGAGTAAAACCTGTTCTTTTCATAAACAAAGTTGACAGACTCATCAATGAACTAAAATTCACACCTGAACAAATGCAGGAAAGATTCATGAAATTAATTGAAAGTTTCAATCATCTCATTGAACAAATTGCTGAAAAAGAATACGCTGAAAAATGGAGGGTCAATGTGAATGATGGCAGCGTTGCTTTCGGATCAGCTAGGGAAAACTGGGCACTTTCAATACCTTTCATGAAAAAAAAGAACGTGAGTTTCAAAGATATTTACAAGATTTACGATGAAACAATACCTAAAGAGGAAAGGCAGAAATGGGTCTGGGAGAACGCAGCACTTTATGAAGTTGTCCTTGATATGGCTGTAAAGCATCTTCCAAACCCACTTGAAGCACAGAAATACAGAATACCAAAGATATGGCACGGCGATTCTGAATCAGATTTCGGCAAATCTTTAGTGAACTGCGACAGAAACGGGGAAGTCGGATTTGTCATAACAAGAATCGTCATAGATCCGCGTTCGGGAAAAGAAATTTCCGCGGGAAGATTATACTCTGGAACAATAAAAAACGGGATGGATGTTTATTTAAATAATGAAGGAAGGCCCGGGAAAATCCAGCAAGTCCTTGTATACAATGGAATAAAACCAGAACAACTTGAAGAAGTTCCTGCAGGAAATGTCCTTGCAATAAGCGGAATCGATGCTGATGTCGGAGATACAATAACCCAAAAAGAACAAACCCCCTTTGAAGAGATAAAACACATATTCCAACCAGTCATAACAAAATCAATTGAAGTCATAAAAACGCAGGATCTTCCGAAATTGATTGAGATCTTAAGAAAGGTCGCAAAAGAAGATCCATCGATAAAAGTCACGATAAATGAAGAAACAGGAGAATCGTTGATTTCAGGAATGGGGGAACTGCACCTGGAAATTATAGAGAACAGGATAAAAACTGAAAAAGGCCTTGAGGTAAAAACTTCTTCACCAATAGTTGTTTACAGAGAAAGTGTCCTTAAAGCCTCTCCTCCAAGTGAAGGAAGGAGCCCAAATAAGCATAATAGTTTTTTTATCAAAGTAGAACCCTTGCCTGAGGAACTTTCAAAACTGATTGAAAACGGAGATCTCCCTGAAGGCAGAGTTAAGAAAAAAAGCGAACAAGTTACGAAAACACTTTCTAAGATGGGATGGGGAGCAGATGAAATAAGAAATGTCAAAAATATATACAAGGGAAATGTATTGTTCGATGAAACACGTGGAGAAGTCCATATTGGTGAAGTTATTGAAATGGTGATGGACGCTTTCGAAATGGTGATGGACCAAGGTCCCCTTGCAAGAGAGCCATGCATGAATCTTAAAGTAACTTTGACAGATATAAAACTTCACGAAGATGCAATCCACAGAGGACCAGCACAAGTTTACCCTGCAGTAAGAGATGCGATAAAAGAAGCTTTCAGAAACGCAACGCCTATAATGCTTGAGCCTCTTCAGACACATGTGATTGAAGTTCCTGAAGCCCTTATGGGATCTGCATCCAAACTTGTCGGAAGTAAGAGAGGACAAGTGCTTGACATGACACAAAGCGGAGGAACCGTTAATCTTGAAGCAAAAATCCCCGTAGCTGAAATGATAGGATGGGCATCAGACTTGAGGAGTGCAACTGAAGGAAGAGGCATCTCATCATTGAAGGACCAGACTTTTGAAAGAGTTCCAGGTTCTATACAGGCAGATGTTATAAAATCAATAAGAGACAGAAAAGGTTTGGCAGAAAACCAATAATTCTGAGTCAAAAAGGATTTTAAACAGAATTCTCCTTGATTCCCGATGATTGACAGAAGAAGGATTCCTAAAAAGATCCTGAAAAAAGGTGAACTTCCAAAAGGGATAAGGACTCTCACTTTGAGTACATCAATAAGGTGGTTTGGATGGGGACTTGGCGATGCGTTCATTCCAATATTCCTGCTTTTGTTTTCTAAGAATTTCCTTGAAACTGGACTTCTGGTTTCAGTTTATTATATTGTCTTCTTTATGTTCCTGCCCATTGCAGGGTTTCTTGCTGACAGCATCAAAGCAAAAAAAATGATTCTTGCGGCGATGATTGTATATGTTTTCATAGGAGTTGGATATTTTATTGCAGGACTAACCGGAGCAGTTGCATTTGTGATAATTGCAATGGGTTTAAATGGAATATCTTATTCTTTGGATGAAGTCGGAAGAGAATCCTATTTCATAAGACATTCCCCAAAAAAGAAAATTTCCTCAATATTCGGACATTTTGATTTCATAACTAACGTCGGGTGGATTGTTGCAGTCTTCATAGGGTTTGCCCTAGTCAAATATGCAAACTTCCAGATTTACGAATTGTTATTTCTTATAGCTCCGACTTCGCTGATATCTTTCTTTGTTGTACTTAGATTAAGGGAGAAAAACAAGAAAAAAAAGAGAACAAAATTCTCAGTCAAAAAAGCTTATTTGAAAACTTTCAAAGAGGTCAAAAATTTCGGTACGGGATTGAAAGTCATCGCATTTCTGTCTTTCGTCTTTGGAATCCTTAGTTCAATAATATATTACTTTGTCCCAATCTCATCTTACATCAGCGGGAACGGGCTTGTCAGCGCAGCTTTTCTCGCACTCATATACACTCTCCCTTATCTTCTTGGGAATTACCTCGGGAAAATAGCGGATAAAAGAAAGGAGAAAACTTATTTCATAGGGATATCTTTCCTTATATTCCTCTTCGTTCTCCTTGGGTTTTCAACAGATTATGCCATCCTTCTCGGAATAATGTTTTTCTCAAGCGCAATATTCGAGCTCATATATCTTACAAATAAGGGAATGATAACAAGAATTGCGGAAAGGGAGCATATAGGTGAAGTCGATGGATCACTTAATGGAATCGCAGCACTTGGAGCTGTTGTAGGACCAATATTATTTGGATTCCTCGTTGACATTATCGGATTATCCTTCTCATATCTTTCTATGATAAGTCTTCTTGCAGCAGCGCTTCTTGTACTTGCAAAAGAGAAAAATAACCTGAAATGAGGGAGATCTTAAATCAGTTCAATTTAAAAATATTCAATTTCTTTCTTTCAAATGCAAATTTCAAAATTCTGGAAAGAAAGAACGGCCAACAAAGTTTTACTTTCAGTGATAATTGCATGGATAGTTGTAGCGATCATTTTCGCATTCTATGACCTTGCAATTTCAGAAACGCTTTACAATGCAGCATCTCCCGTAGCGCAATACGTCCAATACTTCGGCGAAATTCCAGGGATACTTTTTGGATTGTTTGCACTTTTCACTTTGGGAACAAATCTCGAATTCAACGGAAAAAAACACACAAAAATATTTTTCATTGCAGAGATAGCAATTTCAGTTTTTTTGATCTATTACGTGCTCAATCTTATATTGAATTATTTCCAAATTAATTTTAATTACATTTCATTTGCAGGGGTGCCTGTATTTTTGGGAATAGTTTTAGTCTCACTTGTAGGTTTTCATATTTTCGAAACAAAACTCAGCGAATTCCAAAAGAGAAAATATCTCTTTGCAAAAGTGAGCGTGATGACTTTTGTCGTTGCCGCTTTCATAGTTGAAGTCTTGAAAATCCTATGGGGACGCGTGAGGTTCAGGGATTTGACTGCAGGCTTCACAAATTTTACTTCTTGGTATCTTCCTCAGGGAATCACAGGGGGGCACTCATTTCCATCCGGACACGCTTATCTCGCCTGGATATTAATCCCTCTATTTTTATTATTTATTAACAAAAAAGGCATAGGAAAATGGTTAGTCATGGGAATTACCATAATTTACGGATTTTTCATATCTATCGAAAGGATAATTGCAGGTGCTCATTATGCATCTGATGTACTGTTTTCCGCGGGTATTGTGATAATCACGTTCTTGATAATTTACAAAGCACACTTCCCAGAAAAAGAAAATTCACCGACGGGAAAGGGCAAAAAGGGAAAAAAGAAAAAATAATCGAAACATTTATAAATGTAATTTTTCATTAACTAAACATGGCAAAAGACAAACCAAACATGAATGTAGTCTTCGTTGGACATGTTGATGCAGGAAAATCAACTTGCGTCGGTAGAATGATGTTCGATGGCGGGGCAGTTTCAGAGCAGGAAATGAAAAAGCTCAAAGAAGAAGCTGCAAAGTACGGAAAAGCTGGTTTTGAATTCGCTTATGTCATGGACAACATCAAAGAGGAAAGAGAAAGAGGAGTTACAATAGACCTTGCTTACAAGAAATTAGTTACCGACAAATATCAAATCACAATCATTGATGCTCCCGGTCACAGAGATTTTGTTAAGAATATGATTACAGGAGCTTCACAGGCAGACGCTGCTTTCTTGGTAATTGCTGCACCAGCAGGTGTTCAGCCACAGACAACAGAACACTTATGGCTTTTAAGAACGATGGGGGTGAAGAACCTTGCAATAGCAATAAATAAGATGGATGCAGTAAATTATGAGGAGTCAAAATATAATTCTGTTAAAGAAGAAGTTTCGAAATTGTTGAAACAAGTTGGGATAAACCCAGATGCAACGACTTTCATAGCCTGCTCGGGTCAGTTAGGAGATAATATTATAAGAAGATCTGAAAAAATGCCTTGGTATAAAGGGCCAACTTTAAGAGAGCAAATTGATTTGTTCCCAGCTCCAGAACTACCAACCAATCTTCCTATGAGAATGCCGGTTCAGGATGTTTACGAAATTACAGGAATAGGGACAGTTCCGGTAGGAAAAGTTGAAACAGGAGTATTAAAAGTAGGTCAGAAAATAGTTGTTCTTCCTGGAAGAACGGGCGAAGGAATTCCGGGTGAAATTAAGAGTATTGAAGCTCACCACGAGTCTCTTCCCGAAGCTCAAGCCGGTGAAAACATAGGGGTAAACATCAGAGGCATCGGAAAGAAAGATATAGCAAGAGGAGATGTTATATGTGAGGCTTCGTCTCCAATCCCAATTGTTGAAGAATTTGTCGCTCAAATTGCTGTGATAAATCACCCAACTGTTCTTGCAAAGGGATACACACCAGTTTTTCATATCCATACTGCTCAGGTTCCATGCCAGTTCGTGGAGTTGATTGCACAAATTGACCCAAGATCAGGTGAAGTTATAAAGGAACACCCAGACTTTTTGAAGAACGGAGATGTTGCAAAGGTAAGAATAAAACCTCAGGGGAGACTTGCTCTTGAAACAACAAAAGAGAACCCTTACATGGCAAGATTTGCTGTGAGAGACGCAGGACAAACTGTTGCTGCAGGTATGTGCCTTGAGATAAGCAAAAAAAAGTAGGGCTTTAGACAAAATTTTTTTATGGATTTAAGCAAATTAATATTACCTGAAGAGTTTTACAATTTGGAACCTGAAGAAAAAAGGGGATACAAAAAAAGCTTAACTTATGAGGAAAATCTTGTTTTCACGACAAATCTGGCTGAGTGGAATATAAAAGACTCATTTGGTATTGAGATAAATGGCCACGAGAAATGGATGCTAAGGTTATACCTGAAAGCATCAATGGGCAAACCTTATGTGTGGGATTTTTTTCAGGAAAGCATTTCAAAATTACTCTTTGATTATTTTGATATGAACTTTTCAGACTTTTTCCCAAAAGAGGAAGGTATGCTCAGGTATCCTCAGGTAAAAGAGTATTTACATAAAAGATCAAGTTTGTGGCGTGATGAAAGGGAACTTCTCTGAACAAAGAATATATAAAGAAAATTGCATTAATCCACAAGTCTTAAAAATCAATTTTTTCATATTACAATAGATTAAAATGCCAACAACAAATAAAGAGAGGAATGGAAGGAAACCGGAATTTCCCGTCGATGAAATCTTCCTTGATAGATGGTCACCAAGAGCCATGTCAGGTGAGAAGATTTCAAAAAAGGAGATAATGTCTTTGTTTGAGGCTGCAAGATGGGCGCCGTCAGCTTACAATGGACAACCCTGGAGATTCATTTACGCTCTGCGCGAAACTCCGCAATGGGAACCAATTTACGGGCTGATGAGTGAATTCAACCAGCAATGGACGAAAAATGCTTCAGCATTGATTGTTGTGATATCACAAAATAATTTCGAACATAACGGACAGCCTTCAATAACACATTCATTTGACGCTGGAGCTGCATGGGAAAACTTAGCACTCCAAGGAAGCTTTTTGGGATATGTCACGCATGGAATGTCTGGATTTGATTATGGTAAAGCCAAAAAAGTGCTTGGAATTCCTGAAGATTACACTGTTGAAGCGATGATTGCCATAGGAAAACCCGGGAAAAAAGAAGATCTGCCTGACGGAATGAGAGAAAGAGAGATACCAAGCCCAAGAAAAAACATCAAAGAGATAGTTTTTGAAGGAAAGTTCAGGAAATAAGCGAAAATTCTCAGTAATCCTTAAATAGTCAGATTAAATAGATTCTCCCATGAGAGAGATTGAAAGTAGAAAAGAAATGACTGCATTCTTCGAAAAAAACCTTGCCAGCGGTCACGAAGCTGAAGAGCTTTATTCCATACTTTTAAACCAAGGTTATCCGAAAAGTCTTATAAACGAGGGGTACAACGAAGCGACTGAGAAAATGAGGAAAAGAAAAGAAGTGCAGGCAGAAAAGCAAATACCGGTAGTTGAAAAGGCAGTTCCGGCTTCTGTTGAAAAAAAGCAGAACTTTTTTGGGAAACTTTTTGGAAAGAAATGAGCATTTATCAAAATTAAATAAAAATCCTTAAATACTTAATTTTGTTTTTACAAACATGCTAACTAAAGATATGCATAAACAGGACATAGATAATTTTCTTGAAGGAAAGGGTGATTTCGTAAAAATAGACCATTTGACACGTTATATAAAATCCATGCCTCCGATTGAGATGAGAAAATACGCTTACCTGAAGCTTGCCGAAGTTTTCACAAAAAAGGAGATGTTTGTCGACGCTGCAGGAGCATTCAGAAATGCTGCGGTGAACTCAGTCGCATTCAGGGAAAAGCAGGAAAATTACCTTAATGAAGCGAAAGCTTACATTTCAGGCGGAAAATTTGACGAAAGCGACAAGGCCCTGAAACGCGCGATGGATGAAGGAAATCAAAAGGAAAAAGACATGCTTTACTCTGAGATTCTGGAACATTACAGAAATGAAGTAAAGAACCTCAAAGCAAGAGGAAAACATGGGCATATTGTAAAAGTTTACGAAAAAATGATAAGAATGAAATTCCCTGAAGGTGAAAAAGAAGAAATTAAAGGAGAACTATTAAATCTTTATGAAAAACTTGGCAAAGTAAAAGAATACAAAACCTTAAGGGGAATTGATTATTAATCTGGCATAATTATCCTTAAAAAGGCTGGCTTCTCAGTCTTTTCATGGAATACAAAACTGTTGAATATGATGCAAAAGAACACTCTGATGTTGTCAATAATCTTCCTGCCGAAACGATATTAAAACCCCACAATATCTTCAGGCATTTCAATCCAAAAGGAAAATTGATAGTTGATTTGGGCTGTGGCGACGGGTCAATATCAAGAATGGCGATAGACAAAGGAGCCGATTATGTTTTGGGGATAGATTCAAAATTTGAGATGGTCATACGTGCAGGCGAGATGAATGAAGGTTACAAAGGCAAAATACATTATATAAATGATTTCGTCGAAAACTGCGGAGGTTCCGGAAAGTTTGATATCGCAATAATGTCCTATCTTTTAAACAACGCTCAAAGTGCAAATCAACTTGAAAAACAGGTAAAGGCGGCCTTTTCATTTCTCAAAGATGGCGGAATGGCAATAATATTCAACAACAATCCTTTTGATACTTTTGGAGGTGATTTCACAAAGTACGGATTCAGGAAAACTATCGCCGGGACAGATGACGGAAGTGAGATAATATACAACTACAGCCCATTGATGAGCAAAAGAATAGTAAATTACTTCCTTAGCCCCGAAATTCACGAGCAAGCTTTCAAGACTGCAGGATTCTCAAATTTCAGATGGGAAAAGCTTGAATTGATGCCGAAAGCCGATAAAGATTTCTGGAAAGAATATTTTGAAAGGAAAGAGCTCCCGGTCATTGGGATTGTCGCAGAGAAATGAATTTCATTTATGAGCTTCCCTTTTAGATTTGTAAAAATTGCAAGTCAAGCACATACGAAGATCTCTTTGAACCCTCTCACCAATCTCTTTTGCCATTTCATCAGTAATGTCATCAGCAATCCTGACTCCTGCAAGATGAGCAACATCTACAAGGGTTTTTCTATCTTCTCCAAAAATCTTCTCTTCCGGGAACAAACCTGTCCGAATAACCTTTTTATTTTCACAATTATAACTTTCGAACAGCCCATGCTGCCTTATCTCATAATCCATCTCATCTCCTCCTCCGGATCCTACCGCATATCTGCATGCTTCCCATGATTGATTACCTGCCATGAATTATGGTAAGGAAATTACTTTATAAGAATTATCAGGATTAATAAGATAATCCCTGATTGAAATAAACCCTGCAAAATCTTTAAAAACTCACCCCCCCATACAGAATAATCAGAAAAGTACTAAGCATATCACGCTTACTATCATATTCAATTTATATTGAAAGACTTTGGTGAAAAAGCTAAAGTATTTTTCTAAAAATCCATAAGGATTTTACAAACTAAACATAAGGAGAAAAAATGGCAAAAGTAAGTCCAGTATCAATAAAATATATGATTCATGCCACATTGAATGCTGAAGGCGCTCTTGAAAAGCCGGATGTAATAGGTGCTTTGTTCGGGCAGACTGAAGGCCTTCTTGGGGCTGACCTTGAAATGAGGGAGCTTCAGAAAGAAGGAAAAATCGGAAGAATTGAAGTTGATCTTGAAAAAGCTGATAAAAGAACAATAGGAATAATAAAAATACCGACAGCTTTAGACCAGTCTGAAACCGCTTTGATCGCTGCTGCACTTGAAACTATTGAAAGAGTCGGACCATGCGATGCACAGATAGAAATCGAAAGAATTGAAGATGTGCGTGGAAATAAGAGAGACTATATCCTTGAAAGAGCCAAAAAACTCATGATGGGGATAGAGGGTTCAACTGATTCAAGGGATATATCCAATCAGATAAAAGACTCTACAAAGATTGCAGGTGTAAAAGAATACGGAGAAAGCAAACTCGCTTACGGCGGTGACCTTGATTCGAAAGAATTGATTGTCGTTGAAGGAAGAGCTGATGTCGTAAATTTGGTGAGAGCAGGAATCAATAATGTTATCGGGATGAATGGGACAAAACTACCTGATGAAATCAAAGAACTCGCAAAAACAAAGGAGATAACCCTTTTTGTTGATGGAGACAGGGGTGGAAAGCTCATTGCCCAGAACGTCATGGACAACGCAGATATAAGATATATCGCAACAGCTCCTGACGGAAAAGAAGTCGAAGAACTGGCTTCGAAAGAAATTTTGATGAATTTAAGAAAAAAAGTCCCCGCAAAGGACTTTTTTTCCTCTTTTGAAAAAAACTTCAAATTCTCAGATAAGAAAACAAAAGATGGAGAGACAGAACCCAAAAAAGCGGAGGTTTTGGAATTAAGCCCTGAAAATAAAGAAAAATTAAAAAAGATCTCAAAAAGCATAGAAAAAAGCGGCAAAGCAGTGATCGTTGATGGAAACTTTAAGGAGTTAAAAGACGCTTCGGCAAAAGCAATATCCAGGGTTCTCAGAAATGTTAAAGGAGCGGCAGCATTAATCATAGATGGATCGGCTACTGGAGCAATAATAGAATCTGCTGAAGAAGCTGGGATCCAAATAATAGTCGCAAAGAATTTCCAGACAGCTGATACAAAGATAAAGTTATTGAGCTTGTAAGGATTCAGAATTTCAAAAACTTCTTTTTATTGTTTAAAAATTTCAGAAAATCAAGTATGGCTATTAGCAGAAGAGAGAAACCCAAAGCAATCAGCCAGTCAGTCCCAGGTATTGGAGACGTTTCAAAAATTTTATTCAATGGGCTGTAAACGATTATTGCAGTTGCAAGGATCGAGATTCCTGAAGCTATCACAAGATATTTGTTTGAAAAAGGAGATCTTGTCAAAACACTCTTCCTAAAACTTCTAAATACGAATGCACTTGCAATCTCTAAAAAGATTAGTGCAACAAGAGTTGTAGTTCTTGCACTTGAGATATCCTGCCCCATTACAGTGAATGTAAAAAGAAAAACTCCCAGCGTGAAAATTGCTATAAGAAAACCCGAAAAAATAAGCATCAATAAAGCTCCATGATTAATTATCTGTACTTTTTTCCTCGGTTTTTCGTCCATTATATCATGAGAACTTCCGCTTAACCCAAGAGTCACAGCAGGGAGATCATCTGTGACAAGATTCATGAATAATATCTGAAGAGACAAAAGGATCGGGATAGGCCACCCAAGAAAAGGTGCTAAAAGGACACCTATGAGAAGTATTGAAAGCTCAGCAGCATTGCATGAGAGTTGGTATGAAACAAATTTACGCAGATTGTTGAAGACTATTCTTCCTTCCTTTATTGCGTCGACAATTGTCGCGAAGTTATCATCTTTCAAAACAAGATCAGCAACACTTCTTGAGACATCTGTTCCAGTTCTTCCCATCGCAACACCTATGTGCGCTTCTTTAAGTGCCGGAGAATCATTCACACCATCTCCGGTCATTGTGACTATTTCTCCGTTTTCCTTTAAAGCTTTCACGATCCTCAGTTTATGTTCAGGTCTGACTCTCGAGAATATGACTATATTTTTCACAATTTCAGCAAGTTCTTTTTCGCTCATTTTGTCTATTTCATCTCCCACCATCATTTTCCCCTTATCAAGGCCTATCTCTTTTGCAATCGAAACTGCAGTCTCTTGATTATCACCAGTTATCATTTTCACAGATACACCTGCCCTTCTGCAAGCGTTAAGCGCTTCTTTCAATTCTTCTCTTGGTGGATCTTCCATGCCGGCACCACCCAAAAAGATCAAATCTTTTTCCAGTTCCTCTTTGTTAGAGACATTTGTCTTTTTATATGCAAATGCGATAACCCTGAGTGAATTTCTTGCCATCATAGAAAACTCACGTTCAATTTTTTTTCTGTCTTTTTCCAAAAGCCTGAAAACACCATTATTCCTCTGGATAAAACTGCACTTTCCCAATATCGTCTCAAAAGCTCCCTTAGAATAGACTATAAAACCGTCTTTTTCCTTCAAAAGGACAGACATCATCTTCCTTTCCGAAGTGAATGTGAGTTCTTCTTCCCTTTCAATTTTAAAATCTTCTTTATAGATACTTCCCTTTGAAGCCATAGCAAGAAGAGCAGATTCCGTCGGCATTCCCGTCGTTTTGAAATCTTTTCCGTCACCTGTCCTTCGTATCTTTGCATCGTTACATAAAACCGAAGCTTTGAGAATAAGGTTGAGAGTTGGATCATCCTTAGGGCTAATCTTTCTATTTTCAAGCAAAAATTCACCATCTGCATTATATCCTGCTCCCGTCACATCAAAGATCTGATTGTCAGAAAAGATTTTTTTCACAGTCATTTCTCCTTTTGTCATTGTGCCTGTCTTATCAGAGCATATGACTGTAGTCTCACCAAGAGTTTCTATTATTGACATCCTGTTCACGATTGCATTCTCTTTAGCCATCCTGTAAGCCCCTGAAGAAAGAGTTGTTATAAGGACAACGGGAAGGCCTTCAGGAAATGCAGAAACAGATATTGCAATCGCAAGGATCAAAATGTCTATGAGATTACTTTTTGAAAAACCAATTGAGAAAAGCGTTATAACTCCAGTTAAAACAGCAACGGCAATTGCAACAATTGCCATATATTTTGCAATATGATTCACTTTGTCCTGAAGGGGCAGTTCCTTCTCAGTTGATGAAATCATCCCGGCTATCTTCCCGAATCTTGTGGTCATACCAGTATTCACAACTTTTCCGATACACTTCCCACTCACAATAAATGATCCTGCAAAAATCATGTTTGAATCCTTGTTTTTTTCCGACGTTTTTACAGATTTTCTTATCTCTTTTGATTCACCTGTAAGTACAGATTCATTCACAATCAGATCCTTTTCTTCAACCACGATACAATCTGCAGGAATCTTCTCTCCGTTTCTGAGGACAATTAAATCTCCGGGCACAATTTCTCTGGATGGGATTTCTCTTTCTATCCCTTCACGAACCACTATTGAAACAGGCATCACCATTTTCTTCAGGGCTTCTATTGCTCTCTCTGCCTTGAATTCCTGCAAAAAACCTGTAAGAACAACAGCTACTATAACCCCAAGAATTGTGTAAGCAGTGATATCCTTTCCGACGAAAAAAGATACAATCATCGCAAAAAGTAGAATATAAACTATAAAGTTGCTTTTTATCTGTCTAAAGAGCACCTTTTCCCAAGAAGTCTTTCCAAGATCTTTTATCTCATTCGGGCCGTATTTTTCGAGCCTCTTTTCCGCCTCTTTTTCAGAGATTGATTCATAGACCATTTCAGTAATATATTAGAATAGTATGAGATATATAAATTTTAAAGTCAAGATTAAGTATTTAAACTCTTTTTGATTAGGAGATTTGTCATGAAAAAAGTAAGCATAGGGAAAGTAATTGTATCGCTTGCTGCAGTGGTTATAGCATATATATTTTTTGAATATGCGCTCCTAGTGTGCACCCCTTCAATTCCCAAGGTTTGCAAACCTCAATTTTCATATCTATTTAATGTATTCTTCGGTCTTGTGATAGGAATTATAACATATCTCGTATATGGTCTATTTCAGAAGAGATAAACCTCGTGCAGATTTATAAATCCCAAAATTGTTGATGGGGCTATGAAATATGAAGTAGTATTTTGGGATATTGACGGAACTCTTTACGATCCTCTTATAAACTGCCCAAAATGGGAAGAGGAACTTCCTGAAAAGTCAGACCTTGATGGGATAAATATATCTCATCTAAAATTTTGGATGCCTTACCCCGGAATTAAAGAACTTCTCAAAAAAATCCCACAAAACATCCAAGGAATAATCTCAAATGGGTATGACCTTAATCAAAAAAACAAAATTCTTCTCTTGGGGGTAGAAGATTATTTCAATCCAAAATTAATATTCACCTCTGGAGGGGAAGCGGAAAGGCTCCTCAGCTCAGGATACAGAAAAATCAACGGCAAAAAACATATTTGGGCCATTGATAATATGATGGGAGTAACTCAAAAACCCGAGGAATACATGTTCAAAAGAGCTCTGCAGATTTCAGGAATAAAAGCTGAAAATGCGATTATGATAGGAAACAGCTGGACAGACATTTGTGGGGCACAAAAAGCCGGAATGAATTCTATCTATATCTCTGGAACCGAAAAAAATGAAGAAGCAAATCCGGTTTTGGATGGAAAGATCATCCCCAAGGCAATTGTCAGAAAAGGGGATATGCCTGCCCTTGAAAGACTCTTGTTATAAAGATTATTAAATTCAAACAACAACTTCCTTTATGGCAAAAATCATTTTTGGACCTGCTGGCCTTGGACCTACAAATGAGGCGGGAAAAAATCTTGAAACGTATCATAAATTGGGATTGATGGCATGTGAGATAGCTTTCACTTATGGAGTTTACATAAAAGAAAAGAAAGCAAAAGAGATTAGAAAGATTGCAGAGAAACTTGGAATCCATTTATCAATACATGCACCTTATTTCATAAATCTGAACTCACCTGACAAAGCAAAAGTAGAGAATAGCAAAAAAAGAATCTTAAAATGTCTCGAAATAGGAACTTTGCTTGGGGCGAAATATGTAGTTTTCCATGCGGGATTTTATGGAAAAGATACAAAAGAAAAATCCTATGAGACAATAAAAAATAATCTCACTCAAATTGAGAAGATAAGAAAAGAAAGAGGATTCACACCAAGACTTGCTCCAGAAACAATGGGAAAAGTGAATGTTTTCGGATCGCCCGATGAGATAGCACGACTTGTCAAAGACACCGGATGCTCTGCATGCATAGACTTTGCACATATTCTCGCAAGGTCCGGCGGAGATTATAAATTCAAAGAAACGCTTGATTTATTCAAAAATTTGAGCGATTTTCATATCCATTTTTCCGGGATTGTTTATGGAGAAAAGGGTGAGATAAAACACAAAAAAACATCCGAAGAAGAGTTGGAAAAACTAATCAGAGCATTGCCAAAAAACAAAAATGTCGTCGTGATAAACGAATCGCCGGATATGCTAAATGATTCTGTTGCCGGAAAAAACAGATATGAAAAGATCATGCGCAACTGAGTGTCCAGACACTATGGGAAATAATTGCCACTTTATAATTATCTTGAATTGTCATCACCATAAAGTTTATAAATAAAATAAGCAACCAATGAATAACGAAAAACAATGTTTTTCGTAGAAATAAACAAAACAAAAAAAACAAAAATGGACAAAAAAAACCTGGTGGTTACTTTATGTACATTTGCTTTAGCCGTGTTTTTAGTTGCTAGCGCCAGTGCTACTGGCCTTGCTTCAAATGCGCAGGTTACAGTTAATGATATAAATGTCCTGAGTTCTAACATGACTGCAGCTGTTTTCCCAAATAACATTTCAGTTGATGCGGGTAGCCAAATAACAGTTAAGGTTTACTTCACGTCTCAGGTGAATGACACTAACGTTTACGTTAGGGCAACACTTGACGGTCAGTCAACCGTTACACAGCAGAGCCCAGTTTTCGATGTTGAGCAAGGTTACAAATACACTGAAGTCGTTACTTTGAATGTCCCTTATGACCTTCAAAACCAGCTTTCAGACAACCTTCGCCTCCAGATTGAAATAAACGGAGACAACTACGAAACAACTCTTAATAATATACCATTAAGAGTACAAAGACCTGCATACAATGTCAATGTTGAATCTGTAACAACACCAAGCACAATAAATGCCGGGCAGCAATTCCCTGTAGAGATTGTCTTGAAAAATGTAGGTTACAATGAACTTAATGACGTTTATGTCTCAGCTGCTATAAGTGAATTAGGTGTTGTTCAAGGACCAAAATGGTTTGGTGACCTTGTCGCACTTGATAACTGCTCTGAAAACTGTAATAACCAAAACACAGTTGTAGGAGACCTTTACTTGACAGCTCCTTACAATGTTAAGTCAGGAATTTACACCTTACAAGTTCTCGTGCAGAACAATGATGTAAGTACCACTGTTACTAGGCAAATTGCAATTACCAACAGCGTTCCGGACACCGTTCTTGTTGCAAATCCACAACAGACTGTTTCTTCAGGTGAAACTGCCACATACAACGTTCTTCTTGTGAACCCTACAAATAATGTAGTTGTTTACACTATAACGACTGACAGCGGCGTTACACCATCACAGTCTATGGTTGCTGTTCCAGCAGGATCAAGCGCAACAGTTACAGTAAGCGGAAGCTCACAGACACAGGGAACACAAACATTCAATGTGAACGTCTACAATGGGAATACCCTTGTTAAGACAGTTCCATTGACAATGAATGTTACAGGAAGTTCAACTTCAGATACAGTTGTTGTATTGACAGTTGTTCTTGCAGTAATCTTCCTTGTACTTTTGGTAGTTTTGATTGTACTCCTAAGTAAGAAACCAGAAAAAGCAACAGAAGACTTTGGTGAAAGTTATTACTAACTTTCCTTTCTTTTATTTTTTTATTTTTTAACGACGGGGCGCACCCGATGTAAGCCCCTTTATTTTTTATTCATACGAAACCAAAATGACAGACCAAAAAGCAAGAATAACAATATCACGATACGGGAAGATGGGGGATACGAAAGAGCCCTGGGGGTACGAAGCAGTTTTCTCCATGGATGAAATCGGAGACAAATACAAAAACCTCAGATTCAAGAATTCCGTTGAATACTTCGACAAGCACTGGAAACTTTCAGAAGAGACTTATAATAAAGAAAATGCAATGTTCGGGATTGAGAAAAAAAGAAATGTAAGAAAAGCTGACAACAGAGCTTATGAAAATGCAAAAACAAACCTTGTTCATAGGATATTGAACTCAAATATTCCAAAAGAAATGAATGTTAATATCATAAATATGACCGGAAGAAGAAAATGACAAAGAACATTGAAGTCAAATTTTGGAAAGATGAAAGTGGGAAACCTGTCCTTAATCTCATTCCTCTTTGGGAAGGAGTTGTCAGACCGCAAACACAAGATGAATACGATCAGCTTATGAAAATCTATGAATCGGGCGGAGTCAAATGGATAATGACAAGAAAAAAGCCAACAGAAATAAATTTATGGCCAAAGCTAAAAGGTGACACCTGTATTACAGCTAACTTTCCATCAGAAGACAAAGATTTCACATACGGCAGAAAAAGATTTTTCGAAGGTGAAAACAAAAAAATCCTTTCAGTCAATGAATACATAATATTCCAGAAAATTCTTCCAGATAAGATCAAGAGCATAAATAGATGGTTTGAAAAAAATGCCCCTTACAGGGAAAGCTCAGGTCATTTAGATCTTCAGACTTATGACCTTACTGATTCCGTCCTGCATTGAAACCCCATAAAGGTTCGTCGCACCGGTGATTATTTCATCATTATGGGTTATCACAATATACTGACCCTTGCCCATATATTTTTTCAACAATCCGGCAAGACGCTCTGAATTTCTCTTGTCCAAAGCTGCGTCGATTTCATCAAGGATATAGAATTGATATGGCTTGAGCTCTTGTATTGCAAAGATCAGTGAAAGAGCAACCATTGTCTGTTCCCCTCCAGAAAGCGATTTGACATCAAAGTATTTTCCATGACCTGTTTTGACAATTATGTCAACTCCGCCCAGAAAAGGCTCTTTTTTATTTTCAAGCTCGAGAAAAACCTGACCTTTAGTCGATATTTGCGCGAAATTTCTGGTAAAGATACTATTAAGCTCTTCCAAGGTCGAAAGGAAAGCTTTCTTCTTTTTTACATCTATTTCGTGGATTATTTTCATGACACCTTCCTTCTCTTTCTCAATAGATTCGGCTTTTTCTTTCACAGTCTCATACTCTTTCTTGAATTCATCATAAACTTCAAGTGCTCTCATGTTCACTGTTCCAAGTCTGATAAGCATCTCTTCGGTTTTCCTTAACCTCTCTGATAGAACTTCAATGCCCGTTTTTATTATTTCTGACTCGGGATATTCAAGTATCTCGGTTTCAAGATTTTCAACTTCAGCATCTTTTTTTGCCTTTTCTATCTTGAGATTGTTTACTATCTGCTCGGCATTGTAAACTAAATTCCTTTTTTCAACAAGTTCCATCTCATTTTCACGTATTTTCTGCTGTACTGAATCGCGTTCTTCAATGTATTTTTTGGCCTTCTTTATCAGTTCTTCCTCTTCTCTTCTTTTTACATCAAGAGATTTGCTTTTTTCAGATAAAGATCCCTCAATAATTTTAAGTTCCTCGTCAAGCTCTTCTTTCTCACGCGAAAGCTGCTTCAAAGAAAGAAGAGCACGATCAAGCTCCCTTTGCTTAAATGAAATTTCAGAAGAAAGATTCTCTTTATTTCTTAAAGATATCTCTTCTATCTCAAGCCTCAAAGTTTCATATTTTTCCTCAACATTTGAATTTTCATCAAAACTATCCTCAAGTTTTTTCCTTGATTTGACGGCTTCACTTACTTCACTCTTTACCCTTTCTTCTTTCTCAGATAAATTTTTTATCTGCGCATTCTTGTCATTTATGAGCCTTATTTTCACAAGATCATCCTGCCTTTTCCTTATCTCTGTGTTTGCCGATTCTATTTCTTTTTTAAGAGCTTCTGAGGAAGATTTTATCTCAATAGATTCTTTCTTCAATACTGAAATCTCATCTTCAAGTGATCTTATAAGCGGTTCAGCCTCGCTTCTTATAGAATTCATATGCTCCTGCGTGATTTTGCTTTTGCAAAGAGGGCAAATATCCAGTTTCCCTATCTTTTCTATTATCTTCTTATTTTCTTCTATCTTGGAATTGTCAACAGATATTACTTTCTCTATTTCTCTCTCCCTTTTAACGAAGTTTTCCAGTGAACGATTCTTTTCAGAGAGTAATTTTTTAAGTTCTTCAACCTTGGATTCATCTGTTTTTTTGTCAAAAAGTTCTGACGAAAGTCTATCAAGTTCATGCATCGCAAATTGAGATTCGCTTAAATAATTCTGAAGAAGACTTTTTTTATCCTCAATCTTTTCGGCAAGAGATTTAAGTTCACTTTTCTCCATATATCTTTTTTTTCTTTGCTCTTCCAGTTTTTCAAGTTCCGTTTTTTTCACTATGAGCTCTTTTTGGATTTTTTCAATAGTCGGGGATTCGTTTTTCAGGCTGTTTATGGAGACCTCATTTTCTTCCATTGAAGTCTGAAGAGAAAGTTTTTTCCTTTCAATATCCTTAAGCTTTTTCTCGTGATTTTCTTTTTTTACGGCCAGACCCGCAAGATCAGCTCTCAGGTTTGAGATTTCACGATTTAATTTTTCCTGCTCCAAACCCGTCTGATCTTGGATCCTTGAATTAATCTGAGATACTTTCGCTTCCAATTCTTCAATTTCCCCTTCAGTTGAAAGAATTATTTTTTTTATCTTATCAACTTCCTTTAGCTTTGAGTCTATCCCTTTTGAGATTTCCTCTTCTTCTTTTTTCTTCCTTGAAAGATCAATGAATATTATGCTTTTCTTGAACTTTCTCAGGTCTTCTTCAAGCTTCTGGTGCTTTAATGCAATTTCCCTTTCTTTTTCTATATTTTCAAGGTAAGCGCTCCTCTCTTTTAATACAGCATTAACTTCCTTAAGTTTCTCTTCTGTCTTTTCAAGTTCACGCATTGATTTTTCTTTTCTGGATTCATATATTGATATTCCTGCTACCTCCTCGATAATCGATCTTCTCTCATCAGACTGCATCCTCACAAAATTCTGGATTTCACCCTGCAGGACAATATTGAATCCGTTTGGATCAATCCCTGCCTGAGCAAGGAGAGATAAAACTTCCTGACGGGTTTTTGTCTCACCGTTTATCTTGTAAATACTCTGACCATTTTTTCTCACGATTCTTTTTATTGAAATTTCTTTTTCGTTGATGTCAAAAGTCTTGTCCTCATTGTCAAAAAAAATCTCAACCTGGGCCTCTTTTGCAGGTGCGGCAACTTTTGTCCCCAAGAATATGAGATTTCCCGCTTTTGTTGCTCTCATAGACTTGGCGCTGAGTCTTCCCAGTACAAAACAGATGGCATCTGAAATGTTAGATTTTCCCGAACCATTTGGTCCCAAGACCACATTTATTCCTGATGTAAATGGGAGTTCGGTCTTTCTTGCAAAACTCTTGAACCCAGACATCACCAGTTTTTTAACGTAAGACATAAATTGTAGAAGGGAAGCTGGTTTTTAAGATTTTCAGGATGCAAAAGATTATTATGTTTTTATCCAGCTAGGATCATAGATTGTAACAGGATCTCCGAATTTTAATATTTTAAATTTTGACTTTTCAATTTTCCAGTCCAAACCCTCTAATTTTCCAGTATTAATATAAATTGTATTACCAATCTTCTCTTCAGCTTTCTTTTTTAAAAATCTTGGAAGATAATCTTGTGGCTTTTCCCGATGCTCTTTTGAGAAAAAGGCCGTAGCTAGATGAAATTCTCTGATTTTAGCAGCTCCATTGGACCGAAAATCAAAATAACTTGGGCCAAAATTCCTTGCCCAGTCCTCGGAAAACTTTTCTTCAGTCTTATTATTAAAGCTTGAAAGAGTAAGCTCTTCAAGTGTGCAATATGGCAAAGCTGTCAAATCTTCATCTAAAATAACCAGCTGGAAAATGTAAGTGCTAGATTCACTTTTTGGCGGGCCGTAATGGAATTCTCGAAAGCTCTGCGGAATCATTATCGCAAATCTTGTTGAACTATCCATATCAAAAATTTTCTTGTGCAAAATACCAAGATCCATAGGAATCTCATAATGAGAAAGAATTTTAATCAGACCCTTGAAAGACTCAGAATTTGTCAGGTTAATTGCGCCCCAGTCTTCTCCTCTCCAGTGCGAGAAATCTGTATCTCTGTATTCAATCTCTTCAGCCCAATCAAGTATTGGGAAACTTAACGGTATGGAAAGTGAATAAATTTTTTTTTGATCTTCTGGGGTTATCCTAGCGATCCTTGGCATTGTTTCCCAGGACTTTCTATAATGATCTTTTGCAAATTTTTCATATGGAGAAAGTTTTCCTACATTTCTCAATCTTACTTCCTGAAGTTTCCTTGCATCTGGAATAGAAGGAGCCCCTGCTGAAAAAAGTTTGTCTATAAGATATTTTCTTGTTTGTTTTACCATGAGTAACCTATCCCATAAATCTTTAAAAACAATTCAGCACTTTTCACCCAATATTAGAGTTAAAATGATAGAAGACTTAAAAGCAGTTGGGCTAGGATATTATGAAAGCAAAATCATTGAAGTCCTGATGAAAGAGAAACTCAATCTTCGAGAGTTGAGCAAAAAATCAGGGGTTCCTTTTGGAAAAATTTATTCTATTATTAAATCATTAAAAAATAAAAAATTGATAAAGGAAAATAACTCCAGACCAAAGTTAGTATATATAGATAATGTCTCAGAAGTTATATCAGAACTTTTAAAAGAAAAGGAGGAAAAAGAAAAAAAGATCACCGAAAATCTCCGAAATATCGCAACAGAGATAGACAGGAGCAAAAAAAAACCTCAGAGATTTTTTCAAATAGGAACGAATATACAAGATAATAAAAGAATACAAATGAGAAGCTTTACAGAAGCACAAAATGAAATTCTCCAAATATTGAATATCCACCATAAACCTGAATCTAACAGAGAAAGCAAAACCATCTGGGAAAAGGAAATCATGAATGCTGTCAAAAGAGGAATAATTTTCAGGTCAATTTACCCAAAGAAGACAACCCTCCCAAAAATTCTTGATAATCTGAACAAGAAATATCCGGAAAAATTCCAAGTCAGAAGACTTGACACAGATTTTACAAGGTGCGACATAATTGATGGGAAAAAAGTCCTGTTAAAACTAATTACTTCTGATGCTATCGGTTTTGGGGGAACTATATTTGTTGAGAATGAAGATTTGGCTTACAATCTGAAAGCTATATTTGAAGAGATGTGGGAACAAGGAAATCCACATGTGATTTGATAGCTTTTCATTTTTTATCAATTATACCCTTACTCCACATAGCGCGTTTAAATTTGTTTGTCATTAATAAGTAACAAAAATAAGAAGATTTATAAAGATATTTCCATAATGGGTTTTTATGATAACAATAGAGGATATACTTAATCTTAATGATAATGATATAAGAGAATCCATTGGGGTCAATCAAGGAAAACAGTTCATACACCCTTCAGGAAGGGCGGAACCAATTAAAGGAATAGCAAAAGAAGCACTTAGGAAATCCTTAGACTATTATTATACTCAATTGTCCAGGAAGAAAAAACATCTTGCAAAAGAGATACAAGAACACAGAGAAAAGTATGGGATAAAAAGAAATGAAACTCTACTTTCAATGATAAAAGATATCCACCCGCAAGCCGTGCAAAAAATGGGGAGGCTGGTTTATTACATTGGACAAGGCACAGATTTGGAAAGAAGAATCTTATCTGGAGAAACAATAATTAATGAAACAGAAAAAAGAATAATCACAGAAGCTGCATCTGTTTATTCTTATTTCACAAGAGGGATACAGAAGATTTTCTTCATGCCAAAGTTCTTTTATGAAGAAGAAATGTTTGATTTCAGTAAGATTTCACAATTAACTGATCAAGAAAAATATGCAAATTCGGGAGAGGTGAAATCTAAGTTTGTTAAAATAAAAAGTAAAGATGGCAATAATAAAATAAGTATTAGTTACACTCTTCTTGAAGATGGGATAATATTTCAATATCTTGCATTTAATCTTAGCGGAGATAGCAGTCAGGATAAAATGCATATTGTAGGAAAAACGGATTATTTTGGGAATATTAAGGATATATATCATATAGAAGTGCAAGAAAAAATACATGATTATGATATAAATGAACTTGCATATTTAATAAAAGTTTTAAATGAAGGGATAAATGAATCAGATCTTATGGCAATACTCCAACCACAAAAAAGAATTGAGTACAAGACTGACATTAAAACCAAAGAAGTCTTTGCTAACATTACCACTCATGAAGACAATGTGAAAAGGGTAGGAAACTTGAAGTTCAATAAAAACATTACAAATTTTGAGCTAATAAAAAATGAACCTTGGATAGCTGGGGGGCCGGTCTTTCAAAAAGTGATCGATTACATAAAAGAAAATGAAAACAAACTTAAGGAAATTTATCAAAGGAAAATCAAAGGGCAAAATTTTTAGTCAAACCCCTAATTCTATCTGCGTCAGTTTTTCACAGGCTTCTTCCCATGTAGACCAAGATTTCCTGAATAAATCATCATTTTTGTATTTGAGAGCAAATTTCTCGACGAACCGCATCGTTAGCGGATCGGTACAGTAGCCCGATCCTATTTCGCCCCCGTATTTTTCTTTCAGGAGATCCATCCTTCTTTCCCTTTCAGACTTGGCAAGTATGGATGCTGCCCCAACAGAAAGGTAATTCCTGTCGGCTTTATGCTCAATAACAAAATCTAGGTTAGATAAGTTTTTTATTTTTGGTTTCAGAAGATTTGTCCAGCTTTCTATACCTATTGAAGGGCAGTCGATTATGACTTTCATCTTCTCTTTGCCATCATTTATTCTGTTGATTATTTCTGCAAATTTATCTGCTTCAAGTTTCGTGAGTTTTGAGCCGTCTTTTACAGCTTTATCTATTTCAGCAGTTTCACATACAATAATCTCAAAAGCTTTCGCGATTTTTTTTATCTCAGCTTCCAGAAAACCGCGTCTGCCAGGAGTTACCAATTTTGAATC
This sequence comes from archaeon, assembly GCA_027343665.1. Taxonomy (GTDB): domain Archaea; phylum Nanobdellota; class Nanobdellia; order Pacearchaeales; family GW2011-AR1; genus GW2011-AR1. The sequence continues at coordinate 224,147 of DAHWKL010000001.1, forward strand.
TTTGACGCCCAGTCTCCTGAACAGAATTTCGTCTTCTTTTTCAATTAAGCATCCTGCAAGGGCCATTGGCCCCATAACGGGCCCTTTTCCGGCTTCATCAAGACCAAGAATCAACTCGACCATGAACCGAAAAAACACCGAAGCTTTTTAAGAATTGCGGACAAAGATGGACAAATGAAAGCAAGGTCGGTAAAAAACTGAAGATTAGATGTTACCTCTTATAAAATACTACAATTAGTAAAATTTTTAAATTATTAATAATTAAAAATTGATATGGGAAGTAGAATAAAAGAATTTATTGATAATACTAAGTTGTTCGGTGAAGTTATCACACTATTGCCCGTTAGTTTTATGAATTATGGTGCTCATATATTAGCTAAAGCTTTTTCTGAAAAGGTAAGATATGGAAAAAACCTTGAAAAGATACTCGAAAAAGAATCTTCAAAACTTGGTTTAGATGAGAAAAATGTCCATGTAAAATTTGGTCCTACTTTTCTCGATACAGCAGAAGTGGAAAAAATTCCAAATGGAAATTATGAAATTCTACTAAGTGAAAATTATCAGGATGCATTCACTTTAAGACATGAGCTGTATCATATTTACAAAAAACATTTTGAGGATAAAAGTCCTTCCGTTACAAGATTATTTCTTAGGGAATCACAATCAACGTTATATGGATTATTTAGGATAAAAATCTAAAAGACCTAGTGGGTTTTCATGAAAATTTTTTCATGCGTTCCGTTAATATTATAAAGCACATTTTTTTATTACCGGCATGGAAAATATTAAGGTAATCTTATTTTACAAGTTTGCAGATCTGAAAAATCCGGGAGAATTCGTGAAAGAGCACCTGAAATTTTGCAAAGAACTGGGGATATTAGGAAGAGTCTTGGTCTCACATGAAGGAATAAACGGAAGCATCACTGGGACAGACTGGCAGATTGACAGGTACAAAGAAAACTTAAGATCAGATAAAAGATTCACAGACATAACTTTCAAGGAAGAGGAAATCATTGAAAAACCATTTACAAAAATGAAAGTTAAATTCAGAAAAGAGATAGTTACATTCGGAGAAAAAGTTGATCTGGCAAGAAAAGGAGATTATATAGCTCCGGAGAAGTTGAAAGAGATGTATGACAATAAAGAGGAATTCATCATACTTGACGCAAGAAATGATTATGAATATAAAATAGGCAGATTCAAAAATGCCATACATCTTGACATAAAAAATTTCAGAGATTTTCCATCCGCACTTAAAAGAATAGAAAACCTGAAAGACAAAAAAATTGTGACTTACTGCACCGGTGGGGTAAGATGCGAGAAAGCTTCGTCTTATATGAAAGAAAGAGGTTTCAGAAATGTCATGCAGCTTAAAGATGGGATACTCGCATTCGGAAAAAAGTTCCCTGACACAGTATGGGAAGGCAAATGTTTTGTATTCGATAAAAGGCTTGTCCAAAGTATAAATTCCAATGAAGACACTATCTCAGAATGTTTCATATGCTCAGCACCATCGGATCTTTACAGGAATTGCAGGAACCTTGACTGTGACAGACTTTTCATATCCTGCCTCAACTGTCAAAAAGAGCTCAACGGATGCTGTTCTAAAGAATGCCTCACCGAGTTCAGAAAACAATGTATGGGCAAGTCGATTGCAAAACAGGGAAGAAGAAGTTTAACAATGTAATCAAAGATTCCAAAAAGATATAAAGGGTTTTTCTTTCATATCTGTTAAAGAGAGATGATGGAAAAGTTAGACAAAAGAATAAGCCCGAAACATTTTCATGTGACCATTTTCGGGAGCGCAAGGATAAAAAAGAATGATCCAATCTACAAAGAGATTTACAAACTCGCGGAGATGGTGGGAAAAAGGAACTGGGATGTGGTCACAGGCGGCGGTCCCGGCATAATGGAAGCTGCCAATCTGGGTCACAGAAAAGGAAACAAAGGGAAAGATGCACACTCAATAGGTCTGGGGATAAAACTTCCACATGAACAAAGATTCAACACGGGAGTGCAGTTATACCAGGAGTTTAAAATATTCTCAAGGAGACTAGACAATTTCATGCTCTTATCGAATGCGATAGTAATAGCTCCCGGAGGGGTGGGAACACTTCTTGAATTATTGTACTCTTGGGAACTTATGCAGGTCGGGGACACATGTCAGATACCAATAATATTATTGGGGAATATCTGGGACGGACTTTTAAAATGGCTGAGGGAAAAACCATTGAAGGAAAAATATTTCGAAGAAAAGGATTTCAAACTGCTTTATCACGCCAAAAGTTCAAAAGAAGCGATAGAGATCATAGATAATGCCTACGAAAGGTGGACAAAAGGAGACAGAACATTCTGCTTAAATTATAAGAAATACAAAATAAAATGAAAATCTTCATAGGCTCTGATCATGCAGGATTCGAATATAAAAGCAAGATCAAAGAGTGGCTGGATAAAAGTGGCTACAGCGTCGAAGACGTCGGGCCTTTCAAGTATGACCCAAAGGATGATTATCCCACTTACAGCTTTAAAGTGGCTGAACAAGTTGCAAAAACAAAAGATTCGTACGGAGTCATAATCGCACGCTCAGGAATAGGAGAAAGCATCGTCGCGAATAAGGTCACAGGCGTAAGAGCAGTTTCTTTCTTTGGAAAACCACCAAAAGATTTCCTGAAAATGTCGAGGATGCATGACAACACAAACGTCCTTTGTTTCGGTTCAGAATTTGTGACTCTCCCGGAAGCTAAAAAAGCCATAACAATATGGCTTAAGACAGAATTCAAAAACGAAACAAGACACAAAAGAAGACTAAAAGAAATCTCAGACTACGAAAAGAAACATTGGAGAAACTGAAATGAGAAAAGTCATACCGACGATTTTTGCACACAATAAAAAAGAATTTGATGAAAGATTAAAAAGATTACTCCCGATATCAAACTATTTCCAGATAGATTTCATGGACGGGAAATTCGTCTCGGGGAAATCTGTCAAGATCTCCGAAATCCCCGACCTGAGAAGGTATAAGAAAAATTTTGAAGCTCATCTCATGATAAAAAATCCTGAAAAAGAGATCGAAGAGCTCAGGAAAAAAGGGTTCAAAAAGATCATTTTCCACATAGAATCAACAAAAAACCCCGATAAAGCCATTAATGAAATAAAAAGATCTGAAATGAAATGCTTTATTGCCGTGAACCCTGAAACAAAAGCCGAAAGAGTTTTTCCGATGGCGGAAAAAATGGATGGCATCATGTTCATGGGAGTGCGTCCGGGAAAAGAAAATCAGAATTTTATAAGATCGGTTTACAAGAAAATAGTCTTGACAAAAAGGAGATTTCCTGATAAAGTGGTTCAAGTTGACGGCGGTGTAGATGATAAAACGATAATGAAACTCAAAAATTCTGGTTTGGACATTGCAAATACCGGTTCATACGTGAACAATTCAGAAAATCCAAGGGAAGCTCTGAGAAAATTAAAAAAACTTTTTGGCTGATTCAGCAATAGCATCAGCGTCAATCTTGTATTTATGCAATAATTCGTCTTTTGCTCCTGAATGCGGAATACCTTCCACAAAAAGATGGTTTATCTTTATCCCGGAGTCTCTAAGTTCGGAGATAAGCATCTCGCCGATCCCGCCCTCTCCGTGATGATCCTCTGAGACAACAATTTTCCCGCCGTGCTTTCTGATGAATTTCACGAATTTCTTTGAATCGAAAGGTTTTATCTTGTATAAATCCACGACGGCAACTTTTTTCCCTTCTGCAGTTAATTTCTCGTAAGCTTTCAAAGATTCATGCAGAGTTATACCTGACCCTACAAGAACGGCTTCATCTTTTCTTGATTCACGGACGGCCTTAAAATCTTCGATACCAAAAACTTCAGAATTTTTGTATATCACGGGTAATTTTGGCCTTGTGGTTCTTAAATATTTTATCCCTTTCATTTTTCCGGAGAGGAAAAGAAGTTTTTGTGCAGAGACTGCGTCTGATGGACAAAAAATAACTGAATCCGGAAGGCTTCTGAAAAGCGAGATGTCCTCCAGGCCCATCTGTGAGGCACCATCTTCCCCTATTGAAACTCCCGCATGACTCCCGCATACAGTAAAATTCGCGGAGGATAAAGCAGACATTCTCAGTTGGTCATAGGCTCTTGTGAGAAAAGCGGAAAATGTCGAAGGATAAGGGTTCATCCCTTTTTTGCTGAGCCCGAGAGAAAGTCCGATCATATTCTGCTCTGAGATATAATTTTCCACGAATTGGCCTTTTGTTCCGGAATCTTTCTCGACATTCTCGGAATAAGTTGAATTTCCAACCTCGGAGTCTATTGCTATAACACTCGGATCAGAACGGGCAAGTTCGAGCAGAGCTCTCCCGTAAGCCTCACGCGTTGAAACTTCTTCACCTATTTTGTAAAGGTCAGATTTAAGAGTCCTGAGTTTTATGCCGAATTTGACTTTTTCTGGGGATTTTATGCTTATTTTAGGCATTGCCCTGTGAGGAATCTCTTTGAGAGCCGCTTCAAGCTCAGATTCGGAAAGAGCTTTCCCATGCCAACCATTTTTTCCTTCAAGAAAAGAAACCCCTTTTCCCTTGACAGTTTTCGCAAGGATTACAGAAGGTTTCTGCGAAAATTTCGCTTTCTTCACTGCATTTATGATTTCAATGATATTATGACCATCAGCGACAATTGTTTCCCATCCGAAACTCTCGAATTTCTTTTTATAATTTTCCAGATTATATCCGAACATTGTCTCCCTTGTCTGGCCAAGTCTGTTCACATCGACAATTGCTATTATATTTTCTATTCCGTGGTAAGAAGCAAAATTCAAGGATTCATAAACTGAACCCTCCGCGAGCTCAGAATCTCCCATAAGAACATAGACATATGACTTCCTTTTTTGCATTCTCATCGCAAGAGCCATCCCAAGCCCGACAGAAAGTCCCTGACCAAGTGAGCCGGTCGCAACTTTCACCCAAGGGAGAGAACGCGGCATCGGATGGCCTTCAAGAGGACTCCCGAATTTTCTCAAAGTTTTTAGATCGTTTTTTATGCATCCTGCCCTTTTCAAAGCTGAATACAAAATCGGAGCCGCGTGACCTTTACTAAGTATAAACTCATCATTATCAGGATTCTCAGGATTCTTCACGTCATAAGCCATCTCATTAAAGAACAGAGCGGCCATTATTTCTGCGCATGAGAGGCAAGATGTCGGATGTCCGCTTCCAGCAGCAGTCGTTGAAATGAGCGAATCCCTCCTTAAGACACTTGCAATACTTTCAAGATCATTGATCAGCACCATCTTTCTTAAAGATAAATGGGAGAAAGATTTTATAAATTTAATATTTTCCGTCAACCAACTTTTTGTATTCTGGGACTATATCTTTTGTGAAACCCCTCATCCCTTCTGCTGTCTTGAAGTGGTTTACAAGGGATTCGATTATATCAAAAGGCGCGGTGATAATGTCGGCACCTGCGATTATACATTCCCTGAATTCCCTTTTGTTTCTTATGCTCGCAGCGAGTATCTTGGTTTTTATCTTTTCCTTGTCGAATATTTCACGCGCCTCTTTTATCAGATCAACTCCTGAGATTATGCCCTCATCTTCGAGAACTTTCCCTTTCTTCTTTTCCCCTTTTTCAGGAAAATAGTCGTCTTTGTCAAAGCTTATTTTGTATTTCTTCCTTATGAAATCATCTTCCCTACCTACAAATGGGCTCACGAATTTTGCTCCTGCGCGGGCAGCGAGAAGGGCTTGTTCGGGCGTAAAGATGAGCGTGCAGTTCACTGGAATTTTTTCTTTCGACAGTATTTTTATCGCCTTTATGCCGTCAAAATCCCCGCCTGAAGATTCATCAAATGAAGGATTGACCGGGATTTTTATGTAAACATTTTTTCCCACACCATTGAATTTTTTGTATAATTTTTCTCCCTCTTTGACCATTTCTTTGTAAGTGTTTCCGATGACTTCAAGGCTAACGGGTTTTCCTTTGGCTACCTTCAGGATTTTTTTTATGTAATCTTCAATATCCCCGCCGAATTCATCTGAAGCTTTCTTTATCAAGCTCGGATTTGTCGTCACGCCATCAAGAAGTCCCCAGCTTTTGACTTTCTCGATCTCATCGAGTTTTGCCGAGTCAAGAAATATTTTCACCATCTTGGATTAATAAAACGGAGGGAGTTTATAGGAGTTGCGGACGCCCGGACCAGGACTCGAACCTGGATACCCTTTCGGGTCGGCCTTTCCAGGGCCGTGCAATACCCTTATGCGATCCGGGCTTAATCTGTCTAGAAAAAACGGGAGAGTTAAAAATGTTGCTAAAGAACCTCAAGAAGGTTTTAATACAAGGAATGCCTTAATTTTACATGGAGAAAAACCTGATTGTCGAATGGGTTTTGGGGGCTTCCGGAAAATACGAAATAGACTTGGCCGAAAGTGGAATACAGTATCATTATTTAAGAGATTTCAAGATAGGTAGAGGATGCAATTTAAATTATTCTTCAGACGCAGGGAGTCCTGAACTGAGAGAGAAAATCTCTAAGTTGTACAGAGTCAAAAAAGAAAATGTTCTTATTACCAATGGGAGCCAAGAGGCAATGTACATACTGCTCAATGTTCTTTTGAGAGAAGGCGATGAGGTGGTAATAATCTCACCGGGGTGGCAACAGTATGAAGAAGTTGCTAAAAAAATAGGCGCCAAGATCAAGAAGTTATTTTTAGATCCTAAAGAAGATTTTCAGTTAAACCCAAGTGATTTAAAGAAATTGATTAGCAAAAAAACAAAGGCAGTTATAATAAATAGCCCGCACAACCCGACAGGGCTCAAGTTTGATATCAAAAAAATAAAAACCATAATCCCAAAAGGAGTATTTTTGATAAATGATGAGGTTTATCTCTTAAACCCGAATGAGTCGGTTACATATAACTGTGAAGACAAGAATTTTATCTCCGTGGGAAGTCTTTCAAAGATTCAGGGTGTACCCGGAATAAGGATTGGTTGGATGATTGGACTCAAGAGTATTGTAGACGAGGCGATAAACTATCGCAGGTATACAACAATATCTAATTCGGCTTTAGGTGAAGACATTGCGCTAGAAATCTTCAAAGACTACAGCAAGTATTTGAAAGAATATCATAATTTAGTCTCAAGAGGGTTTCACACCCTTAAGAAATGGGTTGAAGAACAAAAAGGCATAAAACTCATTAAACCGCATGGGACCCCTTTTGCATTAATAAAATACAAATTCAACATACCTTCAAAAGATTTGTGCGAGCAAATTTTGAATAAAGAGAAGGTGCTGTTGGTTCCAGGCTCTTCTTTTGGAACAGAAAACTGCTTTAGAATATCCTTTGGTAGAGATCCAGAGATTTTAAATAAAGGCTTGAGAAAGATTTCAAGATTTTTTGGAAATATAAATGAAAACTCAGACAGTAAGTAATAATTTATGGGAAAGTTTCTTGAAAGACCTAAGAAGAGGCTGGGTCTCCTCAGAACACTGGTTCACTCAGAATGTGAAAGAACTAGATAAACTCTATTCCCCAAAGAATTTTCGAAGCAAAACCTCTTATTATGAAGTCCCTTCCGGAGAGCAGGGGATAATTCTTGAAAACATCAGCAAGATAACTAGATACACCCAAGATCGACAAATTGTAGTGTGGGGGGCTGGCATGAAAGAAGCGGAGTTAGTGAAGGCGGCAATGAGGGAGGGTTCAAAGCGTCACATCACCATAATTGACATAGAAAAATTCTATATGGATAAAATGATTAAGAGAATAAATAATCTGAAAAAAATCCGTGTAGTTAAAATCATCGACCTCTTCCAGAATGTCAGGCTCAATAAGAGAAATCCCTCTTTCCACATATTTCTCGGCACAAGCATAGGAAATTTCGATCAGGAAGAAATTTTCAGAGTCTTGGAAAGGAACATGAAAAAAGGCGACTTAATAATGATAGGATTTGAGTTGAACAAAAACCCTCCATGGATTCTTAAAGAGTATAAGAAAGATTCCAATTTCACAAAATGCGTCCACTTGAAGATATTTGATAATGCGATCAAGATGAAGAGGGCAAAAGAATATTGGAGATACAACAACAAAAAGCAACAGATAGAATTTTTCATAGAGTTCCTTGATAATGTCAGGATAGATAAATTTAAACTGTATTTCAGGAAAGGATCAAAGGTAGAAGTCTTTCGGTCCAAAAAGTATAATGAGAAATCATTCTCTAGATTCGCACTAAGATACAGCTTGGAAACCTTGGAGACTTTTTCTGAAGGAAACAACTGCATAAAAATTTTAAGGAAAATGTGAAGTACGCCTCAGAGCAGTGCTCACAACCTCGCACGAGTTTTTTGTTTCATGACCTGAATTTACTGGAACTCTACCACGAAGTTGCTCGTCGAACCAAAGAAAAATGAAATTTTTCGTCCGACATCCTAACTGAGAAGGTGTATCACCAAGGCGATACACTTAACGCCTCAGGCAGGAATCGAACCTGCGCGCCCCGATGGGGCCGGGATTAGCAATCCCGTGCAATAACCACTATGCGACTGAGGCTTGTCAATAAATTAAAACTAATACTGTGACTTATAAACATTTTGAAACTTAAGGAAAGCCCCGACTCAGAAACATTTTTAACCGCTGGATTCTTGTCAGATTCAGAAGGAGGTGGAAGATGGGAGGTTATTACAAAGACGGTTTTTTGGCTTTGGTGGCACTCGTATTTGCAATCTTCAATTGGTCCAACGTAGTGGTTATCATTGCGACTGCACTGATAGTCCTACACTCTTTGCTTCATGTTTTCGGATGGTGCAAATGTGTCTGGCACAAGGAAATGCCAAAAGAACCTATGAAAGCTGCGCCAAAGAAATCTGCAAGAAGAAAATAATCTTGCACCCTTTTGTTTGATTTTTATTTTTTATTCTTTTTCAGAATTATTCTTCATCCTTTCCCGATACTCTTCTATCCTTTTTTTGTTCGTCTCGCATTCTGAATTGAAACAAAATATCCAGGGTTTCTTCCCTTTTCTCAGGGACATCAAAAGAGGGAAACCACATTTCTCACAGTTCTTTCCGGTTTTAGTTATATTGCCGTTCGGGGGAAGAGAATAAGTGTTCCTGCATTCGGGGTATCCTGAACATGATATGAAAAATTTCCTGTTTTTAGGGGAATAAGTTATCCTGAGCTTGTTCTTCCCGCATTTAGGGCAGAGATTGAGCATGTTCTCTTCCCTTTCAGCTTCCCTCTGGTTCTCCTGCGCACCTACAAGATCCTTGCCTATCAAAGAGCCGTCTTTCTCAAACTCTTCGGCTATTTCAGTTATCTGCTTTTTAGCTTTGTCCAAAATATCATCTTCTTTATTTCTTAGGGATTCTAAGGGAGCGTCCCCGTCTTCTACAATTTCATCCATCTCATCCTGCAGTTCCTTTGTCAGTTTTTCATTTACGATTATGGGGGAATAATTCTCTAAAGTATCTATCAAAGAAATCCCGATTGGTGTCGCTTCAATCGATTTCCCTTTTATGTAACCCCTGTCATAAAGGGTCTCTATTATCGCGGCACGCGTCGCCTTAGTGCCAAGATTCCTCTTCTCAAGTTCAGAGATTATCGATGCTGGGGAATACCTTCTTGGAGGCTGAGTTTCTTTCTCTTCTGTCCTTGTGCTTTTTATTTCTTTTTTTCCTTCAACATCCGGAAGCTCTTTTTCATTTGTTTTGACAGGATAAAATTCCATCCAAGATTTTTGCCTTATGTGATATCCCGAAACTGAAAATGTGTAATCTTTAACCTTCCCAAATATCCTTTTCCTGTCTATTATGGCGTCATCACAGAAAAGCGCAAGAAATCTTTTGACGATGAGGTTATAAATTTTTTCCTCATCTCCTGAAAGGACCTGGTTGTTCCCTGTAGGATAGATGGAAGGATGTGCGGGGTCCGTTTTTTTTCCTTCAACTGGCCTCTCTCTTGTTATGAGCTTCGCGACTTTATATCTTATTTTCAAAATATCTAGTATGGACTTGTAATCAATCGATGACGGAAGTTTTTGCGAAGAGGTCCTGGGGTAAGAGATAAGACCGGCAAGGTAAAGAGACTGCGCAGCTTTCAGAGCATTGACAGGAGTTATACCATAAAGCTTGTAAGCTTCAGTCTGGAGACTCGTAAGATCAAAAGGCGGATAAGGAGGAACTCTTTCTTCGACTTTTTTTGTCTCCAAATCTATCTCTTTTCCCACAATGTCCTTGAAATTCTCAAGCTCTTTTTTATCGAAGAATTCTTTTGTGCATTTGAGTTCCAGTTTTGGCTTGTCAATCGTGACATAAAATTCCCAGTAAGGCTCTTTCTTGAAATTTTGTATCTCTTTTTCTCTTTCAACTATTAGTTTCAGAGCAGGACCCTGGACACGCCCGATAGACATTATCTTGAATCTGCCTGCAGCTTTTATCGCATTCATGAGAGCACGCGAAAGATTTATCCCATAGAACCAATCAAGATAATGACGCGATTCCCCCGCGACTGCCTGCCCCCAGTTTATGTGCGGGGACTTATCTTCATATGCCTTGTTAAGCTCTGAATTTGTCAAAGTCGAGAATTTCATCCTGCTCGCATCCGGTTGGTTGCATATAAGATTTACCACATTTTTTCCGATGACTTCACCTTCCACATCAAAATCAGTTGCCACAGTTATCGAACCGGCATTCTTTGCCAGATGCAAGATCGTATCATAATACCTCTTTGTGTAATCACCTTTTTTCGCAAGATAATTAGGAACCCAAGAAATGTCAAATATAGGAACATGGGAGCCAGAGGAATTTTGCTTCAATGTAAACAAGTGGCCGACAGCGCAAGCAACAATTATCTTTTTTCCGCTCCTGTCAACTTCATAATATGGGACGCCTCTCACGATCTCATGTTTTGAGGATACACCGAGCGCGCTCGCTATCTTCATTGCGGCCTGAGGTTTCTCAGTTATTATCAGCTCATAACCGTTTTTTTTCAGAAGTATTTTAGGAATGACATAAACCTCGGTTTTTGTCGTAGTGGATTTTTCTTTTTTCACGACCTGTTTTTTGCCGTTCTTTTTTCCGTTCTTCCTGCCGCCTTTTTTCTTAAGACCTTCGCCTTCCTTTTCTATAGTCACAATCTCTGAAATCTTCGGTTTGTATGAAACCTTTTCCACCATCCTCAGATTCTCAAAGTTCGGATCATAATCTTTCACTTCCTTCTCCACCACGCTTCTCAAGATCTCTTCACGCGGCAGCTCAGGTTTCACTTCCTTTTCTGTAGTCCTTTTGAAGTCCACGCCCGGCCTGAAAAATGTTTCAGTGGCCCTTTCTTCACTAGATTTCCTTTTTGCCATCTCAAATTTCAGAAGCAGGTGTTTTATATAAGTTTTTGTCCCCGAAGGCGCATGAATTGAAAACCTTTAAAAGGAAAAGACGTGCTATAATTCTGTAATCGTCAGAGCGGGGTAGAGCAGCCTGGAGTGCTCGTCGGGCCCATAACCCGGAGGTCGTGTGGTTCAAATCCCACCCCCGCTATTTTAAGGTGCGAGGAGTTTGAGATGAGTGATTATTTTAGCATCAGTTCAAAAACAAACAGATCCGCAAAATACTTTTTCCCCACTTTATAGATTAGGATGTCTTTATTCTTTTCATACCATTCTTTGTCTGCATATACAAAATCTTTTACTGGTCCGCTGTAAAAATTAATCAATCTTGCTGAATAATTTTTTATAATATACCTCAGACTTTTTCTGGAGTTTGACATAGTGTAAACAACAATGTACAGTCTTGTTTCTCTATGCATATACCTTTTTGCCCATGCAAGTGTCTTCATCAACATTTCAGAACCAGTCTTACCTCCGGAATAAGAGATTACTTTCTCTTTAGTCCATTTACTTTTTATTTTTGGAGAGAGGACCTCTTGTGGAATATTAGCAATAATCACATCAAATTTCTTTCCCTTAAAAGGGGAGAATAAATCACCCCTCCTGAAATCAACCCTAACATTATTCATTGACGCATTTTCTTTTGATAAGATTATTGCATCTGGGAGGATATCTGTCCCACTCACAATCCCGCCTTTTTTTGCTGCAAGTATCGCAAGAAACCCGGTTCCACATCCGACATCGAGAACACTTTCACCCTTACTTATCCTTATTGCAGTGCCGAGAGCTTTAGAGCCATGAAGTGATGGAATGAACAATTTCGGATTCGTTTTGATTTTGAGAGAAGTTCCTTGTATTTTCAAATTAAGTAAATTTGAAGACATCCTATTTTAATATACTTCTTATGATTTAAATCTTTTTACCGAAGTCATTATTTTTCTTCAGTATAAGGGCCCGGAATAAAAAACTTCTTCTGCTGTTTGAGCATAACTTCGGGAGGCTCCATACATTCCCTGGAAATGCAGGCAAATTGTTCGCCTTCATCAGGCTGTGCAACAAGAAGTTCCGCAGATTTTCCTGAACGGACAATCCCCAAGATATATACAGGAGAATCTTCAATTGAATAAGGTTCGTCTCTCAGATACTTATTTCCAACAATGAAATTAAAACTGGTTTTATTGTCCTGATAAGGTATCCTTATCTCATCGGTAAGTTCAAAGTTCTCAGATAGAAATCTCGTGAGATCATGACTTGACAGATAATCTCTAATAGCCCTTTGCCGGTCTTCTTTTGCAGAAATACTTTCAAGAAGTTCATAGAGCGAGTCCATTAAAAATGCTGCCTATGAAGGTTTTTATCTTTTATTGCTCTTTAAGATCATAATTGGGATTCAAATTCATTTCTTTGCTTATGAAGTTCTACAAGTATGCCGAAATCTTCCTCGCTTATCTGCTCAGTATCATTGGGAATCCCTTCAAGATTCGAGACTGCTTTTTTCCAAGCATCATAATCACTGTCATTTATCGCTTCCAGGATGGCGCCTTCATCAACAGAATTGGATATGGGTTCCGGAGAAATACTGAAAGTTTTTTCCCTGAATTCCCTGTTCAATTCCTCGAAATAATCGAAGTTCTTAGTAACAGCAATGTTATTCGCTTTTATGAAATCTCCAGGCTTGCTTGTCACAGGCTTCACACTTTCGATGTGCTGGACAGGCAAAGATCCTGAACTGCTTCCTGTCGGAAGAGCAATTGCACCTCCGCTCACAAGAATCATGCCAAGAGCAAGCGCAGAGAGAATTTTCTTCCCCCTATTTTTATTTTTTCTGTGCATTTTTTCACTCCTTATTTTATCCGAGAAATCTTTTCTTTAAAAGAAAAATGGAACGAAAATACCTACCGATTTTTAAAGGGGTTATTTTCTTTAAAACCCCGATGGAATCAAAATCCATATAGATATTTAAAGACAAAACAACTGAACTTTACATGCCTGCATTAGAGCAAATATTGTTCCCGAATACCTTTGGAATGGAGCTTACTTATTCATTTGTTATTATCTTTTGCAGCCTCATGATCTATTTCAGCACTAAAAAGATGTATGATATAAGCAAGCACACAGGAATAAAATATTTCAGGGATTCTTTTCTGTTTTTCGCGATAGCTTACTTTTTCAAATCTTTCATAGATTTTCTGCTCCTTCTCCTCGGACTCCATGAAGTTTTGGAATTTGACTCGTTCTCGATAGGAATACTCACTCTTTTCATATTCATGTACGCGAGCACGATGGCAATTTTCTATCTCTTTTACAGTGTTATGTGGAAAAATTTCAAAGAAAAAAATTTTGTCGTTCCAATCGTCCATATTTTTGTCCTGATAATATCGGCTGTTCTTATAGAAACAAGATATGTCGCTTTCCTCCTGATTTTACAAATCATGATCTTCGGGTTTATTACCCTGTATAATTATATTGTTCTTAGGAAGTCCAAGAACAAGAAAAAAGTCGGGCCTCTTTATGCAGTTTATCTTTTCCTTTTTGCATTCTGGATACTGAACCTCATTGATCTCCTCATTGAAGGATTCGACCCGGTTCTCGAACTCGTTGTCTCAATGGTCTCAATAGGCCTTTTCCTTATCATATCATATAAAGTAATGAGAAGCATGGGTCCCGATTAAAATGGTAAAGCGAGACAAATTAGAAATAATAAGGGATATCCTTAGAATAATCAAGGATAATCACGGCCACATAAAAATGACCCCTCTTTTGAGAAAATCTAATCTTTCATCAAAAAGATTCGCAGATTACAGAGCTGAACTTCTAAGGCGTGAACTAATACAGGAAATAGAGGACAAAAAGCTTGGCCGTCAGATTCTTATCACTCCAAAAGGTATGGAATTCCTTGAAAAATACAGGACAATAGTGAATTTTGTCAGCGAATTCGATCTGTAAGCCATGAGCCACATACTTTTTTATATTAACATTTCCATAACAGATAATGGAAGCAGATAAAGTCAGTCTCATTCAGGCTAAGTTCAAAATTGTAAGTCCTAATTATGAAACAAAATTAATTAAGCATTTTGGATTGTTCGTGGGGGAAGGAAATCATATGAATATTAATGTCATCCCCTATTCAAATCTGAAAGTAACAGCTCTGGATGACAGCCCTATAAAAGAGATTGAATTTTACGGTGTGACCCCCTCACTTCAAAAAGGAGACATGATAAATGCCTATATTTATGTGAACATGAGAAATTCTTACGAATCTTACATCATAGACCCGGCATCAGAGTTAGTTCCGGGGATATCTCCTAAGATAAAAAAGGAAACTTTCAAAATTCCTCCTATGGAAAGGGGACTAGCTTCCAAGATCGAAAAATTGAACGAAGTAGGGTTTGTTCTTGCTACTTATGAAGGACTCGAAAAAGATGTTGCCAGGAGATTATTCCAATAATTTATCTCCAATGAATTTTATCAGAACCACTGATTGAGATTTCTCTGCGTTCCGTAAAGGCGCAGGAGGGTGCTCCTTTCGTAGATTATTTTTGGATCAAAATCATATTTCTCCTTTGAAATCTTCATGGCGTCTCCAAGAAGTTCCTCTTTGGATTCGAATCTCATAGCTTCGGCACCAAGAGATTTCCTGACGCTTTCTCTCACAACCCAAACACCAAGGCCTGCCCAATAACTGGGAGTCTCAAGTCGTATAACTAAAACCCCTGCCTGACGTTTTATCGAATCCAAATATTCTAAGAGGGGAAGTCTCGTCGCGTAATACCCGCCCCCGCAGTTTGAGGCATAAGCAGTTCTCCCATTATAACCTTCGGAATCAGTCGAGGCTTTCATGTCTTTTCCTGGATTCCAGCTTGATCCCGGGTAATATAACTCAAAAAGTTCATAACTCCATACATTAGGAAACAAAAAAATGAGATACTGGTTCCCCAAATATTCACCTGAGAAAAATTCATAGTTCTCTATCCACTGATAAGACCTGACTTTTTTCAGCAATTCTTTCGCGATGATGTCATCTGTCGCAGTTATGCTCCATCTTGTAGGAACCATCTTTTTGTCTTTTTTCAGGCCAAGAACACCAACACTCAAAATTTTTGAAAGGCTGTATTCATTTATTCCGGATGAGTACAGAAAGTTTATACCTTCATTCGCTTTCACTTCATCATTCATAGCCCTGTCAACTTTTGTGTCTATTTTTACATCTTCATAAATTTTCACATCCTTGAGCTCAGCCCTCATGCCGTTGGGTGTAAGGATCCTGTCGGGATTGCTTCCCACATTAACTCCTGATTTGAGCTCGATCTCGACGCTTACAGGTCTTTGGGAAAGCGCTATTTCCTTCGAAATTTCCGTAAATCTCTTGTTCAACCTGGAATCAGTGACCTGAGAAGTGAATCTTGAGTTAAGAAGGTTCTCCCTCAATTTCAGGACATCTGTGATTGAAAGCTCATCTTTCGCCCAATTTTTCGGATCATCAAAAACGCTGGCGTCATCAACCTTCTCGACGGGCGAAAGTATCCCGACATTCACGAGAGGATATTTGAGACCAGAACCTATAAATACGCTCGGCGGACTCGCCCCGTCAAACTTCGACAAACTCCTGAAATCCCTTGCCTTGAAATTAAGCTTTGAAAGTTTTTCGACAGTTCCGAATTTTACCTCTTCCATTTTGAAAGAAGGAAATTTAGATTTATATTCTTTAGGAACTATTGCAGGATGTCAATACCCTGATTCAAAACAACCCTTTCTTGAAAATTCCTTCATTTCTTATCTCAAAGCTGAGATCTCTCTCTTTCAGGCTCCTGTGCTTCAGAAGCACAGCTTTTCTTGAATGGTTGTTTTTGAGTTCGATTATACATTTGCTCCAATATTTGAACAAATCCCCCCCGACAATGTTCATCTCTTTCTCAACGCCACTTTTCATCTCCTCAAAAGAAAGGAAATTTCCATAAACTTGGTTTGTTATTATGACTGGGATTTTCTCTTTTCTTGAAATTTCCACAAGCATCCTCATTTGTCTTGCTACATCCCTGTTCACCTCTTTTACTTTATCCTCATCATCCCCTTCAACCGCATCGCCAAGTTCGAGCCTGTAAAGCATAGCCATAGAATCAACGACTATCAGACCGACATCCTCTTTCTTCACATTTTCAAGAAGCTTTGAGAAACATTTTTTCTGCTCCTGAAAATTAGTCGGATTCAGTATGAGGATATTACTCAATATTCTTTCGGAATTTTCATTTCCTACAATCTGTTTCACACGCTCAACTGAAAAACCACCTTCACTATCCACAAAAATCACTTTTTTCTCCCTTGCCTGAGAGCATGCAGCAAGTATGGAGAAATTGCTTTTTCCGGATCCCGGAGGACCGACAATCATGGTCACTATGCCTTTTTCATAGCCCCCTCCAAGCCAGTCATTCAGGTCAAAACTTCCCGTTGAAATCTTCTCGTCAGAGCCTTCCATCAAAGAAAAAGAAGTGCATAATTAATAAGGGTTTATGTGATTAATCCCATATAGAAATGATTTTAAAGCGACCTGCTAAGTCTAGATTACAAGACAGACCCCAGTATAATTCTGAGCAACGTTTTGCCGAGACATGATAGAAAAAATAATAAAAAAACTTGATGAATCTCAAAAAAGGAAAACCGAACTTGTGAGTTCTATGATAATAAATAATTCCATAGAACCCTATATGATGTCATCACTCGAGCTTGGAAATATAACAAAAGGGAAGTTTAAAGATCCGGATAAGGAAAAAAGATATTCTCAGACACTTGAGATAATAAAAAATAATTTAGGTTATCTTCCTGATTTTTATTCAATTGAGAGCCAAAATGTGATCCCGAGCGGATGGCTGAATCTATCAATACATCCCGTAAACTTTTTCAGAAGGAAAAAATCATTTTTCAAAGAATAAAAGGATTACTTAGCTTTCTTGAAATCTTCCTCGACTTTCTCAAGGTCTTTCACTATTTCCTCAACTGCCTTGTCTATAGCAGCTTTGACATCTTTTCCTTTTGTTTTCACAAGAAGGACAGGATTCATTGTAGCATGCTCTTTTTTCCACGCTGCGAAAGTCACAGCAGAATCCTTGTTGAGGTAAACTCTCAGGATTTCAGGGAATGTCAAATCATCAAACTCAACTTCAATCTCATTTTTCTCTCTCTTAAGGACTTTAAGTTCCATATGTTAAAATCATAAAATGAATTTATAAAGGTTTGGATAGGGATATATTGTTAAGTTAAAGGGACTTTTTTAATTTAGAAAAACATAAAAGGTAGCGAAACTTGTTTATTTTGATGACTGAAGCGAAAATTGAATTTGCAAAAAGTTATTTTAATTTAGCGGAGATTTTTATAATTTTAGCAGGGTTTAGCTTTGCTTTAGCAGGAATTTTTTATAATGGTTCTATTGAAACATTAAATACAGGAATACAAGTGATAAATCAAATTGGTCAAAATCCTCAATTCCCAATTTCTGTTTATACAAACATGTCAAAAACTTTCCAAGATAAAAGTGACTCCCAAAAAGCATTATATCAATTTTGTCTATATTTTGGAATTTTGTTAATTCTTTTTTCCTTTATATCTTGGTTTAAGGGAAGGAAGAAAATAAAAAAATTAATGACTTAAATTAATTAATTCCAACCACTTATTTTTATCATTCAGTTTCAGGTCTGTGGCGATTTCATAAGGACAGCATTTTATTGTTTAATGTTTCTTTATGAAATTGTAATAAATCTTATAACCTTTCATAATTGCATTTGCCGAAGAAATAGAGCCGTGAAATCCACGCATAGTTTTTGTTCTTGCTCTTATGTTGTTATGCAACCTTTCAATAGGATAATTAAAACCCTCGTCCTTAATCGCCAACCGCAACAGACATATTAATTTTCAAAACTGGAAAGACCAATTTAGTCTTAGAAAAAAATGATATAAATATAGATGTTTTAATTTCTGTTTTGAATAATTTAAGAGAAAAGAAAAAATAAATTTTTTTATATTAATGAAGTCCCTTTAACTTAACAATATAGGATAGAGGAAATCTTTCATTAAATAGTCAATTCTTCTTTCATTAAAGTCATTATATGTGTTTTAATAAAACCCAATTCGGTCAAATCAGTTAAAAAATTTGATTCGTTAACCTTCTTCTCATTTAAAATTAATTTTACAAGTAGACCTAACTTAAGTTCAATTGCGTCAAATTTAGCCAGAGTTTCCAACATATCTTTTTTAAAATCTAAAAAATCTTCACCAAATTTAATTTTATCTTTTAAAATTTCATTATCAATCCTTGTGAGAATTTGTTTTTTGTCATAATCTTTTCTATGAAAAATTATCTGATATAAATCCTCCCAATGATCTAATTTTTTGTTTAGAGCCTTTACAACCCTCATAAACTCTTCCCTTTTCCAAGTTAAAATTAATTCCCTTTTTCGATATTCTAACCTATTCTTATGAGTAAGATAATTAGAAATTATTGTCCCTATAGAAGTTACCAAAATCCCTACTACAAAAAAATACCCTGCTAAGATTATCTCATTACTATCCATCTTAGAACTTCATTCCCCTCTTACCGAACTTCCTCATCATCTTCTGAAGCTGCTTGGGGTTCATGCCCTGAGAAGGGTCAAAGCCCGAAGAGTCTTTTATCATTGATGAAAGCAAATCGTATTGTTTCAGGAGAGCACGCACCTCACTTCCTGTCACACCCGCTCCTTTTGCTATTCTCGCAATCCTTGAAGTCTGATCCTTCAAAAGCTTGGGATTCTCTTTTTCTTCATGGGTCATTGACTTAACAATATGTTCCCATCTCTCGACTTTTTTTTCCTGGGATTCTAAAAGTTCATCAGGAATCTTTGCGTTTCCTAGTCCGGGAATCATTGATTTCAATTTCCCGAAACCACCCATGGAACCCATAGACTTGACCTGCTCTACAACGTCAGTCAATGTCAGTTTCCCCTCGGATAATCTCTCTTCGAGCTTCTTTTGGGATTTTTCATCCGTGACGGAGCGCACTTTTTCCAGAAGAGCATTCAAATCTCCCATCCCGAGAAGCCTTGACAAAAAAGAGTCGGGGTTGAAAGATTCTATATCATTCATCTTCTCTCCTGTAGTTATGAAATAAACTCCGGATTTGGTTTCGGCACATGCACTCAAGGCTCCGCCGCCTTTGGCTGTGGAGTCCATCCTTGAGATAATGACTCCTGTGATATTAAGTGCTTCAGAGAATTTTTCAGCCTGATTTTTAGCAGCCTGTCCAATATCAGCCGGCATCACAAGAATCGTTTCATCCGGCTTTATCTCTTTATCAAGAGTCTCAATCTCTTTAATAAGTTCCTTATCAAGATCGTGCCTTCCCGCTGTATCCACAATCACGACTTCATATTTCTCAAGCTCTTTTTTGTGGGATTTCCAAATTTTGACCGGGTCTGTCTCTTTCATATCTGTGAAGACTTTTAGATTATTCTGCTCTCCCAACTGGAGGAGTTGCTCTTTAGCCGCTGGCCTCCACACGTCAAGCCCGACGAGAGCAGCCTTCTTTCCCCTTTTCTGGAAATAGTTCCCTAGTTTTGCGACTGTGGTCGTCTTACCTGAAGCGTAAAGCCCGACAAGCATTATTTTAGTCTGGCCTTTCTCCTTCACTAAAAGCTCTTTTTTCTCACCCAAGATCTTCACAAGTTCATCATGGAGAGTTTTTATGAGATGCTCTTTTTTCTCAACGCCTTTTATCCTCTCATCATATGCAACCTTCCTTAATTTCTCCGAAAGCTCTTTTATGAGGAGGATATTCACATCAGCTTCTATAAGTGCCCTTTGAAGCTCACGCACAATCCCATCTACTAGATTCTTATCAAGGAATATCGCATTCGATATTCTGTCTGTTGCTTTTTTCAGAGCTGCCCCGAGTTTCTCTAACATGTTTTTAGAAGCCAAATGATAATTATTAAGTTTTTGGGTCATATATTGAAGTAAAGACCGATTTCATAATGATGTTACCAAAAATCTCCTTTAAGTTAACATTATATAGTAGTTACTAATCGAAAGATTTAAATAATATTTCAGAGTATATGAATCATGAATAGCCTAACTATTGAAGACACCTTGCCTGAAGGAACTTTCAACAGTGGCCTTAGTGAAAATCAGATTAGGGCGTTGAAGCTGGTTAAGAAAATCGGAAAAAAACTCATATCTGAACATCCAGAAATTGCAGAGGCCTATTTACAAGATGATGACCTCCAGACTTATTTAAAAGTTGCAAAAGATTATATCTCCGATGCGGAACAATTCCCTCAAGTTGCATCAAGGGCAGTAGGATATGCCATCAGGAGATTAGTTCCAAAAGAAACATTAAGCAATCTAACAAAAGTTAGAAATGGTAAGCGACTCGAAAACTTCTTTGATGGATTTGACAGCGAAAAATTCAGAGAGCATTGCAGGAATGCATCAAAGAAAAGACATGAATCTGGCATTGGTGTTGACACGGATGCAATGATTAAAGCAAGAGGAATGACCCCCTGGAGTGAAGATGAAAAAGCTTACGCCTTGAAATTATCAAAAAATGCAGAATACCAGCACACCTCTGGGTCCCAAAAAGGAAAGCCAGATTATGATTTGATTGCTTTAGAGCTAAACATAACTTATCATGACTGCAAAGAGGTCAGATATCAGAACAGCGTCGCAAGTTTTGTCCGCGACTCAAGAAGAAAAGGCAAAAAGGATTGAACTACCAATTTCCTAAGATTTTCAAAGGTTAATAATTTAAACTTCTATTCACAATTAATTCTATGACCTTCAGCATAATCGGGATAGATCGGAAAAAAAGGTGAAATCGGCGTCGCGACAGCGACAAAGGCATTCGCATGCGGGGCGATGGTACCCTTTGCCAAAGCGGGTGTCGGAGGAATAGCGACACAGTCTTATCCGAATGTCCTGCACAAAGAAAAAGCTATGACTCTTTTTGAGAAGAATAAAAAACCTGAAGAGGTCGTAAAAATTCTCCTTAAAGGGGATAAGAAAAGAGAGAAAAGGCAAGTGATAGTCATGGATAAAACCGGGAAATCTTTCGGGTTTACAGGAAAAGAGAACGAAGGGTATGCGGGGGAGGTTTCAGGGAAAGATTTCATATGCGCAGGAAATATGCTCGCAAGTGAGAAAGTCCTTAAAGCTATTTCAAAGACGTTCACCTCATCAAAAGAGAATCTCACTGAGAGATTGATGAAATGTTTGATTGCAGGAGAAAAAGCCGGAGGAGACAAGAGAGATGAAGTTTACGGGTCTGCTTCGCTTTTAGTTGTCAAAAAGAACAAAGGGCTTTTCGGTCTGGGGGATAGGTGGCTTGACTTGAGAATTGATTACAGCAAAAATCCCATAAAGGACTTAAAGGAATTACTTAGCAAAAGAAAGAAGTTTGAGTTCTTATTTTCGTCAGAATTCAAGTATTAATTTATCGGCCTTCTTGGCTTGACAATTGTCCAATATTTCCAGTCAGGTTTTATCCACCAAGAATGAAATCTTAAATCTATCCTGCCTTCAAAACGGATTTCAAGGAGATGTTCATCAAGTATACTCCTTAAAGTCGATTTTCTTGGCTCTGGTAGCCCCGGATCATAAGGGTCAATCCCCGTGCTCAACATAACCATCCTCCCGACCCCATCTTCGGTGGGCTCAATCCTTTCATAAGCAAGTGAAAAGCCCTTGGAATAACCTTTCAGCGGAAAATGAAAAACCTCATCAGAATCGATGATTATGTGCAATCCGGAAACATCTTTTCTGAAATCAAGAGATTTATCAGTCAGATCCTCGCTAACTTTTGCTCTCCCTTGCAAATGATATTTCCCATCTTCCCGAATTCCTCCGCAATCCCTTATGAACAAGAAGACAGGTTTATAATTCTCCAAACATAACCTTAAATTTTTGAAATCCAGTTTTTTCGGCATCCAGTACTGTTCCATATTTATCGATAGGCATCAAGGGTATATAATTTTTCCCGGAAACTTAATCACAATAATTTTTATAAAAAATGATTCTTGACCCAATTCATGGCTTCAAAAAGCTCCGTTTTGGAGAGCAAGGTCTATGATTTCATTGATGAACTTGCAGATGAATTCGATCTTCCAGTAATCCCTCTTCCAGAGGTCTACTGGGTGGGAAAAAATTTCTCCTATGACCGAATAGGTCTTTTCGGAGAAGACAGAGAAGATTGTAAGGAGAAAGCGAGCAGTGGAAAAAGTATGTTTATTGTGTCTAAGAATATTATTGTAATTGGAGAAGATTCTCCGGTACACATTTGTGAGGAAGCAACTCATTGTGTACATTTTTCAAATGCTGATTTAAGATCGAGGTATAGAAGAAAAGAGGGATTTCTTGCATTAAACTCAATTATTGAGATGATAGGTTTCTTTGGAAGCAAATTACAGTCTCCTTCGAGAAAAAATATTTATAGAGCTTATCCTGACCCTTTATTTGATAGAAAAGAGTACATTAAATTTGAGGAAAAGTTCTGTTTTGATCGTGAAAATTATTTTATCTACAAGAATGGTTATGATATGGGAGAAAAGTTATATGACGCTTATATATCAAGCGAGATTTCTAAAGAGTTTATAAGAGAGTTGCTCTTGAATGACTTTTCGAAAAAAGGTTCTGTAGACCTGATGTTTAGTTATTTAAAATTGGGGGTCCTTAATTTTGAGAATAGACTGCCTACTCAAACCCAAGTTTCCCGATAAACTTTTCCTTGTCAAAAGGCTCAAGGTCTTTGTATTCCTGCCCAACGCCCAAAAAGAGGATTGGTTTTTTTGTTATGTAACCGACTGACAAAGCTGTTCCGCCTTTCTCGTCAATATCAGCTTTTGAGAGAATTATTCCATCTATCCCGATTGCTTCATCAAAAGCCCTCACCTGATCAACTGAATCGTTTCCCGTTATAGATTCTCCAAGGAAAATCACGCGGTCCGGATTTGTCACACGCTTTATTTTTTCCATCTCACGTAGGAGGTTCTTTG
The DNA here is from genome assembly GCA_027343665.1 of archaeon. Taxonomy (GTDB): domain Archaea; phylum Nanobdellota; class Nanobdellia; order Pacearchaeales; family GW2011-AR1; genus GW2011-AR1. The sequence continues at coordinate 247,540 of DAHWKL010000001.1, forward strand.
CCGTGTGCATCCTTCCGGCAGTGTCTATCAAAACAGCTTTTAGGTGATTTTTCTCAGCATATTTCACTGCATCAAATCCTACTGAAGCCGGATCGGAACCATACTCATGACTTATCACAGCCACCCCTAATTTCTCTCCATGCTTCTCCAGCTGCTCAATTGATGCTGCCCTGAAAGTGTCAGCCGCACCCATAACAGAAGAGATTTTTTTTCTTTTGAGCATGTCTGCAAATTTCGCGATCGTTGTCGTTTTCCCTGCACCGTTTATCCCGCAGAATAATACCACATAAGGTGATTTTTTCTCTTCAATTTCTTTCACGATATCAAAAGGCTTGACCAGAACTTCCGTGAGTATTTCCTTAAGGTATTCTTTTATGGTCTCCTCAAGATCTTTTTTCTCAATCTCTTTGCCGACAATTTTTGTTTCAAGCTCGGCAATCACTTTCTCTGCAACTTCAAGAGCAACATTGTTCTCAATAAGAATCATCTCAAGATCTTCTGAATATTCTTTGAATTCATCTGAAGAAATCACCCTCTTGCCTGAAAAAATGCTTCTGAATATGGATTTTTTCTCTTTTTTCTCATCTTGTTCATCAGCAGATTTTTGAACATCATTGGGGAAAGGCATTACTTCTGCTCTTATCTGCTCGTTACTCTTGACAGACTCTTTTTCATCACGGGTGAGCTTTTCTTTGGGGGATTCATCTTTCTTCCATTTTTCAATTTTCTTACTTTCTTTTTCGGAGATTTTTTTCTTTAGCTCTTCTTCAATTTCTTTCTCTCCAGTTGGTTCTTCAGATGCACTTTCTTCCTCATTTGATTGAGAGATTTTTCCCGCCCAAGCTTTTAACTTTTCCTTTAGTTTTCCGAACATAAATAAATGAAAGGCTCGACGTTTAAAAATTTGTTCAATATGCCGCAAAATGATATCTATAGAATAACAATCAATATAAATGGAAAATGACATTTTTTGATATGGGAAACGGTCAGGGTTATGTCAAATACCTAGAAAAAGACGAATGGATTCGTGGATTTCAGAATTTCTTGTCTGCAGCAGGCGAAGCTTACAGAACTCTCAAAGAAGAAATAGACAAGGCTCCAAAAGAGGATATAGACGCATGGGGACTCGAAACAGGATTGGAATTTTCACTCTCAGATCCGGAAGCACTCCTATTTGAAGCTGAATGGAAAGGTATCGGACACGTAAAAGTCAGTTTCAATTCAGGAAAGCCCCTCTTCAAATTATATGGATTTGCTGACGGAGAATACAAAAATCACAAATTCAAAGATGCCGAAGGGTTGTATAATTACCTTGAAACATTCCGATCCGATGGGACAGCTGTGATGTTCAACACAAAAAAACTCTTGAGTGATTCAAAACAGAACTTTCGCAAAAGCCTTGATGAAATTGTTGAGAGGATAATTTCACACAAGAAGGATAAAATCAATGAAAGCATAAAATCCTTTGACATCTGAATTGTTTTTATGTTTTTTAACATAATAAACAATAAAAAGGAAGGAAAATTATTTTAACAATGAGTGAAGAGGTGAGTCTTCCCGGAAACTTTTCAAAAGATGAATGGATCATATATTTTCAGGGAATGCTCTCAAAAGTGAATCAGAGTTATGCTCAGCTCCAAGATGATATTGCAGATATATCTTCCGATAATCCTGGGGCAAATAACCTTGAGATAGCCATATTTGATGAACCATCATGGAAAGGAGCTTCAAAAATAATAATAAGCAAAGACGGACAGGATTCATTTTTCAAAGTCGAAAAAAATTCTGAAGGATATGAGATTTTCAAAGATGCTACCGGCTTATATGATTACCTTGACAGCTTACATTATCACTTCAACGGAGACCACTTTGTCTCTTATTGCACTGAAAATTTCCGTGAAGGCGTCGAGACTATTGTTGATTCCATATTTTACAGCAAAAAAAAGAAGATAAAAAATTCTATATCAAAAATTTGAAATGATTTTTGAGTAGTACAGCAACATATTAAAAGAAAAAAATCTTTTCCTGAAAATGATAACTTACAAAGATATCTATGAAGCCGCAAAGAAAGAGAGATATTCTGAAAAACTGCAGCCCATCCCAAAAAATTTTGTCAAGGAAGTTTCCAGCTATCTTGAAGAAAAAAAATCTGCATCATCTAAAGAAGACGGAAATTTTTCAGACATAATCCTGAAGACAAAAAAACAACTCGAGAATGCAGTCACACTTTTTCAAGAACTCATGAGAAGGAGAAGAAAAAAAATACTCAGTCTTGTCCTTATTGCAAGCGAGACAGGCATATCAAGGCAGGACTTCAACAACATGCTTTTATTCGAAAAGGAACTTTTCGAGGAGCTTATGAAAGCCATAGAAATTTCAGACAAGAAAATGAATAATATCCTGAGCGGCGGAAAAGAGGAAAGTGAAAAAGAGAATATGCTTGTGGTTTTCCTAGAGGATGTTAATGAGTTCAAATCTCCGGAAGGTGAAAGGTTCGGGCCATATTCAGCCGGACAATTCTCAAATCTTCCAAAAAGAATAGCTCAGATTCTCCTTTCTGACAATGTTGCTGAAAGCATGGAGAAATAGCTGACGTAATTTTTTAGAAGTAACAAACGAGAAAGCTTAAATAGTTCTTTGGAATATTTCTTGGATGGAAATAAGCGACGAAAGAAAATTGATAATGTATAAGGTTAAGAAATATATGGAAAAGGTACCATATCAGGATGTCCTCTATTGGGCAAAAAGATGGTTGAATGAAAAAATAGGAGTCGATAACCTATCCACACTTGAGGAAAGAAGCTTATCAAGAATAGTCAATGATTGCATTTCAGATTATAGGAAAGATTTAGTTTCAAGGTTTTCGGGAGAGATTGGCCCTGAAGCCGTATCCGAAAATCTTGAAGAAGAGGCAGGCGAAAGATGGATGCTTTTTAATTATGGCGTTATATACTGGGGAGGAGCCTTTGATACAGTGATCTTGAGAATAGAAAAAAAACCACTTTCACCGCACAAGGGGAGGATTCTATTCAAAGGACCGATGAATCGCGAGAAAGAGATAAGAGAGATGTATAAAGATGAAATAAAAGATCACAAGGTGGCATTCGATCATGAAGTCTCACCCGAGTTCAAGGAATATTTCAGAAGACTGAGGGAAAAGTCCCACTTGATTTAGACCAAGTCCTGCAAAAATTCAGCAGTATCATGCAGTTCTCAACAGAGTTTATAAAGTACTGCAATTTTGTAGCAGTAATTAAATTCAAAGGAGTTAAAAAATGGCAGTAAGCGTATTAACACTCAACAATTTCGAAGATGAAGTCTTGAAGTCGAAAACACCGGTCATAATCGATTTTTATGCGGACTGGTGCGGACCTTGCCAGATGATGAAGCCTATCTTCCATGCACTGAGCGATAAGTTCGACGGAAAACTCAAATTCATGAGGCTTGACACTGAGAAAGACGAATTCCTCGCAATGAAATTCGGAATACAGGGAATCCCTTCTCTTGTTATCGTTAAAGGGAACAAGGAAGTAGGAAGGATTGTCGGATACAGAAGCGAAGATCAGCTAAAGGCTCAGATCAACGAAGTATTAAAAAAAATTTAATTTTCACATGATAGACTTTGCATGCAAGAAATTCGATCTGGAAGAAGTCATAAAATGCTCACTTGGACTCAGCAAAGCAGAGTTCAGACTTTTAAAATTCATGGTAGAGCATGAAAAAAAATTCACGACTGATGAGCTTGCAAAAAAACTCAATCTTGACAAGTCAACAATACAAAGATCAGTGAAAAAACTTCATGAAAAGAATATCCTTACAAGATCACAGATAAACCAATCGGCAGGAGGGTATGTCTTTCTATATCGAGTAAAAGACAAAACAAATATAAGAAAGATAGTGACCGACACGATAGACAATTGGGTAAGTGTGTTTAAGAAAAAAATTGCTGACTGGTAAAGTTTAATAATTTGCGATATCTATTCCTTTAATGGAAAGCAGGAAAGTTTATGGGATAATAATAACTCTTATCGGAATTATATTGATAGCATTGTCTTTCTTTGTAACATTTTTCACTTTGATTTATGGAATTCCTTTATTTGCAATTGGATTGTTCATATGGTTTAACAAAAAAGAAGATGAGATAGAAAAATTGAAGGTGAAAAGGAAATGATGCTCGAAGGGATCATACAAGAAGATGCGACGGTCCTGGGGGAAGACGGGAAAGTTTACCATTTCGGATCAATAGAAGATGACGGAGATGGGTCTTTCAAAGCGTTATTTGATGCGACAGACGTAGGAGGCGGGGGGTATTTTGGCAGACAGTCCATAAAACCTTATGTAGGAATGAGGGTCGTCTTCAGATGCAATACATTTGCGCCGCACGGATTCAATTATAAGATCTTGAAGGAAAAGGAGGTGAAAAATGAAAGAATTTCTTGTAACAACAACAAATGAAATCCCCGGGAAAAGAGTCATCAAAATCCTTGGCATAGCAAGGGGGAACACTGTCAGAGCAAGAAACCTTGGGCGTGATATCGCTGCAGGGTTGAAGCATCTCATCGGTGGAGAGATAAAAACCTATACTGATATGGCGACACACGCCAGAGATGAAGCTTACAACAGGATGGTTAATGAAGCGATACAAATGGGCGCTGATGCGGTCGTCGGAATGAGATTCATGACATCAACAATAATGGCAGGAGCCTCAGAGATGCTTGCTTTCGGAACAGCGGTGAAGCTCAAGTAGGATAGTTTTTTATAAAATTAATAAGCCTGTGGAGAGAGTTGAACTCCCGACCTACTGCTTACAAGGCAGCCGCTCTGCCACTGAGCTACACAGGCATAGAATTCTTTAGAAAGAAGGTTTTAAAAAATCTTCTATGATTGAAGATAAAGAAAAAAATAAAAATTAGCAGAAGCCATGGAGGTAAATTTAATCACGAAAAATCTTCAATCACCATGTGCAACACTCTTGACCAAGGGAATCCTCGTTGAATCGCTCATACCAAAAAGTTTTGGCAACAGGTATTTCCCACTAAATAAGAATAATTCAATGTGCTTTGGAACCAAACTTTTCACTTCATTAAGTGCATCTTTATTAGTCAGGATCAAAGATTTTATTGCACCAAGTGGGACAGATTTGGCGATTAACTGATTGTTTAACCTTTTAACTGGGATATCTCTTCCAACATAAGAGATCCCATTATCATTGCAAAATTTGACATAATCTGGAGAGTTTGAGGGATCATGACCCAGATCTAAAAGGATATCGAAAGAGTCATAATCAAACACATTTTTATCATCCATGTACGAGCCATTCAAAAAAAGTTCCGGATGATCAGATATATAATTAGGGTCAAGATAAAAGATTCCGCTTGTGCGCTCATCCGATAAACCACTCCATGAGTTGTACCTTCTAGCATTCAGTTTATAGAAGGTATAAGCACCATTGCCCTGAAATTCCGAGGTTTTACTGACAAGATACCTCCAGTTTGCTTCGCCGGTTTCACAGGTCGGCTTTATGGCTCCCTCTTCCAAGATTCTTTTAAGGCGACTGCTATCTCCAGCGTTCTTCTCTTGAACTGCATGGCTGATATAGATTTCGTTTTTCATTTTTTTCTTAATGCGCTTACACTTCCACTCCCGTGATTCGGTCACGAATACTTACGCTTCCATTGTAAGATTCCATTATCAAAACCATCTTCGCGACATAAGCAGAATAGATGGAATTATGATGAATCATGACTCCTGATCCCCTTAGGGAGTCGAGTTCCTCTTGCTTGCCCTGATTGTAAAGATGAAAAACCTGATTAGTCAGACCAACCTCTTCTCTTTCTAATTTCAGGTATTCATCCAAAAAACCAGGATAATTTCTTTTTAGGTATCCGCGGAATTTATCCAACAGACGGGACTTCTGGTGGATTATATTCGTGTGGGCGTTATTTGTCTCCAGATTGAATTTGCCTTCTTTAGACTTTTCAAAACAGAATCCTTTTTCACCGGACCGGGATTTCTGCATATAGTCATCACGGCTTATCTTTTCCCCGTGACTGTAATAGGTTAAATTTTCCGGAGCATCAACCCAAGGGTCATGCTCATAATAAAGAAAGTTCCCCCTAATGAATTCTTCATATTTTTCAATTCCGAGAGGCGGACTGTCTAACGCTAAATCCCTCAATACTTCTTCATCAAGTGTTTTCCTTAATTCCATCTTCCTTCTTTTGTCATTTAACTCCTAAAAAAATTGTCGAGTCCTTCGTGAACTTTTTCCGTGATGTCTTTGATTTTCTTTTTATCTGTTATTTTTGTTGCAAATACGGGCCAGTCCCAGAAATGACCATGCCTTCCAGATGAGAGACTATAAATCTTAGGTTCATCATCTGAGAGCGATGCAAGATCTATTGCATAAGACTTGTCTTTGTAATCAAATCTATCAAAATAATTCCCGCCTATGTAAGCACAATCCTCATAAGATTCTACATCATAAGTTATCATTTTATTTAACGTCCTCCTTTTCACCTCTGTTGGAACTCACGCTATGCACGGATTCTTTCTGAGGTGTTCTTTCTTTGGTATTCATTTTTTGTTCTGTTTTTTATGTTTAGTTTTTTGAGTTTGAAAAAATAAATTTAAAAAATAAAATCTTTGTTTTGGGATTACTTTGATGGAACTATTCCTAAACTGTATCCATGACCGTGCCACAGTCTAGCTGGATCTCCATGAGTCACAATATTATAAGTAGTACCATCAAAGCCTTTGGTGGAAATGGGATTATCCAGAAAATGACCAAAGAGACCCACTTGGGGGTGAATTTCATGACCTGTACCTGGCCAAAGGCGGATCTTTTTGTACTCCGAAAAAATTTCTTCGAGTTTCTCAGCCCCTTCTTCTCCATAACGCGCGATAATGTAAGGGTTTTTCTTTAGATAATGCCCCAAATAAAACCCAGTTTTAAAATCAAATTTTCCACCCCACTTCTCTTCATTAGAGACAAATTTCACATTTGGATCTCCTTCATGTAACCTTTTTATCAGGGAATCTTTATCCATAATTAAACCTTTATCGAGGGTGATCTTTGGGTTATGCTCGATTATTGTACCACCGGACCCGTCACCTGGTTTTTCTGGAGAAATAAAAAGATTTCCAGTATATTCCCAGAAACCCATGCCGCTTAATCTGTTCAATAAATCTGCCACTTCGGCCGTATCTTCCTTATTTGAGTTTTTGAACGCA
>DAHWKL010000001.1:254782-453164 GCA_027343665.1 archaeon
GTGGGCCTTCTCAAGCCGAGCTTGTCAAGATCATTTGCAACATTTTGATAGCAATTCCCCCATGGACTTCGAGGAAACTGAAAAGTAATCTTTCCTCCTTCATGAGGCACTTCAATGAACTTCTTTTCAAGGTTTTCTGCCATTTTATTTCATCTCCTCCTTTTCACCTCTGTTGGAACTCACGCTATGTGCGAGGTTCTTTGAATCTGATTCTCCTATCTTGTTGACGCTTTCGACTATCTTCTCAAGACTTCCATCGCTCAATGGATCAATTGTCTGGATGGTTCCATAACTCACCATCTTAGGGATCTGGGTCTCTATCCTTGCAGAATAGATCATGCCTCCGTTCACAGAAGGAAGATTTTCGTAAACTATGGACGGGTTCAGCTCCAAATATTCAGGCCCAATGTTAGAAACGAAACCTTCGTGGATGCTCCTAAGAGTCTCGACTCTCACAAGCCTTCCGCTATCTCTGTACACTTGGTACTCACTTGGGTTCTTTTCAAATCCGAAGTTGTTTGCCATTTTGTCTTTTTTCTCCTTTGTTATTTTTCTTCAAATGATATTTTGTTATCATTTTATAATAGCATTATAATAAATAAACTAATTAAATGTTCTTAGTTAATTTTTAAATAAAATGGTAAAATATATAAACTATAGACCTTATAATTTAAATATGGACTTAAAAGACAAAAAATTGCTATATGAGCTTAGTTTGAATGCCCGCATGCCATTGAATAAACTCGCTAAAAAGATAAACGCAAGCCCTGCGACAGCTTTTTACAGGATGAACAGATTAAAGGAAGAAAAAATCCTCTTAGAGTCCCAAGCGATAATTGATAACTCCCTCTTAGGATTCAAGGGTTATAGGATTTATTTTTCATTCAGCGGGGCCACGACAGAAAAAGAAAAAGAAATTGTGGACTGGTTAATAAAACAGAAACAAATTTCAATTCTTGCTCAAGCAACTGGTTTTATAGATGCCGTATTATTCTGTTGGACAAAAAGTCGCTTGGAATTTCACAACTTCGTTAAAGAATTTAAAGAAAAATATTGTGAGTATATCAGCATAATAGAGATATGTAATTATATGAAGGTCCATCACTTCGCGCGCAATTATCTTGTTGAGAACTCAAGGAATGACAGCATAATCACAATTGGAAACAGTGAAGAAGTCCAGGATTATGATGAAACCGATCTGAAGATACTTGAAGTCTTGTCAAAAGACGCCCGCGCGACCGCACTTGAGATTTCCGGCAAAATTAAGATCCAGCCCAAAACTGCAATAGCAAGGATAAAGAAAATGGAGAAGTCAGGCATAATCAAGGGATATGGAATAACAATTGATCTCTCTAAAATAGGCTACGAATACCACAAAGCGAACATAATCTTCAACAAGAACATAAATTATGAGGAGCTCCTGAAGTTCACGGCGGGTTTGAAAAACAGCGTCTATGTGGATGAGACGACGACAAGATGGGATTACGAGCTCAACATGGAAGTGAAAAACGCTGAGGAAAGGGACAAGATAATAAACAAGATAAAAGACGAATTCCAGTCAATAAAAGAGGTCAGATATTTCAAGATGGGAAAATTTTTGAAACTGACGTATATTCCGGTTGAGTAATCACTCTTTCTTCTCGCTCTTCTCTTTCTCGACTTCAACAACTCTTATCTCACAGAGCGATAGAGGGTAGACCTTTTTGAGTTTGACTGAGAGCTCTTTCTGGATTTTTCCCTTCAGAACTTCGTCAAATATTTTTTCAGCATTCATTTCTTTTGCCCATAAAGTGAGCTCTTCCCTTGCCTTGATTCTCAATGCATTTCTTACTCTCCTTGATACTTTCCTTCTTGTCACAAGAAAAGGCTTTATTCTGACTGTTGAATCTTTTGTTTCAGATGGGAAAGAATCTTCAACATAATTTGTTCCCCTCCTCACCATTCTTCTAAGATAATAGGGCAAAAGTTTCATATCTTTGACGGAAGCAAATACCTCGTCACCTTTCACTCTTGTCCTGAAAGTGACTATGACTGCTTTTCCTCTCAATATCCTTGTAAGGTCATACTTTATGAATCTGTTATCCAATTCCCTAACTTCATATGCTTGCAGCTGAGTCTTTTTCCTGATCAATGGCAATTCGACGTTGAAAAATCTTTTTTTCTTTTTAGAAGCTGCCATTTTATTCCTGTATTACCCTCCCTGCTCTTTTTCCCTTCTTTTGGTATTTTGATTTTCCGCATTCCTTACATGTGTACATGATGTTAGTCTTTTTCGTCGTCTTGGATTTTCTCTTGAACTTAGAAACAGCGGGCTTGCTCCATCTTCCGTGACTCCCAACCCCTCTAGCCTTGCCTCTCAAGGCAGCTCTTTGCTTTGAGCCTCTTTTCAGAGCTCCTCTTTTTGCACCTGTTGAGACTAATTTTATCTTCTGTTCAGTCTGCTTCTTGCAGTAAGGGCAATATCTCTTTGTTGTTTTCGGAAGTTTCATAGTATTTTTTGATTATCTTCCTTTAAAAAGTTTTTTATATTGTGGTGTCGCAGTTAATCCATGAGAGCCAAATTCAGAAAAGGAGAACAAAAGGAATTCATAGACAATGTCCTTGAAAAAATCGGCTGCCCGTCATTTTCAGAACTGATAAATAGGGGAGTTGAAGTGAGCAAAAGTTCATTAAAAAATTACCATTCTGAAAGAAGAGTTATCCCTTTATCTTTGGTTGACAATCTGTGCGACATTTCAGGAATAAGAAAAGATTCACTCCTCTTTGAAGAACTAAAAGATAACTGGGGGCAGGTTAAAGGCGGAAAAGATTAAATACCTAAATTTATTATTAAATACATGAGAGGCTATCCAGGTAACGGAAAAAAGATAATACTCATAATATTTGATCTTGTCTTTGGAATCTATTTCCTCAATTCCAAGATTGCATTTTTGGGATCAATAAGTCTTCCGGCGTCTGCAGATAATATCGCTGTAATTTTAGGGGGAGTTCTTTTCCTTGCAAATTTTATATACCTAATTTTCTTCACAAGAAGAGTAAGATTGGTCTGAAAAATAGCCTTCTTCTAAACAAATATTTATATACGTGAATTTCATTTTTTATTAATGGGAAAAAGAGGTTCTGGGAACAGAGGCCAGGTCACTATTTTTGTGATTATCGCCTTAGTGGTTGTTGTGGGAATAGCCTTATATTTCATTTTTCTAAACGGATCATTTTCGAGAGTTAATTCCCCGACTTTCGACCCAGTTGAAAATCAGCTTTTGAATTGCATAAGCACAGACACGGCAATAGGGATACAGACTGCAGAAGTCCATGCTGGCTACATTTACCCCCCTGCTTTCATTTCTGGTTCTGCTTACATGCCATATTCATCCCAGCTTTATTTTGCCGGGACGATGATCCCTTATTGGCGCTCAGTTTCCGGGAACAATCTCCCGATAAATCAAGTTCCGACATTAAATGATATTGAGAACCAGATTGCAGATTATATAAACAGCCAAATAAAAAACTGCAATTTTAATTCCTTTTATCAGGAAGGTTATTCGATAAGCACAGGAACTCCTCAGGCTAAAGTCACAATTGAAAACAACGATGTGAAGGTCACGCTATCAATGGATTTATCAATGAAAAAAGGGAACGAGACTTCAGTTATATCAAGCCATGATGTCCAAGTGAATTCCCAGCTTGGTAATCTCTACAATGATGCGATTACTTTTTACAATACAGAAAATTCAAAGATGTTCCTGGAGAATTATTCAGTAGATGTGTTGAACCTTTATGCCCCTGTCGACGGATTTGATCTGAGCTGCTCTCCAGAAACATGGAATGCGAATACAATCTTCAGCACGCTCAAGAACGCGACGCAGGACAATCTTATGTCGATAAAAAACAACGGGCCCTCAAACGATTATTTTGCCCTCCATCTTCCAATTGATTCAAGTGTGAGGATAATAAACTCAGCAAGCTGGCCTTCAACTTACGAAGTTGAACCGGGAAACTCACCTATAATGGTAGCTAATCCTGTAGGTAATCAGCAAGGACTTGGAATTCTTGGATTTTGCTATGTGCCTTATCATTTTGTATATAATATGAGATATCCTGTTTTAGTCCAACTCACCAGAAACAACGAGAATTTCCAGTTTCCGCTATCCATTGACATAGAAAGTAATGTGCCGGCAGGAACAAACATAACGGGAAGCTCTTCTTCAAGTAACCTGACAGTTGATTTATGCAACGGTCCTTATTCAAATGTCACATTAAACCTCGTCGGCTCTGATGGCAATCCTGTGAACGGAAATGTGACATACAATTGCTTTGATTCCAGTTGCAATCTTGGGGAAACGGTAAACGGCACATTGACTGCGCCTTTCCCACAATGTGTAAACGGAAATATTGTAGTGAATAGTCAGGGCTATGAAGAGAATTCGCAAATCTTCACTTCATTAAATGGGGGAAGCATAACTACCATGATGAACAAGATATACCAAAAAACAGTTTTCCTTAACATGACTAACAGCAAACCTGATGACCAAGCAATAATAACTTTCTCATCAAACACTTCACAGTCACAGACAATAATGTATCCGGGTCAAAACCAAGTCAATTTAAGCAGTGGCAATTACAATATCCAAGTTTATATTTTTGATAATTCCTCAAACTTATCTTTCAATGCGACAACAATACAAACATGCGTAAATGCCCCATCAGGAGTATTGGGGATATTCGGAATCACCAGCCAGCAATGTAGTAGCACAAGTATACCTGCGCAGAATATATCCAGTGTACTTGTTGGAGGAGGAAATGCAAATCTTTTCCTTTCGGAAAACGATCTGCAGAAAAACAATAAAATCGAAATTGATACAAAACTTTTCAATACACCTACCTCTCTGCAGGAGCTTCAAATAGCTTATACACTCGTCGAAGGACAATCAATAGGAGTCAAATTATCATGAAGGGGATACAGAAAATATTAATGGGTCTTTTCATAGTCGCAGTCTTCATGAACTTTTCATCAGCATCATATATCGTCTCAAGTCCACAATTCACTAATCCGCTTCTGACTATAACTTCTCCTACGGGGGTCACACAGACAAATATATTTAATAGTCAGATATGCCAGCAGGGGCAGGACTTCATAATGCAAATTGTTCCAGGAGGATGCACACCTACAGTCGTAAGAAGCGACTTATTAGAACAGCAGCCCGTGGAAGTTGATTGCCCTATTGAAGCGATGAAAGTCAATCCGGCAGTGAATATCAAATCAATTGTCTCCATGAGCTTTGGAGGAAATTATCCGCCTGACGTCCAGACTGTTGCATTCATGCCAACGTACCCCGCACTTGGGATTAATACTGTTTTGAATAATATGCAGTGGAATGTCATAGGGTATGTTGCGATATTCCTGAAACAAAATGCAAACGAATCTTCAATGCCGGATTATGTAACTGGAAATCTCAGTGCAACAGTTGAGTATAATGCTTACGATGCATTCGGATCAGTTGACAGAACATTATATCTCCCACTCTTAACAGATAACCGGTTCAACAGCCAAGAAGGTGAATACGCTTTCTTCAATAATATGGGCTATCTGAGAGCAGATGATATACAGACAGGTTCAGCAACTATATCGATATATTCAGGCACCAATGCCAACCAGCTTTCATCAAGCACAAACGTGCAGAAACAAAAATTATTGTCATATAATCTTAATGTAGGGCAGAGTTCACCTTCATTCTTCCTGCCTGGCTTCGGATGCTTTGCTTCATCAACATTACAACTTGACTCAATAGGAGGAGCAGACACAAGAGCATTGATAAGTGTTAACTCAGAAGAGTTTGAAGTCGCAAAAGGTGAACAATTCCTTAACGGAACATGCACCGTGACTAGTGATCCCATAAAAGAAGGATTGAGAGAATCTGTGAGTGTATATTGCAATACTGACCAAGGTGGAAAATCTTTCACACTTAATATTGAACCAAGCATAAATCTTAAAATAACTAATTCTACAGGAACTTTCCAGAAACCATATCAAGTAGGAGATTATCTTTACCAAGATGGCCAGAGCGGAGTCTATTTAGGTTATGTCGGAACAGACCCAAACGCAGGATCGACAAGTCTTACAAATTCTCTTGTTTATCTTGTTTCAATTCCAGGAAAAACAGGAGGCAGACTTGACAGCTCTACCATTGATGATGTCTCATCTGTTGCTGGAAGGCAATTAAGAACAGATCAGAGTATAACTGATTTTGCCAAAACTCTTTTCGGAAATGTTGCCCAAGGAGTCCAATGGCTGTGGAATGGGAACAATTATCAAAAGATAACTTATGGAAGCACTCAAAATGCATTCGGTTCTACAGTCCAAATAACAAGCTTTGGAACAGGAACGAACCTTGCACTCAGCAATGCAACGCTTACCGGATATTACGCAAATTCTGTCAAAAAGTATAAGCAGATACAAAGTAACTTTGCTTCAGAAGTATACCCTAATGGAAACCCCTCAACACTTGGAGAGGAATCGCTGGCGCAATTGATCAACTTATCAAATATACTTCAGCAAAATCAGGATCTAAAACAATATTGCGACGATTTCAAAACAGAGTATCCCTCTTCAACACTTGATGTCTCCCCTTGCAATGGAGTTCCGGAATATTCAAACACGGGAGTCTCAACTCAGCAAATATTAGTCAATGGTGGATACCTTCAGGTTTCCTTGGATGGAATAAGCGTTCCCGGCGTGAATGATTATGGAGTCGAACTTACAATAAGAAAAGGCAGTCAAGTCGAATCCGTGAAAATGACAAAAGGAGATACAATCTACCTTGACCCACTTTTCTCTTCAAACACTGCCCAGATTTTTTCCATGAATAATGCCATAGGATCAAGTGCTACAACAATAAATCAACCCATATATTTTGATTATACTAACTTGTCAAAGAATCTCCCTCAGCAATGGTACTGGTCTACGGACCAGAAGTCATGGATACTTGCTTCTTCAAATGCTGCAGCACCAAATGGAATGGCTTTATCAGCAAATGCACTTAGCCTCATCAAATCCTTATCTGGTCAGAGTTTCACTGACGGCCAGACTAAAATCTTGGGAGGACCAGGAAATACGGTTTACTCCGATTCCGTAACTCTTGTTCAAATCACAGACCAGAACGACGCTGTTTTCAATTTCAACCTCGCAAATATATCCAAGACAGGATCTGTAATAAACTTCCTTACTTCAAACAATTACAATCTGAAGTTGAACGTTCCGGATAATGCTCACAGCAACCAGTATGTCTTCATATTAAGCAATGTGAGCCTGAGCAAAGTCGCTAAAGTTTCGGTGCACACAAATGTAAGAGACATGAGTAATGTGAATTTTCAATTCAAGATAGGAATAGAGAAAAGCAGCATACAACTTTCACCAAGCCAGATAAAGTCTCAGATAACATCAACAGCAAAGCTCACCTCAAAACTTGAAAGTATCTCGAAATCCCTCGGAAGCCTTGTTAATGTAATGCAAGATGTATGTATGGGTGTCGGGGCAATTCTCACGGTAAAAAATATGATAGCAAATTCCGGAACAGAAGCTGCCGCAAGAACTCAAGTCATGAATGGTGTCGGGGGATGGAATTCCATATGTGCAGGAGAAGTACAGAAAAAACAATATCCCACAATGGATGCATGCCTGCTTGCTAACTCCAACCAAATTGATGACGCAGTTTCACAGATGAGTACTGCTATGGATGCACAAAACAAGGAACTCGCAGCGATGCAGCAAAATTCAGGAGTCGTCAAAAGCGGTGGACTTTTTGGAAATGACATAGTAGATCAAAATAAACTTATGACTTATTATGCTCCGAATGTTGTAAGCAGCCTTCCGTCAGTAAAATTAGCAAACCCAAACAATCCGAATGACCCAAACTCAGTCATCAATCCAAGTACAATAGCAGGGTATCTGACTGCTCAAAATTTCAACAATGGAGTTTACACAGTGGATCAGGCAGAGCAGATTGAACTTTACTCAAAACTTTATGCACAGAACTCATCAAACAAAGCCTATCAAAATGGCCTTTACGCAGCTCTCAGCGCTGTACAGAACAATTACAATGCAAGAAGTTCAGTTATAAACGCTGCTAATAATCTTGGGGTTGAAGCAAGTCAGGTTGTGAGCGCTGCAATAATAAAAAATGCACAAACGCTTGCATATACAGGAAGCACGTATGGAAAACTCCCAAGTAATGCAAAAATAAATATACCCAGTTTGGATCCGAACACACCTGTCCAGATTTTTGTGGCACAACCTAGCGGCGATGAATATCTTTTTGTGCTTAGCCAGAAAGGAACAACTTATTACACACAAAAGGATTCAAATAATAATTTTATGATTTACACTTATCCGAATGGCCAACAGGTTACTGACACAAAGGTTCTTCAATCTTTGGAAGTGTTCGACTTTCAGGCAGCTGCATCTGGTAACGCTATAAAAAACCCTGAAGTGGATTATTACAACACCGGAACATACACAGGTTTTCCGGGATTAGTTCCAATTGACCCGAAAAACGGATGGTATGTTTATATTCCCGACACTTCACAGACAGCCTCACCACTTCTTTCTTCTACAACAGCAACTACCTCTCCCCAGAGATCTTATGATGCATCAGGCAGGGTGAACAGTTTCTGGTTATGCAATGTTGGCCAAAATGGTCTTATGACGCAAACAACAGATGGGTGCCAGTCGATAAATTTGGGAAATACTGGAACTTACACTAATATAGGGGGATTGACAAGTACTCAGGCAATGACTATGATTAATGATGCAGTAACCGCAATAAACCAAGCGCAAACCCAATATAAAGCAGGTGTGACAACTGTCAAGATCCTTGGAAACATATACAAAGTAGGCAATCCTGTAACAAGCACAACAACAGCACAATGCACGGATATCATGAGCCCTTCCGATTGTGAGCTCCTATTCAATTCCTGTGACCCGGTTGTTTGCCCTTCATCAAGATGTAATTTCGGAGGAAAATATAATGTCCAAAATGTAATCCAATCAGGGGTCATAGGAAGTATCATGCTTTGTTTGCCAAATTGGAATGAAGGAGTTTATATACCTGTTTGTTTGACGGGGGTAAAAGCAGGAGTAGATAATATAATCTCTGTCCTGAAATCATATCAAAGCTGTCTGAACACAAGCTTAAACACTGGAAGCACGATTGGGATATGCAAAGAGATTGAAAGTGTATATCTCTGTCAGATGTTCTGGAATGAGGCAATCCCTTTAGCAAATATAGGTATTCCGAGATTAGACAGTTTAATATTCGGAACTGGCGCAAGCGGAGGGGGGGAATATATCGGGGGGATACAGGGAGCTCTTAACAGTGCTGAAACAACAGTAAATTATTTCACACAAAATTATGCTGTAAGTGCATTTTCAGTCTTCAAAGCGAGAAGCCAAAGTGATATAGGAACTGCTGTCTGCAAGAATGCAGCATCACTTGTATTTCCGCAATATCAGGGAGCGCTTAATGCATTGACACAGGCACAAAGCCCTCCTCAATACACGGGTAATTTCCAGACAATACCTTTTTCAACAGTCACAAATCCGCCCCAGGATCAATATAATGTTTATTACCACATTTTCGCAGGAAACGATGCAGGAGCATATTATCAAGTTTATCTAAAGAACAGCGGTGGTTCATATTATCAGGATACTTCAATCCCAAGGATTGTTGACTCAGGATACATCCCCGCAGGTCAATCTGAAGACAACACAAAATCTTTCACAGCTTCAGAAGGTTACAACCAACTTTGCATACAGGTGAACAATCAGGAAAGTTGCGGATTTGGAACTGTAAGTACAAACTTTGCGGCAAATTATTTAAGTGATCAGTATATCCAAGACCAAGCATCTACTACAAACATAACAACACAAAGCGCATGTCTTTCCGGAAGTCCCAACCTGCTCAGTTTGCTGAATTTGAATGCTCAAAATGGCGTGACCAATACTTTATCACCGAACATTGCATCATCAGGTATAACAAGGGTATGCGCAAGCGTGAATCCGGGAAACAAGACTGACCCTTACATGAACACCCCAAAGCAAAGATGGATAAATGTCGGATATTGTGACAATCCTGCGGTAAGATGCTGGATAGACACACAAAGTATAGTGGGGGCGGTTAATTTCCAGACAACGGCGGGACAGACACTGCAAAGTTTGTCGTCGACACTTTCACAGGAGCTGGCAGCTCAGAATGGAATGATGGATGATAATACGTTTGGAACATTCGTTTCATTATTAAATAGCATAACCAATCCGTTGACAAGAATAAACATAATAGAAGGAAATTACAGCAAAGTTTCCAAAAATAACGAAAAAGGTTATCTTAATTATCTTGAAGGCCTTGCTTATCAGAATCTTTCAATAGGATTATATCAGAATCTTATGAAGTTAGGAATGATAGCACCATGTAACAGCCCTAATGCATGTTTCAACACAAGTTTATATTCCTGCACAAGTGGTACATCTTTCAAATCCCCAACATGTTCAGCAGGATTTATGTGCTGCCCACAAGGAAGTCTTTCCGCAACACAGCAGCAGACAGATCAGTTTGCTAATTATATCTCAAATGTGTATAATTATATTGAACAATCAACTTCCGGATCTCCAAATAATTATAATTACTGTTATCAATTCAGAGACGGAACATGGTATTGGGCAATAAAAACTGGAAGCAGTTGTGGAACAACAGTGACCACTTCTGCAGTTGGGTCTGTTGTTAATGGTCAAGGATTCCTTCAAGGGGTTTCCACATTGATTGATCGTGTCGAAGCTGATCCTTCACATAGATCTCTTTCGGCAGGTCAGTTCACTTTGGGTGGGGGAGATACTAATTTCAAAGGAGACCAAAACACAGAAGCGACCAATTTAACATTTGATATAAGTCAAAGTGCATGGACAGCAAATTATGGTGACGGAAGAGGATTTGTAAGGATAAATAACAGTGACCCAAGCCTGCTGAGTATGGACAATATAATGACTAATGAAGGAAAAAATATAATAGACGGTAGAACAGACTTCAGAGATCTTATTTTGAATCTTACTAACAAAAATTTGTATCAAGGAGCATTGGTCTTGTTTGAAGGCAGAGGATTCAATTTTGCTATAACGACACAACCTGCTTCTCCAGCTTCCCCTCAAGGCGCTCCATTAACACAACAGAATGTTAATCAGTTGAGTTCTTTGACACCTTATGTTATTCAAACTTCTCCAACACCTCCTCTAGGCCAAAGTCAAGAATTTTATGTATATTCTTTTGTGTACTCCCAAAGTAACGGGTGGTATTTCAATTACACAAAAGTACAAACTATCTACGGCTCGGCTTCATCAGGATCCATCTCTTCTCCATGGTCCAGCGTGGACAATTTTGCTTCAGGTAGCGGTTTCATAGACTTAGGTAATCTTATAATCTCTTTACAAAGTGCAAATTACTCGACCGGGATTCAAAATATAATAAATTATGTTTATCCGGAGCTATCAAAACAAAATGGAGAATACTGGTCATTAAGTTATGGAAATGTATCTATAAAGTGGAATGGCATAACTTTATCAAACCAGCCAAATGTGGGAGAAATAGATTTTGTTTATAACAGCAACGGAAACAATAAATGGATGTACGGATACACAATCAATTCTTTGTATGATGTCGCAAGCATACAAAGCAAAACTTCTGGAGGATTTTTAGGATTTTTCTCGAGCACCCAAAGTATGACTCAAGATGAACAAAATCTGGTAACATCTTTATCCGGAAAAAATCAGCTTGATGGAACAAAAGCTATACTTTTATACGGGCAAAATCAACAAACAAGTTCACAGACCGCTGCTTTTACAATTCCTTCATCATGTTCCAAATATTATTCCCAAATCCAGAATGCAGCAACAACCTACAGTACAAACGGTGTGAACATTGATCCGAAACTCATACTTGCTGTTATGATACAGGAGTCTGGATGCAATCCAATAGCAAGTTCTGGCAGTTCATATGGATTAATGCAAATAAATACTGGAGCATGGTGCGGGCAATATGGATTGAGTTCAAATCAGCAGACTTGCACCCAACAGTTATTGGACCCTACTACCAACATCAATGTAGGGACGCAAATCATTTTACATTATTATAATCAGTATGGAAGCAAAGGTGTAACGTTCAATGGATGTAATATCCAGAAGAATTATGCCGGATGGAATGCTTCCTTGAGAGCTTACAATGGGTTAGGATGCAATTCAAACTATCCCTCTCAGGATTATTACGTGGAAAATGTAATGAAGATTTATACTCAGCTGCAGGCAACAAATTTACCTCTTGCCATCCCCACATCAATTACTGCGACGACGACAGCGCAGCAAACACAACCAAGCACAAATGCTATGGGAAATCATATAGTGAGCATTGCAAAAAGCCTAATAGGAACATTTACAACGAGAGTATTGAATGGGCAGATTTATTATGATTATGTTTGTTCGACATTCACTTCCAAGGTTTTAATATCTGCAGGTGCACTTCCCCAGTTCTCATCATGTGATGCATCCGCTACCCCCGAATTGCAAATAAACAAAAACCTGAGTCAACAGGTATATCCTGCAAACAATTTCGTCCAGGTATACAATTACAAAAGCAGTTCAAATCCTTACCTTCCAACAGCAATCCAACCGGGAGATATAATAATATGGGGATGCCAGCCACTCGCATCACAAGGAGGCAAGCCATATTGTGATAGCAATGAATTCCAACATTCATCCATATTCGAAAGTTATAGCAACACAAACGCATACCAAATTATAAATGATCCTTATTCCACTTCTGGAGTTATAGAACAAAATCAGACAAACAGTTCAAGTTGGTACATAACACATGTTTGGAGATCACAGACACCATACAAATCCCAAGCTACAAATGTTGCCACAACAACTTCACAAGGTATAACTAATTCTCAGTCAATTTCCACAGGATCACTTAACCCCATATTTGAAAATAATAACAATCAACCTGTATCAATTTAAAATGAAAAAAATTGCCCTTGCTTTGATGTTTTTAATCACAATCTCTTTTGTGAGTGCAAGCACCTTTTATTCCATAGGTATCGAGAACTCAAACATACCTGCACAAGAAGTTTCGCAGATAAACTCTAATTCAGAATATATTAATAATACGTATGGAATTGGAGTCGGTTTTTATATATCAGATGCTTCAGGTTCCCCATTTTTAGATTCCCTTTCACAATTTAATGACTTCTGGGGATATCAGAATGGACAGAAAAAAACGTGGAATCTGTTAATCTATTATAATATAAAACAGAATGAACTCCGATTCGTGACTTATAAGTATTGCAGCTATAACTTGGATGAATTAAGATCACTCAGACAAATGGGCTCAGTTCAAAAAGTTCTTGAAGAGAATAACCCTTCGTATAATGATATTGGACAGATGTTTGTTGATTTATCAAATAGCATAAAAAGCATAATAATTTCAGCAGACCCTAATTCCGAAAATTCATGCATTCTCTCAAACACCCATATATTAAAATTAAGAAGCAATGAACAGATAATTCCAACGGATGTACTTAAGTCACTTTACTCGGTAACGATGGGAACTTCATGGAGCGATTCAACCCCCGGTGGAATTACAATATCAAAAAACCTTTTAGCACCAAACACAATTCTGGGGATTATCCCAATAAGCAACCCAAAAAAAGATGAATTTGAAAGTTTATTGAGAGAACACACGGCTTTCA
This sequence comes from archaeon, assembly GCA_027343665.1. Lineage (GTDB taxonomy): Archaea > Nanobdellota > Nanobdellia > Pacearchaeales > GW2011-AR1 > GW2011-AR1. Next base: position 268,568 of record DAHWKL010000001.1, read on the forward strand.
CAGACTCGCAAATTGAAAGTTATTATAATTTAATTACAACTACAAGAGGTATCTTTCTTGAACCAGATTATTCTGATTCTATACTTTTCCATGAAAGAGCACATTGGGCAATGACTTATAATTTGACTACACAAGAACAGCAGGCACTTATTTCTGCTAGAAATGATTTCTTGGATTATTATAAGAATAACGGATACCTTTCCTCTTCCAGTCCACCCATAGCCACATTCTTTTTCCCCGTAATCTCTCAGGGAAATTGGCAAGAGTTATATGCTTACATGGCACAGTTTCAGAAATATCCCCAAGCACAGAGCCAGTTGCAATATCTGGATCAGAAAGCGAGAGATATGTTTGCATCAATGTACCCCCAAGAATACCAAATTTACCAAAAATTTTACAATGACGCTTCTCAGTAAAATCGAGTAAATGCGAGGACTAGGATTCGAACCTAGGTAGGATAAACCACTAGAGCCTAAATCTAGCCCGTTTGACCACTCCGGCATCCCCGCATAATTAAAATTAGAATGCAATGGTTTTTATAATTTTGCAGAAAATTTATGCAGGAGCCAGAACCAGAATCACAAACAAGTCACTATCTGAATTTTCTCTTTAGAATAAAACCCCTCTGTGTATTGAAAATGCATCTTGTCTTAGACAAAACACAAACCTTAAGTTTAAACCAAATTCCAAAAAATGCAAGAGCCAGGATTCGAACCTGGGAATCCATAAAGGAACAAGCCTCTGAAGCTTGCGCGTTTGACCACTTCGCTACTCCTGCATAAGATTATGACCCTCAAAAGTTTTATAAATTTTTTTCACTGGAAAACTTAATGGAAAAAGATGAAGCAAAAATCCTAAACAATCAGTACGTCAATTATATGGTCCTAACGATAATTTTTTCAGGAATTCTTTTGGCCATATGGATCCTTAATCTTGGGTTAAGATTCACACAAAGCGGAAACTGGTTCCTCGAAGGAGGGATATTATTCTTGGCCCTTTCTGTATTCTGGTATTTCAGAATAAAAAAAATCAGGGAGATTTTGGATGGAAAATAATCACAAAAAATCTATTTTTCTTTTTTCTTCTCTTTTGATTCAGCTTCCTTCTGCTTTATCTTCTCTTCAAGGTTTAACCTTTCAATGAGTTCTTTGTAACGATTTCTTATGGTTACTTCCGTTATACCTGCTATATCAGCAACTTCTCTTTGGGTCTTTTTCTCATCATTCATCAACGCAGCGACATAAAGTGCTGCTGCTGCAATCCCTGCCGGGCCTCTTCCGGAAGTCAACTCAACATCTTTTGCATGATCAAGGATCTTAAGAGCATCATTTTGCGTGGCAGGGGATAATTTAAGGACAGATGAAAATCTTGAGATGTAATCCTTTGGTGAACTCTGTTTCACTTTTATTCCCAATTTTCTTATTATGAACCTGTAAGTCCTTCCTATCTCTTTTCTTTCAACATCTGAAGCTGTCGCCATCTCGTCAAGTGTCCTTGGTATGTTGTATGAACGGCATGCCGCATAAAGACAAGCAGCAATTACTGATTCCATACTTCTTCCCCTCACAAGTCCTCTTTGAAGAACATAATTGTAAATTCTTGAAGCTTCATCCCTTACAACATTTGGCAAATCAAGATAAGAAGAGATAACTCTGAGCTCTGCCATAGCAAGACGAAGGTTCCTCTCTATGGAAGTCGAGACTCTTTCCTGCCATTTTTTCAGCCTTAAGAATTTCCTTGTCTGCTTTGGCTCAAGCCTGTAAATATCAGAGATTTCACCGACATTTGTTGTAAGCCCTTTGTCGAACTTCTGCATAGAAATAGGAGCTCCGCCCCTCCCCTTTTTCTCACCTTTGTCAAATTTTCCTGATAAATCTATACCTGTATCGACCATTTTCTCTTCAACAACTAGTCCACAATCATTGCAGATAACTTCACCTAAGTGAGGATCAAAAGTCAAATTGACGCTGCCGCATTCAGGACATTCTTTTATGTTTGACATGTTAGAATCTAATTTTTTACGTAACATTTATAAAGGAAATCGGTTTATAAAGCTTTTGGTCTTATTTTTACCGAGGGGAAATCAGAAAAACGCCGAAAAAATCTAAAAAAACAGCAAAAAATCCCTCTTTGATGCAAGAGAGGTCATTTGTCCAAAAACCTTTTAAATGGGGTGGGCTTACAGATTAGATAGGAAATTCTAAGATGGAAATGCCAATTGATATACAACACCAGCAAATGGGTTATGACAGGGCTGCGACAATGTTTTCTCCAGAAGGACACCTCTTGCAGGTAGAATATGCAGAAAAGACCGTAAGACTTGGGAGTTCAAGCATAGGGATGGTATGCTCCGATGGTATTTTTATTCTCGCTGATAAAAGAAATGAAGATGCTTTGATTGTTCCTGATTCGGCCCAGAAAATATCTGAGATTGATACTCACATCATGTCAAGCGTCGCAGGATTGATGTCAGATGCGAGAGTGCTCATAGACAAAGTGCAACTTTTAGCGCAGCAGAACAGAGTGACTTATGATTCCCCTATAGAGCCTGAACTTGTGATAAAAGAAATAGCAAACCTGAAGCAACAGTTCACGCAATACGGTGGAGCAAGACCATTCGGAGTTTCAGTGATGATTGCTGGAATACAAGATCACAAAGGCAGACTTTATACAAGTGATATAACAGGAAATTATTATGAATATTATGCAAACGCGATAGGAGAGGATGACTCCGCAATAAAAGAGGCTCTTAGAGACAAGTATAAAAAAGAGCTCACAATAAAAAAGGGGATTGAGGTGGCCATAGAAGCGATGAAAAAAGTCAAGGGTGACAAGTTCAAAGCAGACAGGTTGGAATTAGCTTATATAGAAAATCATAAAGAAGAGATAAAAAGAATTGAAGGGAAGAAAATTCTTGAACTAAAATAAAATGACTCAAACGACAGCAAGAATAAAGAAAGGCTCATTGCATTTTGAAGTTCTCGTTGATCTTGATGAGGCCTTGAAATTCAAAAAAGGCGAATCAACTTATCTCATGCCACTGACAGATAAAATTTTTGAAAGCATCAAAAGAGGAGATATTGCAGCAAAAAATGACCTTGAAGTTGCTTTTGGGACGACAGATGCAAGCACAATCGCAAAAGAGATAGTCAAAAGAGGAGAAATAGAAAATGATCAGGCACACAGAGAAGCAGAAGATGATAAGAAGATAAAACAGGTCATAGATTTCCTTTCCAAAAATGCTATTGATCCGCGAACAGGCAACCCGATAACCCCTGAGAGGATAAAGACAGCAATCACAGAATCAAAATTGGTCATAAAGAACACTCCAATAGAGTCCCAGGCAAAAGAGATAATCGATAAGATAAGCCTTGTCATACCAATAAAAATAGAGACGAGGAGAATAAAAATAACTGTTCCTGCAGTGCAAACAGGAAAAGTCTACGGACTTCTTTCACAATACAAAGAAAAGGAAAACTGGCTAAACGACGGAAGCTTAGAAGTTATAGTGAGCATCCCCGCAGGGATAACCCTTGAATTTTATGACAAGCTCAATTCTATGACCCATGGTTCGGCCCTAACTGAAGATATAACAGAATAAAATGAAAAAAATTTCCAAGACCGTAGAATACACAATATTTTTAAAGGGTTTAAACGAACAAATAAAATGGAAAGAAAAGTAGTAATACCTGGCGAAGTTATCGCCGAGGGAGAGGATTATCTTCCCGGGGAAAACACAGAAAAAAGAGATGGAAAAATTGTTTCTTTAAGGTATGGTCTTGCGGAAGAACAGAATAATTTAGTAAAAGTCATTGCACTCTCAGGAGTATATGCGCCGAGACGCGGGAATATTGTTGTCGGAAAGGTGGAAAATATAACACAAAACGGCTGGATAATTGATATAGGGACAGCTGAAAGCGCATTCTTATCAATAAATGAAGTACCAAGATATGTAAATAAAGATGCTATGGAAGAAGTTTTCGACATAGATGATATGATAATAGCAAAGATATGGTCTATTGGAAAAAGGGGAATCGACCTTTCAATAAAATCAAGAGATTTGGGCAGGATAGATAATGGCATGATTTTCAAAATAAACCCAAATACCGTACCAAGAGTGATAGGAAGAGAAGGAAGCATGATAAAAATAATAAAAGACGGGACGGGTTGTAATATTGACGTCGCGCAGAACGGGTTTGTAATAATAGAAGGAGAAAATGTTGATGATGAAGTTTTTGCAAAGAAAGTCATAGATAAAATAACAGAGAAACCATTTGTGAGCGGCCTTACAGAAAGGGTGACAAAATTCTTGGAGGAAAACAAAAAATGAGCGAAAAATTCAAACGTAGTGACGGAAGAGCGATAGATGAGTTGAGACCAGTTGAAGCTAGAGTGGGAGTTGTTCCCAATGCAGATGGAAGTGCAATGTACAGATCAGGTGACACAATAGCAATTGCCGCTGTTTACGGGCCAAAGAAAATGCATCCCCAACACCAGCAGGATCCTTCAAGAGGTCAGTTAAGATGCGATTACAATATGCTCAGTTTCTCAGTTTCTGAAAGGATAAAACCGGGAAAGAACAGAAGAGCGATGGAAATAAGCGAGATAACAAAATGGGCTCTTGAGCCAGTTCTACTTCTCGATAAATATCCAAACCAGGTGATTGATGTTTTCATAGACATAATCCAGGCGGATGCAGGAACAAGATGTGCCGGAATAAACGCCGCTTCACTTGCATTGGCTCACGCAGGCGTACCCATGAAGAATATGGTTTCAAGTATAGCCGTCGGAAAACTCGACAAAACACTTGTAGTTGATCTCACAAAAGAAGAGGAAGACTATGAAGAAGGTGAAGGACCCACAGATATACCCATCTCAATGACTCACGATGGAAAAATAACCCATATGCAGCTTGACGGAAAGATAAATGCGGAGCAACTGAAAGAAGCAGTTGATCTGGCTAAAGGGGCATGTGAAAAAATATACGAAATACAAAAAAAGGCACTAAAAGATGCAGTAGATTTCGGAGGGGAGGAAAAATAATGGACAAAGTGATGACCACACCTGAACCAACCGGAGAGAGGATAAGAAGTTATCTGAAGGATGGGAAAAGATTCGATGGGAGGAACCTTCTTGGTTTTAGGAGAATAACAATAGACAAAGATGTTTCGAAAAAAGCGGAAGGTTCAGTAAGAGTGAAAATAGGAAAAACTGAGGTGGTCGTTGGTGTAAAACTTGATGTCTCAGTGCCTTATGCAGATTCTCCAAATAAGGGTAACCTTATGGTCACAGCAGAAATGCTTCCATTGAGCTCCCAAAGATTTGAATCCGGTCCGCCGAAATTTGATGCGATAGAACTTGGCAGAGTGACTGACAGAGGAATAAGAGAATCAAAATTCATAGAGCTGGAAAAATTATGCATAAAAGAAGGAGAAAAAGTATGGACAGTTTTCATTGATGTTTATTCCATAAATGATGATGGGAACCTTATGGATGCAGCGACAATAGGAGCTATAGCTGCACTCAAGATAGCAAAAATCCCAAAATATGATGAAGAAAGCGGAAAAGTACTTTATGGGGAGCTTAGCGAAATGGATGTTCCCTTATCTGACAGCATGCCAATAGCAGTAAGCGTGCATAAAGTTGGCGACTCACTAATAGTCGATCCGACCAGGCAGGAAGAGGATTTAAGTGAATGCAGAGTAACATTGACGAATCATGACGGAGCAATATCTTCTCTTCAAAAAAGCGAATCAAAAGAGCTTGAGATAGAAGAGATGAAAAAGATATTTGACATATCAGAAGAAGTCTCAAGAAAAATCCTGAAAGAGATTGAAAACAACCTTAAGTAAGCTTTTAAAACACAAAAAAATTAATATTAATATGACAAAAGAAGTTTTCACAAAATATGAAAGAGCAAGGATACTCGGGGCAAGAGCTCTCCAGATTGCAATGAATGCACCATTGTTGATAAAGATAAAAAAAGAGGATCTCGAAGTCATAAACTTCGACGCTCTAAAGATTGCAGAGATAGAATTCGAATCTGATGTCCTTCCGATTTCTGTCCATAAGCCAATGCCGAAAAAGAAGGAAGGCGCTCTCAAGAGACTTAAAGCTCCGCAAGTGAACGATGAGAAAAAAGAGGAAAGTGAGGAAAAAATTGAGAAGGAAATAATTGAAGAAGGAGAAATCATGGAACTTGCACAGCCCGATGATGAAGAGGCTGAAGAAGCTGCAGGAAATGAAAGTGCAGGCGAAGACCCCGGTGAAGATTAACTAAAGTTGCATAAGAGCTCAGGAATTCTAAACATTTATTAATGTCTTTTGCTTTTTTTCCGTATGATTATAAAAGAGGTCACGGGGAAGATAATAAAAGATTCCAGGGGGGACCAAACCGTCGAGGTTTCAATAAAAACTGACGCCGGAAGATTCAGCGCTTCAGCCCCAAACGGAAAATCAAAAGGGAAATACGAGTCTAAACCTTATATAAAATCAATCTCAAAAGATATAGAATCTCTTGAAAAATTATCGGATTATTTCTCTGAGGAATATTTTGAAAAGTTCGATGACCTGATGAGACTTGAGGATATAGTGAAAGGCCATATAGGGGCAAATACCCTTTTTGCGTTTGAATCCGCCGTACTTAAAGCGATATCAAAAGAACAGAAAAAAGAGATATGGGAACTCATAAACCCAAACCAAAGAAAATTCCCGCGATTTGTCGGAAACTCGATAGGTGGAGGATTGCATTCAGAAACAAACAAAAAACCGGACTTTCAGGAGTTCCTCCTCATTCCGGATTCAAATTTGCCGTCAGATAACTTCCGGATTAATCTTGAAGCAAAAGATAAAGAAAGGTATATCCTCAAATCCAAGGATTCAAAATTCAATGAGAAAAAAAATGATGAGAATGCCTGGGTGACTTCTCTCAATGAAAAGGAAGTTCTTGAAATACTTTCAGAACTGAAAATCCCGTTCGGGATAGACGCCGCAACTTCAACTTTCTACAAGAGAAAAAAATACCATTATAAGAATCCTCCCCTGGATAGGACACCTGAAGAGCAACTGATGTATATGAAGAATCTCCTAAAAAATTTCAATATGCTTTATGTAGAGGATCCGTTTGATGAAGAAGATTTTGAGAGTTTTGCGAAACTGCTTAAGGCTTTCCCCGGCACACTTATCGTCGGTGATGATCTTACCGTGACAAATTACAAAAGGCTGGATAAAGCAATAGAAATGAAATCTATAAATGCATTGATTGTAAAACCTAATCAGAATGGGTCATTGATTGAAGTCTCACGTGTAGTTGAACTTGCAAAGTCAAAAGATATAAAGACTGTATTTTCACATAGGAGCGGAGAGACAAAAGAAGATATAATCGCCGACCTTGCTTTCGGATTCGGAGCTGATTTCCTTAAATGCGGAATAACCGGGAAGGAAAGAGAAGTTAAGATAAAAAGATTGATTGATATTGAGAAAAGCCTGAAGAAGAAAAATTAAAATCATTTCTGCCCGACTCTGACATTTTTAATAAACATTTGGGTTTTTCAGTTAAAATTCTCAGCGGAGCGTCAGGACAAATTTCAATTCATAACGATTAATTATTAAATTTTCAAGCAATGGTTATGATATGAAGATAAATCAGGAAAGAGTTGACAAAATCGGAGCAGATCTTGAAAGAAAATATCTTTGGTGGTTCCTGAAGAACCTGAAAGTTTTTGGTGAAGAAAATCTTAAAGGTATTAATGAAAAGAGAATTCTTTACCTGCCAAACCACCTAAGCCATTTTGATTATGTAATAATACCTTACATTCTGAACCGCAATAGAATAAGACACCCTGCAATAATTGCCGGAAAAAATCTTGACCATTGGCCTGCCAATGAATTAATTTCAGAAGAGACTGGCGCTGTTTTTGTCGATAGGAAAAATATCATGAAGAGGTATATTGGTGAAAGAGAAAGGAAAAAACTAAAGAGAAATATAGAGGAGATAGTATCAGAAGAGAGAGACCTGATGATATTCATAGAAGGTGGAAGGGTCCATAAAAATGGAGAAATCATGAAAAACCCTAAAAGCGGTTACACAAAGAATTATTTTCATGAGATAAAAAGACAAAACAAAAACCTTGATGATTATTACGCTGTGAACATAGCTGTCAATTACGAACCTTATACAATTGAAAAGCCCTTCTCCGATGCGATAAGATTCTTCAAGGAAAAATTTTTTCCATTATATTTCGGACTGGATGTTTTTGCGATACTTTCACAGCCTTTTCGGGCAAAGCCCATAGCTCATGTAAACTTCGGAGAACCTTATCCGCTAGGAGAATTCATAAAAAAACAGGATTACAAGGGGCTTATTGATTTCGCCGCGGGGGATGTGAGAAGACTATACGAGGAAATATCTTTGGAACAAATCTGAAAAATCAGAAACCGCATAATTTATAAACCAACATTTCCCAGTATTTTCATAAGGCCTTAGAGCCGATCTATCTCCGAAAGGAGAGATAAGAATCAAAATGGCATCGATATACGAGATGAATCCGCACGAATATAATCTTAAGCTAGCTGAAGCTCTTAAGAAAGTTCCTGAATTCGATCAACCGGAATGGTCAAGGCTTGTCAAGTCCGGACCTTCAAAGGAAAGGCCCATAAATGATCCCGACTTCTGGTACAAAAGAGCAGCAAGCATTCTCAGAAATGTTTACAAGAAAAAGATAGTCGGTGTCAACAGGTTAAGGACAAAATATGGTTCCAAGAAAAATAGAGGAATGAAACCGGAAAGGTTCATGAAATCCGGCGGGAAAATAATAAGAACGATTCTCCAGCAATCTGATAAAGCCGGCTTCACAGAGATAGCGAAGAACATAAAAGATGTCAGAAGCAGAAAGCCTGGAAGACAAATGACAAAGAAAGGAAAAGAATTCCTGGAGGCCATAAACTGATGGGAATCAGATATAAAGGCAAAAAAGAAAAGCTATCTAAATTAGGAAGGAAGACAAAATGGGCTCCGTTCTGGTCAGTCCTTAAAAAATACGGTCCTGGGAAAAAAATCCATCCTTCGGCCATGACAAGACAGAAAAGATCATGGAGAAGAACAAAACTCCACGTTAAACCTGGGATAAGGAGAAAATCACACTTCGGATAAAATGGCAAAGAAAGAAGAAGTCAAAGAAGAAAAAATCGAAAGAGAATATATCATACCTTTAAGAGAAAAGGGCAGAGTCGTCCCAAGATACAAAAAAACCCCAAAAGCAATAAGGACGGTGAAAGAGTTTCTTTTAAGGCACATGAAAGTAAGAGACGGAGACTCAAACAGCATAAGAATAGATAGCTACCTAAATGAACAACTCTGGATGAGAGGGATAAAAAATCCGCCATACAAGGTGAAAGTGAAAGCTGTAAAAGAAGGTGATGTGGTCAGGGTATATTCAGCTGATCTTCCTCAGAATATAAAATTCAAAAAAGCAAGAGAAGAAAAAATAGAGGAAAAGGCAAAAGAAGAACTTGAAAAGAAAAAAACCCTGATGGAGAAAGCAAGAGAGACCATGAAAGGAAAAGGAGAAGAGAAAAAAGCTGATGAAGAGAAAAAAGAAGAAACTGAAAAAGAAAAATCCTCGCAAGTTGCCGAAGAAACTATTGAGAAAGAAAGTGCTAAAGCAATGAAACACACTGCAAAGACAAATCTCCAGAAACAGAAAGGAATGGAAAGAAAAGGTTACGACGCGACCTCAAGGGGACATTAATTTTTCTGAATTTTTCCGGCCTTTTGGCGAGAAAAAATTTTGGTGAAGATTGGTATAAAATTCAAAGTTATTTTTATGCACTTTTGGTATGATAATTCAATTAAATTTGTGATGGGCAAAGATTATTTCAAAACTTTCCCTGTCTCGAGGTACCACAAATACAAATCAAGCTCTCCGAGATGAAGACCTGACCGGCGCGAGATCTCGCGCAGTACATTCTCGATCTCAAGATATTTTTTAGGCGTCAGACTCTTGCTTTTTGGTTCTTCTATCAAATTGTGCTTCACAAGGAGGTCAATTATGTGAAAATCGATTATCGCGAGATTTTTGTAGCCGATGTTTCGGAGAAAGTGCGAAGCCTCTTTCATCCCGACGCCCTTTATATTTTTCACTATCCACTCTCTCAGAATAAGGTCATCATCAATTTCCTTCAGCATCTTTATGAGCTCATCTTTTTTTGCTCTTGACTCTACAACATACCTTGCTCTTGCGTTCGGAAACCTGTGGCCTAGTTCGGCGAGTTTTTTTGCCAAATCCCCTTCATTAAGATTGAAAAAACCGTCTCCTATTGCATTCTGAATTTTCATCCCGCCTGTGGCGGAGAAATTTGCAGTCATGAAACAAAAGCAAAGTTCGCTGAAGATTCCCTCAGAACCAGAAGATCTGACAGATTCAAATTCTTTCATCCTTTGATCAATCGTTGATTTTATGGGGTGACCCTTAAGATGGTTTATATCTTCAAGAATTGGCTCGAATTCTTTCTCTCTTTTTTTATTTGAAGGGAAAAGTGATGATTGCATCTTATAATCCCGCTGAAACAGTTTTTATATTTTGGGAACCTAAAGTTATCTAAGGCCAAGTAACCTCAGGAATCTCTTTTCAGATTCAGAGTCTAATGGAGTTGCAAGACTCCTTCCTTTTGATTCCCGAAATCTAGCCTCAGATTCGGTTGGACCATTAGAATAAACAATATCACCTTTCACTCCTTTTATTAAAGGGCGTAATCTTTCGGAAACTTCTTCCAGCGTGCTAAACTCAATTGAAACTTTACTTTCAAAATTTCCTTTGCTCCCCCGCGCATAATTGTATTCAAGTACAGCACAATAGAAATTATCTGCCTTATAATACCTTAAAGATTGTTTTTCCATTTTAATAATGGAACAAAAGAGTTATTAAATTTTCCTAATAAGATTCTTTGATCTCCTTGAGTTTTTTCAATACTTCTCCGGCATGGCCTAAAGGTTTCACACTTTTCCATGAGAAAGCAAGTTCACCTTCGGGATTTATCAAAAAGGTCGAACGCATGACCCCCTCAAACTCTTTTCCGTACATTTTCTTCTTTCCCCAAGCTCCGAACTGGTTTATCACTTTTTTTTCTTTGTCCGAAAGAAGATTCAATTTCAACTTTTCTTTATCATAAAAATTACAATGACTATCCTCTGAATCTGGGCTTATCCCAAGAACAACTGCGCCTTCTTTCGCAAATCCCGGAAGTTCTCTTGAGAATTCGTGCGCTTCAATCGTGCAGCCGGGAGTCATATCCTTAGGATAAAAATAAACAATGACCCATTTTCCCCTGAAACCTGCAAGTGAAACCAGCTTCCCATCTTTATCCGGCAATGTAAATTCAGTTTTCATGCATCAATAGAACATCTTACATATTTAAATTTTATGAACATATGAAAAAAATTACATGGGACTATTCAATCTTTTTTATCTCATCAAGAAACCTGTTTTTTTCCGACAGCGAAGTGTAAGTTTTTCCGAATCGGACAAGTGCAGGATTCACACGACTCCAGATATTTTTTGGAAACAATTCTTTCAATTCACGCTCAATCAATTCCTGTTTGTCTGAGTCAGCCCATCCAAGATAATTAGAAATATAAGTCACATGCGTATCAACACCAAGGGCATCGTGATCGAATTCGGAGAGAAAAACATTGGCGGTTTTCCTTCCAACCCCCGGAAGTTCAGTCATCCTTTCAATTGAGTCAGGAATTTTTGAATTGAAATTTTTAACAAGATCCTGAGCACATTTCACGATATTTTTGGATTTGTTCTGGAAGAAATTTACGGGATTTATCACTTTTTCAACTTCTTTAGGATCTGCTTTTGAAAGTTTATCTGCCGTCGGGAATTTCTCGAAAAGCCTTTTGCATACCTCTATGACTGTTTCATCTCTTGTTCTTGCCGAAAGGACTATTGCGATCAAAGTCTGGAACGGAGAATCCCATCCTTCAGCTGCGAGCCTCATCTTTTTCCCCATAGATTCAATTCTTTCAAGTTGTTTAATCGCTCTTTCACGCGGGAACATAGATTTTTAACGGGAATTTGCTATAAAAATTTATGTTGGACGAGCTCTTAGAAGAAATACAAAAATTATATTCAAAAGAAAGGTCTGAAAAGGCAAAAAGATTCTTCAAGACAGGCAAAGGAGAATACAGTGAAAGTGATATTTTCCTAGGGTTGACAGTTCCAGAAGAAAGGAAAATCGCATCAAAATACGCGGGACTCTCCATTTCAAATGTCCAGAAGCTCCTAGATTCTAAGATTCACGAGCATCGGATGATAGCAGGAATTGTGATGAACATCAAATCTAAAGATAAACCAGAAGAAATGTTTAACCTGTATATGAAAAATGCAAAAAGATTCAACAATTGGGACTTGGTTGACATGACTGCCGCTGAAATATCCGGAAAATTCCTCTTAAACAAAAGCAGGAGAATTCTTTATGACCTCGCCAAGTCTAAGAACATTTGGGAGAGAAGAATTGCTATAGTCTCAACTTACACTTTCATAAAAAACGGTGAATTCGGTGACACACTCAAGATATCTGAGATACTTTTCAATGATAAAGAAGATCTCATACATAAAGCAACAGGCTGGATGCTCAGAGAAGTCGGAAAAAGGGAGATTGAGATACTGAAAGATTTCCTGCAAACAAATTACGGGAAAATCCCACGCACAACCCTGCGTTATGCGATAGAAAGATTTCCGAAAAATGAGAAGGAGAAATTTCTTAGGGGGAAGTTTGAATGAAAAAAACGCCTTATGAATCATACCTCTCCGGAAAACTTGTAAAAGGATGCGAACTCTGCGTCGAAGGCCGCAAGATGGTCTTGTTCGTGACGGGAATGTGCTCACGCGGATGCGATTTTTGCCCGTTGTCTAAACTGAGAAAAAATGTCGACGATATATATGCAAACGAAAGGCCCGTGAAATCAATAAAAGACCTCATAAAAGAAGTTGAAGTGTCAGGCGCAAAAGGCTGCTCACTCACAGGAGGGGATCCTCTATTAAAGCTTGACAGGACAGTGAAACTCGCAGGGGAGCTCAAGAGAAGATTCGGAAAAGATTTTCATATACATATCTATTTATCTACAAAACTAGTCGATGAAAAAAAACTCAGAGCACTTTCAAAAGTGGTTGATGAGGCGAGATTTCACCCTGACTTCGACAAAGATCCTGAAGATGAACTAGCGAAAATCAAACTCGCAGGGAAATTCTGGAAAAAAAGTAATATTGGGATAGAGATCCCTTCTTTTCCTGACAAGACTGAAATAATATATGATTTCATAAAAAGAGCCCGTAATTATATATCCTTTGTGAACTTAAACGAACTTGAAGCCGGAGAAGTAATGGGCCCTTTGATGGCAAGAAAGTACAAAATTGACAAAAAGGGTTATGTTGTCAGGGATTCCGTATCGGAAGGAAAAAAACTTGGAAAAAGACTGGAAAAAGAAATGCCTGAGATTAATATCCACCTCTGCACTTCAAGACTAAAGAACTGGCACCAATACGGCAACAGACTCAAGAATTATGAGATTCCAAAATTCTCAAAAATGACAGACGATGGCACAATTGTTTATTTTTCTGCAGATGAAAAAAACAAAGAAGCCTTAATGGAAAAAGATTTCACTGATGATCCAAAGAAAAAACAGATAATATTAAACCCGGAGGTTGCACTGGCAATTAAAGCAAAAGTTTACAGGGTGGAAGAATATCCGACTTACGACCGGGAAGAAGTATTGAGGGAAATATATAATAGGGCAGAATAAAACTTATAACTTGATTTTCATAGGAATTAAAATGAGTCTAAAAATAATATTAAGAGACACCGGACTCATCTTTCTTGGCGCACCTGCAGGGTATTTCGTCGGGATGGAACTGGGATCCCTTCTTTATAGTTATTTGCCTCAGGTCAACAGGTTGGTTCAGGATGCAGGAATACTTCTCAACATAAAAGGTTACCCTCAGCAACTTCTTGAATTTGCAGGGATATTCCTTGGGCCAAATGCGGTTTATCATCATCTGAAGAACAAAACAATCAAAGAAGAACTTGAAAACAGGATATATGAACTTGAAGATACGATTGAAAATCTCGATGAGAGAAGGCCAAAGATTATCTTCCTCAAAAAAGAGGATTATCAAAAGATACAATAGACAGAATAAATTCTTTTAAACAAATAGGAATAGATTAATCAATGGGGGATGATGAATATTTTGTTTTTCTGGGAGACAGATTCAGGAAAATGCCTCTCAAAGAGATCGCAGAAATTGCGGGGCTTCCGCCAGAATTGAAAATATCGTTTTACAAGAATAAAGGACTTTACATGAAGATTTGGTCGGCAAGACTTACGACAGGGGTATTCGGAAGCCCGGGATGCTTTGTCGGGAATAAGGGCGTTAAAGGTTTTGAAAATGTAATATTATCAATGGGGGATAAAGGACTTGAAAAATTCACCGAACTCGGATTTATACCATGCGATTCGTGCCATCCTGAAAATGTCGACGGTTTTTGGGAAATAGTCAGCGAAAAAGTCCACTCAAAGTACAAGCTAAAGAATTTGAAAGAATTCACAAACAAAGATATCCTCATGTATGACGCAGGGAGAATAAGCTGGGAAGAAATACTCCCGATAACAGGTAAAGTCCCGGACAGGATCTACCTTCTTGAAGGACTTGCCAAAGAGGAAGTGGACAGATTCAGGATGAGATTCGAAAGACTCGGATTCAAAGCCGAAAATGTCGGATATTTCAATCATAATCCAGAATTCAAGATAGGTTTCAAAGAATACGATTTTTAGATTTGGACAAGAATCACCACTAATATAAACCCATTTTTCTAAGATATCTCCATGAAAGTCGATATTGAGAAAATAAAAGAAGGAAAATCAACTGCAGAACTTCTTGAGTTCTCAATAGTGAATATAGACAAACCTTCGGGCCCGACAAGTTTTGATGTATCAGATTTTGTAAGGAAAACCCTGGGACTTCGGAAGACTTCTCATTTCGGGACACTTGATCCTAAAGTCACAGGTGTCCTTCCTGTCGCACTGAACAGGGCATGCAAACTCACAGGATATTTTTTGGGGGAAGACAAGACCTATGTTGGTATAGCAAGATTCCATGAAGAGGTCACCCTACCTCGGGTTGAAAAAGTTATAAAAGAAAAATTCTCGGGCGTGATAAAACAACTTCCGCCGGTCAAATCACGTGTTAAAAGAGAAGTAAGAGAAAGAGAAGTCCACTCGTTCAGGCTCCTTGAAGCAGACGGAAAAGATGTTCTCTTTGAAGCAAAAGTCCAGGGCGGAACTTATATAAGAAAACTGATCGATGACCTTGGAAAAGAGATGGAAATGGGGGCACATATGCTTGAGCTTAGGAGAACAAATGCCGGGATATTTTATGAGGATGATGAAAAATATCCATCGGTGAATCTTTATGACTTTGAAAAAGCAGCCGAAGAATACAAAAATGGAAATGACTCTCTTCTAAGAGATATTCTGATACCCGCAGAGATAATTTCGGAAGTATATGACCCCGTGCTCATAAAAGAGAAAAATCTGAAAAAGATATATACAGGAAAACCCATACAACCTGAGGACCTTGAAGAGAAAATCAGACCTGAAAAAGGGAAAAAGATATCTGTTTTTTGCGGCGAAAAATTTGTCGGAGTTTATGAAATTGCAAGCGAGAAAGACATCTTCGCAAAGTCTAAGTTTACGTTACAGCCGATAGAATGAAAATAAAAACACTTCAAGCAATTGCACTTGGATTATTCCTATCAGGATGCGGAATGAGCCTGAACACCTTAAAAGTAGATATAGGAAAAGAGGGATCACCTGCAGTCTCGATGAATATAAAACTCAAGGACTTCGACATGAACAGATTATATTATTCTCTTGGAATACAGATAAATGGGATAGGCAAATACCTAGACCGTGATGGCAATGGATACCTTGACCCAAAAGATTTCGAAGAGAATTATATATCACTTACAGACGGGGATCTTGCGGAATATTTCAAAAGATATTTTGATAGGAAACCTCAGAAAGATAGTTCTTCATATAAAATTTTTTACAGATTCGAACAAAAATAGGAAAATATATATACTTCAAAATATATATTAGAATATGCAAAAAGAAAGGAAACTTTCTAAAGTTGCAAAGTCACTTCTGACCAAGTTAATTCTTCCAGTCGCTCTCATGACAGCAGGATCAGGATGCTATACTGTCTTTGAAAACCCTGTCCTGACAAAATCAGAACAGGACAGCACATATACCCAAAATAAAAATTATCTTGATTCAGACGGGGATGGCATAGAAAATTTTTATGATCCTTATCCTTATTTATACGGACCTTATACAGATTTGAATGGCAATGGTATCATAGATGAGGGGGATGCTTATATCGGACTTGGCATGAATAATTGCTGCACTTACCCCCTATGGATAAATTCGTGGGACTGGAGATATCCCTACCTTGGATTCATGAGCTACTTAAATTACACGATGTATTACGGAGGATATTTCTCAAGGATTTATTACCCAAACCCCATAGATGTGAGAGGACATGAAAAAGCCAAAGAAACCCCTGCAAGGCCAAGAGGTGAAATTCAGAATATAGGACAAAGAGATGGGATAAATATAACAAGGGTGAGGGTTCCTGAAAGTGTGAAAACAAACAATCCAAAGGTCAGAGCTATTTATATCCCTCCGCAGGTGAATAGTCCTCCTCAGCCAAGAGTCAGATATAACTCCCTGCCGAATGCGGGGGAAAATCCTCAAATCAGAGTGAGGGCAATATCTCCCCCGGAAACAAGAAGCAATCCTCCTGCGCCAAGACCCAGTGCACCACCACAAAATAATAGGGTGAGATATTAAGGGATATCAATAATTTTATAACCTGCCTGCGTTTTTACCTTTAATGAGACATTTCATTTACTTTTCATCGTCCGCGGCAACGTCAGGGAAAGCGCTTTCGGATGGTAATCTGATGAAAGCTGGAAGGATGGACATTGCGATACATTCACTTATACAGGGAGTCTTTCTTTCGCACGGTTTCAGGAAAGACGTGACCTTCCATTTTGTTTTCTACGGGATGCCAGACCCGCCCAAACACATCGAGATAACAGTAAAAGACGGAACACCCATATCGAAAAAAGACGTCGGGAACATGATAAAAAAAATACTCTACAAATACAAGCATGGGGAAAAAACTGAAGTTTTTCCGGGATGCTTTGTCGAGAAAAAATCTTTCCTTAAAGTGGTCGAGGAAATGACTGAAAAAAAGATCGAATGCTTCATATTGGATAAAGAAGGCGAATCGATAAGGGAAATAAACATACCCGAAGAGTCATGTTTCATATTGGGAGATCACGAGGGTCTTCCGAAAAAAGAGATTAAGAGGCTCAAAGATTTTCTCACTCCCGTTTCTGTAGGGCCAAAAATGTATTTTGCATCACAGACAGTCGCCGTCGTGAACAATGAATTGGATGTCAGAGGTTTATGATCTTTCAGAGCTGTAATCCGTCTTTATTTCAATCTTCCCGAACATCTTCTCATACTCTTTTCCAAATCTCAAAAGTTCCTCCATGATAATTTTACTTGAATAGACTGTCATAATGGCGGGATTTGTATCCATAAAACTTAAAAGCAGATTCGCGCCGTGATAGATCTGCACAAATGAACCCGCACTAGTAGGAAGCCCGATCGGGAAATGCTTTTCCAAAAATTTTATCTTTTTCTCGAGCAGATTTTTTCTTTCACTCTCTTGCGCAGTTATATCAGTTATCTTCACCATAATAGTCTCAGGAATAATAAATTAATAAGCATTTCTTATAAAGAAATTTCATTCAGGACATTCACCAGCCCTTTAAAATCGTCAACTTTAAATCCTTTCATCGAAACCTGGAGCCTCCTCCTGTGAGAATCTCCCTTGAACCATTTAGCCTCTTCTTTCGCTTCTTCAATAGGTCTTTTCACCCACCTTTCAGGAGTCGGGATGTAAATATTTTTTATCCCGAGCCTCTCAAGATAAGGAATGCATACTGAGCAGGTGTAAAGGTTATGCAAAAAAAGCTGTTTCTCATTTCGGAAATATCCTGCTGAATAGACATCACTTCCACGCACATCCCAGCCTTCCCTTCTGGCATCCAAGACCGCCTCAACTTCGGCATGATTGGAGTATCCCTGCACAATCTCCCTATCAAGTTTGAAATATCTATGGACAACAGCCCTGTTTCTTCCTGTGCCGATGAAAAGATTGTCTTTCATCACCCTGCTGCCATAAATTTCAGGGCTTCTCGACTCTGAAGCGAGGATCAGGCATGAGCGATAGATGGGATCATTTAAGATAGGCGCGGCATCAAAGAGTTTTTCTATCTTCATATTAACTGAAAAAACGCAAGATAATTTAAAAACAAATATACCTTCCAAACTATATATCACAAAATTTAAAATCAATTCTTTCCTCGTTAAGATATGAAGAAATCTGTAAGACTGTATATCTCCGGACTGGTTCAGGGAATATTTTTCAGGGGTTTCATAAAAGAGAATGCGGAAAAACTCAACATAAAAGGATTTGTCAGGAATCTTGAGGATGGAAGAGTTGAGGTTTTCCTTGAAGGCAACTCAGAAGATGTAAGGAAGATGATAGAGATATGCAAAAAGGGGCCGAAGCATTCAGAGGTGAAAAATGTCGAGGAAAAACCTGAGAGGGATCAGGATTTCAAATCTTTCAAGATATTACATATATGATATACAAAAGATGCACCGATCCGAAAGTGTTTGGCTTCGGAGTTTTGGTGCCAAAAAAGGATTACAGGAAAATATTAAAATACAAAAAAGAGATCAAACCCTATGTAGATTGGTTTGTTAAAACCCAAAATTATCCCAAATCCAACAGTATGGTTCCTCACTTGTCAATAAAATATTTAGGATACCATGAGAATTATTCAAACGAGGAAATTATGGAAATTGCCAAGGACATAAAAAAAATATCAAAGAGGTACCTCCCGATAAAAATGAAATTCCATGGGATAAAAATCGGGACCAAGAGAGATAATCTAGGAGTTCTACTTAATTCAAAGTTCCCAACAAGTGTGAAAGAATTTCACAATGAAGTGATTTCTAAATTAAGAAATAAAATAGATATTTTTAAAGATATTGACGGCAGAAATTTTGAACCGCATATCACCATCGCATCTGGCAAGAAAAACAAAGAGAACATGAAAGCTCTAAGACTTGTGAAAAAAAAGAGCAAGAAAGATAAAGTCACAAAGATTGAATTGAAAGATATGTACATTTATCTCAAAAAGAAGGGACCAATAATATTAAAATGATATACACGAATTCTGACGGCGGGGCTAGAGGCAACCCCGGACCTGCGGCGATAGGCGTTTTAGTGAGAGACGGAGAGAACATAATTGAAGAATGCGCCGAGGTCCTGAAAAAACCAACGACAAACAACATCGCGGAATATATGGCTCTCCTCAGGGCATTGGAGACAGCATCGAAACATACGCAGGGAGAGATCACATGCGTCCTGGATTCTGAACTTGTAGTGAACCAGCTCCTTGGAAAATACAGAGTCAGGAACCCGGCTCTCATGAGACTTTTTCTGGAAGTCCAGAAGATGCAAAACAGATTTGACAAGATAACTTATGTCCACGTGAGAAGAACAGACAGATTCCAAAAACGCGCGGATTATATCCTTAACCAGAAACTCGATGAAGCTTTCGGGAAGAAAAAATGATAGAGAAACTCAAAAAGAAGGACATAGAAGAAGCTTCAATGGTCTACTCCAAAGGTTTGTCCATGGAGATTCCAAAAGGCTTTGAGCCTATCAAAGAGATAGAAGTGCGGCTCAGAGATGAATTGATCGTGTATGTCAGCAAAGAGAAAGAAAAAATAAACGGTCTTGTCTCATTCGAGATAAAAGACTCTAAGATCACCCTTGATTTCATATGCGCGCTTCAGACAAGGAAAGGAATAGGAAGAAAACTTCTCGTAAAAATTGCGGAATTCGCTTTGAAAAAAGAAATCAAATTCGTGTATTCCAACGTCTCTTCCATGGACAAAAGAGTCATGTCTTTTTACCGGAAGATGGGTTTTACAAAATATTCAAGTTACCACGCGACGAAAAATTTTCTTCTTTACAGGATAAAAGCCAGGCCTGAAACAATAATAGAAAAAGGATCCTAAAACTATAAAATTTATAAAAGACTTTTCCTTCGGCATTATATCTGAATTGAAAGATGGATTTAGTGAAAAAAAGTGCTGATGTGATAAAAAGGCTTCAAGTTGAGAACGGAGGCATACTTGCGACGCCCAAAGACGGAGCTTATCCTTATGTTTATGTAAGAGACGCTGTCATAATGACAAAAGCCCTCAACAGGATGGGATTTTCGAAAAATTCCAAAAAGTTCTATTATTTTTTCAAGAAGATATCCAAACTTGAGAATTACAATGAAGTTTTCCACAGGTACAATCCTGACGGGACGCCGAGGGTCACGAGAAAAAATGAAAACGACAATACCGGCCTGGTGATCCACGGAATATATGACACTTACCTCTCGAGCAAAGACGATGAATTCTTAAAAGAGATGTGGCCCGTCGTGCAAAAGATATCTGATATCATCATATCCTACATGAAAAGAGGGCTTGTCAAGACCAACACAAGCATACATGAGTATGAGGAACTCGAAAAAGGATACGAGATATGGTCGAACTCGGCATGCGCAAGAGGCCTTCTCGACGCTTCAGAGATAGCAAAAAAAATGGGCATGCAAAAGCAGGAGAAGCTCTGGAAGAAAAAAGCTGAAAAGATAAAGAGCAAGATGCAGAAAAAACTTTTCAACAAAAAGCTCGGCGTCTTCATAAAGAACAAAAAATATCCTTCAGCTCCGGATATATCCCAGCTCGCGCCTTTCTATTTCGGACTTATCGACTCGAAAGAAATACTGAAAAAAACCCTCGAAGAAGTCGAGAAGTATCTATGGAACGAGGAGATAGGGGGTTACAGAAGGTTCAGGAAGTTTGAGATATGCAAAGACTGGCATTGGTACACAGGCGGAAGCGGAAGCTGGGGAGTCCTTACCGCATGGGTCGCCGAATCATACAGGATCCTTGGCGATAAGAAAAATTACAGAAGATGCATAAACTGGGTGGAAAAGATCGCGGAAAAATCCGGCGGACTCATCCCTGAGCACATAGCGACAAAAGACGAGTATTATGAATGGAAAAACCATGAGATAGAATTCGAATCCAGGATAATAGACGGCATGAAGAAAGCCGAGGGCAATGTCGAAAAGATAAACGGCAAGGATATCTATTACTGGGCCAATCCGCTGGGATGGAGCCACGCCGAATACATTCTAGCTAAAACCCCTGCGAAAGATCAGGATATAAAGTGATTTTATTTCTTCCTGAAATAGAAATAAGTCGCGATGAGGCCGATCATGAAAAGTATTATCCCTATCCAATTCTGGTTCGAATCGCTCACTATCCTTATCGCATTGCCTGTGAAATTCGGGGAAAGGAAAAATATTGCTCCAAGAAGCCCGAGAACAGCCGCTGCAGACTCGGCCTTCCTCTCAAGCCCCGAGGATGGTTTCATCCTGTCAGGGATCTTTTCTATGGAGCCCATCCATTCCCTGTAACCTTTTTCAGAAAGTATCCTGTGCTTCAGATTGTATTTTCCCAGAAAATCATTGAGGCCTCTGAATGAGAAATCACGGTAATCCACATTGCTCAGCGAAAGATCGCTTGAATCTATATTCTCAAGCTCTTTTGAATCTTCTCTCAGGCTTTTCATGGTATATCCACTCCCTGAAATCTTCGGAGTATCATTTGTCTTCGAGAAAACATTGTACCCAAGGATTTTTCCCGTGTCTTTATCCCTCACAGCGACGGCAAGACCGTCCTCGTACGGGTTCGAGATAAATTCCTGCATGTCTTCAGAAAGCGGGATGGCATTTTTGTCAGCTCCGCCGAAATTTGTCTTTATCCTCGTGTAATGTCTTCCCCTGCTTTCATTTATGAGAGCCCTGACTTTGTACATGTCGTCGGAAACAGACGAAAGGCCTGATTCACCTGTCACTTCGACAGGCTCTTTCCCACCGTATTTTATGAAAGAATGCCCCCTTTTATGATCCGTCCTCTCAATCACCTCTTTTGAGCTTCTTCTTCTCCCTGAATGCGCCATATTTTAGATAAAATTTCTGGATTTAAATAAATATCCAAGATATCTCACAAATCCTTAAATACCATTTTCCGATTTTTATGAGATGGAGCTCTCTGAACTCGCTTACGAGAACGGCACTTATTACAGGATAAAAGAGGTCACAGAATCCGCTTTCAAAGTGAGAAGAGAGAAAGAAAAAGTCGAAGTGAAAAAACTCGGCTACCCCCAATTTCTCGAATACCATCTTGACGGTCCGCCAAAGAAAATAGGAGAACTCATGAAAGGCATGTCCAACTTCCCGAGCGACGCGAACGCTTATCTTATGGGCAGCCCGACAACAGTGAAGGACATGAGATGCTACATACCTGTCGAGTTTTACATTATAATCGGATGAGTTGGCGGGCCCAAACCCCAATAAAAATATAAACTACATTTTTCTCATGATTTGATGGGACGTGAAGAGCAAATTGTTGAAGAGAGGATAAGGAAAGTCAATGAAATAAGGAATTCAGGGATGAACCCATACCCCGACAGGTTCCCTCTTCATGAGAAAAGGAACTGGTCGCAGGAGATAAAAGAGAAATATTCAAAACTCAAAGCTGAAGAGAAATCGAAGTCTTCAGAGATAGTCGCCGGGAGAGTGATGACTATGAGGGATTTCGGCAAGATCTCTTTCGTGACCCTGCAGGACCTTCACGGGACGATACAACTCGTATTCCAGAAAGACGAGACTCCAAAAGAAGTTCTTGAACTTTTCAAAAAGACCGACGCGGGAGATATCGTAGGCGCCAAAGGAAATCCCTTGAAGACAAAGACAGGCGAGATCTCTGTTCTTGTGAAGGAATTTTATATACTCACTAAATCTATACTCCCTCTCCCTGACAAGCACAAAGGCCTCAAAGATGAAGATGAGAGACTGAGAAAAAGATATCTTGACATAATAATGAATGAAGACGTGAAAGAGATATTTTTGAAAAAGCAGGTCTTCTGGTCGGCAATGAGGAACTTTCTGCTGAATAAGGGCTTCCTTGAAGTTGAGACGCCTGTCCTTGAGAATTCCGCCGGCGGAGCGGCGGCGACCCCTTTCTCGACTCATCATAATGCGCTCGATATGAATGTCTACCTCAGGATATCAATGGGAGAGCTCTGGCAGAAGAAACTCCTTGTCGCGGGCTACGAGAAGACATTCGAGATAGGAAGGCAGTTCAGGAACGAAGGGATGGACGCAGAGCACTTGCAGGATTACACGCAGATGGAGTTCTATTGGGGATACGCGAACTATGAAGACGGGATGAAACTAGTCGAAGAGATGTACAAAGAGATTGCAAAAGCTGTCCTCGGGACCCTGAAGTTCGAAAGAGCGGGGCACAAGATAGATCTATCTAAAAAATGGGTCAATTATGATTTCGAGTCTCTCATAAAAGAGAAGACAGGTATAGAAATCTACGAAGCGGACAGCGGGAAGATAATAAAGAAACTCAACGAGCTCAAGGTCGAGTTCGATCCTAATGTAGAGAAATGGAGACTAGTAGACGCTCTCTGGAAATATTGCCGTAAGCAATTGAGCGGTCCCGGATTCCTGACTGGACAGCCTGTTGAACTAGCGCCTCTGGCTAAAAGAAACCCAAAAGACCCGAGAAAAGTGGAGCAGTTCCAGGTTATACTCGCGGGAAGCGAAGTAGGAAACGGATATTCAGAACTTAATGACCCGATGGATCAGGAAGAGAGATTCATCGAGCAGAGGAAACTGGGTGAAAAAGGTGACAGCGAAGCTATGGAGCACGACGTGTCATTTGTTGAAGCATTGAAATACGGTATGCCTCCGGCGTGCGGATTCGGCGTCTCGGAGAGATTGTTCAGCTTTCTCATGGACAGGCCGATAAGAGAATGCGTCGTGTTTCCGCTGATGAAACCCGTCGATACAGAACCGCAGGATAAAAAGAAATAAGGTTGAATCGATGGGATGAGGGCTGTGGGGAAGAAGAGAAAGGGAGATGTTATACGAATTTACAATTATGTGAGATAGGGAGGGGGAGATAAATTTTTATGAAGGCATAAATTTATATATCTCTTTAGGGTACTATTTGTATACTATTTGTACCCATGGAAAAGAAAGTTAGAATAAGAACGGATTTGCTTAAGCTAATAAAAAAGGTAAGGACAAAATCTACGCCAAACAAAGTTAGGTACACGTCCGACAAACAATTTGTTGAGATTGCAGTAATGAATTTACTTAAAGAGGAGAAGGTAATATGAAGAACCAGGAAGCCAAATTTAAGAAATTAAAAGAATTAGAAGACAAGAAGATAGAGTTAAGTAGTGTCTGGAATTTTGGTAAGAGGGGAAAGGGCTTTGGTTCCCATATCTTCCACGGAAACTGCATCCCCCAGGTAGTGGAGCAATGTATTTTGAGGTACAGCAAGATGGGGGATGTTATTCTTGATAGCATGGCCGGCTCTGGAACAACCTTGGATGTAGCAAAAAATCTAAATCGCAAATGCTTAGCTTTTGATATAAATCCAACAAGAAGAGAAATAAGAAAGGCTGACTCAGAGCACTTACCTTTAAAGGATAACTCTATATCAATGATATTCATACATCTACCCTACTGGAATATGGTTAAATATTCTGATGAAAAAGAAGATTTAAGTAGAAAAAACCTGAAAGAGTTTTTTGAAAAATTGGAGAGAATATTTTTAGAACTAAGAAGAATTCTCAAAAAAGAGGGTCACATATGTGTGCTCGTCGGAGATAAAATTAAGGATGGGAGAAATATCCCCCTTTGTTTTGAGACTTATAATTTAATGTCAAAATATTTTACATACCAGGACTATGCTGTCAAGATTACAATAAACTCAAATAGTGTGATTAATAGGGGAAGAGTTATCCTAGCAGAACTAGCTTGGAATAACTTATTAAAACCGACTCATGATCTATTATTCGTCTTCAGAAAGAATTGAGCTAGACTCCATTATGCTCACTAAGTCCCTCTGTTCTATCCTTTCCACGTAAATTTTTTCATCGGTCTCGCTTACACCATACTCGGTTATTGAAACAAGATGCATCTTTCCACCTGATTCTCCATCTATTTTCTCTGTGTCATACAAACATTGCACTATCAATTCAGTCATCTTCTCTGAGGATAAAGAATACTCATCATACTTTTTACTAAAGAGGTAGTTTGAAATGTCATTTTTCCCCACGATCGCATATTCTCTTTCTTCTCCGACAAAAAACCAGTCATCTCTGGTGATGGTAAAGATTCGCGGGATAGAATTCTTGCCCTCATTATCTTTATCAAGGCCTGCTAAAATAAAGTATAATCTTGGGGAGTTTTTCATAAGAGATATATTCATAGAGTACGGTTCATATTCTTTCCTACAAAATTTGTTAAATTTCTTACTTATGACACTCACGGTATCATCTGGTTTAACATCTTTCTTGAATTCTTCTAAAAGACGTACACTAGCTTGAGAATCTCCTGCAATTAGAAGGCATGAATAGTCATTAAGTTTAATTAACTTGTCTGTCGCATCTCGAATATATCTTGCGCCTACCCCATCCGTAGATATAGACCTACTGTCCGAGCCTAAGACAAGTCCATCTTTGCATTTCGAGGCGATTATTAGAGTCATTTTTTGTTTTCCAACCATGGAAATATAATTTTATTTACAATGAATTTTTCTGGACTCTCCCCAAACCTATCTGCTTCCTTCTTTAATCTTTGATAATCTTCTTTTTTTAGGGGGATAACTGTTAGATTAACTTTTTCTATTTCTAATCGCGAACTTTTAAATTTTCTTACATAATCCTCTACATCCATCTTTGGATTTTTCCTATAGATTCTAACTATATCTCTCGCATTATGCGCATCTAAGCCTGCAACGGCTTTAGCAACTTTTATTTGAGATTCTTTATCTTTTATGCCCTCTATTCTCCAAGCAACTTCGTGCTTCAGACGTTCTTCCTTGACCATACCTTGCACTTCTTTTGGCAGATTTAATAATTTCAGAGTTTCTCTGACTGTTTCAGGGGATAAGCCCAACTTTTTTGCTAATTCGACATAAGAACCATAATGTTCACTCAATTTTTTTAATAGGTTTGCAAGGTATATCCAATCATGGACCTTCTTCTTTTTTCCTCTAAAATTTGCATATAAAATTGCAATTATCTTTTCTTCATCAAATTCATTTTTCATTCGGAAGTCCTTGAGATATAATCCTCAATTATTTGTTTAATTAAATCTCCTAGGGGAATGCCTTTTTTGTGTCCATGTGCTCTTGCTATTTCCTCCGCCCTTGTTTCTAAACTCTTTAGAGTATCTGGGTCAAATGAAACAGTGATTTGATATTCTTTAACCGATTTTTTGGAATCTTCTATAATCTCTTCAGTAGTAGCTTGAGGCTTTTTTCTCGCGATGTTTAATGCCCTTTCCCAGGTGGACTTTGGAACTTTTGAGGTATACTCTGCTATTTTTTCAATTTTACTTGCGTCGGGCCAAAAAGCAGTAGTAATTTTATAAGCGGCATCACGTGAAATTTTATCCTCTTCCACCATCTCCCTAACTTTCTCGGGGATCAACCTATACCCTAAATATTTGGTAACAGTTTCGTACGAAACTCCTATCTCCTTCGAAATTTTATCTATCCTTTCCTTTTCTGTACCCGTATAAGACTTATATAGATCATCACAAACTTTTATTGTATCCCCATAGGGCAAATCTCTTCTTTGCACATTTTCAGTAAAAGAAAGTATTTTCTTTGACAGGGGGTCAAGACCATTAACAATAATAGCAGGGATTGTTTTTTCCCCAAGAGCTTGAAAAGCTAAAAATCTTCTTTGTCCTGCTATAAGTTCGAACCGCCCATTTTTTGGCATTAAGACTACTGGGTGTATTAAACCTATCCTTTGTATGCTAGTTTTTAATTCTTCTAAATTCGATCGTTGTTTCTCGGTTCTAACATTATGCTCTTCTGATACTTCTATGAGCCCAAGCTGAACTTCCTTAATTTCTCTCTTTGTAATTTTGCTCTCAACTACCATATTAAATTATGCTCCTTTTCCCATTTAGTTCGTAAGCCCCTCATCTCTTCAGCACTTATCTGCCCATTTCGAAACATTAGAGTTAGCTCTTTCATATAATCAAGAAGCCTCCTTATTTTAATATCTTTCTCTTTCTTCTCATTAACCTTTAGATTATATTCTTCAATTGAAGAGATATTATGCTTTATTACGACATGGCTTAAAAAATCCGTAAACCCTTTATCACATAATTCACAAATTGCCATTTTACAATTTCTTCCAATTTGAGTTTACAATTTTGTAACCTTCAAGGTTAAGACTAGGATATTTTTTATCATTCTTCAAGATTGATGCAATAGTTCTTATGGTGTGGTCTTCAATTCTTTCCAGGATATTGGAGTATTCAGGTCTTACAATATCATATTTGAAGAGGTCCCAGTCTCCAGGCATACCCTGGTGATCCCTTCCAGGTTTTACACGCTGGCCTAAAACATTTGCTTTTCCAATGTATATAAATTTCTTCTTTGTATTCACAAGATAATAAATCACATTAACAGCATTAACATGCTTTTTGAATTCTTGAACCTTCATCCAATTTGTGCTCCTAGAGATTAAATATTCTTTATCTTTAGCAAACATCCATCCAAAAACATTTTCTTCTGTGAGCCTTCTGAAAAGAGCATTCCATTCGTTTTCAATTTTAATGAAAACCTCTGCCTTAATTGTCTTTGAGTCTATTGGAGAAAATAAAATTGCCTCTTGGGATTCTTTAGTTCTAAAGTGACCACCAACTTTTTTATTTTCGACATCAAAAATTTCTTTTTGACTTTTTAGGATGATATAACTTTGAATAAAAGTCTTCCTAAGCTTTTGTAAAAAATTATTATTCCCATTCCAGAGAATCTGATGAACTGCGGGATAATTCTTTCTTCCCACATTACGCAATCTTACAGGGTATTTTTTATTATCCCAAACAATATTGACTATCCTTGATGAACCTGCTTCCACGGGTTGGCCTGCTTCAAACTCCTTAATGAAATTTTTAGGAACGGTAAACCCCCATTCCATCATAGATCGGTCTATCTTCTTGCAATAAGGCTTATACGCCATAGATCTTTTATTGATTGGAGCATATTTAGATCTTTCTCACCCCCTCCTCACACAAAAACCCTTATAATCATCATCTTCCTTGTCGCTTCATGAAGATAGACTGGAAAATCCTCGTCGTGTCGGTCGTCGTCACTTTCGCTGTCGGGGCGGCGGGAAGCCTTTTCACTTCGGGGAACACGAGCGGGGCGTGGTACAATTCGATAAAGCCCACCATCACTCCTCCCGGTTTCGTCTTTCCTATCGTGTGGAATATCCTTTTCCTTCTCATAGCTATATCCCTTTACCTCGCATGGACAGCTTCTGGCAGGAAAGAGAGGCCTAAGGTCGCATGGGTCTTCGGGATAAATTTCTTCCTCAACATATTGTGGAGCGCGCTTTTCTTCACGCTCAAGATTCCTGTCGCATCATTTTTCGAGATAATCCTCCTCTGGGCATCCATACTCTCGATGATATTCATCACATGGAAGATAAGGAAAGCGTCTTCATGGCTTCTTGTCCCCTATCTAGCATGGGTCGCTTTCGCCGCAGTCCTGAACTTTTTGGTCGCTTTCTGACTTTAATGCCCCGCAATAAATATAAACCCCGGATATGAATAAATCTTCATGGCAGGGGAAGACGACATCGCCGAAAAGATCCATTCAGTCGCTAGAGAATTCGTGAAAGAGGTGGATTATGACAGGAAATTCTTCTCTTATTACAATCCTGCCGGCGGGGAGCTCATAGCGGAGATGGGATATGAAAGCGGGGATGACGCCGGGAACGTGGTGCGCGCTGTCCACAAGCTCTCAGAAATCTTCAGTTATAAGCCTTTTTGCAGATACTCAAAAGACCTCCTTGAGATAGGAAGCGCGGCATATGAAGAGAGAGTGTCTGAAATAGGCAAGATGTCTTTCATTGTATACAGATGGAACGAAAAAGATATGGAAGGCAAATTCTCCATGATG
Source organism: archaeon (assembly GCA_027343665.1). Classification (GTDB taxonomy): domain Archaea; phylum Nanobdellota; class Nanobdellia; order Pacearchaeales; family GW2011-AR1; genus GW2011-AR1. Next base: position 297,861 of record DAHWKL010000001.1, read on the forward strand.
AAAGATTATCTCGAAAAAGGATACATATCTGAACTTGTGAAACTCTAGAAAAACTCTTATTCGAAATGTTATCACACAATAATTACAAAATCAAAAGATTTATATATTTTAATACTCATAAAGATCCATGAATCAAAAGATATTTGATTCGAGATATCTCTTGGGCTTCATACCATCAGTCAATGGAAGAGTAGACCCCCCAATACTAAGTGTTGTCTATGGTTCCAGAAAGGATGGTTCAGATATAGATTTATTCTTAATATATCAAGATGAACCCCTGGAAAAAGCCCAGATAAAGGACGGGATTGATTGCCTTCAAAATGGAATCAAAGATTTTTTTAATAGATTTTCAAGCAGAGACATTGAATTAACTGAACCGATAATAAACGGGGAATATCTGCAGGGGAACAGAGAAATATTTGAGTGGGCAAAAAATTTTCTGGATATTTCAGAAGTAAGTCAAAAGAATATTACATATCTCAAGGAAAGAAGTCTAGAATCATACTTGCAAGCAAATCTTTTCAGAGATATGGGAATAAACGAGCATTTTTCTGAACAAGCAATTAAAACCCCCTTGGAAGATGGAGTGATTGATGTCTTAGGTGAGCAAACAAGGTTCAACAACTTTAATATATACAGAGGCCTTGGCATATTGACTTATTGCCTGAGCTATCTTACAAGTTCTAAAAGATATGAAGAGGGCGCTAAGAAAGTTACGTTGAAAGATATGATACAAAATCCCGTTAATGATGAAGAAAAGACCTTGAAGACTCTTCGGATATACTATAAAGAAAGGGGTAAAAGTTTTGGGCCCATCTCAAATGAAGAATTAGATTATTTCTATAGTGCGGCTAAATCTTTTTTGAGAAAAGGGGGTTCTCATTAGCATGACTTCTATGCTCCCTAAATCCTGCGGGTTTGGGTTTGCTCCAACCAAAGCTCCCTCAGGAGGAGGCAGCTTAATGGATAAACTCAGACCAGTTTACTTCACGGGAGAAGTCCCATCCGGATCAAGTCTTCCGTCTCTGCCACCTATCTCATACAGACAGTCATTCGGGATTTCAGTAACCGGGCCTAAGAGCGATATTTCTCCTGATCTTGACCCTGAAAGTTTTGCAAGGGGGGGTGAGAAAGTCGGAATCGGATTCAGAAGCGCAAGCCGAACCGGGGTAAGCGATGAAATATTAAAGGTGATAAGAGAAAATAGATTTTATTTAGAACCCCAAGAAGAAAACAAACCACGACCCGTTGTGGAGTTCTGGAAAATGCCCGAGATAGAACTAGAAAATAGACTGGAAAGACTTGCAGTCATACCATTAGCGTCACCATCAAGATCTAATTTCGAGACCTCTTATGAACCAGGATTTCCTGAACCATGGCATAATCCAATAGAAGAAAAAAGCTGGGTGGAAAGGGATTTCTCTGAACCTGGGAGGGCATTCATTCCAAGTTATACTACCCCCTTTGAAGATCAAAGGAGGAATGAATTGGATAGAATAATGGAAAAAGTTGAAGAGCGGATTAAAAGAGATGCCAAACGTTTCAGTATAAATCCTTTAACCCCGGACTATTCTGGATCAAGTAAGTACTTTTTAGATGCAGACCAAATTGGAGCTCCTGCGCTGAGGTTGGATCTTGGTCACCCCACGCATAATCAGTTTCCTCACTTACATGTTAGAACAGAACCACCCTTGCCCATAAACCCCCCGGAATCTGTGGATATTTATACGAATATTTTATTAAATCCAAAGAATCGTTTTCCAGGTTACAAAGAAGATAATTTTTCGTTTACCAATCAACCAAGCCAATCAGACAATGCATCATTTGATGAAGAATCAGAAGAACCTAGCCTCTTTTCAAAAATTCTTGGTTGGTTTTTTTAAAATGAAAATAAAAATAGCAGACACATCACATGAATCCCTCGGGACTTTTTCAGAAAGCAAAGTCGATGAAGTAAAGTTCTCGGATGAAAAAACCCCTGTCCTTTACACCGGAGATTATATAATAAAGATTAAGCCTGAAGGACAAAAAGACCTGGACACTTTTTTCGCAACTCTTTTCCCGGAGGAGTACAAAATTCTTGACCCCCCTAGAGTCTGGTTCATACTCAAAAAGAGAAAAGACGGAAAAATCCTGAGAGAAGGAGTTTATTCATATCATGAAGAGCTTGGAAAAGACCTTCTTATATCAACTCAGGCTAAGCAATTCCTTCACTTTGACATGATTTTCATTCCTGATGGCAAAGAGACTTCTGAAAGCTTCATGAGAGATATTTTCAGAAGACAGTAAGAAAATGGCACCATTTACTAAACTCAAGAGGTTTTTCTCATGGTAGTCTATAAGAATTCAATGGGGTATGAGTTAAACAAAAAAACCCGAAAGAAGTTAATCAGTTTGTACAAGCAATATTTAGAAGATCCTGAGCTTAAGTACATGAAATCAGCTTCAGATCCTTTTGTCAGTTCCGCAACTCATTTTTATACCGGGGCTGTTGAGTCAGCAATGGTTGGGGCAATAGAAATCTACACAAACAACTTACCAAGAGAGAAAGCTAAAAAGATCCTTGCAGATTTAGAGAAAGAAGAAGCAGAGGATCCGTAAGAAGATTATGAAAGGATAATTAATTTCACAGGTCTTGTAATCATTTTTCACCAAATTTAAGGAATTTTTGGAATGGTAAGCAAAAACACGGCAGGATATCATGTGAATAAAAAGGTCAGGAAACAGCTAATTTATCTATACAGAAGGTACATAGAGGATTCAGATAATTCAGATGATTACTTCACAAAGAACGCAGTTGATTTTGACTCAAGTCATCCGATAATGCATACTGATATTGTCAATAAAGCCCTAAATTCTACTTGGAGGATGCAAAAAAGTTTTATGAAGGAGAAAAGCTTTCAAAAGAAGAAGCCCAGGATATCTTAGCGGATTTGGAAAAAGAAGATGCTGAAGACACTGAATAAATCTGTTAATATGAAAATAAAAATAGCAGACACATCGCAGAATCCCTCGGTACTTTTTCAGAAAGCAAAGTCGATGAAGTAAAGTTCTCGGATGAGAAAAACCCGGTCATCTACACCGGAGATTATATAATAGAAATTAAGCCTGCCCGGTCTCATTGAACTTCTTCATGAGCTTCTCAGTGATGACCTGAGGTGCAAAGCCTTTCCTGCTGCAATTCTTCACAAATTCATCGTATACTTTCTTGTCGATGATGTAATCTATCTTCATCTTTTGAGCGCCAGGTGGTGTTGATGCCATATAAGGATTAGACAAATCCGGTATATAAAACTTAAGGCCGGAACCCTGATATCGCCAGATATTTAAAGCGTCCATGCGTTTCATTTTGACTATGAAGGTCATGGAGATCGTGAAACTTCATACAGGTAAAAGGGGGGACGCGAAAAAATGATTGACTGGTGGAAGTTCGTTGTCGGACTTGTCGGCACTGTAGGAGTTGTATGGCAAATGCCAACTGATGTAGGCTCATGGCTTGTCGGAGTGGCTTTCCTTGCAATGTTTGTAAGCAGCTTCTTCAAATAAGGCCGCTTTGATATAGTTTAATTTTTATTCTTGTTTTTTATTCCGGATAATACATCTCTTTATAAATTACGAACACAGAAGAGATTCATGAGACTTGATGAATTCAAGAGAAAAGGATTTAAGAGAGGAGATCTTGTGGAAATTACTTTATCTTCAAATGCAACTGAGTATGGGGATGGAGAGACATATTACCTTCCTGATATGTTCACAAATGAGCCGGGAAGACTGAAATCAGGTTATTATCTGTCAAATGACAGTGTATTTGTTGTTTTGGCAAATGAGTGGGACAAGACAGCAAATTCCTTCAAAGAAGGCTCAACCAGGATAATATACGATTTCGATGTCGTCGAATCTGCAGAAAAAAAACAAAATTAAATCGGATTATTCTGAAGATTTTATTGGATCTTGCCGTAAAAAATATATCCCTAAGATTTATATAACCTCAGCGGATGATTCAAAAATGGGAAATCTGGAATTTTACAAAGAACTCAATGGGAAACTAAATGATACGGGGAAGGCTTACCTGAAAGCTTTGGATGAACACAGGAGCGAAGATGCCGACAGGCTGAGAGATAATTTTTTCGAACTTGCCGACAATGGATACAATTCAATTGCAATAGAGATAAAAACGTCAATTGAGATGGCAGAGAGAGAATCCGATCATAATCTGAAAGAAGGGTACAAACACCACGCAGATGAACTTGAATCACTTGTCATAAAGAACAGCAGCATAGTGGATGAAGTCCTGAAAAAGCAAAAAAGTCTTCTTGACAAATTCGGTTAAGCCTGATTTCCCGCTCTTCCAAAGAAAAAAACTTTTACGAAGTCATTTATTAATATTGAAAAAATTACAAAGCCCAGGACAAAAATTATTATAGGGAGGGGAAGGCTGGTGATTATAAAACCCGTGAGGAGCATAGTTATGACAATAGCTGAACTTGCAGTAACAGAAAGCAAGAGGGCATTTCCCGGACGCGATTCCCACATGTGACCTTTCTCTCTTATGATAAGAACATCAAGTATGCTAAAGAAAAAGAGGATAGCAAATCCAAAACTCTCAAGTTCGGAAACATTTGAAAATATGCCAAAAAAACCCTGAGCAAGATAAAGGATACCCAAGGATTCGGCAAGTGTGAGAAGACCTATAAGGACACTTACTTTCGCAGTGTCTTTTATCCGGAATATTTCAGGCTTTGCACCTACCCTGACATTGTCCGTGGAGAAAGATATTGTCGTAAAATCAACGAATATAAGAAGAAGAACCACATCAAGGGCTGACGCGATATATTTTCCCGTAAGTATATAAGCAAGACAGACAAAAAAGACCACCTGGAAAGTTTTCATTATCTTGTTAGTTATCCAGTTGGACACCCCCCTATGTATCTCCCTTCCTGTTTTTATGAGGGAAAGCACGCCATCAAGGCTATCATTTACAAGGACGACACTCGCGGATTTTTTAGCGATATCCGTAGCATTTTTGACGGCAATTCCGACTTCAGCTTCCTTTAGGGCAGGAGCATCATTGACACCATCTCCTGTCATGCCTACAGTCTCGCCCTCAGTCTGTATAGATTTCACTATATCAAATTTATCTTCAGGCAAAACCTCACAGAATACATCAGCGCGGGAAAGGCTCTGGCCCATTTTCCCTTCGCGGAGGCTTACGACTTCGCCTGAACCGGACAATATCCCCGTCTCTTTTGCTATGTCACGGGCAACAGGCGCCGCATCTCCCGTGAGCATTTTCACTTTGACACCTAAAGATTTGATTTTATCAATAAAATCGCGCGAATCTTTTCTCGGAGCATCATAAAGCGCAACCAACCCGACACTTAACAACCGAACCTAACCACCCGTAAAATTACCAATGCCTTCAGTCCTTTTCATTTTCCCCTTCTCGTTTGTTACGATCCATGGATGAGAAGCAAAAGGGAAAGGCCACGAGACTTTCGAAACCAGGAAGAACACCTGGGAGGAATTTTTCTTCACTAGTTTCATGAATTCTTTCTCGCTGTATATCTTCCTCTTCATTTTTTTACGAACAGAATTTATTTTAATTAGTTTATGGATCCCATAAAGAGAAATTTGAAATGATTATCCATAAATCTTAAAATACCCCAGCCCTTCAAAAATCATGATGAACCTCCCGATAACAAGAGAAAAAGCCGTGGAAGTGCTTAGGTCATACCACCCTGAAGAGTTCGATATGATACATTATCTTGAATCCGAGGCTGTCATGAAAGAAGTCGCGAAACTCCTCGGAGAAGATGAAGACTATTTTGGGATGCTTGGCCTTCTTCATGACATAGACTGGACAATAACAAAATCAGAGGTCTCAACCCACCTTACTAAAGCTCCGGATATGTTAAAAAGATTGGGATTCGATGATGAATTCATACAGATAATCCTTTCCCATGGCTATGGTTTCGAGGAGCTTCCGCAGCTCAAAGACAAAGAAAGGACAAAGAAAATCGAATACGCTCTCGCAGCTTCAGAGACCATAACGGGACTTGTCTACACTTACGCCCTCATGAGGGGAAAAAAAGTCTCCGACATGGAAGCAAAAGGCCTGAAGAAAAAGTTCAAAGACAAGGCTTTTGCAGCGGGCTGCCGCAGGGATGTGATAGCAGAGATAGAGAAAACAGGGCTCACTCTTGACCAGCTATTTGAAGCTGCGATAAGGGGCGTGACAAAGATAAAAGACGAGATAGGATTAATATGATAAGCATTAATTTAATAAATTCCGGCAAATTATACAAATCGTGGCACTCATAATAAAATCCAACATAAAAAAAGTCGTGAAAGAGCTTCAGGGAGAAAACGAAGACGTGACTTCAGTCGCCGAAGAAGTCGAGACAGAACTTGAGAAAAAAGCCGAAGACCTCATTCGTGCTGGAATAGAGCGGGCGAGGGCGAACAAAAGAAGGACGCTTCAGGCCCGGGACTTGTGATTTTTGGGGCTAGGTTGTATATTATAACACAATATAGTCTTTGAAAAAGATATTTTGTATAATATATTATGCAATAGGTATTTTCTATAACAACTTTTCAGAAAATTTTATAATAAACTTTTTAATCCGGAAAAATATCTAAGTTCATGCCAAAAGATGTGAAAACAGCTCAACCCGTCGTGAGTGTCAAAGATAAGAGAAAAGTCTCAACAAAATTCGCAGGAATACTAGCGATAATTTCCATGATAGGATTTTTAGAGATAATACTTTCAAGTTTCTTTAATATATCAATCAAAGATTATTCAGCATTTTTATGGCTCATGACCATGGGGATAGGTTTCATAGTTATTGCAAAGCCCAAGAATCTTTACAAGACATCCAAAAAGAAATTCGACGAAGGAAGTTTCTCGCGACTTACCACTTTAGTCCTGGGTACGATGGCGATAATCTCTGCTATACTGAGCCTGCCTTTTGTCGGGATACAAAGTGCGATACTCTCAGCATTCAGGGGTATAATCTCCATAATCTCGATAAGATTCATTGTTGTGCAGACATGGATAATAAGGAATTGAAAGACACCTTCTTCATGCAACAATCTTTATAATGACCTGAATTTCTCCTGATTTGAGAAAATGGATTATCTTGAAAAATTAGTCAAGGACGCCTTCATTGATAATGAAGCGAATAGTTTATTTTTGTATGCTTCAACTCACCCAGAATGCAGACAAGATATGGCGCAACAGCTTGCAGACATGGATGAAATAAATGATTATATTTCCACGAGGGACTGGAAAAAGATCAAAGAGATCAGAAGTAAAAGAGATTTTAAAATGAAAATGATACAAATATCCTTGGAGAATGAATCCGAACTCAGAGAGAAAGCTTACAATAATATAACCGAGATATTCCTTACAACCGATGATTTGAGAGATAAGATAAAAACAGAGCTGGATGAATTGAAAGCTGACGGTAACGGCCTAAACAGAGAAGAGGAATCAAGATATCGTAAAGCATCTCAGGAATTGTTCAGGTTCACAAAGGCAAATGACGAAATCATAAATCTCTTGATCGTGAATTCAAAAAAAGAGGGTGTTGAAAACACAATAAAAACTGAAGGAATAGAAAAAACGATAAGAACGGTCTTTGGAACATCCGAAAGATATATCGCGCATATGAAAGAATTTTTCGGGGCTGTAAAAAAGGCTGAAATTATAATCAATAAGATCGTAATGACTGAAGATTACCTTAGGACAAGAAGAGGGAAACTCATCAAAATGAAGATGGAGGAAGTGAATGACAGAACAAACAAAATGAATATGAATTATATTTTATCAAGAGCGGGTGAGATATGGGAAGCTCCTGCTCAATAATATTAACAGCATCTCATCAGATTAATTTGTTTTCGGCAGGCCCAAAATCTTCTCCGTAACCCGCCCACTTCGTGGGCATATGCGTCGCATTCACAGGATAGGAGAATAAATCCCTGCTCCAGAAAATCTTTAATAGTTATTGCAATTAATGTCATCATGGAGAAACTCAAAAAAGAGGATGTCGAAAAATTTCTTGAAAGGGAGAAAAAAGCGGGAGACCCAGAAAATTACGAGACTTCATGGAATGAACAAGGCCTTCCGGTTTCAAAGAAAAAATCAGAAGTAAAAAAAGGACGTTCTGCGCGCACACGAGGCGCACGCTTCGAACTGAAAGTCCGGCGTGATCTAGAAGAGAAAGGAAGGATAGTGGACAAATGGGGGAATAATGTCGAATTCGGCGAGGACGGCGGAAAAATTATCATCGCCAAAAGAAAATATAATCCTTTCACTAAGTTCATGGCTCTGGGAACCGGTTTTCCTGATTTCATATCGATAAAGAGAGTACATGACGGACTCTATAGTGTCATAGGAGTCGAAGTGAAGATAAACGGGATATTATCAAAAGAAGAAAAAGAGAAATGCAGATGGTATCTGGGAAAAGGAACATTCTCTGAGATATGGATCGCGAAAGAGAAGAAAAACGGAAGGAGATCTGAAATTGAATACATAGATTTCAAAGAAAGATATATGAAATGAATTCCAACAAAACTTAAAAATATTTTCCTGCTAAGATAATCATGGAAAAATTCGCTCTTTTGGGGATTCTCACTTTGATGCTTTTGGGGCTTGTGTCTGCTTCATGTTCCCAGGGACAAATCGATATAAACAGCGCTTCACTTGAAGATCTGGACAACCTTACAGGGATAGGACCTGCAAAAGCTCAAGCAATAATAGATGCGAGACCATACAATTCTATTGACAGCCTTTTAGATGCAAATGGCATAGGGCCTTCTACCCTCCAAAAGATAAAAGATCAGGGCCTTGCATGTGTTTCAGAAAACACAGCTATTAATTATCAGGAAAGCCAATCAACCGAAAGCACGAACACCACAATTCAACCCCAAAGCACAGCTCCAACGCAAAACCAAGTTTACAATCCCGCAGATTTCCCAGTCAACAACGTTCAAACGGAGAAACAAGACAACCAGGTCATCTATCTGGATTCAGCCCCGCAAGATATAAAAACAACCAATTCCGGGAATAGTTCAGAGATAAATTACCCAGCATATTCAATAGCAGTCTTTTGCATCCTGCTCGGTGTATTATATTTCTTAAAACCAAGGAAAAAGGAAAATGAGTTCAAAAGATGAAGAAAAGAAAATTGTCGCAGTGATGATAATAGAAGTCTTAGGAAGGCCTGAAAAGTATCTTATAGAAACTCTTGAGGATATAATAAAACAGATAAGTGCGGAACAGGGGATAAAGGTTGTCAAGACTAAGATAAGGGAACCGCATCTCCTGAAAGACCAAAAAGACCTTTTCACTTCTTTCGCAGAGATAGAAGTAGAATCAGATGAGATACTTCCTGTAATAGGTCTGACCTTCAAATATATGCCCTCACATATTGAGATCATAGAACCTGAAAAGTTCAGCATCACTAATTATGATCTGGGAGATATGCTGAATGAAATAACAAGAAGACTCCATAGATATGAAGAGCTTGTAAAAGGGATGCAGTTCCAGCTCCAGAATCCGCAACTCAATATCGAGCCTGAGATAGAGAAGCTTAAGGAAAAACTTAAAGCTGAAAGCGAGCCAAAAGGTGCAAAGCCCGGAAAAAAAGATGAAGCGGGAAAAAAACCTGAAAACTTATAATCTGTTGTAATTCTAAAAAGATAACGAATGAAAAAATTTATAACATTCTTTAATCTTATATCCGAATGGTCAGTTGCGTAAAATTTACAGATGAAAAAGGAGAATTCCTGGCAAGATTCCTCGATAAGGGAAAAAAAGAAGACAGAGGACTCATAGAAGACGCTTTTTCAAAGATTGGGAATAAATATGGCAAAGAAAGCCATGCATACAAGTCGGTCATAAACGGGATAAGCCTATCCAATCTTACAGGCTCACAGACTTTCTTCAGTATAGAGCTTGGATTCACATTACCTGAAGACATGAGAGTGGCTTCCCTGGAAGATTGGGGGAAAATTTTCTCAGAGCCAAGAAATAAAACATTTATGCATGGCTTTTGCAGCAGCATACCTGAGATAATCCTGAGGAGTGGTGAAGAGTATTTCAAAAAAGACATCATGATAGCAAGAGACCTTGGAAAAAAACTGGCTTTGGAAAATTATGAATTTTCACCGGAAAGACCATTGCTTATGCACGGAATAAACCTTGAGGAATCACAAAATGGATCAAATGCGTACGGGGTCTCTTTCAAAATCGATGGGGCCGATATAAAAAACGATGAAAGATTTGCCGCCAAAAGAGATGAGATAGGAATCGGGAAAGTGACAAAGAAACTGATCACGGACTTCTACGGACTTTCAGGGCTCGAGATCATAGGCGCAAGATATGTGAATTCAAAAGTCAAGGATCTTGCGAAGTCCGATCCAAGAGGAAGGATAGTCCTTATTGAAAGAATCAGGTGATTACCTTATTCTGCCGTAAGCTAAGGAAGAGATTCTTCTTGTCCTGGAAAATCTAAAGACAAAAAACAGGACTAAAAGGATAATGACCGCGCCGATTATTATCCACCCGATTGTCCCGAGAGAACCACCGGAACTTTGCGCGACACACTCACCATTGCAACATTGAGCATCAAGCCCGTTCACAAGCGAACCGCTGCATTGCTGGGAATAGTTACACACGGGAAAGCCCATCTCAGAACATGTCTGGAGAGTGCCAGAGTTTGAATTGTTCGCGGAAGAATTCTGAGTTCCATTTATAGTCTTATTAAAAGAAGCATTTGATGGGATCACATTCGTTTTGTTTGTTTCATTCGTCAAATTGGTTTTTGCATTCCCTTTGCCGAAAAGTATATCCCATATGCTTGGCGAAGTTGTATTCGTTTCATTGGTTGTGTTTGAAGAATTTCCGGACGGATTCTCTGAAACCGGATTTTTATAAACTTCGAGGGAATTTCCGTTAAGCTCTGAATAAGTCAGGGAAGAATAAGTCTCATCGCTGTAAGTATAAAGAATATTTTCAAAAGTCCCGTTTGAGGGTGTTGGAAGAGTTATGATCTTTGTCTCATATGGTCCTAGTGTCACATTGCTGAACTGATTGTTAGGCGGACCGTAAGCGACTGTGATACTGTTACCAAGATTATTTGTGACAGAAAGATTGTAATAATAATCTTTTGATATAATGAAAGCAGGTGAAACAGAAGCAAAAGCCATCGAGTCTGTTATCGAGAAATCTTCTCTGACTGTTGTGTCCACAGGAGAAGACGAAGATGGCGGACCATTATAATATGCAGCACCCTCTATACTTATTATATAAACTCCCGGAGATTTTCCGACGGGAATTGGAAAAGATACATAATAATCATATGGGTCAGTCTGGCTGAGATTGAATAAAAAAGAGGTGGGGTTGCCAGCATTTTCATAATAAAATTTTATTTCAGAAGCTGTTAGAGGATATTCAAAACTTCCCGAAACTTTCGCTATGAAATCTTCGCCTCGGGAATAATTGGCTTTTGTTTGTATAGAAAGAGAAGATGCGAAACTTAAAGTCATGAGCATCAAAACAAATGAGAAAATAAAAAGGGACAGGAACTTCTTTTCCATTTTACTTACCTATTTCTTTTAATTTCCTGAGAACTTCATCCATCTCTTCGGAAGATCTTTGTTTAGGCAATTGCCTTTGAAGAGGTCTTTGAGGAGATGAAGAAGGCATAATCTTTCTGGGCATAGGAGCTCCGATTTGGGGAGATCTTTCATAAGGAGGAGGATACCTTGGAGGGAGATTTCCTCCATTCATTCCGGGCGAACCTCTGCCTCCGCGAGAGCCCTTTCTTGCCTGCATCTTCTGAAGAAATTCCTTTATCTTATCTCTGTAAAGGATTCCTACAACTGCGAGCACTACAAGGATAAAAAGAACCCAAACCCACCAATATGAAGTTGAAGAAGATGGGACGTTTGGAGAAACAACGCAACAAACTTCAGTTGAATCACTGCAAGTGTAAGAAGAACTTGCACTGTAACCTGTAGAGCATGCAGAAGCACAAATGCCGCCGTTTGAAGAACATGTTGAAGAGGGGGTGTTACTATTGTTATTATTTGTATTTGCACATACTCCCGGAGAAAGGCAGCAAGTCTGACCATATTGCAAACCGGAAGCTGTCGTCAAAGGTTCTCCACCTGAACAATATTGATTTGATTGACACACTACTCCTCCCTGCTGACTGCATGTTTGGGAGTTTACCTGTGAACTACAGCAAATCGTCGCAGAAGGACATGAATTTGAATATTGGCTTACTACAGCCCCCGCAGCACATTGCGAAGAAAAGATGCAACTACCTCCGTTTGAGGTACACAAATTTGTCGGTCCGCTTGGATTCGGATTACAGCAAATCCCGGAACTGCATGTGTATTGATTTTCAACTGTTCCCGTACATGATGAGGCACCGCTTACACATTGATACTGGACATCGGAACATGAAAGTGCTCCACCATTGCCATTCTGATTCGGCCACAAAGAATAAAGGAGGAAAGACGTAGATACTATGCTGTTAGAGTCCCAGCATCCGTCAGGCATCTGACTGTTTGCAAGCCAGTTCTCAGCATTCTGCACCTGCGTAAGCCCAGTCCTTCCCTGGAAAGGGAGCAATGCGAGAGCAGTATCATAATATTGGCCTCTTCCAGTTATACCATTCCATGCACCAGTCGTAACTGACTGGAGATTGAATATATTCGTGCTATATTGAGGATTCCCGGTTAGGAGATATAAGAATGAACTTGGAAAATCCTGAGGGTTATCCTGCGCAATTGTTGAAAGGTAAGGAATAAATTTTGAATAGCTGTTTCCGACGATATCAAGGGCGATAGAACCCCAGAGAGTCCCAAGATAATTACAACTTGCGCCGCTCCTAAGACAATAAGAATTCACGAAATTTGAGATTATCCCTCCTGTTGAGGTGTTAACATTTTGCGAAACGTAATAAGTTGGCGGAGAATTGGGATTTGCATCCTGAAAAAGCACTGTGGTCTTGAAAGTCCCATTGCAATGCGTCTGGAATTCCCTGTCAAAACATGAAGGATTTATGGAAAACCAATAATTGCCATTGCTCAGAGAAAGGCAATTTCCCGCGGAGGAATTTATAACACCACTGCTGTTTATTGTGAAAGGATAATACGAAAAGGATGTGGAAACGCCAGGAGTTGTCTCATATCCGACGCTGCACGACTGAGCCCCGCTGGTCGCGTCAACTTCAAGGAACCAATTAAGATCAGTTGAAGTTATTGTCTGGTTCAAAAGCCATTGCTCAGGAAGGCTTGTGTCCACATCTGAATTGTTCAGAGCAATTATAGCTTCAGCAGTCATCTGAACACTGCAAGACATATCTCCGGGTTGTGCTGGCCAGCAAATACTATTATTTGAAGAGTCTTTTATTGCCGCATTTATCAGATTAGTTTTACAAAGACCCGTGGAAAGGACCGAAAAAATCTGCTCTTCAATTCCCATAGATGAACAAGTGGTGTTTCCTATCTGATTCTCAAGGCAGGTATAAGCTTTGCCAACATCAACCTGACTTGCACCAAGGACTCCCGCAACTGCAAAAATCGAAATTAGGAATAAAACAGCAAATATCAGCGCCCCTTTTTTCATGATTAAATTACATCAGCATTCCTTTTAAATATTTCTTAATTCCAGAGGGGATTTTCGCACCAGCGAAAATTTATTTTTTATTTTCAAGAGAATTTTTCTTGATGACAAAATTAACGGGATTCTTCATATTTATCTCCTCGCCTGTCGGCTCAATGCCTATCCCTCTGTAATAATCTTTGTCAAAATTAGGAGGCGGAACAATTTTGTGATTGTAACTCCATGAAAGCTGCGCATTTATGTAAGCTTTTCTTAGCGGAACCTCATTTTTATCGTTCCATTCAAAAATCTTTTTTTCAAAATCTTCTTTGGGAACACCTATGCTTCTAAAAAAGTTTATGAGAACAAAAAGGGCTCTTTTCCTCCCGTCATGGACTCCTTCAAGTATTTTCAATATTGAAGGAGGGAACTGGGAATCCTTTAAGTTTTCTAGTTTCACTGTCTTATAATTTTCGTATTTGCCCGACGCCTTTTTTTCAACCTCCTTGTCAAGACCTTCTGTCTTTGCCCAATCAAGAGCTTGCATAACAAACTCTTTTGCTTCTCCTTCTCTTGAATCAGGCATGAAATTTCTTATTTTGACTTTCATAGGATCGGCTTTTTTCAGATCAAAACTACCTATCTCATCCGGAGATATTACGACACTTGCAAGGGCAGTCTTTTCGTGAAGTGAATATGGCATCCTGAACAAATGACGGGGTGAAGTGAGGACCAAGTCAAGACCCATGATACCAAAGATATCCAGTTCTTCAGTCTCCTGAAACTTTGAGTCATTTTTATTTATTTCAAGGTCCCTTTTCGGATTGAACTTAGAAGTGATGTCACAACGGGAACAATGGTAAACCTTTTTTGAGTTTATCCTCTCCATAATCCTCCTGCACTCAGGACACCTGAACTCTTTTTCTTCATTATTGTATATTTTTTTTATCTCACCTGTTTTGCAGAATTTACAAAATAGTTCAACTTCATCATAACTATCGGCAATCTCTCCGCAATTCAGACATTTAACTCCTCTTTTCACATCTGTATTCTTGAATTCCTCACGATAATTTTCCGGAAGGAATTCTGTCATGACTTTTTCAGAATATCTTCTTAGATAAGCAACAAGTGTCCTTGGAACTTCCGGAAACATATCCTTTAATTCAACCCCGTTTACCGATTTAGGAAAAGCTTTCCACGGAAGAAGAATGTGAAATCCTTTTGACCCTGAAAATTTTATCCCCACATTTTTCACGCCGTGGCGGCGGAAAGTTTCTATTATAGATTTTGCGGCAAGTTTTGAATAATCGAACCATTTGCAGTCAATATCAATAAGAAGATCCCAGCCGATCCTTAGGGAATCGGCCTCTTTTTTGTCCATGCCTGTTTTTATCTTAAGAGGATCGGACCAAAGCTCTTCTGAACAATGAAAAGATGTCGCGCCTTTTTTCGCAAGGCTCAGAACATCTCCCCTGAACTGGAAAGAGTCCGGTCTTTTGCCGAACCCCTCGAAATATCTTGGAGAAATCTCCCTGTATTTTGAGAAATTATAGATTACTTCCTGGATGTCTGGTCTTGAGTAATAAAGTTGCGTGATCTTCCTTATCCTTTTCTCATTTTCGCTTTGAGGAACTTTCTCGGCGGAAGTCTCATTTTCCATGAAAATAAAGAACAGAAAAGATTTATATAATTAGCCATGCCAGAAGATTCATGACAATAACACTGGATTATAAAATAGGCGACACGATGAGCTACAGACCTAAAGGAATAATAGATTTCTATTATGAAGCGGCAAGAGGCATAAAAAATTACGCTTTTCAGGCAGTTGCAACAATGAAAGAGATGTTCACAAAGTACAAGAGCAAAAATGACCCGTGGTACCTGCCTGTGAAAAAACTTAACGAAGAGAACTATTATGAAAAACCTGAGGGGAAGAATAAATCCTGCTGAAATCACGGACAAAAATACTTAAAAAAGGAGACCTATTTGAATAAAGATGAAACTCAAACTTGAAGACCCGACACTTTTCACAAAAGCAATAGAACTGATATCAGACCTCGTCCTTGAAGTTAGAATAAAAGTGAATGAGTTCGGCATTTCCATCGTCGCGATAGATCCGGGAAATATATCTATGGTATCGATGAGGATTCCAAAAAATGCTTTCAAGGAATTTGAGTCAGGAGCTGAAGTTTTAGGCGTGAATCTTGAGAACCTTAAGAAAATCCTGAGAAGAGCATCAAAGACAAGTTCATTGACAATAGAGAAGAAAGAAAATTCCATTGAGATAAAAATAGAGGATAAAATAAACAGGATTTTCACACTGAACCTGATTGAAGTCGAAAGAGAAGACAAAGAATTCCCGGAACATCTTGAATATTCGTCAAAAGTCACTATGAACTCGCAGGACATGATTGATGCCGTCGAGGATTGCCTTGTCGTTTCTGATGCATGCACTTTGGCAATAAAAGACAAAAAATTTGTGATAGAATCGAAAGAAACAAATTCCGCAAGAACAGAATTCTCGGCAGATGAAGCGGATATAGATGCGGAAGACTGCCGCGCACGTTACAGCCTTGAATACCTGCAGAAATTCATGAAAGCGGGGAAACAGTTTGAAAAAACAACATTGAAATTTGCTGAAGACCATCCGATAAGGGTGGATTTTACTTCTGAACATCTGTCATTGAGTTTTCTTCTGGCGCCGCGAATGGAAACCGAAGATTAAGAAAATTTATAAAAATCATTCCCCAGATTAATCTATGATTCAAAACGGCCTTATTGACTGGATAAATCAAAATCTCAAAAGAGGGATTGATACTAAATCTATAGAAGATGAACTTGCGAATTCAGGATGGAAAATAAAAGACATTCGCGACACAATAAAATACGCACAGGAGATAAACCAAAACGAACCTGAAACAACCTCATTAATGTTCAGTTCAAGAAAAACCTGGGTATATGCTTCACTTCCGGTAATTTTCATTGCTGCAGGAATATTTATCTTCTTTATCCTGACAGTCCCCCATGTCCAATATAGTGCAGGCCAGATTTCAAATGGTATCAATGTAAACCTTGCACAGGGGAAAAACACAACTTTTGCGGTGGATAATCAGCAGCATACAATAGAAGTGAACTCTGTAGGCACGGATTCAGCAATTATTATAATACATAGCAACCCCCTAATTTTAAATCTGACCGTCGGAGAGACACAAGAAGTGGATCTGAACAGCGATGGGATACCTGATATAATTGTGAAACTTGTCAGCATAAACAATGGAGTGCCAAATATTTACATACAAAAGATCAAAACAGGCTGTACGGAAAACTGGCAATGCGGCAACTGGAGCGGATGCGAACCCGACGGAAAAGAGATAAGAGAATGCACAGATGTCAATTCATGCGGAACAAACAAGAATATCCCCCAAACTGAAAGAATCTGTGGCAGCATCCATACTCAGGCTAATGGGAACTCCGCAATAAACAGGAATTTTTCTTTAAATGCGACGGGGAGCAATAAGTCCATTAATTTTTCAGCGAGAGTCAACGCAAGCTTAAACCAAAGCAAGGTTAATATGACAAATTACCTGAACCAAACAGCAAACGTAAACCCTGAAAAGAGCGCGAATCAAACAAATAATTCCATAAATTCAAAGATGGAAGATAATAATATTTCAAAAAGCGTAAATTCCTCAGGATGATCATCAGCTCTCAAAATTCAACGGATGCAAACGTACTCATCTACGCCCCTGTAAATATCACCTGACCTGTCATAATCAATCTTGAAAAAAGAGAATTCTTTATGATGAAATCAGAAGATTAGAATCTCACATCCGTTGAGAATATTCCAATAATATCTTTTCTTTCTATTGAAATATTTATAAATATAAAAATCTTTGAAAAGAAATGAAAGAGGTGTCCTATAATATTAGCAAAAAGGGCCAGGTGACTATGTTTGTCATAATCGCTCTGGTTATAGTTGTTGCGGGGATCCTCATATATTTCTTTGTTCCCGGGATAAAAACAACTTCAATCCAATCACAGGAAGATCCTGTCGCATATTTTCAAAATTGCGTTCAGGGGAATCTGAGTTCAAATGTTCAGACTGTCAGCATGCAGGGAGGAAGCATGAATCCTTCTTCAAGCATAATGTACTTGGGAAACAGGGTGGCGTATCTTTGCTATAACAGCCAGCCATACGCTGCTTCAGCGACGCAGATGTGCATGCCCCAGGTCGCATTTTTAACTTCGCACATAGAACAGGAACTGAAGAAAAGCATGACTTCGACAGTGGAAAATTGCTTTTCAGAGATGCAGCAGGATTACACCTCAAAAGGATATAATGTAAATCTCCAATTAGGCAACTTCAGTGTTAGTCTCCTTCCTAACAGAATGCTCCTTCACAGCAACACACAACTTACATTGACGAAAGGCTCTCAGAAATATTACAATTCATTTGATGCGGTTTTGAACAATAATCTTTATGAACTAGCAGGTGTTGCAAGTACAATAGTGGGCTGGGAGCAGGCTTACGGGGATGCTGACCCTGCTTATTTCATGACATATTATCCGGATCTTGTGATAACGAAGAACATCCAAAGCGACTGGACAAAAGTCTGGGTGATAAAAGAAGCGAACACAGGAAATGAATTTGAATTCGCAGTAAGGAGCATAAACTGGCCTCTTGGAATCCCAACGCCGTCAAACCAATCATCATGAAAAAAAGAGGAATAACAATAATTCTTGCATTTGTCTTAGTCTTTACTTTCCTGATCCTTAATATCCATAACGCTGCAGCCGCAGGTAATGTCTGCTGTGAAAAATTGAAGACAAATTCCGACGGAAGTGGAGGACAATTTTGCATGATGGCTCCGCAGAGTTCATGCAATCTGAGTGATGGATACCAGTCTGCTCCGACTTCATGCGGGGCCACGCAATTTTGCCAGATAGGGACATGCGTTGGGAGTTCTTCCATACCCAGCCAAACGGGACAATGTACTTCTGGCGTAAGCAGGATAGTTTGCCAAAATGATGGAGGATATTGGGAGTCTCAATCACCTTCACAATTGCAACAATGTCAACTCGGGTGCTGTTACATAGGAACAACCTCCGCACTTTTCACAACACAAGTGGCATGTAAACAAGAAGCTTCAACGCAAGGAGTGAGCACAAATTGGGACAGTTCAATCACATCAGAATCAACATGTCTTGCAAGTGCAGGCGGAGATACAAAAGGCGCATGCGTTTATCAGACAGGCGGAGAAAGGACATGCACCATGACCACAAAGACAGGATGCACAAATCTGCAATCAAACGGAAGTGTTTCTTCACCGATATTTTATCCAAATGATTTATGCTCAAATGAAAATCTTCATACAAACTGCGGACCTTCAAAACTAACAACCTGTGTTCCGGGACAAGATGCAGTTTACTTTGTAGACACGTGCGGAAACATTGCAAATGTATATGATGCAAGCAAAGTGAATGACCTTTCATATTGGCAGACAATAATACCTAAGAGTGAATCATGCGGAAACACCACAAGCAATGCGAACAGCGTTTCATGCGGAAACTGTGACTTTGGACTCGGAAGCACATGCGCACCTTATCAAAGGGGCACGGACCCCGTGCAACCAACATACGGAAATTATATATGCAAAAGCCTTAGTTGTAATTACCAAGGAAAAACTTATCAGCAGGGAGAATCATGGTGTGCTCTCACACCCGGAACAACAACGATAACTGACCAGAACCAAAACGGAAGTTATACTTTTGGCACTTCAAATTCAGCAATACCCAACGATGCAACAACGAACCTTCCGGGATCAGTGTATGAAAAACTCACATGCATGAACGGACAGGTTACCCCTACTTTCTGCGGTGATGGCCGCCAACAGATATGTGTTCAAGATAGTGTTCCAACTGCAAATGGCGGAACTTTCAGCAATGCAGCATGTGAACTGAACAAGTGGCAGGATTGTTACAACCAAACAAGCCAGTCTGCCTGCCTTGACAGATCAAAGAGAGATTGCCAATGGTTATCAGGAAACTCTCAGGGACTAAATTACACTTACAATTCTCAAAGCACACAAGGAACAACAAAAGGTGCTTGTGCACCATTATTTGCGCCGGGATTCGACTTCTACAATGGAAGCGGAAACGGCGACGGAATAAGTGCACTTGGAACAATTGTATGCCAATACAAAGTAACCAAGAGTACAGTTGGGGGACGCAGTATAGACAAAGGGAGCGAGTGCGTTTATCTTGATAATGGAGTGATAAAAATATTACCTTCATGGGTTCAAGCAATGAATACAAGATGCACATTGATAGGAGATAGCGGGCCAAAAGAGAATTATTTAGGTCTGCCAGGGCAGATGCAAATAATTGCTGAAAAAGTCTTCGGCAACAATGTAACTGCAGAATATGTCAAGGCAAATGGAAACGGAACAATATTCGATGTGAATGACAAAGGTGTCGGGGCATCATATTCAAGCTGGACTAATTTCGTCAAGAACATAGTTGGAGCACAGATAAGATGAAATCACAAACAAAGAAAATAGCACTCACGGAGATAATAATATTGTTAGTCGGAGTTTTCGCATTTGTGTGGCTGATAAATGGCGTACCGAGTGTGAGTGCAAGTGGAGGACCAAGCAGTTCAAAACCCTCTTGTCCAGGATTAGAACCTTACTGTTATAATCCTGCAACACAAACCTGTGCGGGATCATTTAGTCAGAATGATGTAAATTGCCCTGCCCCTTGGTGCTGCTCAGTACAGCCCAAGGCAATACAAACAGGAGGGACATCAGGAGGGACAACTAACTCCCCTTTGTCTCCTGTTGAAGGTATGGGATTCACAGTAGGAGGAAATGTTTTGTCTAATTATATTGGAAAGTTTGTGGTTCCACAAACTGCCCCTGAAACAGCAAAAGAGATAGCAGCGGAGAAGGCAGCTGAAACACCAAAGGTACCTCAAACTACTACAAATGTGCAGCCCAATAGCCCTCCAAGCTTTTGGTCAAACTTAGGTTCAACAACTGCAGACGTCGCGGCAGCCGCAACATTTGCATATATAGGACATCTTGCATTTACAGCAGCAGCAAAAGGGCTCAAGGCAAATCAATACTGGACAAATGGACTCAATGCAATTGGAACCGGTCTGGGAGCTGGAGGCGGACTGGCTTTAGGAATGACTCTTTTACCTTCCTCATGGCTCACTACAATAAGTGCACCTTTTGCCACGCTTTTAGGAGTTAGTTCAGCATTAGGATTGGGAATTGCTGTTGCGGCAGCAGTCGCTATTACATCTTGGCTTTTCTCAAGCAGTACAATAGAACAAGGAGCTGTCGTCTATTATTGCAACCAATGGCAGCCTGTCCCGGGCGGACAAAATTGTGATTTGTGCAACCATCAAACTGTCCCTTGTTCACTTTACCAATGTAAGAGCTTAGGACAATCATGTGCATTCTCACAGAGCAACGCTTCAAATGGAGGAGCATCATTCTGTTATTACCAAAACCCACATGACATAAATCCTCCGATAATGACTCCCAATACAAATGCTCTAACGCCAGGATTCATTTATCAAAACTCAACTGCAGCTTCACCTCCTGACAGAGAGGTCAAGATAATATATACAAACGATCAGGCAGGATGCGTGCCTGCTTTCAGCACAGTGACTTTTGGGGTTAACACAAATGAATATGCTGCTTGCAAGATAAGTTTCAACAGAACAGATTCTTATGGAAATATGGCGACTTACATAGGAGGAAGCGGGCTTAATTTAAATCACACCCAAGTTCTCAAAATACCTTATATAAATACAAGCATAGGCCAATCGAATGTCATATCTGCATATGTAAGATGCCAGGATGCAAATGGAAATGCCGACGTCGGAAATTTCGTATTCCAGATGTGCGTGCAGAAAGGACCTGATTTAACTCCTCCTGTCATCGACTCAACAAACATCTTGAACAATACTGCCCTTGTTTCAGGGGTGCAGAATGTCAGTGTAAATTTCAATGTAAACAAGCCTTCATATTGCAGGTGGTCTTATGACCCTGGAACTGAATATGACAGCATGCAGAACAATATGAGCTGTGTAAATGATACGACTCAGTTGAATGGCGTCCTGGATTATACCTGTGCCGCAAATTTAAGTCTTACAAGCACAACGCCCGGGAAGAAAACTTATTTCTATGCCAAATGCCGTGACATGACTCCCACTCAAAACACAAATACTCAGGATTATGTATATGCACTTTCATCTTCACAGCCACTTGTCATAAAGAGTGTTTCACCTAATGCAACAACGATATCTAATTCTGGATCTATAACCCCTGTCACAATAACAGCAACAACAATAGGTGGAGTAAACAACGGAAACGCCTCGTGCACTTATATTGACAACAATAATCCTTCAGCGGGAGGTGTACCTTTCGCAAACACCCCTTCATATCAAAGTTCAACAACTGTATATGACAGCACAGGAGCACAAAGCTATAACATAACTTGCACAGATGATGCCGGAAATTCAGATACAAAGACAATAAATTTCAATGTCAATCTCGACAACACCCCTCCGGTCGTCACAAGGGTATATTATAATAACGGACAGATGGAGATAACCACAAACGAACAGGCAATGTGTGAATACATGACGGGGAATAATTGTGATTATTACTTTGGACAGGGAACTAACATATCAAGCTCCAACGGAGGGAAAATACATGAGTTCCCATGGAATACTGCAACAGACCTTTCAGTTAAATGTGAAGACGCTTATGGAAATCTCCCTACTGCCGGAACATGCAGCATCGTTGTAAGGGCATACGGAAATCAAAGCAGCTAAATTCCTTCTCTCTAAAAGTTGTTATAGATCTTATCTGATTATTTTGGCAAATTCAAAAACATGACTTGCCCAGATCAAATTTTCCATAAATTTAAAAATTAAAATACACTGAAGAGGATATGGATAAAAAAAGAGGGCAGCTGAATCTGTCTTTCGGGATGATATTCTCGATAATACTCATCATCGTATTTTTAGGAGCAGCGTTTTATGCAATACAGCAGTTCTTATCTTTCCAAAGCAACCTCCAGACGCAGAAATTCTACAGCTCACTCCAGTCTGATGTGAACACTGCATGGACAAGCACAGAAGCTTCAACTCCTGCGACTTACATTGTCCCTTCTGGTGTAAAACAAGTATGCTTCACAAATAATCAGAACGGAAATGTGTACTTTGTGGAAAAGATCCCTCAACTCGGGCAATACATTGATCACCTGAATATAACGAAAGATTATTGCGAGAATGTAACAAATGGAAAAGTGCAATTTTTGATTCAAAAAAATTTCGGCGAACCTCTTGTGAACGTCAGACCGGTGGGAGCTTAAGCTTCTGAAAAATGCCAAAGAAAAAAACCTATGCAAAAAAAATAAGCTTCAGGAAAAAAGGATTTCTTGATCTGCCGTTTTCATGGATTTTCGCTTTAATCGTCGGAGCGATAATACTTTTTGGAGCAATATACTTTGCGACAAGAGCATCCAACGTTGCAAGCACAGCTTCATCAGCTCAGGCAGGGGCTTCACTTGTCAATCTCCTTTCCCCACTTGAAAACGGGGTCGGATCTGCAAATATGATAACAATAACTCTCCCCTTGAATTCAAGAATAGACCATCAGTGCAGTTCGTTCGGAAACTTCGGAAAAGATACGTTATCTGTAGATCAGTTCATAAACGGCAAATGGGGCGGAACCGAAGTGAGCATATCTTCACAAAATAAATATATCTTCTCCCCGGTATTTTTCCAGGGAAAAACATTCAATGTATTCTCAGAACCATTTAATCTGCCATTCAATGTGGCAGACCTTATGTATATGACAAATGCACAGACCAAATATTGCTTTGTCAACATGCCTTTGAGTTCAGAAACAGCACTCATGAATTTGAACCAAAATAATTTTGAGTTCAGCACCTGCTCTGGAAACGCTACAAAGATATGCTTCAACTCAAATTCAAATTGCGATATCAATGTCAACACAAATGCGGGAACAGTAGAAAAAAGCGGATCCATAATGTATTTCGAAGGAGATGCACTCATGTATGCGGCGATATTTTCGGACAAAAGCATATATGAATGTGAGCTCGGAAGGCTCATGAAAAGAACCTCTTCCCTGACTGATATATATCTGGAAAAAGCCACAATACTCCAAAAAGAAGGTTGCACCCCCCAGACGAATTTTGCCGGATTCCAGAATTCACTTAATGGCTACAATAGTTCAGAAGATATATTCACTGTTTCAAATTATGCAAACCAGCTTGAAAACGGAGGTTATCAGTGCAATTTATGGTAGGAAAAAAAGGACAGATAAAAATACAACAAATGATATTTCTAATACTTGGCCTCACAATATTCTTTGTTATAGCCGGGCTGTTCATCCTTTCAATGCTGCTTTCAGGGCTGAAATCTTCACAAACGATGACAAGCGAACAGCAGGCGACACTTTTGGTGGAAAGTCTTGCAAACTCCCCTGAATTCGCCTGCGGAAGCACTTTTGGAACCCAAAGGACAGACTGCATAGACATGGACAAAGCATTTGCGTTAAAAGATCAGGCAACAAAATATCAGCAATTCTGGGATGTCCAGGGAGTTGAGATTCAAAGACTTTATCCAGAAACAAACTTCAGCATCGAATGCACAAATGAAACTTATCCCAATTGCGGACGTATGACAATACTCAACGGGACAAGCGGAACGGAATATTCCGCATATGTATCTCTTTGCAGGAAATACGAATCGGAAAATTCATCTTACAATAAATGTGAACTGGGAGAACTTTCAGTGAGGGTTTCAAATGGATAAAAAAGCACAATCTGAACTTGTGGGATTTGCAATAATAGTCATAATCGTGTCTCTTATAATCCTTATATTTGTCGCCATTTCCCTTCAGCAGAAACCTGAGACGGTCCAAAGTTACCAAACAGAGTCTTTTGTGCAGTCGATTCTGCAATACACAACAACTTGCCAGGAAAACGGAAATTATGAGTCTTATCTTGACCTTATAGAACTTTGCGGGCAGGGAGGAACATGTGATAATGGAACAAGCGCATGCAGTTCTTTGAAGTCAATCTCTAAAAGTCTTTTAGACAGCTCATGGCAGACCGGAAGTAAATACCCTGTCAAAGGTTACCAGTTTCTTATAAATTATGCTGGAAATTATATAATAAACGAAACCAAAGGGAACCTTACGCTGCAAAGCAAAGGCTCAAACCAAGTTTTCAATGGGAACTTACAGATAACTTTCAAAGCATATTATTAAATCTTAAGGTGTATAACAACTTCATCAACAACAATTTTGGGTTTATGCCTCTGGCGATTGTTGACCTTTTCTTTCACTATCTCCAAGAAACCGAATCTCTCAAGAAGCTTGACATCATCAATCACTGCCTTGAAAGGTCTGTCGAGTATTTTTGTGAGATCATAGATAGATGAGGGTTCCTTATATTTCACAACATCAAGAAGTTTTGCTTTTTCCCTTGAAAGAAGTTTCCTTAATGAAGAGAGGCTCTCAAAGTCATACTTATCCTTTCCCCTTAAGAACCTGAATGTTCCCTCAGTGTCTTTTATAGTGACCTCTCTTACCCTTATTTTTACCATTTTTCAAGCCAAAAAGGTTTGGTTTATAATATATATTATTTTCAGATATATATAGTTTTCTGAATTCCTCCTTATAGAGGAAGACTTGTAACTTTCATAAAAAGACACCAAAAGCTTTATAAATAAAACCTTGAAAAAGGGGGTTTCAGGAACGAAAACCGAAAGTTTTCCTCCAAAGCTTTTTAAAGAAAAATTTGTTCTCTCTATTACACTCAATTGAGGGTGGTCTTATAGGGAATAAGCCCATGCATTTGCAAGACACGAATGCGGGCATAATGCTCTATAAGTGCTGGGAAGTTCCCCTATAGCTTTTCAGCAAAGACTTCGATTGCCTTAGGCGGTCGGGAAGGCCAAAAGCTTTCCAACCAGAGAGGTAAAAAGGAGGATAAAAGAAAAACAAAATGAAATTAAGTTTCAAAAAGATCTCAGCAGTTCTTGGCTCAGTAATAATGGCCGGAGCGACTTTGGGACTTGCTGCTGCAGCAAATTACCCACAACCTTTCGTAACAACGAATGGTGTGGCAAATGTAGCTGTAGTATATGGTGCTAATTCACCAGGGGGAGCAGGCGGAAACGATGCTGTCCAGGCAGGTATGGTTGCAAACTCCTTAGGAACATATGTTAAGGGAGGAACAACAAATATCTCAGGTGAAAATGTTCTTCTCCAAATGCCTTCATCCTACCTACACGTAGGTAACGGAATAGATCAGGTTTTTGGAAGATCTGTAACAAAGAGCGATATGCCAACTTTGTTAGCTGATGGCACTTACCAAGACTCTCAAAACAGTGACCACACATACACTCAAAAGATTGATGTGGCTAACTTGACTCTCCAGCAATTTGACCTTGAACAGTTTGACTCTAATGTAACTTCAACTACTCCTTCAATAGGATTCCCATTGAGCTCTGGAGCTAATGTATTGAATTATACATTAACTTTCACAAGCCCAGTTAATGCAAGTTTGATGCAGTACACTAACCTTAACCTTATGGGTTCAAGTTATTACGTGCTTTCAGCTACTACCAGTTCATTGACACTTTTAGACTCTGCAGCAACTGCAAGTCTTAGCAATGTCGGAAGTTCAACTACATTAAATGTGGGAGGAACAACTTATGCTGTAAGTGTTGCTTATGTAGATTCAAGCAACGTAAAGCTTACAATCAATGGTCAAACAACAGACACATTGCAAAAAGGAAGCACTTACAAATTAAATGACGGCTCTTATGTCGGTATAAAAGACATATTAGCTCAAAACTATCAAGGCGGAGCAAGTGAAGTGGACTTTAGCATTGGTGCAGGAAAGATTATCCTGACCAGTGGACAGAATGTCCAAGTGGGCACAAATTCCGTTAGCGGAGTTACATCCACTATAGGAGTTACTAGCAACAAGATATCAAACATATCTATCCAATGGGATACAGGAGACACAGGCGCAATCACACAGAGTATGCCTTTGGCTATGCCAGCATTTGACGGTGTTAAATTAACATTTGGTGGGATGACCTATCCAAAGAGTGAAAACACAACAGTAACAAATGATGGGAATACAGCAGTCAAAGTATCAACAACTTTGGAAGGCGGTTCTGTTTCATTAGATGTCCTTGGAATAGACAAGACAACTGGGAACTTCACTACAATCGGACAAGATTCAAACAACTTGTTAGTCACGAACAATTCAGTGTACCTGAATAAGGTCCACCAGAATAGTGAGTTTGTGATTTCGGGAAACAGCGGTAAAGTCGCTGAGTCACATGTATATAAAGTGACAAGTTTCTCAAACACAACAGAGAATGGGCTTCAAGTTATATTGACTGATGAGGCTAACACTGCAAACCAGGTTACATTGACTAACAACCAAGCTAGTTCAGTAGGAGTTAACACAGGAATAACCTTGACTCCATCTATCGACTATGCCGCAAAGAATGTAAGCTTCACAGCAGGCGGAACCGGAGCAAATTTCGCTACCCTTTACACAAATGATGGGTTAAAGATGGCTCTTCCAACTTCTGTGCATGTTAATGGTAATTCGAGCAAACCTACAGTCCAATCTTACAACCTTCAGTTCACTGAAGCTGATAAGAACGGAAATATTGCATCTGGAAACAAATTCAATATAACCGTAGGAAGTGTTGGATCAACAACAAAGCAGACTTCTGTAACAGGAGTCAGCGGTGCAGGTAACGCAGTAGAGGTAGGGAACACAAACGTGTATGATTACACAGTAGCTTCTCCACTTGCAACTGCTATATCCTACAACCAGGGACCAACACAGGAAACTGCTGCATTGGTATACCACGGCGGTGAATCTTATGGCCAGCTTTACTTAGCATCTCCAAGTGCAACCATCTCAGGTGGTAGCGCATTAGGAAATGTTTTAGTAACTGACAGTGAAGTTTCATCCGTTTCAGGAAAAGACTTAGTGATTGTTGGTGGTAGCTGTATTAACTCAGCTGCTGCAACTGCATTAGGTGTTCCTTACGGAACTTGTGGCGATGCTTTCACAGCTGCTACAGGTGTTGGATCAGGACAATTCCTTATAAAGGGAGTTAGCGGAGTACTAAGTGCTCCATTAGCTTTAGTTGTCGCTGGTTATGATGCTGCTGACACAGTTAACGCTGTAACTTACTTGACTCATAACACTGTTGATACTTCAAGTACCTACAAAGGAACTTCAGGTACACAGGCAACGATGCAAGTAGCTAACAGCTCTGCTTAAAGCCAAAAAGTTTATTTTTTATTTTTTTCTTTTTCTTTTTTTCTTCAGGTCTGGTCGGAAGACTAGATTACAAGAGATTTGCTCTTTGTATAGTTGGACAGATTTTTCCGACGGAAAAATCAAACGGGAAATCCGCAACACTTTTATACCCGATTTCCTCTCTATAAAGCATGATAAAAAAAATAGAATCAAAAGCTGACAAGGAAAAAAAGGAGAAAAGAAACCAGCTAGTTCTTGCAGGAATCCTTATAGTAGTAATGCTTTTTTCGATATTCGGAATAGTATTTCAGTATATAGGGGGATCAGGCGGAACAACAAGCTCACAGAATCCGACAATAAATTATAAAGGACTGACTTTCCAGGAATCCAACGGTTATTATGTCCTGCAGTCCGGAAGTTCATCTTTTTATTTTTCAGTAAATCCGCAGTTCGCCGGGAATGCCACAGATAATATATTCATAAACAAAACACTTGCGGATTATTCTGGGCAGGTCGTTTATGTCTCCTCCCCTTATGATTATAATTCATACAACGAGATATATAATGACTTATCTAACTATACTTTAAGGGTGCAGGGAGCATGCGCTGTGAATGAAACCTGCCTCGATAAAACACTCCCGACAAAAGACTGCACAAGTAATTTGATAGTAATCAAGAATGCAACGATGAACCAAATTTATCAAAAAGGAAATTGCATTTACATAGAAGGAAACACCAATGACCTGCTTAATCTCACTGATGAGTTCCTTCTTCATATATTAGGGATAAACTAAAAAACAAGAAAAATGCCAAAAGAAGAGAAAGAGGATAATGGAAAAAAAGTAAGGGAAGAATCCAAAAGAGAAAATAAAATCTTGATGATAACCTTAATAGTGATAGGTATAATCATTGTTGCAGGGATAGTCTATTTCATATCAGCAGGCAAGGAACAGACAAGTTTCAATTATGAAGGGATCAATTTTACAATAGAAAAAATCGGAAACCTGACTTTTTATGACACTGCAACACTTGCAACCTCTGCGGCCGGAACACCCTTCGGATTCAGGATAAGAACAAATCCTAATGAACTCAAAAATGTCCCCTTCTATGGCTCTGAAAATTTCAATTTTACCGCCTTCAACCTTTATAAGTTTGATAATGGAACATTCAGCTGCAAAGGATATGGTGCTATATCAATTGCGAATCTTTACAGGACAATCACAGAGATGGGAATGCAATTCGTGAATGATCAGAATGCGACATGCG
Organism: archaeon; assembly: GCA_027343665.1. Taxonomy (GTDB): domain Archaea; phylum Nanobdellota; class Nanobdellia; order Pacearchaeales; family GW2011-AR1; genus GW2011-AR1. Next base: position 327,097 of record DAHWKL010000001.1, read on the forward strand.
ATTCGCAAGGAAAGTACAATTTCTTCCTTCTCAAATACGGAAACGAAACGCAAGTCAAGCAGATAGGATACAATTGTTATGAACTCGAAATAAAAGGAAATGATTCTGAATGTGAGATACTTCCTGCGACTGAAAAGTTAATGGTGGATATGTATGCAAAATACATAAATTTATCAAGATAAAATGAACCCCCTTGTACTTGCGATAATACTCACAATAGTCCCGGTGATTGAACTAAGAGGAGGTCTGCCTGTTGCTTTAATCAACGCTTCAAAAGAGGGAGTCTCGCAGGGATTGGTCTTTCTGATAATAGTATCTTTAAATATTCTTATGATTTTTGCAGCTTTTTTCTTTCTTGATTATCTTCACAAATTTTTCCTCAACCTGAAAACATACAAAAAATTCTATGAGTTCACATTAAGGAAAATGCAGAAAAAGATTGACCATTTTGAAAAATCACATGACTCAATAGGCCTTTGGGCATTGTTTCTTTTTGTTGCAGTTCCACTTCCACTTACTGGAGCCTATTCGGGTGTCCTTTTATCATGGCTCTTCAATCTTCCGCGAAAAAAGAGCATAATTGCAATAGCCTGTGGAGTCCTTGTGGCAGGAATAATCGTCTATATCGGAACAATAGGGGTTACTTCTTTTTTAGGCTAGACTTGCCATATATATATTTTATATCCGAATAAACAGGAATAGATCTTATCTTGAAAGCGACGACTTCATAGAACCAGATTCCTACAACAAGAATTGTGCTTCCTGCATACCAAAGGATTTCATGTGTAAGCTCAAAAAGAGAAGAATTGTTAACAAACATAATACCAAGTATCACAATCCTAATTATGTTTACAACAAGGAAGATCAGGAAGGAAAGGATTATCATTTTAACCCTTTTATACAATTTTATATCCGGCGTGGACAGATTAAGGATAAGCAAAAGGTAATATGCAGAACCTGCAACACAAGCACCGATTATATCAAGGTTCTTCGCCCCGATGAAGATTGTATTTCCGGAAACTATCGGATTGAAGAAGATTTCCAAAATATAAAGAACGGGATATTTCGTCAAAGGAAGAAAAAGATCATAAAAAAGTGCAAGACCGGGAATTACGACAGCAATGAGGATTATATATCTCAAAAATATGCCCAGAACTTTTTTTGAGTCATCTTTCATAATTATATATGAAAAAGGTCATTTATATAATTTAAGTTCCTGGGAAAAATTTACCTTCTTCTTAAAATCTTTACCGCAACAAAGATTATTGCCACAAGGAGTATTATATTAAGAGCAACTATTCCGACTAACTCCCAATTCACATTTGAACCTAAATTATTCCAGAAAGACCCCTGAGCAACATTTAATGAAACTTGTTTTTGAGAAACAATTTGCCCGTTAGATGTTATTATAAGATTAAAATTCTGTGCTCCCTGCACACTTGGATTTATAGCAAAGGTCATATAAAGATCTTTGGTAGATGATGGACTCAAGGTAAATGTGCTGTCACTCATGTTTACAAGATTAGCCCATGAATTATACCCATTAGGAGCAAGAACAAAAGTTGCAGTTTGAGTGTCATTGTTTGTTACATAAGCTTGGATAGTAACTTCTTTACCAGCTTGTGCTTCACCAGATACTATTGTTGCACCGACGATAGGTGGGTTTATTGAACAACCTCCTGAAACATTCAGATAAACTGTTTTCACAGCCTGATCGTTGTTGCTGCTCTCATAAAGATTGTTGTTATCATCATAAACGCTAAGCTGTATTCCGTAAATCTGCTGGTGAGCGTTTTTTGGAATCACGAAATTAGCTGAGAAATCCTGAGAACTAAAAGCACTTATGCTTCCAAGTTTTATAATCTGATTCAAACCTAATTTCTGATTATAAATAACAACATAAGAACCACTTGGCTGATCATTACTCCCAATATTATAGATAGTTCCTGCAAGATTCACATTTGAACTGCATGAAACAGATCCATTTAGGGTATCTCCATTTTGAAGAATATTTCCATTCATAGTCACCTCGGAAGGCACCATGAAATCATCGCCAGTTTCAACATAGCCATCTCCGCTAACTGAAGAACATGTCTGATTGCCATCATAGATTGAATTGACAGAGGTATCCCTTATTGTTCCGGTTGCTTTGACATAAAGCACAACATTTCCTCCCGAATTATCAATCCTATTCATCCCGTTATTGAGTGGGAAGTTTATGCTTACAGTTTTATCATTCCCTGAATTAAGGCTGAAAGTGTTCAGAGTTCCGCTATCTATTTTATTGCCATCAGTAGTATAAAGAGCCCACTGAACTTTTACATTTCTCAGATCATAATTTCCATTATTTTCAATATCTACCTTTGCAGTTATATTGTCTAAAAGGTACCATGTACTTGAATCCCCATAGCCACTTGTTATACTGAAATCCGGAGAATCAACACGAAGAATATTAACAACATTAGGTGTTCCTTGGCAGAAATTCGTGTTCTTGAAATAGATTGTTCCGTAACTTACCCCATTCACCTTCAATGTTGTGGAATAAGAACTTGAATCAAGGAAGTTAAAATACCCATTTGGGTCTGAGACGCTATAATTTACAGAAACCGACTTTGAAGATTTATTAAGAGAAAATGAATCGTTTGAAACCGTAAAACTGACAACACCAGTAGTGCCTTGTCCAGAAGTTATCTGGGGGATGGAGAGATTTACACTCTCACTTGTATTGCTTGAAATAGTTATTGTAAATTGCCCGCTTGATCCTGTGATTTGACTTGGAACTCCTGTTACTGTCAGAGTCGCACTTGCAAAGCTCATTAAAAACAAACTAGCAAAAACGAGCGCAAAGATTATACCTGTCTTCTTTTCCATTTTACCATTTCAGAGTTACGTCCCTTTATAAATTTTTGTATTTTCAAAAACATGCATTCTTCCGGCTCCCTGAAAAAATTTATAAATTTTTCGCACCCTATTGTTATATGGTGTTAAAATCAAAGGAAAATTCCGTCGGAGCATGGCTATTCCTTCTTGGAGTTGTTATTGCAATATCTATAGGCGTCGTTACCACCTTCTTCCTGCCTCTTGCAAGAATAAACCAATACAGTTCTTCAATTTACGGCTTATTGGTCCTCCTCGGGCTTATAGTCGGATTTAGTCTAAACGTGTCAGGCAAAGATTCACAGACATTTTTGCTGATAGGTGCAGTCCTTGTGATAGTAAGCAGATTCGGTATGGAAAGTGTAACCGGCTCACTTATAGGAATAGGTATAGGAGATGCAGTCGCATCAACATTCTCAGCACTTCTCACTTTATTTGTCCCGGCAACAATAGTCGTTGCAATAAAAACAGTTTTTTCAATGACAAGAGTCTAAATCAGTATTCCCTTTTTGAATCCTTTCAAGAATTTCAAGATTGAGTATACTTCCATCTGTCAAGTCCATCCTTGGACAAGCCGTATTGATCCAGCAATCAATCTGAAAATTTTCAAATTCGTTTATATTAAGATCATTTGCTATAAACAGATAACTCTTCTTATTTTTCAGCATCCTGTGAAAATCAATCGCACTCTTCAGCCTTTGCTGACCGGGTTTATTCGTTACAAGAATCCCTACTTTTTTTGATTTTAGGAATTTCATATACATAGCATATTCTTTTTTCTCCATCGCTTCAACATCTTTTTGAGAGATCTTCTCTATTGAACCGTCCTCTAAGATATAAGTAGGAAGTTTTGATTCATAAGCGAGGGAAACCGAATGGAACTTTCCCTGCCCGACAATAAGTATGGCTTCGACTTCTTTAGGAAATTTTGGTCTTGAACAGCCAAGGACTTGGCTTCTATGTACCACTCTTTTGCCTAAAATGCCCTCAAGTTTTTTTGCGATATCAATAAACTGGTTTGAATAACATATGGACAGATTTCTTTCCGGAATCTTCTCATTCACAAGATCCTTTACTTCTTCATAATCAGGTTCTTTCTTTATTTTAGCTGATACAAAAATAGTTTTCATATTCCAACAAGAAAATCATGTTTTAAAAAGATTGGCAATTAAGCTTAAAAATCTTCAAGACCTTTTTTCTCTTCAGGCTTACCTGACTTCCCAACGTGCTTTTCTATTTTTGCAAATGAAGGAGTCACAACAACAATATTCTCACCAAAGCCTGCAATTGTACCTTCAAGGGCATCAGCGGTCTTTTTTATCTTTGAAATTGCCCTTTTGAGTTCTATTGGATCTTTCTTTTTCAAAATTCTGATATCTATAACTGCAATTGTATAACCCTCTCTCAATGCATTAAGAACATTGGTTGAATCATCATAATCATTCAGGTTGAAAAGTTTTACAACGACCTTATTCTCTTTTTTTTCCTGACTCAAATCAATCTCAAGATACTCATCACCAACAGAATCGTCGCTTCCCTTGAAAGCTTTTTTGAATTTTTCGAACACCATGATAAATTTAGATTTAATCTGTTTATAAAGATTTCGGGGTTTTGCTGTAATGATTTTTATGAATACAAAAAAAATTTTATTTTTTGTTTTTTGATTCTTTTATTAGTTCGTCCCTTGCTTTTTTGAATTCAATGGACATTTTCTCCTCTTCAGCCTCGAGCCTTTCAAGACTCGAATTGATTATCTTCTGCTTATTCGCAAGCTCTTCTTTTATCTTCTCTCTCTTCACTTTTATCATTAATTGCCCAACAAGCTTGTAAACATCATCTTTAGAATTTTCAATCTCTTTCAATGCAGAAAGAGTTTCATCCATCTCCATCTGGAAAGCCTGTTTTTGCATCAGAATAGACTGAAGATTTTCCTGAAGAATCTGCATTTTTTGTATTTTATCTTTTTCCATCTTGAAAATTGTCAGACCAGGCTCACTCAGCCTTGATGACTTTCACTTTTCTTCGCGGTTTGAAAAAAATCTTTGAATCACAGTGAGGACACTTGAACCTTTTTTTCAATTCATCGCTTTTTATCTCATTCCCGCATTTGAAACATTTATAATCTGCCATTTTGATTAATCAAGGTAATAAGTATTGGAGGCAAACTTTTTTTTGCACCTTGGACATTCCCATACTCCTTTTGATATTCTTTTCACTCCGAGCTTTTCGCAAAAAGGGCATTTCTGCTTTAAGTTCTGCTTTGATTCTACCTCAACAAGTTTATCCTTGACTGTCTTTCCATACCTTGCTCCGAATCTTCCTGCTGATTTTGTTTTTTTTGATTTTGTTGTCATTGTTTTAGATGGGGCTGCCCGGATTTGAACCGGGGTCGAGAGGTCCCAAACCTCTAAGGCTACCAGGCTACCCCACAGCCCCATAAGTTAAGGGGAATTGTTTAATTTATAAACTTATTTTTTGGCTGGCTTGGCCGGCACTTTCTCAGCCACTTTTGCCGTCGTTGTTGCAGCTGGCGTGGCGGCTGGTGCTGCTGCTGCCGCGGCTGCCGCTGCAGCTTCTTTTTGCTCAGCTTCTACCTTAAGCTGTTTATCTTGTGCTGATTTTAAGTTTTCAAAAAATTCTTTTATTTGTTTTTTCTTATCTGCAGAAACTTCAGTTTTTTCTTCTTTTATCTCTTTATCAAACTTACCTTCATCGACCATTTTTTCAACCTCAACGGGATTCATATTTTCAACCAGGATTCCAAGACTGACACAACTTCCGATAACAGTTTTGACTGCAGTCTTCAAATCATTACAAAGAAGATTAGGCATCTTTGATTTTGCAACAGAAATTATCTGTTCGATTGAGAGATTTCCAACTTTAATCTTTTTCTGAAGGCCTGACCCGACTTGTATCCCTGCTTCTTTTTTCAATAAACCTGACACGGGAGGCGAAGATACATTAACCTCGAAAGTCTTCGTTTTCAGGTCTACCACAATATCAACCGGAACCTGCATTCCCTTGAAAGCCTGAGTTGAAACATTTACTTGATCTATAACTTTATTAATAGGTATTCCTGCAGGACCCAGTTTCTGGCTAAGAGCTGGGCCTGGTTTCATTGCCCCACCATCAACCAACAGTTTTATGTTCATTTTTCTTCTTCTCCTTCTCTCCTTATAACCTTAACATTATCAAGTTTTATTGTGACTGGCAAGGGTACAACTGCACCAAGTAAGCTCACAACTACTTCTTCCTTCTGTTTGTCTATTCTTAAAACTTTTGCTTTTTCCCCTTTAAGAGTAGAACCAATAATCTCAACAATATCTCCTTCTTCAATTGAAACCGTCGCTGCACTTGTCTCAAGCATATTCTTTATCTCATCGTAAGAGATAGTTTTTCCGACGATGCCTTTTATGTAGGGAAGATTATAAACAGCCTCTTCAGCTGATTCTCTGTCTTCGGACTCGAGGATTATGTATCCCCTTAAACCATGTGGTCTCAAAACAGAATAGACATTAAGATTTTTCTTCTTACCTCTATCGGCAATCATCTCAATCGCCGAATCTTCCTTGTTTGTCTGAACTTTTACTATAAATATCATTTCTCAAACTACCTCAAAACTTTAGAAGTAGTAATATTAATTAAAAGAGATGCTTTATAAAAGTTTTTATTAAGATTTATTGGAAAAATCCAATGATAATCGAAATTATAAACCCAATAAATCCAAGTATCACGATACCTATTGCTGAAATCTTAGCAGTCATTGTAAACTCTTTTTTTGACGGCTTTTTCAAGGTCTTCCATACTCTTATGCATTTATGATAAAAAGTTTTCAAATTTTCCATATAAAAAAATGACTTCAAGAGTTTTTAAAATTATTCCAAAAACTCAATCCCTAATTCTTCTTCCATCTCACGGTGCTTTAAAGATTCAAAGTCTTCACCACGGCCTAAAACTTGTGAACTTCTCACACCTGTAACAATCAAAAGGACCCTTATCGATTTGTCCATATCAGGAGATATCTTTGCACCCCAAATCATTTTCGCATCTGGGGAAAGCTTTCCGCCAACTTCATGTATTATATCTTTACATTCTTCAAGGCTCATGTCAGGCCCACCAATTATATTCACAAGAGCTCCTTTGGCTCCCGAGATGTCAACATCAAGAAGAGGATTGCGTATCGCTTTTGTGACTGCATCAAGGGCCCTTTTCTCAGTATCACTTTCCCCCATGCCAATCAATGAAACTCCTCCTTCGACCATAACTGCTCTTATGTCGGCAAAGTCCAAATTGACAAGGCCTGAAGTCGTGACAAGTTCAGTCACGCCTTTCACAGCATTTGTCAAAATCTCATCGGCAATTTTGAAAGCAGTATGAAGAGGAAGTTCCGGAGCGAGCTCAAGAAGTTTATCGTTAGGAATCACTATCAAAGTGTCCGTGAGCGCTTCCATCCTCTCAAGTCCATAAACAGCATTTTCAATTCTTTTCGCACCTTCTATCGTGAAAGGCATAGTCACAACTCCAATAGTCAAAGCACCAAGTTTTTTTGCAATTGAAGAAACAACTGGAGCAGCACCCGTACCTGTTCCACCACCCATACCGCATGTGATGAAAACCATATCACTTCCAGAAAGTTTCTTTTTGATTTCAGATTCCGATTCTTTAGCAGCTTCTTCACCTACCTTTGGGTTGCTTCCTGCGCCAAGCCCCTGAGTAAGCTCTTTTCCAAGAAGAATTTTTTGATCAGCATCCGTATAAAGAAGATCCTGCGCATCAGTGTTCATAGCTATAAGTTCCCCACCTTTGATGCCAATTTCTTTCATACGGTTGAGAGAATTCCCTCCCCCTCCTCCAATCCCAACAACCTTGATTCTCGTCGCCTGTTTTTTTATAATCTCTTCAAGCTCCTTATCAACCTCTTTCACGTTTGAAGAACTCAGCGCAACATCCAGTTCAGAATAATCTTCTTCCATTAATAAACATGATTAAATCCATTTATAAAAATTGTTGTGGTTTCAAGCCAGATGAACCGCTTAAGATAATTAAGTGGATTATACTTAGAAAAATTAATAATCAAGATTTCTTATTTTGAATTATCTTTTTCAGATTTTACCGACTCAGTTAATTTCATCTCCACATCCATACCAAGCATTTCCTTGTATTTGTCTTTGAAAAGTTCGGCGAAACTTGAAAGCTCTTGGGGTATTTCAATCGAAATTTTTTTTCCGCTCACATTGAATTTAAGCTCCTGCGAGCCCAAGAAAAATTCATTTAAGGACTTAATCTTCTCATCCAGACTGTCAATTTTCTTTAAAATTTTAATTTTATACTCTACACCCTTTCCGGCAAGTGGATTATTAAAATCTATTATAACCCTTCCACTTGTAACTGTGAGAACCTTAGCAATTCTCCCGTCGAAATTAAAAACGCTGCCCGGAATTGGATTTAGATTGCTGTCTTTGAAAGTTTTCAGAGGAACCATCTGGATAAGTTTTGGGTCTCTTTTTCCGAAAGCGTCCTCCGGATTGAGAGAGAGGTCATATTCGCCGATATCTTTCCCAATTAAAAATTTATCAACACCCTTAAGAAACATTCCTTCTCCCAGGCAAAAAATAAATGGTTTTGTCTCGACAGGGTGATTGTGCCCTGAATGAAGTTTTTCTAGATGTTCTTTCACATTTGAGTCAAAAACCTCTCCGCCTTTGACACGCCCCGTAAACTCAATTGCTATAAAATCTTTTTTTTGAAGAGCCATGATAAACGATGATTGAATGAATAGTTTATAAAATTTGTTGGTGCAGGGAAGTGGGGAAAATTCATTCGAATAATCTGTCTGAAAGCTCTTTTAGTTTGGCGTTCCTTTCGGCAGAAATTTCGCCAAACTTCGGAAAATTTCTTTCAAGCCCGTATGCAATCGGCTTGAAAGCACCGTAAATAAGTTTGCATTCTGATACAATCATATCGGAATATAACTCGGGACGGGAGGAAACATCTATCATGTTCAGGCCATTTACTGGCCAGTCGTAATTGAATTCTCTTTTTATAGTCATCAGATGTTTTTGAAAGAATGATGCCTCAAGACTACCAAAATCGTGAGCAAAATCTCGATTAAGTTCATTATTCAATCTCGAAATATCCAATTTCGAGCTTTTCAACCTTGAGAGAATCGCTGAGGAGATAAATTTTTTATCCACTTTGTGATTGTCTTTACTTGGATAATCCAAATTAAATGAATACCCGAAACAGCCCTCATACCATTTTATACGAGGGTTAGAAGAACGATGCATGTGCAAAGAGATAAATTTATTCCCATCTATCTGATAAATTAGTTGAAAATTCCCAGGCTCAGAAGGAAATTCTGTTTCTTGGACATGATTTAAATTAAGCTCTCCTGTAAAAAACCCATTTGCTCCCTTAGCCACAATTTGGTAAAAAAAATCAACATATTCATCTTTACAGACTTTTTTATGATATTCTTCCAACTTTTTATCAATGAATTGGTCTATCTCCTCCTTGTTCATCCTCTCTCTCCCCTAAGTGCCTCGACAATTTTTTTATAATCCTCATTGTCAGAAGTTATCGGGATGACCTTTTCAGGGATGCAATTTCCGAAGATAAGATCGGCACCTCTACGATACCTATATCTAAAAATTCCTTCTACGTTTCTTTTGGCCCCGTGCAACTTCTCCCAAAAACCTGGAATCTTCACTCTTTCGCCATAATCTTTCAGCAGCCAAAGGTTATCCACCACATACACTCCAAAGTATGGCCCAATCACCAAATGGTCCGGGAGAGGAATTGGAAGAATTGAAATGAGATCATAACTCCCGAAAGAACCTTCCCCAAATCTGAATTTTTCTTTCTCAGCTATTGCTTCAAGAGCATTCATATCAAGATCATTAAAATTAATTTCTTCAAGCCTGAAGAGAGAATCAATATAAGGGAATAAATTTTCATTATCTATACTTTGTGTCATAGATTCAACTCCCCTGGAATAATATTGTTCTGTTTTCATTTTTAAATCACTTTATTTTTGTCCTCCCATTAATCATATAACGCTATCACTTCATCCGTTGGGCTGAACAGCTTTGATTGAAATGACTCTGGATTTGATATCTTTCCCACATAAAAGTAATTATCGTGAAATTCATCTTTAATCGTTTTGTAGGTCATTTGCGTCTTTAAGTCATCTTTCATTTTTTTCATGAGATAATCCCTAGCCAAAGAGATAGAACGATCTGCATGAATATCTATTACAAAGAGGTATTTCTTCATTAATTTTCCTAAAAGTCCCCCTTTCCCTTTCCTTATCTCTTCCTTATACACATCAGTTTTCATTGCGTCATCTTCATTTATTGCAAATGAACTGAACATTCTATGCATAGTTATCCCTTGAACCAAATAAAGACCCCAATCAGTTTTCTCAATGAAATCTTTACTCTGGATTGCTTGTATATACCCCATCCAGTCAAGGCGGGACCTAGGGGTATCAGCAACATAATACGTATCAAGCTTTGGAGGGATAATTATCCCATATGTGCTTTTTCTGGTGTCCTGTATTTGTACCCTTTCTGATTTTTCCAACGCTTTTATCAAATCCGATTTATTTTCAATTCTTAAGTTTTTCATTTTCCTATTTCCTTCAGTTGTGTTTTTCACAACTTGATAGTAGTATGCAATTACACATATATAAAGGTTTTTTCTCCAAAAGATTATTTTCAAGTAAAATTTATAAATATATTACTTATAATTTAACTTATGATAAAAATTGATGTAAAAGACAAAAAAATCCTCTCGCTACTTGATGAGAACGCACGTTACACCAATTCCCAGATTGCAAAAAGAGTGCACTTGAGCAAACCTGCCGTTGAATATAGAATCCAAGGGCTCGTAAAAAAAGGTGCTATATTCTCGCATTACACAGTTATAAATTTTACAAAACTCGGTTACTCACAGTATAAAATCTATTTCAAATTTCAGAACACTTCAATGGATGAAGAAAAGAAAATGATTAATTATTGGATTAATGATAAAAACTCAATCTGGGTCGGTGAGATGCGCGGGCGCTGGGATCTTGCGGTTTCAGTCCTGTCAAAATCCAACTTCGAATTCGGAAGAATACTTGGAAAATTCATGAACCATTTTTCAAAATTTATCTTAGAGAAAGATATCCTTCTGACGGAATATTCCCCAGTTTATTCCAGAGAATATTTGGCTCAAGGCAAAGAAAGGAAAAAGTTCGAATTTATTTACGGGGTTCCCGAGAGAATCTACGAACTTGATGAAATAGACAGGAGAATATTAAAAGAAATTTCTAATAACACACGCGCAACAATCATCGAAATCTCTGGTAAATTGAATCTTTCAAGAGATGTGATAAATTACAGGATGAAAAAACTCCTTAAAGATAAGATCATCATCCAATTTAGGACTTTTCCGAACCTTGAGAACTTAGGGATAAAATTTTACAAGATAATTGTCCGGACAAAGAACTTCAATGAGACTGAAGAAGAAAAGATGAAAGATTACGTAAGGAATAACAAAAAGGTAACGCAGTTACTGAAATTAATCGGCTCATGGGATCTGGAACTTGAAATTGAATCCGAGAATGAAGATGAACTTTACGGAATTATTTCCGACATAAGGAAAAATTTCTCCGAAGTAATAAGAGACTTTGACATATTAAGAATAACAAAGACTCATAAATACAATTACTTCCCCTTCTAGAAAAATACACAAACTTTTATAAATGAAATTTTTTTATTCATATAATGGTATTGAAAATAATTGATGCAACAGAGGCGAGGGTTGGAACGAACCTGACTCTCGAAGGTGAATTCTACACTATAAAAAAGATGGATATTTCAAAGACAGGTAAACACGGGCACGCTAAATGCCGTATTGAAGCAGAAAATATGGTCACAGGATCCAAGAAAGTGTTTGTTGTCCCAGGCCATGAAAGATTTGAAGTTCCTCTTGTAAACAAAAATAAAGGTCAGGTACTGTCTTTATCCGGAGATCATGCAAGTATAATGGACCTTGAATCTTTTGAGACAATAGAAGTATCTGTTCCTGAAGAGTTAAAAGACCAGATTCAGGCAAATGATAACGTCGAATATTGGAATGTCGAAGGGACGCTTATATTGAAAAGGAAGATGTAATTCTTAGAAACCCCAATTAAAAAACTTTTTAAACCATTTATTTCTGTATCAATTATGGCAACAAAGATTAAAGAAGCACAGGACAGACTTTTCAAAAATATGTTCGTATGCCAGAGATGCGAAACAAAGATGAGAGCTGACCCGCAGAAAATATTGAAGGGCAAAGTCAAATGCAGAAAATGCGGACGAAGCCAATTCAGAGTTTTGAAGAAGAAATAAATCCATTTGGAACCGCCACCCTTATAAACTTCTTTTCCAAACTAGATTAAGGTGATAAAATGGATGTAATGTTTTGGGACCTGACTCTTATGGCGATTTTTGTCATTGCTATTTCAGTTTTCCTTTATGCAAGAAGGGAGAGGATAAAAAGGGAAGGATTACTTCTTTTATACCATACCAAGTGGGGCGTAAAATTTATAGACAGATTCGGGAAGAAGCACAAAAAATTTCTAAAAGTCTTGAGTTATATTTCAGTTATACTTGGTTACATCCTGATGATTTTGATGATCTACCTTTTTGTGCAGATATTATGGGTTTACATTTTCGAAGCAAATATTGTAAAAACAATAAAACTCCCTCCAATTACTCCACTTATACCTTACCTTCCGCAAATTTTCCAATTGAACTTCCTTCCACCATTTTATTTTTCATATTGGATAATAATACTCGCAATTGTTGCCATCACGCATGAATTCTTCCACGGGATTTTCGCTAGGAGCTTTGACGTCAAGACAAAAACAACCGGGTTCGGGTTTTTCCCATTCTTTTTCCCAGTATTCCTGGCAGCTTTTGTGAACTTAGATGAGAAAACAATGGAGAAAAGAAAAAATTTCCAGCAGATGTCTGTCCTTTCGGCAGGCACCTTCGCGAATATAATAACAGCGATAATAGGCGGACTTTTGATGATCTTATTCTTTACAGCTTCTTTTGCACCATCAGGTGTCATTTACAATGACTACGCTTTTGGGTATGTGAATATGAGCTCGATAACTTCTGTAAATGGCGTCCCTGTACACAATATCTCTTACGGACTTCTGAGCAATATGACCCTACAAGGAAGGCTCAACAAAATTATTGCAGGAAATGAGACATTTGCAGCAATAAAAGGAATAGTCCCAAATTCAGATCAGATAGCACTTTATTATGATTCTCCCGCCTTAAAAGATAATCTTAGCGGGGCCATAATCTCTCTTGACGGAAAAAAAGTCGCAAGTCTTGATGGACTTGGTTCACTTATACAAAACCATTCAGCAGGAGACAAGATAATCCTCACTCTTTTCAATGGAAGCGCAACATCAAACAAAACAATAACCCTTGAGAACTCACCTGATGGCAAACCATGGATAGGAATCACTTTTGAAAGCCAGAGCTCATCCGGAATAATAAGCGGAATTACGAATTGGTTAGCTTCATATAAAGACCCGCATATTTATTACACTGAAAGATTCACAGGAGCAGATTTCATATATAACTTACTTTGGTGGCTTGTACTTGTTTCATTCAGCATAGCTCTTGTAAACATGCTTCCTGTTGGAATTTTTGACGGCGGAAGATTCTTCTACCTCACAGTTTTATCAATAACAAAATCAAAAAAAATAGCTGAAAAAACTTTCAAGTTCGTGACTTACCTTTTCCTTGTACTGCTTCTTGTCCTGATGATATTCTGGGCAAAGAATTTCTTCTGAAACTTTATCTCACAGAAAAAGATTTCATAATATTCTCCATAATTCTTTTAAACGCATGAAATTTTCCTCATGAATGACATTACAAGAATTGTCAAAAGAAAGGCAAGAACAGCTTAACGAATTGCAGAAAAAGATCCTCATAAGGCAAGGCTACAGACTTGTCGGAAATCATTCTGCTGTGAAGATATGTGAATGGACAAAGAAATCTCTCCGTGGAGAGGGAAACTGTTACAAATGCACTTTTTACGGAATAAGATCACACCAATGCATGCAAATGACAACCTCTATGTTTTGCGCTTCACGCTGCAAATTCTGCTGGAGGGGGCAAAAAGCCCCTGTCGGAAAGGAATGGTACGGTCCGATCGATTCACCTGAACACATAATCGAACACTCAATTGAAGAACATCTGAAACTTCTTGCAGGTTTTGGGAGCAACAAAAAAATGAATGATAAAAAAAGGGAAGAACATAAAGATGTAAGACATGTCGCACTTTCGCTCACCGGTGAACCTATAACTTACCCGCTGATAGATGAGATACTTGAACAATTCCACCAAAGGAGAATATCAACTTTTTTGGTCACAAATGCACAATTTCCGGAAGCTATAGAAAAAATAAGAAACGTGACCCAACTTTACCTGAGTATAGACGCCCCTTCAAAAGAAAAATTGAAAGAAATTGACAGGCCACTTTTCTCTGATTACTGGGAAAGAATGAACAAATGCCTTGATCTTCTTGCAACTCGAAGGTACAGAACATGCATAAGGCTCACGATGGTAAAAAAAGAAAACATGGACAATTACGAAGAATATGCAAAGCTGATAAACCGCGGCTCACCTGACTTTATAGAACTGAAGTCTTATGTGTGGGTAGGTGAAAGCCAAAAATATTATCATGTTCCAAACATGCCTTATATGGAAGACATGAAAGAATTCACCAAGAAACTCCTTGAATTCCTGCCTGAATATGAATACTTATCAAGACACGAACCGTCACGTGCAATTCTTTTGGGAAAAAAGTCCCTCAATAAAAAACATTGGATAAATTTCCCTAAATTTTTTGACCTTGTCGCATCAGGAACAGATTATACCGCTGAAGATTATTGTTCCGAAAAGATGGAGGATAACAAATGAAAGATTTGACAGCCCTGTTCAAAAATGCGAATGAAAGTGTATTAAGAGGATTTGCATCAGCCCAACTTGAGATTAATGAAAAAGGCAAAGACCCAGAAAATTATTTCATATCTAACAGGCCAGAGAAAGCCTATGAATTCCTCTTCTATGGGATAGGATATTTGGCTCAGAGATATAACTTTCTTTGGAACAGAGGAACTTAAATAAATTCGAATCAGCCCCCATTTTTTTCGTCTCATACCTATACCGAGTTTGTTCGGTCAGAATCAAACAGCATGAAATAAGATTCTTCCGCAAAAAAAAGAGTTTAATAGTTTTATCTAAATTTAGGAAAATTTGCGAATAGATTATTAAAGAAAATTTAGCAAACTTTGCATTGGAAAAATATTTTTTGATGGTTTTTCTTCTTGAATCACATCACCAAAAGTAACTCTCATCTTTTCTGAATTATTCAGGATGCGTAAAAACAATTTATTCCCATATCTAGACCTGACAAGATTTGCGATTTGGGAATACCCTTTATAAAATTCTTCCCTTTTGCGCACGAGTTTCTCTTGATAATCTTTAAGTGAATCTCCGCCTTCCTTAAAGCCCAATAAAGCTTTTCCAGCAAGATACCCTGATTCAAGAGCAGGCCCGATTCCTTCTGCAGTCAGGTCATATGCGCAGTTTATATTCTCACCAACCAAGATGACTCTGCTCCCGTAATTAAGAGCATTCCTCATTCCAATTCTTATAGGGGCACCTTTAGGTTCTGTAAGATTTCCGGAATTTCCAATAATCATTTTTTTGTCTTGTAAAAAATTCTCCAATTTGGACTTCAATTTTGCGTCCTTTCCTCTTGTACCGACACCCACATTCAAAATGTTTCCGGGGGATGGGAATGCCCAAGCATAACCAAGAAGATTTGTTTCTGATCTAAAAAGCCAAAAATAATTTGAATTGAGTTTATTCACATTTTCTATATAAGTTCTCAGGGCAAATACAGGATTGTCTGAATATTCAAAACCCAAAGAACGTGCTAAAGAAACATTGGCTCCTGTGGCTAAAACAACAAAGTCCCCTTCATAGTTCAAACCTGATGAATCTGTAATTTCAACACCTTCATCGGAGATTTTTATCCCTTTTATATTAACACCATAATCAACCTTTCCGCCTCGAGATTCTAATTCATCTCTCAAAAATTGATCAAAAACCGATCTTTGCAAGGTCATCATAGGAGTTCTTATCTCAACCCTTTCTCCAGAGAATCCATGTATCAATGCTGAATCAACTAAAAACGATCTTTTCTTGACACCTTCGATCAAACCAAGATTTGCCAAAGTCTTTTGGTTTGCAGGAATCGTATCTCCGCATGTTTTATCTCGGTAAGGGTTTCCTTTTTCGAAAACTATCGTTTCAAGACCTCCTCTTGCACAAGTAATGCCACAAGAAGAACCGGAAGGTCCACCTCCCACAATAAGAACGCGCTTCAGTTTCATCTTACAAATAAACAATCCCTTCTTTTGTCAGGGCACAGAATCTTATACCTACAGGCACATTTATTAGGGCAGAAACAAGTGCCATATGCTCCTTGCCGTCTCCGGATGCGATGGAACATGCAACTTCCATCCCTTCAAATTTATCCTTAAGTTTCTTTGAAAGCTCATCCTTAAGTTCAACCAATTTTTTATCCAAATCGACTTTCACAAATTCAAACTTTTTCTCGTGCTTGAAATCTTTTGCAAAATCCCCACCGATCAGAACTATTTTATCCCACTCTCCGTATTTCATAAGACCAGAAACCTGGGCCCATGTCCCTTCACCTTTAGATAATAATGCGACTAATTCCATTTTCAATTACTGCCTGTCCAAGCATATTGAAGGTTCCAATTTTTTTCTCCTTCTCTTTGCTTTTCTGCATCCGATTCGGTTATTTCACGGAACGAATAATTTTCACTGACAGAGTCAATCCATCTCCCAGAAGGATTAATTGATATTCCAAAAACGGAGATATCAGACTTGCCGGTTATGGATTCTAATTTTCCCCGTTTCAATTCTACGACGGAACCATGACTATCCGGCAAAGTCACTTCTTTGATATTATAATACCTTCCTTCAGACATGCCAGAAAAAATAAGTCTCAGTTTTTAAGGATTATTGCTATGGAAAAATATTTTTGAAAAAAGATTCAGAGGTTTATTCTCTCTCCGGGTTTTGGATGTATAACCTCAATATCCTTATCAGGTTTATCTATTCCTAACTTTCTTAACAGGCTTTTCGGGATTTTCTCAAAACAGTCAGAAAGAGCTTTTTCGATTTCACTTCTTTTCATAAGAAACACATCAGACACTTGGTCTTCAGATTCATGACCATACAACTTCAGCAGATCAATGCCATATTTCACAAGTTCTACAGATTTCATCTCTTTTACATACCGATCATATGCTTCAAACATTTCTTTTATTTCATCAATTGAATAAGATTTTTTTTCTTCCATGTATCAGAGTGTAGGAAAGAATAAATAAAGGTTTCGGAAGGAATCAACCGATAAGTAGTGGAACACGACATAAGAAAAAAATAATTTGAAGCTTTTAGTAACTCTATGCTGAAAACCTCGCTTGCGCTCGGTCCTTACACAAGAGTTCTATCAACGTCATCTTCTTTGACGGCTTTAGTTGTCTCGTTTTGCGGATGGCTTCGAGCTTAGATGCATTCAGCTCTTATCCATACAGTGCGTAGCTATGCGGCCTGCCATATGACAACCGCTCACCAGAGGCACCCGAGTACCGTTCCTCTCGTACTAGATACTCGTTCCACTCAGACAACAACACACCTAGTAGATATCATACAAACTGTCTCGCGACGTTCTTAACCCAGCTAACGATCCCTTTTAATGTGTGAACTCCAACACCCTTGCACGCTACTGCACGCGCAGGATAGGGAGAGCCGACAGCGAAATACCAAACCGCTCCGTCAATACGGACTATCGGGAGCGACCAGCTTATTACCCTTAGGGTACCTTTTCTATCAGACACGGCACCTATTAAAAATGCACGTGGGTTCACTAGGCCCTACTTTCGTACCTGCATTTCTTACTGTGCGAAATACAGTCAGACAGGCTTTTGCCCTCGCACTCAACTCCAGATTTCCAAGCTGGATGAGCCTGTCTTTGGGTCCTATCGATATCTTTTCGACAGGGCACCGCCCCAGTCAAACTGCCCGCCTGCTGCTGTCCCCGTAAAGAGTGAGCAATCTTGAAAAAAATGGGTAGTATTACACGATTGCTCCACCGCCACCAAGATGACGGCTTCGATGCTCCTACCTATGCTATGCATTCCGCTCAAAATCACAACAACAAGTTGCAGTAAAGGTCCATGAGGTCTCCGCTTCCCACTAGGCGTCTCCGGTCTGTGCACCGGACAATATTTTCAGAGGGCTCTAACCAGGGACAGTGACAACCTCGTTAAACCATTCATGCACGTCACCATTCAGATGACAAGGCATTACGCTACCTTAAGAGAGTCATAGTTACTCCCGCCGTTTGATGGGTCTTAGCTCCCTTGTAAGAAAGTTTGAAACACCACCACTGGGCAGGTCTCACCACGTATACAAGTCCTTTCGGGTTAGCACGTGGCTACGTTTTTGGTAAACAGTCGGGCCGTCCTCGTTACTTAGATCTACTAATGCTTTTACATTTCTGAAAAAACAAAAATAGACATCCCTTCAGCCGAAGCTACAGGACTAAATTGCCGAATTCCCTTGATTAGTTTTCCCCTACACGTCTTGGCCTTCTAAGCCAGAGCACCAGTGTCGGTTGTGGGTACAGTTAATTGATTCAAGAATACACTCTTTTCACTGGCTCCTGGAATCAGCGACGAATCAAAAAATTCACTGCAGTCTTAGGATTATCCTCGTGCAGTTTCTTTTTTAGAACACCCTCTCGGGTGCCCGCTTATCCGGAAGCTAAATGCATTATATAAGAACCAATCAGTGAAGGAATATTAACCTTCCATCCATCGTCGCATTCAGTTAAGGTGCGACTTAGGTCCTGACTAACCCTTGGCTAACGTATATTGCCAAGGAAACCTTGCTCTTTCGACGTTTTCTATTCTCAAGAAAATCACATCCTACTATTACCAGGATTCTCATTCGTTCCCGCTCCAGCCTTTCTCTCGAAAAACCTTTTCAGCAGAAACGACGCCTACTTACCAGAACACTCAATCTTGAGTGCCTCCGAAGTATCGGTATCATGCTTAGCCCCGTCCATTTTCAGGGCTCTAAACCTCAATGGGTGAGCTGTTACGCTTTCTTTAAATGGTAGCTGCTTCTGAGCTTACATCCCCGGTGTCTCAGGTTTAGAACACCTTTCGATACACTTAGCATGAATTTTGGGACCTTAACTCCGGTCTCCCTTGTTCAGGTCTTGTGACATTATCTTACATACTGCCACTGTTTCTCGTCTTATGCAATTAACAGATTCTGAGTTGGAAAAAATTCCGTATGCATTAGCACCTGCAAATTTTATCCGTACTGTACGCCGTTAACAAACTATAACGAGACTATACGTGGGCATATTTCAGTAGGAACCAGCCATTGCCAGATTAGATAGGCTTTTCACCCCTATGCACAAATCTTTCGAGTACATGTATATAACACCGGTTCGGACCTCCATCCTCCTTTCGGAAGACTTCATCCTGCTCATGCATAGATCATCTGGCTTCAGGTCTTACCTCAGTGACTAAATCGCATTTTCATACTTGCTTTCGCTTTGGTTACGCAACAACGTTGCTTAGCCTCGCCACAAAGGCAAACTCCCTGGCCCGTTTTTCAAAACGTACGCTGCAACCCTCTGTCTTGCGACGTAAGAGCAGCAGCCAACTGTAGCTGTCAGATTTCAAGTCTTTTAACCCTCTGTTAAGAGTACTTTTCAGCTTTCCCTCGCGGTACTATTGCGCTATCGGACTTTGATTGTATTTAGGGTTGGCAGTTAATCCTGCCATATTCAGACGCCTAATTTGAGACGCCCTACTCTTTTGAAGAACTTCATATCAACTTCTTCTACGGGACTATCACCCTCTAAGGTCTCACTTTCCAGTAAGTTTGAATCGTCGACTTAGAAATTTACCTTCACCACATCTCTGACCAACTTTCGTCGGTAGATTCGGTTTGCCCTCTGCCCTTTTCGCTCTCTGCTAATAAGGGCATCACTTTTTGTTTTCTCCTCCTGCCGGTACTAAGATGTTTCAATTCCCGGCGTATTCGCCCATCTCTGAGCAATTCGGAAACCTTGGGATCAAAACCTGCATGCGATTCCCCCAAGCTTTTCGCAGCTTGCCACGTCCTTCATCGAAATCAAAACCAAGCTATCCGTCTAACAGCATAATAAGATATAATTTTCTTATGCCTAATGTGTTCCACTACTTATCTCATTGAACATAATTGCGAACAATTGCGTTCTCAATCTGATCCCGAAAATTTTTCGGAACCATTCCGGTTTCCCGGTTTTTCACGTGATGTGAATATGATTTGTGATCTTAGTTTAGGTATTTTATATTATTTGAAACCCTTATCTTTTCTCCTTCTCGTGGGTTCTTGAACTTTTCTTCAGATTCCACAGTCCTACCTTTGTAATCTATTCTTATATTACGAAAATATTCTTCAGGGGTCCTTAACTGCTCAAGTGCCAGCATATCCATTATGGTCTCGCCTTCCCTGACTTGTTTGTATCTAACTAAGTCATTGACAGTTACTTTTGCTTTTTCTTCTAACATTTTCTTTTCTCCTGAATTTATTAACGATCATCCGCTTAAGCACAAATGGACCTGCCGTGAATTGAACACGGATCTCATGCGTGCAAGGCAAGTATTCTACCGTTGGACTACAGGCCCACAAAACGGATGAGTGTATGTAAAAGCTGTCCGTGATTATAAGTAAACTTTTTCTTTTGAAAAATTAAGGAGGTGATCCATCTGCAGGTTCCCCTACAGATACCTTGTGACGACTTAACCTACCTTGTCATATTAAGGTTCTCCCCCGAAGGGTTTCACCCTAACATAACTCGGTTGATTTGACGGGCAGTGTGTGCAAGAGACCGTGACATATTCACCGGACATTGATAATATCCGATTACTACGAATTCCAGCGTCATGAGGCTGAGTTGCAAACCTCAATCTGAACTAAGGTAAATTTTAAGGGATTAGCTTCTCCTTTCGGAGTTGCATCCAATTGTATTCACCATTGACGCGCGCGTGTCGCCCAGGGGATTTGAGCTGTGCTACCTAACGTAGCCCGCACTTTCATCCATGTTTCCACGGCAATCTCTTTATTGTACACTTGGTAAATAAAGATGCGGGTCTTGCCTGTTACCTGATTTAACAGGTCACCTCACGGCACAGGCTGACGTCGGCTATGTAACCTCTCTCAGCGTGTCAGGTAAGCCCTTCAGACTGACCTTCATTCTGCTGTCGCTCCTGGTGAGGTTCACGGTGTAGAATCTAATTGAACCGCACGCGTCACTCGTTGTAGTGTCTCCCCGCCAATTCCTTTAAGTTTCGGCCTTGCGACTATACTTCCCAGGTAGTACACTCTTCGCCTTCGCTTCAGCACCAATACCTCTCGAGGAGGTACTAATGTTTAGTGTACAGTGTTTACTGCCAGGACTACACGGGTATCTAATCCGTTTTGCGCCCCTGGCCTTCATCCCTTACTGTCAGAACTGTCCTCGTGAGATGCCTTCGCTGTTGTGAGTCCGTTCGAGATTAACGCATTTAACCGCTACTTCGAACGTACTTCTCACGTCTTCCAGTCTCTAGCTTAATAGTATTCCCTGCGCGCCCTATATTTAAGATATAGGATTTCACAAGGAACTTAGAAAGCAAGCTACGGATGTTTTAGACCCAATAAAAATGGCTGCGACTTGGACCGCGGGTATTACCGCGGCGGCTGGCACCCGTCTTACCCAGTCCTTATTCGCCGAACTTTTTGAATTCGGCAAAAGCATTCCAAATTGGAACGCACTCTGACTCAAACTATCACGCTTGCGCGCATTGTAGATGATTCCTAACTGCTGCACCCCGTAGGGCTGGGAATAGTGTCTCAGATTCCCTCTCAGGGCCTCTCCGCTAAGAGCCCTTACGGATCACAGGCTTGGTGGGCATTTACCCCGCCAACAACCTAATCCGCCGCAGCCCCTTCCTTAGGCTCTAGTTTCTGGGATAAATCTTTCCAGGGTATATCCCATATTAAGTGTTAACCTCAGTTTCCCGAGGGTATCCTTAACCTAAGGGTAGGTTAGCTACGTGTTACTGAGCAGTTTGCCTTTCAATTTCTGTGAAGAAACAAAAAAGACTTGCATGTCTAAGTGCAAGTCAGAGAGCCGCAGCCGCCAGCAGGATCAACTGGAATTAACAACTTGATATTTTACCGACGACGATAAAACAAAATTGCGCAATTTCTTTGTAAGAAAAGAAATCACTTCACACATACTCCTACTATTGGCTTAAAGATCACAAACATTGTGACAACATATTATAATTTCACTTTAAGAAGATAAAACTTATTAATCGATTATAAAATGAGCACTGCTTTTACATACATCATACCTTATGTGTTAAACATTTTACTAAGGCACTCATCATCGTTAATGAAGTTTGGAGAAAAAATGTGTTTATAAATCTTTCGAGAATGCTTCCAAAAAAATCAATGGAAAATTATTTTTATTAAAATTTAAAAGCAGAAGTAATTTCAATTAGCGATGGACGAAAGTGATGCGAACAATATTCAGATGAGAATGCAGGAGATACAGTCAAATGAATCATTCTCCGACGCTCTCGGAAAAATACTTTCAGGTAGGAAAGGCTACAAACCGGTGATTGAGAAAAGGAAGGAGGTCTTGATATGCAAAAAATGCATGACCCCCTATCTGATCCAAAAGCAGAAATTCTGCCATGAGTGTGGGACAAAAAATGAAGATGCTGCCAAGAACTGAGAAGAATTCAGATTTTGTTCCGCAAAATTTATAAGAATTCTTTCCAATTTATGAAAATAGATATGAAAAATTTTTCATGAAAACTTTAAGAATAAAACTCGGGAATAATTCCGATTTGAGATTGCCAGCGAGTATCCTGAGAAAAGGCGGTCTCGTCGCGTTCCCGACTGAGACTGTTTATGGGCTTGGGGCAAATGCACTCGATGAAAACGCAGTCAAAAAAATTTTTGAAGCAAAGGGAAGACCGAGTGACAATCCACTTATTGTTCATGTCTCGGATAAAGAAGAACTTTTTGCGTTGGTAAGCAAAGTTCCTGAAAAAGCCCAGAAGCTTATGGATAAGTTCTGGCCTGGACCATTAACATTAGTCTTAAACAAAAGCAAGTCTGTTCCAAGGGCAGTCACCGCAGGACAGGAAACAGTCGCGATAAGAATGCCAAATAATAAAATTGCCCTTGAGTTGATAAAACAATCCGGAATTCCTGTTGCTGCTCCTTCTGCAAATGTTTCAACACGTCCAAGTCCGACTGAAGCAAAGCACGTTCTTGAAGATCTCGATGGAAAAATCGATGCAATTATCGATGGTGGAAGAACAGATATCGGCTTAGAATCGACAGTAATTGATCTGACCTCAGAAACTCCTACAATACTTAGACCCGGGAAGATAACAAAAGAAGAATTGGAAAAAGTTATAGGAAAAATAGAGACAAAAGCAAAAGCAGGAAAAGTTGCAAAAGCTCCAGGAATGAAATATAAACATTACTCTCCTAAAGCAAAAGTTATCCTCGTTACAAAAAAAGAAATCCCCTCATTAAAAAGAAAACTTGGTACAAAAAAGATAGGGATAATCTTGAAAGAAGGCACCTTTGAAGAATTTGCAAAAAGTCTTTTCTCGAAATTCAGGGAGATGGACAAAAAAGGTATTGAGGTGATCCTTGTAGAGAAAATAAAAGAGAAAGGACTTGGCGTTGCGATAATGAACAGGCTGAAAAAAGCTGCAGGTGAAATATGAAAAATATTTAACCATACGGGAATTATATAATTTATGTCTTCAGAAAAAATTTATGTAATCCATGAACATCATGCATCTCATCTGCATTGGGATCTGCGTCTTGAATTTGACGGCGTTCTGAAATCTTGGGCAATTCCAAAAGAACCCCCCATATCAAAAGGAATCAAACGTCTTGCAGTCCAAGTTCCGGATCATGAGAAAAGTTATGCAAAATTCGAGGGGGAAATTCCTGAAGGTCAATATGGTGCAGGCAAAGTCAAAATATGGGATAAAGGAACCTACGAACTTGTCGAAAAAGACGAAAAGAAAATCATCATCAACATTGATGGTAAAAAACTGAAAGGAAGATATGTATTGCTTAACTCAAAACTTGGCGGAAAAAAAGAAAATTGGCTTTTTTTCAAAGAATAAATTAATTTTTGTAAATAATAATCTTATTACCTACTTTTTCCTCAAGACTTTTCACCCTTTTGTTAGATTTTTCAACTAAGAAGTTCAGCTTCCTTGCTTCTCTTACTATTGAATCATCATAAGCAGATTCTTCAATCAAAGATCTTGCTTTCGATAGGACCCCTGCTTTGTAATCCCATCCCGAAAGCTCATCAATTACAGGGTTGAGGAAATATCTTGATGCCAGAATCGGTTCATTATTTTTTCCATATCCTCCAACGATAGTTCCATTGACTGAAGCAGACTTTCCTATCATCTTTGCATAAGGTATCGTAAGCTGTTTCCCTGCATCAAGTACTCCCATCTTTCCACCCTGAGCCATTGCACCGGGATGATGCCTGTCACCCACCCAATAATATTTCGCCGAACTCCTTGTCCTTATCGCCTGAATCGGCATCATATCAATTTCAGTCTGACCATGCCACATTTTGTGAGCAAAAACTGAATCTATCCCTTTTCCGTCGACACTTGGCAATTTTATATAATCATAATTGAAACTCTGACCGGAAACACTTTGACCAGTCATCAAAACCCTTTGATCCTGGTATTTTCTGTCGAACTGACCCGCTATAACACTGCCCTCTGATTGGCTCTCTTTCTTACCCATCCAGTGATTGCCCGTACCAACAAAGAAAGGAACACCATTTTCCATAAGTTCTGTATTTATTGGGACTAGAAGTTCATTAAAAGCATTGAGCTGATCTTCAGGTTTGAATGCAGGAATTCCATCTAAAAATTCCTGAGTGTAAAAATTGACTGCTTCAACTACATCTTTATCGCTTGCATTGTCTTTCCTCATTCTGGCTTCAAGAATTTTTAATCGGCTCATAAAAGTCACAGGATCTGTGGAATGTGTCAGG
This sequence comes from archaeon, assembly GCA_027343665.1. GTDB lineage: Archaea > Nanobdellota > Nanobdellia > Pacearchaeales > GW2011-AR1 > GW2011-AR1. The sequence continues at coordinate 352,243 of DAHWKL010000001.1, forward strand.
TCATCATTTGTAGCAGCTTCTCTCTTTGAGTCGTAACTTCTGAAACCAAGTTCACCATGAAGACCCTCACTCATAAGGTTTATATCAAATCCCCTGACTCCATAAGCTTGTACTGCCGCGAGTTGTGACGAAGTTATGGTATCCGGATTTGACGGCCTTCCGGGAGTTGAATATGATCCGACGTGAAGGTCATTCTGAAGGAAAACTCTTCCGATAATAGGTCTTGCTTTGTCCAACAAATCAGATCTTTCTTTTTCCAGTTCAATCTTCTCGGATTTATCTTTTGACTCAGCAAGTTTCTTCTCAAGTTCATTGTATCTTTCTCCCAAAGTTGTGGGATTCCCATTATTGTCTTTAATCGGCATATTAGCAACTCTCTTGAAATACCTGTCATCAAAAAAGATCTCTTCAGGGGATCTGTCAGGATGCTCTATATAAAGAACACTTCCCGATATGGTTCCTCCTTTTGCAAGCCTCTTTCCAGCCCAAGTTCCTTTGTTCCCTTTAATCAAAAGTGCACCAAGCTTGGAAAGGTCATGCCTTGTCGGAACTTTAATATAAGCAGTTATATGTGCGTCCTTTGCGTATTCCCCCTGAACTGTCGTCGGATCAACAGTGAACTTCCTTTGGGATAAATAACCGTCAGCCCCCCAGCTCGATAAATAAGCATCAGTATGAGCAAAATCTCTTTTGTCAAATTCTCCCAAAATTTTAGGTCTCTCCCTTCCAGAAAGAACCGCATTTGATATTTCACCTTCATGAAAAGACTGAACTTTTGCAAAGCTGTTTACTAAAGGTTCATTAGACCATTGTGCATTTGTCCTTGGATGTGAAGTGAAGATTGTTCCGACAGGTCTGCTCTTTAAATCCTTCTTTCCTTCAATAGAATGCTGAGGGTCAGGAACTTCGACACTGATTATATCATCCGTATGAAGGAAGACTTTCAGATCTTCCCTTCCAGAATATTTCTTTATTGCCGGGATGAGGACATCTTCGTAAATCCCTTTGTAAATCTCTTTCTTTATAGTCTCAAGACCTTTTGCCTCTGTAGGCGTAATTGCAATCTTCTTCGTGAACCAAGCATGGCCTTCCATTTCCTCTACAAGATGACTGCTCGCAAAAGACTCTGCTTCTTTGAGATCATTCTGAGTCCTCTTCAAATTCTGTTCTGTTTTGTCAAAAGTCCTGTTAACACTTTCTCGATAAGCACTCACTTGCTTCATGCTAGTATTGATATTGTAAAACCTGTTCCACTCATCTTCAAAAAGAGAATCAAAAGTTTCAAAGTCTCTTCCCAACCTTCCCCTAGCTTTTGCCTTAAGATTTTCTCTTAAAGTTTTATCGAGAGCATGTTTTCTTTTTCCATCTTTAGTCTCAAAGAACTCTTTTGTATAAGATTTGAACTCTTTACCATTTTCCGCGAAATCTTTCCCGTTAGCATGCGCCCTCTTATCCATAAGAAAATCATAATACTTGTTGACAAGAGCGGATTTTATCTCAGATTTTACAATTAACTCTTTCTGGTCTTCAAGCATTCCTTTGAGCTCAGGGATACTCTCTTCCGCATCTTTCATCTTTTGATGAATTTCTCTTAATATAGCAATATTCTTGTCTTCAATTTCACTCTGATTATACTCGTCATTATAACTCCAGTAAAGATGAAGCTCTCCAAATTGTGGAAGGTTCTTAACCTGGTCAGAAAGCTCAAAGCCCACACTTTCAGCAGCCTCTTCCATAGAATCAATTGTGTTGACGACGTATTTTTCAAGATTTTTTATCGCTTTTTTGGACAAGTGGGGTCTTCCCAATTCATCATTAAGAAGATTCAACTTTTGTTTTATCATCTCAAATTCAACATCATCAATATCAGGATCGGCTTTATTAAGCCCGGTCATTATCGCTCTTTTGTTCTTATTCTTTCCAAAAAGTGTCACTATATCAGGCATTATTCCACCCTGCATGTGGTAGCTCACAAGATAATCATCAACACCCATTGCCTGCCTTACAATTTTCTCCCCTAAGAAAGCATCATTGTTTGTAAAAAGAGTTCCAGTTCCCATCTCACCGCTGAGCCAGTGCATCTTAGTCACCCTATAATCTCCAAAGTTTTTATCCCATCTCAGTTTATTCTGGTTCACCAATGCATTCACAAGAGATTCATCTTTGGAATAATAACCATTGTTCGTTGGAAGAGAATCTGTTGGAACACCCCATATTCGGGCCACTTTCTCGAAACTTTTTTTCACTTCATTGGAAGTTTTTCCTGTTTTCTGTGCAATTGCCTCAAAGCTCGGGACAAAATTATCAAAGATGGAGGAGGTTACAAGAAATCTTCCGACATTGTGAGGTGAAAGTTCGGCAGCAGCCTTAAGAAAAGCCCTGTCGTCGGAGTTTACAAGAAGGCGTTCCTCAAGAATTTTTGGAACTTTACTGCCCCTTTTTACTTCCATGAAAACTAAAAATGATTTTGGTTTTTAAATTAATCTGTAATTCAAAATATAATTCGAAAAATCTTTAACTCTTTTTGAATAAAAAGTAAGTTTTATAAAATTGCAACTCCTATAAATTTAAACTCCCAAAAATTTCTTTAGCTTTTCCGACGGAAGAATCACCTTATGATTTGCAAAGAAAAATATTTATTATTTAATCGTCGAGATAAAGTAAAAACAATCTTTTAGAGAATAAATTAAATAGAATATAATGATTAATCTTCGTCGCCGATCCACCAGTCCATATCAGGAAGAGCTGATATATCCTGTCCTCTTGATTTCAAATATCCTCTTGCAAGAAGGTAGAATATCAATCCCAAGCTCTTTCCGCTTTTGTTGTTTCCGATTATCACATAATCTGCACCCTGAGAAAAATTATTAGTTCCGCATATCATAAGAACTTTTTTCTTCACATCAAGGGTGTCTTTCAGAGCATTTTTATCAAGCCAATGGTCGGAGATTATTGTAAGTTCAGTCTCAAAGAAGTCTTTTAAATTTGTATTAGTCATAATTCCTGCAGGATATTTTTTGGTGAAAACCCTTATTCCGGTGACTTCACTGAATTTCATTGCTGCTCTCCATCCAGATTGCCTTTTGCACACAAGAATTACATCTTCAGGATTGAATTTTGAAAGGTATTCAATTCCACCTTTTAACTTTTCATCAATCAAATCCGTGTTAAAAATTGCAAGTCCATCAGCTCTTCTTCTGTAAACGTAAGGTTTCATTTCGGGGGTTACTATTCTTGTTCCAAGGTAAATGCCTGTCTTGACATAATCTTCAAGATCAATGAGCATATCAGCCTTTTTCTTGGCTTTAATCTCCTCTTTCAAAGATTCTGTATCAAGCTTCTCTACTTTTTCTTCCATAAGCTTTGCAGCTTTCTCTTTAAGTTCTTTGAGTTTGTCTTCTTTCGACTTTGAAGATTTCTCATGTTTCTCTGTCTCTAGTGATTCCGCTTCAGCTGCTTTGGCGAGCTCTTCGCCTGAAAGCTCTTCAATATCTTCTTTTTCAGTTTTTTTCCTTGCCATAAGAGTTTAGATTAAATTTGATTTATAAAGATTGCTGTTAAGATTTCAAGAAAATAATGGATTACTCTTCAGAGCTTTCCCTTGGCTTTCTCCATTTTGTCAAAATTATCTTGAAACCTATTATTTTCGCAGTATAGTTTGGCCCCAGAAATCTGAGCATCTCTTCCGAAAGTTTTACCAGTTCCCCTTTATCCCCTCTTGCCGATTTTAGGACAGTGACCTTAACAATCCTGCATGTGGCAAAATGAACTTTCAGCATTCCCAAAAAATTTTCAGTTATGCCGTTCTTTCCGAGCTGAACTTCTCTTATCATGATATAATCAAGGAGAATTACTTTTATAAATTTATAATTGCTCGGTTTTTGATGCGCTAGTGGTCTAATGGTAGAATGCAAGCTTCCCAAGCTTGCGATCCGGGTCCGATTCCCGGCTGGCGCATTTCTTTACTTTTGCAATAATTTTAGAATATCCTTTTTTTTGATAACAATCTCACGAGGTTCATTTTTCAGTTTCCATGAACCCTCCTTCATCCAAAAATGCTTTTTGACATCGCGACCGCTGAAAACATGGAGAGGAATATCTCTTTTGTGATCACGCCAATCCTGAGACTTTGAAGCACAGTAAACCCCTGCCTCATAAATTTCTTCCTCTGCCGGACTGTCCTTGCCAATCACGCAAAAAGGGCTTCCGGAAGCAACAGTGTGAAGGATTATATTTTCTTTACCCTTGAAAGAATTCACAAGTTCATCATTTCCTTCCGAATTTTTACCGAGCAAAATCTTGGCGCCTGTTGACAAAGTAAATTCACGAGGGTTCATTTTTTAAGAAAGAGAAAAGATTATTTAAGCCTTGATGTTATCCAATTATTTACAATTTTCAAGGACTCTTTCTGGTCTTTCCATGTGAGTTTTTTAGATGCCTCAGGAAATAACAACCACTTGTAATCTTTATCTTCTGTTCTGTCAATATGAACTTTCCCTGCTTTCACTTCAACGGAATAAAGAGAAAAGGTCTGACCAATAATTCCGGGACGATCTTTCAAAGGTTTTGGATAAAGATATTTTCCTGCATAATTGTGTCTTTTTATCTTCAGAGGCTTGAGACCTGTTTCTTCCTTAAGCTCTCTTCTGACGGCCATCTTTCTTGTCTCAAATTTCTCAACGCCTCCCTTGGGCAACTCCCAACCTGACCAATGAAGATTCCTTTTCAGAATCAGATATAATAATTTCCCATTTTCAATCTTATGAACTACGATAAAAACTCCCTTCCTGAATCGGGGTTTCATTTCTTTTTTTCCTCTTCCTTCTTAGCAAAAATTCTTGAAGCTATGACAATTCCGACCACACATATAAGCGTAACAATAATCGTCGAAAACAACTGGCCCTGAAGAGGTGAATAAGAAGAGACTTTATTGACATATTGAGTAATGAGAGTATTCCATGAAAGAGCTATTAAAAGGCTAAATGCAGCAATAATAGCAGTGTTCATAGATGAATAAAACTGTTTCTTGAAATCCGAAATAACTCTTTTTACCATATCTTTTTAATCCTCTCGACTTCTTTAATCAAGCTTCCCTCATTTAAAAATTTTCTTAAAGGAGTCTCGTTAGGCCTGCTACCCCTCTTTTTTGGAACTAGGTGGAAATGAAGATGCGGAATAGACTTCCCTGAAATATTCATATCTCCTTCCCTATAATCAACATCAACTGCAGGATATTTTTTTCTCAGAACTTTAATACCTGAAATCAGCAAATTGAATATATCCTTCTCCTCAACATTTTTTAGAGAATTCAGCATAACCACATGGCGTTTTGGAATCACAAGGAGATGATCTTTAAGATAAGGTGCCCTTGCAGGTGTTAGATAAGCTGATTTGTTTTCGGTTATTATGAAATCTTTCTGCGGACTGCAAAAAGGACATTCATCTTTTTTCATAAACCTGCTGAGGAATTTTCCGTAGTTCATCTCTGGAAAAAGCGGAAGGAATTTTTAAATTTATTTTCCAGAGCAATTAAATTAATAAATTAAAAAAACCGATTTTTTATATGTATCTCGGAATTGATGAGTCAAATCACGGTCGTAGACCCGAGATATTTGTCGGATGCATCACACCTTATGATGGAAATATAAGGGAGGCAGTTATTCCGAAAAGAAGAGACAAATCCGAATCAAAGAGGTGGAAAGAACTTCTCGGACTACCTTATAAACATATAATTTTCGATGATGAATTCAAAGATATGGATTTGGGGAATTACAAGACTATAGCCATAGGAGAATTCGCGAAATTTTATTCACAACAATTTGAAATAACCAAGATTTTCATGGATGGGAATATGAGAGGACCAAGACTTGAAAAAATCCTTGAGATGCTAGATGAAATTAATTCGCATATAAAACTTGTCTATGGGAAAGACCTTGACAGAAGGACCAAACTTGTGAATGAAGCGGACAATATTGCCAATCTGCTGTTCAGGGAATATGTTCTAAAAAACGGAAGGAACAAAGATAAATACGAAAGCTTCCTGCTCCATCCAAATTTAAAGAAATATGAGAGATTTCTTCTTTAAAATTTCTTAATCTCCCAACCATCTTTGCCGTCAAGAATTTCATATCCGAGAGATTTTATCTTATTTCTCAATTCATCAGCTTTTTTCCAATCTTTATTTTTCCTGCATATCTCACGCTCATCGGCGAGCTCTTTTAGTTCTTGAGGGAGTTCAATTTTAGTTTTCTCAAGAATTTTAAAACCGAATATTTCATCTATTTTTTTTATCACCTGATATTTCCCTTTTGCCTTATCATCCCGAACAAGTTTCCACAAAACCTGAAGAGCTTTGGGAGTATTGAAATCGTCATCCATGGCTTCCTCAAAATCTCCAAGAGATTCTTCATTTAATTTCCCATCATCGTCCAAGTTTTCACAGATATTTTTCAGTCTTTCATATGAGTTTTTTGCATTCTCAAGGGATTCAGGAGAAAAATCAAGAGGTTTTCTGTAGTGAGTTGAGGCAAAGAGATATCTCAAAATCCCGAGGTCATAAGACTTAAGAGCTTCCCTTATTGTAGAAAAATTTCCTTTAGATTTGCTCATTTTTTCTTTGTTTATATTCAAAAAGCCTGTATGCATCCAGTATCTTACAAGAGGTTCCTTTCCTGAAATGGATTCCATCTGGGCAATCTCTGCTTCATGATGCGGGAAAATCAAATCGAGTCCCCCGCCATGAATATCATACTGCGAGCCAAACTCTTTCTCAGTGATAGCGGTGTCTTCAATATGCCAGCCAGGCCTTCCTTCTCCAATATCTGTTTTCCATGATGGCTCACCCTCTTTCTTGAATTTCCAAAGACAAAAATCTCCTGGATTTTTTTTCTCATCATTTTCATCTATCCTTGATACAGAATCTTCAGCATTGAGTGTTGTCCTTTTTGCAAGCTTCCCATAATCTTCATCTTTTGAAAGATCAAAGTAATAACCATCAGATATTTTGTACGCAAATCCTTTTTCAAGAAGTCTTTTGACCTGCGAGATAATTTCTTTTATATAATCAGTAGCGCTGGCATATTTTGTGACTGAATCCACCCCAAGACTGTTCATATCTTCAAAATAGAACTCTTTGTATTTTTTTGAAAGCTCCTTCCAGTCTTCGCCCGTTTCATGGGATTTCTTTATTATCTTATCATCTATGTCGGTTATATTTTGAAGATAAAAAACATCATAACCCAAGTGTCTTAAATATTTCACAATGATGTCAAACTGCACGTAAGTCTTGGCATGACCCAGATGGGAAAAATCATAAACTGTCGGACCGCAGACAAAGACGTTCACTTTTCCTTTTTTCAGGGGCTTGAAACTCTCTTTTTTTCTTGACAAAGTGCTATAAATTTTCAGAGACATGAAGAATCCAGGTGCTAGAAGTTTAAAAAATTAAGTTATCTGCAAATCCAGAGGAATCGTAGAAACATACTGCTGCCCATCCGCATCAATGTTTAGGCCATATCTTATATCACATAAGGAAGCGCTGTTTGGGATACTGAATCTTACAGGAATGGCCTGATTGAGACTGCTTCCTGAAGGAATTACATAGTTACTTCCTGATCCGCCAAGTATGATTAAATTCTGAGCCTGAGATGCCGACATCTGGCAACCATTAGCAATCTGGATAACGCTCACATTATACGAGAAAGTATGCTGTACAGTGTCAGTATTCCTTATCGAAAAACCAAAAGCTCCTTCATTACCCTTTGAAATCTGAAGCTGTCCCGTCTGAGGATAAATAACAACCTGCGTGGAAGTGTCCTGAGAAAATAATTGGTTAATTTGATCAGTCAATTGCTGATTTGTCAGATCGACCGCACTAGTAGCTCCTCCAAAAATATTTTTTATTAAAATCAGGCCCAAAACAAGAACGCTCACGAGAAGGACAATAGTCACAATTGTTCCTACGGACATTTCCATCGCACCTTTCGAACTCTTTTTTATCATCTTAAGCCGCACTTGTTAAGTTTAGTTGCGATCCGTAATAAAGGACTGCAAAGAAAGATATTGTGAGTATTATTATTGCAAGGAAAATTCCTACAAGATTAAGGACAAAAGCCCATGTGCTTGATCTCCTTGGAACTCTCCCTTTTTCAACATAAGCAAAAATTATCCCCAAAACTCCTGTTATTGCGACAAAATAAGGAGCAAATACCGAAAGGAGAACAGAAAGAACACCCAAGATTATAGAAACATTGTTTTTCACACTCTGCTTCTCCGATTTTTGAGATAATTCTCTTACGGAATCTTTTTTAGAAAGTTTTTTCATCGCCATCTTCTTATCCTAAAGAAGGATTAACCATTTATAAAAGTTATTGTAAAATGATTCTGCAAATATGGGAATGGGGGGAGTCGAACCCCCGACACCATGATCTTCAGTCATGTGCTCTCCCGCTGAGCTACATTCCCATTCTCAAAACAAGTTTGGATTCTTTTTTAAAGTTTGTCAATATACAAATCCATAAATAGCTGCAGACCTCTAAATTTTCATGTGCGGAATCATAGGATATGTAGGAGATAAAAAGATAGTTCCACTACTTATAGAGGGGCTGAAAAAACTCGAATATCGCGGTTATGATAGCGCGGGAATTTGTGTTCTTGATGGCGGAATGCTTAAGTCTATTAAAGACAAAGGAAGAATCTCAGAACTCGAAAAAGAGGAACCTTTGAAGTGGATATCCGGAAACGCGGGGATTGCTCACACCCGCTGGGCAACACACGGAAAACCTGATGAGATAAATGCCCACCCCCATTTTGACTGCAAAAAAGAAATCGCGATAGTTCACAATGGAATAATTGAAAATTATCAATCATTAAAGAAGTTGCTTATAAAAGAAGGGCATATGATAAGCTCCGAAACAGACTCAGAGATAATAGCACACCTGATTGAAAAATTTTATGAAGGTGATCTTGAGGAAGCAGTAACAAGAGTCCTTAAGCTTTTAGAAGGGACATATGGGCTGGCTGTGCTTTCAAACAAAGAAGAAAAAATAATTGTGGCAAAAAAAGGATCTCCCCTGGTGATCGGAGTCGGGGATGGGGAGATGTTTATCGCTTCAGATATTTCCCCAATAATAGAACATACCAATAAAATAATCTATCTTTCAGACGGAGAGGTAGGAATTATAACAAAAGACAGATATATCATAAAAAATATTGACGGAAATGGGGTCGACAAAAAAGTTCACGAAGTGAAATGGTCGATAGATCAGATAGAAAAAGGAAACTTCAAACATTTCATGCTCAAGGAGATTTTTGAACAGCCAGAAGTTATAAGGAATACCTTCAGAGGAAGAATAAAAGATGGGAAAATAAAGCTCAGCTTGAATATTGATTTCAAAAAAATAAAGAGAATAATCTTGACTGCATGCGGGACAAGCTGGCATTCAGCAGTTATAGGAAAATACCTCATAGAAGAATACGCAAAAATCCCATGTGAAGTCGATTATGCTTCTGAATTCAGGTACAGAAACCCAATGGTAAACACAGATGACCTTTTGATTGCAATATCCCAATCAGGAGAAACTGCAGATACAATAGCTGCATTAAAAGAAGCAAAAGGTAAAGGGGCTAAAACTCTGGGAATTGTGAATGTTGTTGGCTCGACAATCTCGCGCGAGGTGGATTCGGGAATTTATCTTCACGCAGGACCCGAGACGGGAGTAGCTTCAACAAAAGCTTTTACATCACAGATTGCCGCACTTACATTATTTTCACTTTATCTCGGGCAGGAAAGCGGAATGGATATTGACAATGAGATATTAAAAGAGATGGAAATCATTCCTGAAAAGATAGAGAAAGTCCTCGAAAACTCCGAAAGGATAAGAAACATTGCTTCGAGATTCAAAGACAAAAACAATTTTTTATATTTTGGCAGAGGTATAAATTTTCCCGTCGCTCTCGAAGGAGCGTTAAAACTAAAAGAGATCTCTTATATCCATGCAGAAGGCTATCCTGCAGCAGAAATGAAACATGGACCAATAGCATTGATAGACAAAAACATGCCCATTGTTTTCCTTGCGACAAAAAGTTCAATTTCATCCAAAATTTTAAGCAATATTGAGGAAGTTTATGCGAGAGATGGGAAAATAATTTCAGTCGTAAATGAGAAAACACCTGAAGTTGAAAAATTTTCGGAAGAATTGATAATTGTCCCGGAAACTATCGAAGAACTGTCCCCAATAATAAATGTAATCTCACTTCAGCTTCTCGCTTATCATATCGCTGACCTGAAAGGACTTGATGTGGACAAGCCAAGGAACCTTGCCAAATCTGTGACTGTTGAATAAAGTAAGTCAGGGATAGGCCACCTTCTGTCGTTCGCTGATATCAGACCAAACGTGCTGGCATTCGACTATGCAGGCATGCTTAAGCTACCCTTGCATTAACCAAGTTGCCCGTTTCATCATATCCGTTTTTTCTCAGCTTCCCTCACGGTTCATCGCTCAAAAACGGCTGTGTCGTTTCTGTTGCAGAGCTTTCCCTCACAGGAATATCGTTTTCACGAGATGGTTTTTCATAATGGGCGGACCTTCCTCAGAATCCAGAAATCATAATTCATTTCTCGACAATTTAATGCCAGGACCCCGAAGCCAGCTCCCCGACTTACAGATATTGATGAAACAAAGGGGATTATAAAACTTGCGGCAGAGGCACAAAAAAGTTTTTAAACCACCTACTCTTGCAAAAGTCATCCAAACTACATCGCCGAACTCCATTTTTCTGGAATCAGGCGCATACTGTAGAAGGAAATAAAATGGAAATCAATGAGCAACTAAAAGCAGCACTCGCTGAATTGAGGAAAAGTGAGCCAAGAAAGTTCAAACAGACAATAGATTTAATTGTGAATCTCCAGAAGTTCGAAGTAAAGAAAACTCCCGTTAATATTTTTATAAAAATACCTCACAAATCGAAGGACAAAAAAATTGCGGGATTCTTCGAGGCGAAAAGCGATTTAATAGATACAATCACAGAGATGGACTTCAAAAAGTACAATGATAAAAAAAAGCTCAAATCTCTTGTGAACAAATATGATTTTTTCATCGCCCAAGCAAAGTTAATGCCAAAAGTGGCTACAGTCTTTGGAAGGGTGCTCGGACCTGCAGGGAAGATGCCTTCACCTCAGATGGGAATAGTCCTGAATGCAGACCAGAAATCCATAGATGAACTAAGGGAAAAGATAAACTCAAGCATGAGAATAAGAACAAAAGAGGCATCCATAAAAATTGCCATCGGAAAAGAAGACATGGAAGATGAGGAAATAATAGAGAATGCGATGGCAGTCTATAATGAACTCCTTAAAGCCCTGCCAAGAGACAAAGAGAACATAAAGAATGTTGAAGTGAAGTTCACCATGACTAAACCTATAAAAATAAAGATAAGATGAAAAAGCAAATCAAAACGCATGTTTCGAAAGAGAAAGTAAGCGCAGTGAAAGTAATGACTGAACTTTTGAAAACAAAAAAAACGATAATGGTCGCTGATATCTCCTCAATTCCCAACTCGCAATATGAAGCGATAAAAAAGAAACTAAGGGGAAAATCTGTGGTGAAAGTTCCAAAGAAAAACCTTTTTTTCAGGGCAGTAGATGACTCGAAAAATGAGGCACTCTCTAAGATAAAAGATTTCTTCAATAAACCCATAGCAATAATGTTTTCAGATATGGATTCATATGAACTTGCTGGGGAACTCATAAAAAACAAAAGTCCCGCTAAAGCAAAGCCGGGGCAAATCGCTCCTAATGATCTTGAAGTTCCCGCGGGACCAACAGATCTTGTTCCTGGGCCGGCAATATCAGAGCTTGGAGCACTTGGGATAAAAATACAGATACAGGGTGGAAAAATTGAGATAAAAGAACCGAAGGTTCTCACAAAAAAGGGCGACAAAATCTCAGATGGCGCTTCAGCAATTCTGGCAAAACTTGGGATAATGCCTTTCACGATAGGGTTTATACCTGTCTGCGCTTATGATGCGAAAGAAAACAAGATTTATACCGATTTAAAGATCGACTCGGAAGGAGCAGTGAGAGAACTCAAGGAGCTTTTCGCAAGAGCTCTCGGACTTGCTGTTAACATAAGTTATTTCACAGGCGAGACTCTCCCCTTGATGATACAAAAAGCCGGGGCACATGAGAAGAGGATGATAAAAATCATAACAGGAGAGCCTGACGAAGTGGCTGCTCCAACAACAGATGAAGTTCCTCAACCAAAAAAGGAGGAAGTCAAAGTGAATCCTGCTGAAGGGCTTGCAAGCCTTTTCGGTTAGGCACTAATTAAATGAAGGTAACGAAAATGGAATACGTATATGCGGCACTTTTGTTGCACAAACTTGGAAAAGAAGTTAGCGAAAACGGCGTGAAAGCAGTCGTTGCAGCAACAGGCGCAAGTGTTGATGACTCGAAAGTCAAAAGCCTTGTCGCTAGCCTTAAAGGTGTGGATATAGACGCTGAACTTGCAAACGCAAGCGTGGCATCTGCAGCTCCGGCTCCGACAGCTGAAGCAAAAAAAGAAGAAGCACCTAAGAAAGAAGAGAAGAAGGCATCTGCAGCAGAAGGATTGGCTTCATTGTTTGGATAATTCTTGTAATTTTATCCATAAGCCAATCCCAACTTCTTTAGTCGGGACCTTCAGGGCAAGTTTTATAATTCTGTATTTTCTACCTGAGCCATGCCTGCATAGCTCAGTTGGCAGAGCGATTGCTTCGTAAGTGATATTTTCACAGGAAGAGCAATAGGTCGGGAGTTCGACTCTCCCTGCAGGCTTTTACAATTCCCTAAATATTTATAACTCAGTTCCAATTTTTTAACGGATGGCATGGAACCTCTATGACAAGGGAAAATTTCTGAAACCACTTTGTTTCTCCAATGGTAAAAGCCAGGAAGATGTTGTCGAGGAAGTTTTGAAACTTATAGATGGGGGAAAACGCGTGATATTCATACACGGAGTGTGCGGGACGGGAAAATCCGCGATCGCACTCAATCTTGCAAGTAAGATAGGAAAAACTTCTATAGTTGTCCCTGGAAAAACTCTCCAGGCACAGTACAAAAAAGACTATGAAGGCGAGAAATACCTTCTAAAACAAGATGGGAAAAAACTTAAGATAAGTGTAATAACCGGCAGGAATAACCATCCCTGCAAGTTCCTTCAGGATAACAAAGACGCGATCCCAAAAATAAAAAGAGAGATAAACGCAAAACTTAATGATATCTTCTCCGGTGTCATGAGAGAGAGAAAAGAAAATGAAAAAGAAAATATGTCAGCAGCAAATCCTGAACTCCCGTGTGATATCGACATAAGGGAAAAAAACTGGCTCAAAATAAAAGAATACCTTAAACAGAACAAAAAAATCGACATAAGAAATTTCTCATCGGTGAAAGATGTGAAAAGATTAAGCATCGCGCCGGTATGCCCTTATTGGAGCCCCGTCCTTCCTGAAAGGTATGAGATAAAAAATATGGCGGATTCAAAACAAAGGAAATATGAAGGACTCGACGGAATGGTTTTCATCCAGTATAAAAGAAAACCGGGCTGCCCATTCTACGAGCAATTTGATTCTTATATAGATTCTGATGTGATAGTGTTCAACTCATTAAAATACAAACTTGAGACAGCTCTTTTGAGAAAGCCCAGGACAGAAGTCGAAATCATAGATGAATGCGATGAATTCCTAGACAGTTTTTCTAACGAAAGAACAATAAATTTTGACAGGTTGCAAAGCGCGCTCATACATGCATTGGGTGCTGGTGAAGGCGAGCAGGATATGATCGAGGAATTATTAGAACTAATCACACATCTTGGTAGAGATGAGAGAATCGGAGACGCAATAAGAGCAGGGGAGATAATCCCCCTGAAGTCAACCGGGATATATGACATAATCAAGATATTCATAAAAGAGGAATGGTTAAAATCCATAGACGATGAAAGCTACATTTTTGACGTCTTAGAAACCTCAAAGATGTTCATGGAATTTTTGGATGAAAGCTATGTGCTCTTCACAAAAAAGGAGAGAGGAATAAATGCGGAAATCGTGACGACAAATCTTGCAAAAAAATTCAAACAGTTAGTCGAGAAAAATAAAGTTATAGTTCTCATGTCAGGAACACTCCATTCGGATGAAGTTCTGAAAAATATCTTCGGACTTACTAATTTTGATAAAGTCGATGCAGAAACGCAAAGCCAGGGGAAAGTTATTGTGAAAAGCACAGGTCTTGAGATGGATTGTAAATATTCCAATTTCTCTTCCGAAAAATTCACCCGGGAGGATTACTTAAAAGCACTTGATAAATGTATAAAGGAAGCTCCAAGACCAACTCTCGTCCATGTGAATGCATTTTTGGATCTTCCGTCTGAAAGTGAGATAAGAGAATTCGAAATTGAAAACTTACCATCAAGAGATAAGATAAAAGAAATCCAGGAAGAGGACAAAAAAGGCAGACTTACACAGGAGTTTAAGGATGGAAAAAGAGAAATACTTTTCTCGACACGTGATTCACGGGGGGTTGATTTTCCGGGAGAACAATGCAGAGGAATAGTCTTCACAAAATATCCAAACCCAAATGTTCAGGATCCATTTTGGAAAATCCTCATGAAAACAAAACCTGAAAGCTATTGGAATTTCTATCGCGACAAAGCCAAGAGGGAATTTCTTCAGAAAATATACAGAGGAATCAGATTCAAGGAAGATTATATAACTTTGATGAGCCCTGATACAAGAGTCTTGGAGATGGCAGAGAGAGAATTTGGAGAGAGATAAACGCCCCCGCCAGGAATCGAACCTGGAAGCCCAAAGGGCCCGGATCTCAAGTCCGGTGCAATACCATTATGCGACGGAGGCTTTATTTAAATAATAAGTACCAAGAACTGTTTTAAAGATTTCTGTTTGCCAGTTCAGACTCTTTTTGCCCCAATGCCCTGCTGCATTTCTCTTGAAACAAGCCCAGTGAAAAATGCCCTTATCTCCTCTTTCCTGAAATCCGAAACTTTTTCTTTAGTTTCCTTTAATTTTCCGACAAAGGATTGAACAATCATAAACCTTAAAATTGCGCTCAGGAAGAAAACTATTAGAAATGCAGAAAATCCGAGTATGAATCCTTCTTCGGAGATAAATCCCCCTATAAGAGCTCCGAAAAATGATCCGATTGAGACCAATATACTCATATATGAACTGCAAAGTGCAAGCCTTTCCTTTGTCACAGCATAATATGCAAAAGTTCCGGTGGACAGATCAAAACCCGCCCATATAAACCCGGAAAAGAATTCCACCATAAAGAGATATACAACAAGGATGAATTTCGAATACGAAAACAAGGGTGAAAAAACCCATAAAAGAGGCACTAAAAAGATGAAAAATCCACAAAGCTTTATTGTATTTATACTACCAAACTTATCGGCAAACCTTCCCCAAAAGGGCTGAAAGAGCATATTTGAGATTATTGAACTTGCTATTATCAAAGTGTATGCAATATAACCAAAATGAAGCCCTTCGAGCATATAAACCGCAAAAAATGGCGATGCAACTGCGGTAGCAAAAGTGACAAGAGATGAGAAAATCACAAATTTCCCAAAATTATTTTTTGGCATTTCCCTCACAAATTCAAAAAAACTGAAATAATACCCTTCCTTTACATTGAACTTCGGTTCATAATGCTTTGAAAGGAAATAAGCTGAAAATCCCCTTCCCAAAAAAGCTATAAGGAAGAGTATAGAAAATCCGAAAAAGAGATTCCCCGTGCTTCCGTTCAGAATTTCTCCTGCAATTAGAAGGCTCATGAGGCTTACAACCCCGACAATGCCGTTTCTTTTACCAAAATATGAAGCAGAATTCTTGGGAATTAATTCCCTCATCCATGAGACCCATGCGGGACCCGCAAATGATCCTGCAGAAACAAGGATTGTATAAGAAATTATTACAAGAACCGATGAGAAAAAGAGATTCAACCCTGAAAAAAGGTATAATGCGCTAACGCCTATAAGCGGGATCCACATAAATGCTTGTATGATTACACCCTGGAGGACAATCTTCTTTCTGCTCTTCTTCTCCATCAGTTTTAAGCTTTTTATCTGAAGAAGACTTCCTACGAGAGCAGGTACAGAACTTAAGATCCCTATGAAAACATCCGGAAGATTCATGAAAACAGCATAAGGGGTGATATACCTTGAACCGAACCCGTCCATAAAACTGTAAGAAGCTCCATCAAGAATACTGTATTTCAAAGATTTTTCCTTAAGAGCATTTATTTGAGAATCAACCATCTCTTCCATAAGAAGATGAAATCACTCAATTAATAAAGATTATCTAATTGATTTCAAAGTCTCTTCCCCTTGAAGAAGAATTTTACCTTTTCCCAAAAGGTCATCGGCTTGAGCTTGATGGGCTCGTTGTTTTCATTGAATAATTCGTATTTTATGACGGGCTTTTCCTTAAGAATTGGCGCAGTTTTTGCTATCTCTTTATGCGCTTCAATCAAAGCCTGATCAATTGCCGCCCTTGAGTAACCCTGGTTCATCAAAGCAAATTTCAGAGAATCCTCCGTATAATTCTTGGAAAGGTTTTTCAGGAAGTAATCCACAAGTTCACGTTTATGATCAAGTCTTCTCATATCTTTCAGAAAGTAAATGAAGTTTAAAAATTTTCTTGAAGAAGCAGTACAAGAAAAGATTTATAAGATAAATTAATTTTTTGAAGTGATGAATTTCATAGAGAAGATTGTACAAAAAAAAGTCGATGATCCTGTGCATCTTCAGTTCCAAAAATTCAGCAAAGGAATTTTCAAAAATCGCGCCCTGATAAACGCAAAAAAATCAAAAGATAAATACACAATCACAACGGGCCCTGAATTTGCCAATGAGCTAGTAAAAGCTATTGCTGAGAAGCTCGGAAATGAAAAGACAAATGTCACGGGAGCAATTGTCTCGACCTCAGATCTCACGGGAAAGGTCGAGTTTAAAGAGAAAAAACAATTCCAGGGAGTTAAACGCTATTTAGTAGATACAGAAATGTCTGGTGAAGAGATAATAAGACTTTTAGAAGAGTTTCCAAGGGTATTTTTTGCGCTTACTTTCAGCGCAGGAGATAATAATTCCATCAAGATAAAAGCCAAAGCCCCAAAATCCGGGAAACCTGGAAAAGGTGATGAAGAACCAAAAGCTGACTTTTGCAAGTTGGTTACAAATGATCCAAAACTGGGAGCGGGATTTGTTTTCGAGAAGAATGAATTTAAGTCGGCAGAGATAAAACATGATTTTGTCATTGAAAAAATAATTATCCCAGAGAACGGAGAAAAAGACTTTGCCAAACTCAGAGAGATCGCAAAAAGGTCAGGCAAAATTGTCAGATACTCGGACATTGACGGCACAAAAACGACAAAAGAGTATCCTTTTGAAGCCTGAAACATCTTTTCCAGATTGATAAAATTAATAAATGATTTTTTTAGCTAAGAGATATGCTATTTGTGGGGGAAAAACGAAGCAAACTGGCCAAGAAGATGAAAGTGACCTGGAAAGACGGGAGACTTGCCGCAAAACAGCTTTTTGATGCATTAAAATATTGCGGGATAGATCCGAAAGATGTTGAGTTCAGGAATTATTTCGAAAAAGACGGGCCTACTTTTGTTAAAAGTTACAACGGGCCAATAATTGCCATGGGAGATAAAGTTAGCAAGGCTCTTAGAATGGCAGGGATAGAACATTATTTTATATATCATCCTGCAGCAAGAGGTACGATAAGGAAGAAAGAGATTTATTGTGAGCATGTGAAAACAAATCTCGCTGACCTTTTGTAACCCCAAAGCTTTATAAATCAACTTTTTCTTTAAATTCCATTCCAGGGTAAGTAAAATGATAATCCGCTATTTAGAAATAGAAGAAAATGCCAACGAGAAAATCACCAAGGAAAGGAAGCTTACAGTTTTGGCCAAGGAAGAGGGCCGAAAAATTCTTACCCAGTGTTAACTGGAGTGCGATAAAATCTGATTCTAAAAAAATTCTCAAGGGGTTCATAGGTTATAAAGCCGGGATGACTTCTATAACTGTTAAAGACATTACACCAAATTCTCTTACAAAAGACAAAAAAATTGTCCAGCCCGTCACAATAATTGAATGCCCTCCAATGAAAATCTTGTCGGTAAGATTTTATAAAAATGGAAAAGTTGCGACTGAAGTTCTTTCTGAAAGCACTGAAAAAGAGCTTAGGAAAAAAGTAAAACTTCCAAAAAAAACTAAGAAGATTGAGGATGTGAAAAAAGATGATTTTGATGACATAAAGATTATTGCTTATTCAGAAGCAAAAAAGACTGAGATAAAAAAAACACCTGATATTTCTGAGATAGGGCTTTCAGGAAGTTACGATGAAAAGTTCAATTTCGCAAAAGAGAATGTGGGTAAGGAGATTTCTATTCTTGGAAACTTCGACAAAGGAGAACTTGTAGATATAAGAGGAATAACAAAAGGAAAAGGGTTCCAAGGACCAGTTAAAAGATTCGGACTTAACTTGAAAGTCCACAAGACTGAAAAAGGCGTCAGAAGACCTGGTTCAATAGGACCATGGAATCCTTCAAGAACAACTTTCAGAGCTCCTATGGCCGGGCAAATCGGACTTTTCACAAGAGTTGTTTACAACAGCAAGATTATCGACGCGGGGAAGAGTGAAGGAAAATTCTCCAACCTTAAAAATTACGGCAAGGTAAACACAGATTATATTCTCGTGAGAGGATCTGTACAAGGACCCGCGAAAAGACAACTTCTTTTGACAAGAGCGTTAAGAGAAACAAAAAAACAAAAGAAAAAGGAATATGAACTGTTAAACTAAGATGAAAACAACATTGTATTCAACAGATGGAAAGAAGCTTAAGCAGATTGAAGCTCCTGAATTTTTCAGCGCAAATGTAAGGACAGACCTTATACAAAAAATAACAGAATCTCTGAAAAAAAGACAGCCATATGCTCCAAATCCTCTTGCGGGGAACAATTACTCTGCAAGCGGGAAACTAAAACACCACAGACATGTGTGGAAAAGCCAGTATGGAAGAGGGATATCCAGAGTCCCAAGAAAGATTATGTCAAGAAAAGGTTCACAGTTTGACTGGGTGGCTGCGACAGTTCCAAATGCAAGAGGCGGAAGAAGAGCGCATCCTCCTAAGATAATCTCTATGATAGAATCTGGCAAGATAAACAAGAAAGAACTCAAGCTTGCGGAAATGTCTGCTTTGAGCGCGACAGCATCAGAGAAATGGATAACAAAAAGATACAGCTCACTGGCAGGTGAGAAGATAGACCAGCTTCCTTTCATTATAGAGTCAAAAGTTTCGGGGATCAAGGCAAAAGAACTTCTTAATGGAATTAAAACAATTTTTGGAGAGAAAATCTTCACAGTGGCCATTCAAAAGAAAGACCTAAGGAATGGAAAAGGGAAACTCAGAGGAAGAAGATACAAAAAAAGTGCGGGGCTTTTGATAGTCCTCGGAAAAGATGAGAAATTAAAAACGACAGCATTCGACACTGCAGAGGCAAGGACTCTTTCGGTTACTGACCTTGCAAGCGGCGGTCCTGGAAGGCTAACTTTATACACAGAAAAAGCGATGGAGGATCTGGGAAAAAGGTTTGATGAAAGGGAAGAAAACAAAGGGGATGATAAATCAAATATAAAAAAGCAGGCAAGAACCAAGGAGAATAAGAAATGAAAGACAAAAAACAAGTAACACTGAACGGAACAACATTAAGACCAGTCATGACTGAAAAAGCAGTGATGATGATTGAAAGGGATAATCTTCTAGTCTTTCAGGATTCAATGAAAAAAACAAAAGATGAAATAAAAAAAGATATAGAGGAAGTATTTGATATAAAAGTACAAGGTATAAGAACCCTTATCAGGAAAAATAAAAAATATGCTTATGTTAAACTTAAAGGAGATGCTCTTGCAATAGATGTTGCAACGAAACTTGGATTGATGTAAAATGGGAAAAACAATAATACAACAGGCTAGAGGGAAGGGAAGTTCAACTTACAGAGTCAGCAGGGCTGTTTTCAGGTACCAACTCAAAATTCCTAAAAATCTCGAGGGGGAAGGAAAGGTTATAAGATTTATTGACTCAGGGGCGCACACATGCCCAGTTGCAAAGATACTTTGGGGAAATGAAGTTTTTTATATCCCAGCATTCAAAAACATGATAGAAGGACAGAAAATTTCTTTTGGTAATGAAGTAAAAGACGGAAATATTTTAAAACTAAAAGACCTGCCTGTGAAAACAAAAGTTTACCTTGTAGAGTCAAAACCTGGAGACGGCGGAAAATACATAAGAAGCGGCGGGACTTACGCAACAGTCTCAAGGAACTCGGAGAATGAAGTTGTTCTTCTCATGCCCTCAAAAGAAGATAAAAAATTCAACCCAAATGTGAGGGCTGTCGTGGGGATTATTGCCGGTGCCGGAAGAAAAGAAAAACCGATACTCAAGGCCGGGAAAATGTTCCACATAAAAAAGACGAAGAGTAAACTCTGGCCAAGAACATCAGCAATCAAAGTCAATGCAATAGATCACCCTTTCGGTTCAGGTAGAGGAAAGAATCCTAAATCAAAGATTGCGAAGAGAAACGCGCCACCCGGAGCTAAGGTCGGTCTTCTCAGACCTAAGAGAACGGGGAAGAGGAAATAAAAATGGCAAAAGAAAACGAAACAAGTGAAATCGACTTAAGAAAGAAGGAACAGACCTTCAGAGGAAAAACTCTTGAAGAGCTGAAAGCCCTCGATGCCAGAGAATTTGCAAAACTGCTTTCATCAAATAGGAAAAGAAATGTGCTTAGAAATTTCCAGATGCACGAGAAGTTCCTCAGTATTGTAAAGAAGAAAGGAAAAAAAGCAATAAAGACGCACAAAAGGGAGATGGTTATTCTTCCGGGGCTTGTCGGGCTAAGGATAAATGTGTATAACGGAAGGGAGTTCGTCCCTGTTGAGGTCAGCTTTGATATGCTTGGTCATAAACTTGGAGAGTTTTCTATGACACGTTTGAAAGCAAGACACTCAAAAGATGAAAAAGGACAACCAAAAGTAGGACAACCTGCACCGGATAAGAAATAAAATGGCAAAAACAAACACTGAAAAACCAACGGGAAAAAATGAAATGAAAAAAACGGTTCCAAAAGCGCCAAAGGGAAAAGCAGCACCTGAAATGAAAAATATGCTTATTCAAAAAGAAGATGAAAAATTATCAAACGAGGAAGCCAAAGACGATGCACCAACACAGATTCAAGAGAACAAAGGTATCCAAAAGGAAGAGGTAAGGAAAGAAAAAGTCAAGACAAAGAAAGTCAAGATGACAGAAACCTCTGTAAGGACAGAAGATGCTTCACTTTCAACAAAAGTTTCCATTGCAATATGCAAGTTCATTGTCGGAAAAAAGATAGAAAATGCAATAAAAGATCTCGAAGAGGTCACTAAGCTTAAAAAGGCAGTTCCTATGAAGGGGGAATATGCGCACAGAGAAGGTAAGATGATGTCGGGAGCTTATCCGGTAAGGGCATCCAAGGAATTTATAATCCTTTTAAAAAGCCTGAAAGCAAACGCGAACAACCATGATCTTGAGAACCCGGTGATAAGTGTAGCTTATGCAAATAAAGGTTCAAAAGTTTACGCATCGGGTGGAAGGATAAAGAAAAGAACACATGTGACAATAATAGCAAAAGAAAAAAGATTGTTTATGGAGAAAAAATAAAATGGAAGAAAAAAGCACGGTAAAATTCAAGAAAGAAGAATTTGAAATGAGGGAAAAGATAAAAGAAGAAATCGGAAAAGGAAAAGTTTCGAAGGTAAGAATAGAGTATGCCCCAATAGGAGAAAGGATAATCATCTCAACAAACAAACCCGGACTCATAATCGGAAGGGGCGGAGAGAAAATAGGAGAACTCACGGAGATGGTAAGGAAAAATTTCAAACTTGAAAATCCCCATATAGAGATAGACGAAATAAAAGATTCTGATATTGATGCACAACTCGTCGCAGATGACTTAGCCTTAGGACTCGAAAGATTCGGTCCGTTAAAATTCAAAGTCCTGGCTTACAGAGCTCTCCAGAGAATAATGAAAGCTGGCGCTCTTGGATCCGAAATAAGACTTACTGGAAAACTTCCAAGCGCAAGAGCGAAATCTTGGAGATTTGCGCAGGGTTATCTTAAAAAAACAGGGGACAGTGCAAATGTCGTTGACAGAGCAAAAGCATTAGCGTTTACAAAACCAGGGGTTGTCGGAGTGAAAGTCAGTATCTTGCCGCCGAATGCTGTATTGAAAGACAGGATAAAAGTCGATGATAAACTGATAAATAAACTCATGGAAAATTCGAAAAAAGCTGAAAAAACAGATAAAAAACAAAAGATCAAAGTAAAATCAAAAAATTTAAAGGAAGAATAAAATGGCAGTATTAAAAGTAAAAGAAATAAAAACAATGAGCAAAGAAGACAGAGAGAATAAGTTGAAAGAGCTCAAGCTTGAGCTTGTAAAGTCAAGAGGTAAAGCTGCACAGGGCGGTAGCCTTAAGACAAGAGAGATAAAGAAAACAATAGCGAGGTTATTAACAATAAAATAAATATGGAGATATGTCCAAAATGTGGATTGCCAATGCCTGCGTGCATCTGCGACCAGATACAAAAAAGTTCGCAGAGAATAAAAGTCACGAGCGACAAGAAACGATACGGAAAAATCGTCACGATTGTTTCGGGCTTTGACAATTCAATAGACATAAAAAAAATAGCAAAAGAACTAAAAAGTGAACTTGCCTGCGGCGGAACGATAAAGAACAAGGAAATCGAACTCCAGGGCGATCACACAAAAAAAGTCAAACCTCTCCTCGTCAAACTCGGCTTTGACGAAGAATCAATAGAATAAGATGGCAAAACAAAAAACGAAAAAAATGCAAGGGAAGAAAACGGATGAGACAGTTAGCGTGAACTGCACTGACATAGATTGCCCTGTTCACGGAAACTTAAAACTTAGAGGAAGAACTTTCAAAGGCCATGTAATCTCAAAACATGAGAAAAGAATAGCAATAGAATTTGAAAGGATGATTTACTTAAGAAAATACGAAAGGTACGGAAAAACAAAGACAAAATTACATGCAAGACTTCCGAAATGCATGGATAAAGAAGTAAATGTCGGCGACCTCGTGAGGATTAAAGAATGCAGACCCCTTTCAAAAATAATCCACTTCACATTTTTGGAGAAAGTGAACGGTTCAGAGGAGGGAAAAAAATGAAAGCGATAAGCGCGAAAGGAACAGCAGGATGCAACATAGGGACTTATTTGGTAGCTTCAGACAACAGCGGTGCAAAGATGGTAAAAATCGTTTCAGTCGTAAGGGGGAAAGGGACAAAAGGCAGGCAGATGAGAGCAAAGATAGCAGATTGGGTCAAAGTTTCAGTTAAGTCGGGTGATCCCGAAATGAAAGGAAAAGTTTTCGACGCTGTGGTAATAAGGCAGAAAAAACCTTTCAGAAGACTCACAGGTGAAAGAATAGCTTTCGAAGATAATGCTGTAGCGCTTTTGAAAGATGACAAGGGAAACCCTAAGGGAACTCAAATCAAAGGACCAATCGCAAAGGAGATCATGGAGCGTTGGGCACAGGTTGCCAAAATCGCTTCCATAGTTTACTAAAATGGAAACAGAAAATTTAACAGAAAAAATGAGGGTACAATATAAAGGAAGAGAAATATTAGAAATCGCTCAAAGAAGTAATGGGAACGAGCGGAGTTATATCATATGCAACAGAGGCTATGAAGAGATACTCTGGCAGAGAGACAATCAATTAAATAAAGAAGGGAGCGAATTTATCGGAAGTTCCCTTGCAGAGAGGATATAAAATGAGAGTATATTTCATTCCGGATGAAAAACTTGCAAAAGAAGGAGCTGAAGAGTTAATAAAGATAAAACTTAATAAGTTGGAAAAATCTATGGATTATCCGAAGTTAACTGATAAGAAAGAGGCTGGGATAGAATTTGCAGGAGCAGTAGCGCTTGCTGAGTCAATAGGGATGGAAACCAGCAGATACAAAGAGCAGTTTGCAGAAATAACTGGAGAAAATTTTGACAAATATTCCAAAAGAATTATGGGGGAATTTTTATACAAGTAAAATGAAAGAATTTTCAACGCACTGGAAATCAAGCAAGAAGCCAAAGAAGCAGAGAAAATACCGAGCGAAAGCACCAATGCATATAAAAAGAAAATTTTTAAGCACAACCCTCTCAAAAGAACTCAGAGCTAAATACAAAATAAGGAATATAATAGTAAGGAAAGGAGACACGATTAAAGTAATGAAAGGAAAATTCAACGGAAAAACTGGAAAAGTCTCCGAAGTGAAGACAAACCTTATGAAGATTTATGTTGAAGGCATCCAGAAGAAAAAACAGGACGGCTCAATGGTAAATATTCCTTTCAGAGCACCAAACCTTCAAATAATGGACCTTAACACAGATGACAAAAAAAGATTCAAAAAATTGAAGACAGAATCGCAAAAGAAAAATGAAGCAAAGAACGAAAAAGGAGAAGAGAAGAAAAAATGAAAAGACATCTCAAGAGAGAAGCGGTGCCAAAAAACTGGCCAATAACGAGAAAAGGGACAACTTTTGTAGTAAAAAATAACTCAAAAGGCATTCCGGTTCTTGTTGCACTTAGGGATCTAATGAAAGTTGCAAAGACAAGGAGTGAAGTGAAAAGTGCTATCCATAACAAAGACCTGATAATCTCAGGAAAACCGGTCAGGGACGAGAAAAAAAGCCTCGAACTTTTTGATATACTTACAATTGTGCCTTCGAAAAAGAATTACAAGCTTGTCCTTTCACAGAATGGCAAATATACAATTGAAGAAACCAATGAGAAGGATTCGAAGACAAAGATCTCAAAGATTATAGGGAAGAAATCCTTGAAGGGAAAAAAGACCCAGATAAACTTAAGCGATGGAAGGAATTACCTGTCCGAGGTGGAATGCTCAGTTGGAGATTCAGTGATTGTTGATATGGAGAAAAAGAAGATATCAAAGATCCTTCCTATAAAAGAAAATTCAAATGCCCTTATAATCGGAGGAAAGCATACGGGCACAAAAGGCAAGATAATAAAAATTATAGGAGAGCACAAAATGGTCGAGATGGAAGCATCCGGAAAGAAATTCAGAGCATTAATTAAACAATTGATGATACTTGATTAAAATGAAAGAAGAAAAAGAAAAAAACAAAATGAGAACTATCAAAATAGAGAAAGTCGTGCTTAGCGTCGGCGGGACTGGAGATTATCTTGCAAAAGGGCACAAATTGCTCGAGATAATTACAAAAAGAAAACCATCAAAAAGAATCTCAAGGAAAAGAATCCCGACTTTCGGCGTCAGACCCGGACTTGAAACAGGAACCGTTGTTACAATAAGAGAGAATCCGGGAGAGGTACTCAAGAGGCTCCTTGCAGCAGTTGAGAATGTGCTCAGTAAAAGGCAAATGAGCGAGAATAACTTTTCATTTGGAATAAAAGAGTACATTGAAATACCAGGAATGGAATACAACAGAGAGATAGGGATAATCGGTCTTGATGTGACAGTAGCTTTCAAGAGAACGGGAAGAAGAGTCAGTTTAAGGAAAGTTAAAAGGGGAAAGATACCTAGAAGACAAGTCATAACAAAAGAAGAGATCATAAAATTCATGGAGAACAACTTCCAGACGAGGTTCAGAAAATGACAGCAAGTGATTGGAAAAAAATGTTCAAGCAGCTAAACGCAAAACCCGTAGTAAAAGAAAAATACCTGAAACATTGCAAGCCAAAAGACAGGAAGATTGGAATCTCAGCAAAAAGGTGCGAAAAATGCGGAAGGTTCGGAGGACACATAAGTTCATACGGTCTCAACCTGTGCAGACATTGTTTCAGAGAAATAGCAGGAGAGATAGGATTCAAAAAATATTCATAAAATGGAAAAAAGAAATACAAACAAATTCAGAATGGAGGCGAAAGAATAATGGCACAAGATGTAGTTTCGGACGCTTTGAATATGCTTAGGAACGCGAAAAAGGCAAGGAAAGAAGTCGTGAAAATTGCGAGAATTTCAAACCTTTTGATAGAAGTCCTCAAGATAATGAAACAAAAAGGCGCCATAAAAAAATACAAAATAGACCCAAGAGACAAATCCTTAGAAGTCTCTCTTGGAGATTTCAATGAATGCAAGGCTATAAAACCAAGATTCAGCTGTGACAAAACTCAAATAGAAGGTTACAGAAGAAGATATCTCCCATCAAGAGATCTGGGAACGGTTATTATCTCGACAAATAAAGGTCTGATGACGCACGAGGAAGCTGAAACAGAAAAAATGGGGGGAAGCTTGATAGCATATTTTTACTGATGAAAAAAGCAATCTCAAAAAAAGTAGAAATACCTGCAGGAACAAGTGCTGAAGTTAACGGAGACATGATAAAAGTGAAAGGGCCTGAAGGAGAGATATCCAGGAAATTCAATCTGGGAAAAGTAAAGATGGCTATCAGAGAAAACAAGATAGTGCTTGAAAACGAAAAGGCCACAAAAAACGAGAAAAAAATAATCAACACTTCATACTCACATATAAAAAACATGATAAAGGGAGTTCAGAAAAGATTTGAATACAAACTTAAAATCTGCTTCGGGCACTTCCCTTTCACTGTGAAACAGGAAGGAAAAAAGATATTCATAAAGAATTTTTTAGGGGAAAAAGTCGACAGAGTCATGGATGTAATTGACGGTGCGGAGATAGACATAAAAAAAGAAATAATAACTGTGAAAGCAGTCGACAAAGAACTCGCAGGCCAAATGGCGGCAAACTTCGAAACTGCGACTAAAGTGAAAGCGAGGGATCTCAGGATATTCCAGGACGGAATTTATATAATTGAAAAGGACGGGAAAAAAATATAAAATGAGAAAATTTTTGAGACGCAACGCAGTAAGATACGCAAAATTCGGAAAGGGAAGAGGAAAAAAAGCCAAATGGAGAAACCCTACCGGAAGGCATAATAAAATAAGAGAAAAGATTAAAGGGCACCCCGCGGGGGTAAATATCGGATACGGAAAGACGAAAGACGAGAAACCTGTTGAGGTTTTTAACACAAAAGACCTTGAAAAGATCCCAAAAGGTAAAAAAGGAATTCTAAAAAACGTCGGAACAAGGAAGAAAGTTGAAATAGCAAAAAAAGCAAAAGAGATGAAGATAGAAATAATCCACCTAAATCAGGAATCATTCCTGAAAAAGTATGAAAAAGAACAAAAAATGAAAAAGAAAGAAACTAAAGCACCACAGAAAGAAGGAGAAAAGAATGAAAAGTAAAAAGGATCTCGCTGCAAAAGCGCTCAAAGTCGGAAAAGAAAGGATAAAATTTGTGAATGCTAGACTTGAAGAAATAAAAGAAGCTATAACAAAACAGGACATAAAAGATCTCATGAACTCAGGAGCAATAATAGTGAAACAGATAAAAGGTAGAAAAGCAAATGTCAAGAGAAAAAACAGAAGAAAAACCGGAAAAATCAGAAATAAGGTTAATACAAGAAAAAAAGATTACGTCAGGATGACAAGGAAACTAAGGACATATGTGAAAATTTTAAAAAAGCAAGGTTCCCTCTCAAAGGAAGAGACAAAAACGATAAGAAAACAGATAAGGAACAAGAATTTCAAAAGTAAAAGTAACCTCAAAGAAATGATAGGAGAAATGAAAAAATGAAGACCCAAAAAAGAAGAAGACATGAAGGAAGAACAGATTACCTAATAAGGCTCAAGCTTTTAAAAAGCGAGAAGCCGAGAATGGTATTCAGAAGAACGAACAAATATGCAACTGCGCAGTATGTAACAAGTGAAGCTGGGCAAGACAAAATTGTATTCGGAGTTAACTCGAAAATGCTTATGAAGCACGGATGGCCTGAAAAATTCGAAGGGAGCCTGAAATCTGTTCCGGCTTCATACCTTACAGGATATCTTGCTGGCAAAAAAATAATAAAAGACAAACTTGAAGAGCCTATAATAGATTTTGGGATGCAGAGAGTAATCAAAAAATCAAAATTGTTCGCATTCCTGAAAGGACTGTCAGATGCGGGGATAGGCGTCAAATGCGACGAGGAAAACTTCCCGGAAGACGAAAGGTTAAGAGGGAAAAACGCTAAAGAAGATATTTCAAAAATTGTTGCGGAAGTAAAAGGGAGAATAGATAAATTATAAAATGGCAGGAAAAAAGAAAGAAGAAATGAATGCAATAGAAAAAACAGCAGAAGCTTACGGAACAGTTTCTGAAGAAAGTGCGATGGAAAAATTCAAAGAAGATAAAGAAGTTTCTGAAGAACTTATTGATGAAAAGATTGAAGAAGAGATAAAGGAGATTGAGGAAGAAGTGAAAGGGGAAGAGAAACCAATATCAAAAGAGGAGAGCAGACAAAGAATACCCAAAGACAGGAAAGCAGAAGAGAGATCGATACATCTTGCAACATGGGTACCAAAGACAAAAATCGGGAAAGATGTAAAGAACGGAAAGATAAAAAAGATAGATGACATACTCGATAAGGACCAAAAGATACTTGAAGATGAAATAGTTGACACCCTTCTTCCAATAAAAACTGACCTGATTTCTATAGGACAGGCAAAAGGAAAATTCGGTGGAGGCAAAAGGAGAGCCTGGAGGCAGACTCAAAGAGTAACTCAGGAAGGAGGAGTTATGACTTTTTCATCAATGGCAATAGTAGGGGATGAAAATGGCCACATAGGATTTGGCGTTGGTAAGGCAAGTGAAACCTTGCCCGCAAGGGACAAAGCCACAAAGAAAGCTAAACTTAACATAATAAAAATAAAAAGAGCATGTTCTGCTTTTGACTGTTCATGCGGAGATCCGCACACAGTTCCGTTTGTTGTTGAAGGAAAAGGCGGAAGCGTAAGAGTAACTTTGATACCTGCGCCACAGGGGACAGGACTTGTTGTCGCGAATGAACTCAAAAAACTGCTGAGACTTGCAGGAATTAAAGATGTTTATTCAAGAACAGAAGGCCAAGTGAGAACAACCTTCAATTTAATTAAAGCAGCGATGGATGCATTGCAAAAAACAAACAGAAAATGATAGCAGCAATAAGGATAAAAGGGCAGGTTGGAATAAGAAGGAACATTGAAGAAACCCTCTTCAGGATCAGGCTCAGAAGGAAATATGCCTGTGTAGTTCTTGAGCCAACAAAAGAGAATATGGGGATGATAAAGAAATTGAGAAATTTCATTTCATACGGTGAGATAACAAAAGAGACCTACGAAGAGTTAGTTAAAAAAAGAGGGAAAAAAGACTCTGAAGGAAAGCTAAAACCTTTTTTCAGACTGCACCCGCCGAGAGGAGGAGCAGACACAAAGTTGCATTATCCAAAAGGGATATTAGGGGAAAACAAAGAAATGGATAAACTTGTTGGGAGGATGTTATAATGAAATTGCATAAGAGGAAAAAATCATCAAGATACCACGGACGGGGAATGGGTTCTAATGGACACGGCTCAAGAAAGAACTGGAAAAAATCCGGACACAGAGGAGGAATTGGTATGGCAGGAACAGGTAAGAGGGCCGACCACAAAAAGACACTTGTCCTTAATCTTTACGGAAATAATTATTTTGGGAAACAAGGAGTAACTTCAAGAAAAACACAGAGGGATACAAGGCAGAGAATCAATGTGGGAGATATAGAAGTTCACCTCGGCAAATACGGGAAAAAATCGGGGAATGGGTACGAAGTAAAACTCGAAGAATATAAGATACTCGGCTCCGGAGAAGTCAAGAACAAACTTTTTGTGAAATGCCTTGAAATTTCCCAAAGCGCAAAAGAAAAAATTGAAAAAGCTGGCGGAAGCGTCGAAGTTGCGCAGGTAAAAGAGATCAAAACCCCGGTCGTTACAAACCCCAAGCACGAAAGAAAAGCCGGGAAGAAAGAATAATCATCTCCTTCTCTAACAAACTTTAAAAACTATTTTTCTGTTTAAAACCCATGGATTTGAAGAACATTTTTGAGTATATTCCGGAGATAGTCACGCCCGAAGAAAAAAAACTGGGCTTCAATGTCAAGCTTAAGTGGACACTTATAATTCTTGCTGCATTTTTTGTGCTTTCTAACGTCTCGCTTTTTGGGATGACTTCAAACTCTCTTAGCCAGTTCAAATATCTGGCGATAATTTTAGGTACAAGCTTTGGATCAATTATATCTCTTGGAATTGGTCCAATCGTGATGGCATCAATTATACTGCAGCTTCTGACTGGTGCTGAGATAATAAATATAGATACCACGACCACAGAGGGAAAAAAATTCTTTCAGGGATTGCAGAAAATCCTGACGATATTTTTTATAATATTTGAAGCGTGCGTTTACGTTCTTATGAACGGCCTTCAAGCTGCCCCGGGGTTCACCCTCATTGTCATAATCCAACTTGCCCTTGGTGGATTTGCAATATTTTATATGGATGAGCTTTCAAACAAATGGGGATTCGGTTCAGGAGTGAGCCTTTTCATTGCAGCTGGAGTCTCATGGCAATTAATCACAAGCGCTTTCCAGTTTGTAAATCAACAGGGACAAAACTGTCTGACAAACTTTTCAAGCGTTGGGTGCTCGGGGCAAGTCCTTGTATTCATCCAGGCAATAATAAACAAAGATATGACCACATTTTTATCTGCATTCGCAGCAATAGTCGTAACAGTCCTAGTATTCCTAGCGGTAGTATGGGCCCAATCATTGAAAGTCGAGATACCTTTATCATACGGTATAGTTAGAGGTTATGGAGTAAAATGGCCTCTTTCATTCTTTTATTCCAATGTAATCCCTGTTATATTGACTGCTGCATTGATAGCCAACCTGCAACTTTTTGGGGGCCTCCTTCAAAATTGGCTTGGCCATGCAACAATCCTCGGAGAATTCTCAAACGGCCAGGCAATATCAGGAATATCCTTCTGGCTTGGAAGCACAGATATACTTGGCCTTGCAATAAAAGGGGGGCTTCTTCCCCAGTATATAATTCAGGGAATAATCCACATAATAGCTTTCGCGATACTTTGCACAATCTTCAGCATATTCTGGGTAAAATCATCATCCATGGATGCAAAATCACAGGCTAAAAACATTGTTTCTTCGGGACTCCAAGTAGCAGGATTCAGGCAGGACATAAGAATAATTGAATCGATCCTTGACAGATATATAATGCCTCTTACAGTTATGGGAGGACTCGCGATAGGACTTCTTGCAGCATTTACGGATTTACTTGGAGCAATGGTTTCAGGAACAGCTATACTTCTTGTAATAATGATAATGTTCCAGTTCTACCAGTCAATTGCACAACAGCACATGACAGATATGAATCCTGCATTGAGGAAATTCATGAGCGGACAATAGAGATAAAAATTCAAGGAGACTAAATAATCAATGGCAAAAAAAGAAGAAAAAGGATATGAATCCGGGGGGATTGCATTTGTGGGATTCATCCTGGTAGGAATAGGAATCGGCTTTTTGATAGGGAATATAGTGCCATTCACTCTTTTTGGTGTGGGCACTGGATTCATAGCTATGGCCATATTAAGAGCTATTATTGGGAAGAGATGATTAACCTGAAAAGATTTCACAATTCTTTTTTTGCAATCCTTAATTTCATATAAGACGGGTTCAGCTGAGGATTCTCATCAAAACTCAATTGCATCAGGTCTTTGCCTCTGTAAAAAGCCCCTACAGAGATTCTTTTTTTCTGAGGAGGAACATACCTCAAGTCACCTTTCTTGAGACCATGCTGGGGAAAGCCCTGAATCGTAGAGCCTTCCTTGAGATAATCTTCAAGGGAAATCCCAAACGGAGAAAGGCCAAAGAATTTGCTCTTTATGAGGGTTGTTTCGTCAAGTGCTTCTTTTTTTCTGGACACTTCCCCATTGTCTTCAAAAGCATGATAAGAAAGATAAAATGACTTTCCATCCCATGAAATCTCAGCATCAAGCCTCTCAGCTTCAAGTGAATTCCCTGCATTAGGAGAAATGGCGGAATTATAAATTTCCGGGAGATTATCTCTTGTATAAATCAGAAATTCCCTGAATTCTGCTAAGGATAAAAGTTTTTCTTTTCTTGAATGCAACAGCTTGCTGACTTCATGATGATTTCCTTTTATTTCATGCAACTCCTTGGAAACATAAATGTTCATAGATGGAATATGGATAAATTTTCCAAAAGTTTCATTTTCAAAATCTTCCCTCAATCTGTAATCCACAAAGCCTTTAAGTTTTTCAAGCTCTTTTTCTTCTATCTCAACAATTCTCTTCACCATGCAACAAAAATAAAATCATTATTGATAAATATTTCTCTTGGATTCACTAACTTTAAAAACTGGTTTTTGCTCTAGATTTAATGGCAAAAAAAGAAGGAAGTTTCAAGATCATAGGCGCGATAATGATTTTATCCCTGCTTATTGCAGCCCTTTGGGACCAGCTCCCCTGGATAAAAAATTTTATACATTCGCTCCTTGACCCGACAGCAGGATTTCTCATAAATTGGAACATGACCCTTGGGATGTTTGCAGTCGTAATAGTAATTTCCCTTATAACGACGATAATACAAAAATACGGGACAGATCAGGAAACCCTTAAGGAACTTAAGAAGGAACAGAAAATAATGCAGGAAGAGATGAAACGTGTCAGGAACGATCCTGAAAAATACCTCGAATTACAAAAGAAACAGATGAAAGAGATGCCTGAGACTTTTATGAAGACGCTCAGACTTTCGATGAGAGCAATGGTTTACACTGCAGTCCCGTTGATCCTCCTTTTCAGATGGTTCCAGGATTACTTCACTGCTGCAGGAAACCCGATGTTTTTCGGATTCCTCGGATGGTTTTTGTTTTACCTGATATTTTCAGTAGTATTCTCAGCGATAATAAAGAAATGGATGAATGTCGTTTAATGCATTTTAGAAACAATTAAAAATCAACTCCTTTTAAAGAAAAGATGGACGAAGAACTTCAGGAAAGATTCCAGAATTATGAAAGGGAAATAAGACAAATCCAAGAACAGATGAACGCAATTGATCAGGCAATCGTTGATATGGGGAAAGTGAGCTTTGGACTGGACGAACTTAAGGGAAAAAAGGATGCAGAGATATTTGCTCCTGTTGGAAGGGGGATATTTATACCTGCAAAAATTTTGTCAGATGAATTGACAGTCGATATAGGCGAAGGAAACTTCGTGAAAAAGACCATACCTGAGACAAAAGCGGTCATAAAAGAACAAATGGACAAGCTCAGGGCAATGAGAAATGACCTTGAATCTGAGCTTGAGAAAATCAGCGCCGAAATAACAAAGGCTATGGAAGAATCGAAGATTAAGAGTTCTGAAAAGAATGATTAAAGATATAAAAAATTAAAAAGATACTGTGCTTTTTTCTGAAATGAAAGAGAGATATGCCCCTGAATTATCTCCGGGCGAAATTGTGATTCGTTTAAAGGGGAAATATGACAACTTGGATTTTGCAAACCTCTTATCCGAAGTTTTGGGCTATGGACTGGCAAGTGCCGAAAAATTTGAGGGATATATTGTAAAGACTGAAAAAGGCAAGGAAAATAAAGCGGTAAAAGATTTCCTTAAAAACCGAAAATTTATTGAAAATGCTTACAGACGAGATCTGAAGTTTGAGCGGTGGGATGATATATTTAATAAATTGAAAGAAGAGATTAATAATCTTGAAGAAATCTCTGAAATGCCTGACACGTCAGACAGGAAGATGAGGAGTGAGCTCGAAAAATTCATCCAAGGAACAAGGATAGCTAAGAAAAAGATATAGTCACCCGACTCTTTTTAAAGAACATTTAAAAAATCAAATAGCTTATGGGTATTATGCTTGAATCTTTGATAAATCCGAGAAGAGCAGAAAAGGGGCCGTGGAAAATGTTTCTCATAGGCATCCTCTATGCTTCACTTTCGCTTCTGTTCGTGAAATTATTTTTCACAAGCGACCCTGTACTTGTTGAATATTCCGGAATAATTGTAGTCCTGTTTTGCGTCCTTTTCTCATTTCCTTTCATGTATTATATAATAAAGCAAGAGGAGAGAGAAGATGAATACATCGGCGGAGGGATAAAAAGGATATGGAGCGTGCACAAAGATGTGGTTTTCTCGCTCATCTGGTTGTTTTTGGGTTTTGTCGTCGCATTTTCATTTTGGTTCCTTGTCCTGCATGATTCGAATTTGCTAAATGCGCAAATTCAAACTTATTGCTCCATAAACTCTCCCGGACAGGTTTCACAATGCGTAACACAATATTCAACTGGAAAATTTGTGAGTCCGGCAACAGGTGATGTGACAGGACTTGCACAGTTTTCCTCGATTCTGCAGAACAATTTTTATGTAATGATTTTCACTCTTCTGTTTTCCCTTATATTTGGGGCAGGTGCAATATTTATCCTTGCCTGGAATGCGACGGTCATTGCCGGCGCAGTCGGAATATTCACAAACTTCCAAATCATAGACATTCCCTTGGGTCTTCTGAGATACATGATTCATGGCATTCCTGAAATAACTGCATATTTCCTCGCAGCGCTTGCTGGAGGAATACTCGGAACAGGATTGATAAGGAATGGCGTCAATAACCAAAGGTTCCTTCATGTTATAGAAAATGTGATAATATTGATGTCAGCTGCAGTCGCCATATTGATAATAGCTGCATTCATGGAAGTCTATCTCACACCTCTTCTTTTCGCGTGATTTCATTAGATTTAAAAATAAATGAAGGTTAGGTTTTTCATGGATGGGTTGACATTTTTAGGGATCCTCTTTATCCCAATAGTTCTTCTTTCGTTTCTAATAACACTTCTTGTGACTCCTGTTTGGATAAGAAGGGCAAAAAAAGAAAAGTTGACGGGAAAGGATATACATAAAACCAAGAAGATAATGATACCTGAATCCGGCGGAATAGCAGTCCTTGTCGGATTCATAATAGGGGTATTTCTGTACATTGCAATAAAAACTTTCTTCTTCGGCACAGAAGTGAACCTGATAAATATACTCGGACTACTCTGTGTTTTGTTCTTTGCGGCGATAGTCGGCCTCTTCGATGATCTTCTTGGGTGGAAAAGGGGTCTTAAAAATTCAACCAGGCTCGCTCTTTTGCTCTTCGCTGCAATTCCTTTGATGGCACTCAATTCTGGTACATCAAATGTTCTTGGAATCAATTTAGGGTTATTTTATCCTATTTTACTTGTCCCCATAGCGATAATAGGAACAACAGCAACTTTCAATTTCGTCGCGGGTTATAACGGACTTGAATCCAGTCAGGGGATATTAATTCTGGGCGCACTTTCGGTTGTAACATTCATAACTGGAAGCTTGTGGCTCACTGTAATCTCCGCCTGCATGGTCGCTTCTCTTGTCGCTTTTTATCTTTTCAATAAATATCCTGCAAAGGTTTTCCCGGGGGACATAATGACTTACACAGTCGGAGCTTTGATAGGTGCAATGGCAATAATGGGTAACATGGAGAAGATAGCACTTTTCTTTTTCATCCCATATATAATCGAAGTTTTCCTGAAGTTAAGAGGCAGACTTCAGAAACAGAGTTTCGGGAAAGTTCAAAAAGACGGAAGCATAGAACTGATGTATCCAAAAGTATACAGTCTGACACATGTAGCAATAATAATCCTGAAAAAAATAAAACCTTCACACAAGGCTTATGAATGGGAGATTCCGCTTGTGATAAATATCTTCCAGATAATTGTAATACTGGTCGGATTCATACTTTTTTTATAAATCAAGTTTTTTAAATAGAATATCTCTTAATAGATAATGGCAGATAATTTCTTAAAAAGTGAAGGAAAAGATATAAAGAATGTCCTCTCAAGATTCAAAAAAAGAAATTTCACAGGAGATACAGGACAAGCTATAAAAAATTCAAGCTATCAGGTAGCTCAGAATATCCTGATGAAAGTTGGGTCCCTGATATTCACAATAATTGTTGCCAGAATATTGCTTCCAGATCTTTTCGGACTCTATAGTCTTGCACTTTCGACTATTGTCTTGTTTTCATCTTTCTCTGATTTGGGCATAGGCGGAGCAATGATGACTTTCATACCTAAAATGCTTTCAAGAAAAAATCCCGAGAAAGCAAAGGGCTATCTGAAAAAATTAATGGTGTGGAAAGTATGGCTCATGGTCTTTTGTTCTCTTGCACTTGTCGGTTTTGCATATTTCATATCAAATGACTATTATAATAAACCTATATTCTACGCACTTATTACAGGAGCAGCATATATCCCCCTTGTAGGACTTGAATCATTTTTTGAAAATTTGTTTAAATTGAATAATGATTTCAAGACACCCACAAAAAAAGAAGGAATATTTCAAGCTGCAAGATTAATACTTGTTCCTTTAGCCGCACTTCTTGTTGTGACGATCGGGACAACCCCAGACCAGTCTACAGGAATAGTAATATTCTCGCTAAACTTAGCATATTTAATTGATGTCTTGTATATGGCCCTTGTCT
The DNA here is from genome assembly GCA_027343665.1 of archaeon. GTDB lineage: Archaea > Nanobdellota > Nanobdellia > Pacearchaeales > GW2011-AR1 > GW2011-AR1. The sequence goes on from DAHWKL010000001.1 coordinate 388,773, forward strand.
CCAAAAAAAGAATTCCATTCCTGAATTCAAAATCAAGGAATCTGAATGCAAGGGAAACAAAAGGACTGAAAAAATTCTTGACTCCACTGGTGACAATGTCTCTTTCAGGAGTTTTTTTTGGATATATTGATACTATAATGCTTGGTCATTATGTCAATGCAGAGTATATCTCATATTACAGCGCTGCATTTAACCTTGTAGGCAGCGCGGCTGCAGTGATAGGATTTGCAGCAACAGCTCTTTTCCCGATCTTCTCAAGAGTAAACGGAAAACGCCTTGAAGAGATTTTCAAAAAATCAATGGGATTCACTTTTCTGATCTCTTTTGTAGCCGGCTTAATTTCTTATTTCTTTGCGGAGCTCATAATAGAAATCTCTTATGGTTCTGAATATATAACTTCTACTCCCATACTTAGATGGTTCAGTATACTCATAATTGTGGTCCCAATGCTAGGACTATATACTAGCTACTTCATATCAAAAAAAAGGACCGGAATAATCGCATGGCTTCTTATAATGACTACTCTCCTGAACATAATCCTGAATTTCTTCTTCATAACTTATGGATTGCAGTTCAGCCAGCTGGATGCGGTCCTCGGCGCATGCTTCGCGACAATAATTTCAAGAATGATTTACTTTATTGGGCTATGGATTGCAAAAAAAATTGAACCTATGAAAAAGAAGAAAGGAAATTAATAAAAAGATAAGAAAATCATTAAAAGAATGAAAGACAACAAATTGTGGATATTTATACACGCACCAAGAACAGGCGGAACAAGCTTGATAACCTATATTAAACAATCAGTTCCAAAAGAGGAAGTAATAATCCCCTCTAATATCCGATATGGATTTGAGAGTTCAGATTTTGACAAAAAAAAAGCAAGATTCATTCTTGGTCACGCAACATATTATGGGATACATCAAGAATTTCCCGGGAAAAAACCAATGTATTTCACCTTCTTAAGAGATCCTGCAGAAAGAATTGTTTCTTTTTATAATGAAAAATTCAAAAATTACCCCCAATCTGAGATTGTACCATTCGAAAAATGGTATAAATCACAACCAAAAAATGAGTTGGTCCGGTTTTACAATTTAAAATTGCAAGGCTCTGAGTCCTCTCATATAAAAATTCCAAGGATTTTAGCATTTTTTTTGAAATTTATCAGAATTGGATACAAAATGTCTAATTTTTTACAAAGTTCAATCAGAAAAATTCATCCTTATTCTCAGACAGATAAAGATTTAGAAAATGCAAAGAGGTTTCTAAAAAAATGCCATTTTGTTGCTATAATTGAAAATAGCAAAGAAGATTCTAAGTTCCTTTTTAAGTTGATGGGAATAAAAGGAATAAAATGGGAGAGATCTTCAACCTACAGTAAAAAAATAATTGAGATCAACAAAAAAATAAGGGAAATGGTTTATAGAGATAATCCATTAGATTATAAACTTTATAAGTACGCTTTAGAACTAAACAATATCATTAAAAAAAGGCATAAATAAAAAATTTTAAAGATAGATAGTTCTTACGTTTGCTTTAGAAATTTCTTGAATTTTTCCTTTTAGGTTAAATTGTGATTCCACTTCTGAAACTTTTGATTCAAAAAGGTTTAAATAATTTTTATTGAAATCATTCCTATTTTTTATTATATTATAAACAAAACTTTTTACTTTGAGCAATTTTGCTCTGAGTCTTAAGCTCCTCTCCTTTTCAGGAAGTTCCAATATGTATTCCAAATCCATTAAATCTGAAAATCTATCCAAGATCTCAGTATTTATAACTTCTTTTCCCGCACCAATAATCCTGCTTATATGCTCGGTATATCTTTGAGGGAGGTTGATTCCGTCTGGTTCTCTTGAGAGGCTTTTATCTTCTTTTAAAATTTTTAAGCCAGATATTAAATATTTTTTACCTTTCATGAAAGCTTTCTGTTTAAGTGATTCTTCAGATACATCAGTATCTTCTAGAATATCATGGAGAGAAGCAATAAGCAGGCTATCAAGATCATTTTCACTGAATAGATTCATAAGTCTCACCATATAGATAGAATGAAAAACAAGAGGGGTCACCTTATCATTCCTTAGCTTGCCTTTAAAAGAATGAATCAGAAAGCTGAAAACAGACTTTATAGTTTTACCATATATTGGAATTTGATCGGCTATCCTGTAAGCTTCAAGCAGATTATCTTTCTTTTGAAAACTACTTTTTACATTTTGATAATCCTTCTCGATCTCATTTAAACTTGGGAAGGTCATTTTAAAAGAGATATCAGTTTACTCGATAGATAATGCATTCTTTCCGGTTTAATTATAATTTTTTCCACGGGCTCCATCTTTATAAAAGATTTCCCATCTTTGTCAGCATATCTTACGCTATGTTCAAAAGTAGAGTCCACCGTATAGGGTTGTCCGATCTTGCCCGCCCATGGAAAAATCTTTATATGAAAATGCTCTTCTGGATGTTTAGATTTTCCATAAGTTCCAACACGAATTACCCCTTCATCATTTTCATAACCACGACTTTCTAAACTCATAATTTCTGTCACGGCTTTACTTATCTTCGAAAAAGCAATTCCATAACTTTTGGCAAGATTTAAACTTTTAGAAATTTCAGAGATATGATTTAAGTGATTCACAGGCATTAATTGGACAGTGAAATCTTTCTCAGGATTGCCGCCAGTCTTAGGAGAAAGTGTAGCAAACCAGCCGTTTTTTTTATAAACTATCACTGCCCCATAAGGCGTTTTTTCACCCAAACCAAGTTTGGACTCAGAACATAAATCACATAATTTCTTCATCTTATTTTTTTACGACTCTTATATACTCATCGTCTCTTTTTCCGTTGATATGAGAAACAAAATAACCCACAACAATCCGATAATATTTTTCACCGGATTTTCCCGAGACTTCTTCCACAACCCCTTTAAACTCAATTACTTCTCCGGGGAATGCCAACATACAATAATCTCTTGAGTAAAAAACGACTTTTTCGATGTTTAAATCCCTGCAGGAGTTATCCCCTTCAATAAATATACATTTTTCAACTTCATAACAGCCGGGCCTTACAACAGAGTTTATATTACCCTTGACAAGAGCTTTAAATTTAGCATCCCCTATCTTTTTGTACCTTTCTTCTCCCCACTTGCACCAAGTTTCATCCGGGTTTTCTATCCCAAAAATAACAAATAAGGTATTTCTGAAAAAACCCTCAGACTTCTTATTATTCATTCTCTCAAGATAATCCTTTTTATCCTGAAGGATATACCTATTTCTTTTTTTATAGAAAGTTTCCCATTCATTGTAAGTTTTCCATCTCAAATCTTTATGTCTATGCTTTTTTAAAAATTCCATAAGCGCCCAGAAATTTTTCTTTCCATAAACGACTACATTGATATCTGACATGTTTTGAGAGTAATATCCCATAATTGTTGAGTAAGTCACACCGAAACTATCAAGATTTATTCCACTTTTAAGGAAGAAATTAACAAGGTCTACCACTTTTTTCAAATGTTCATCGAGATCTTTATAAGGAAGGGTCATGAGCTCCTTTAAACCTTCCTTTGGCGAATAAATCTTGTCAATGTATTCTTTAGGGATGCTGAAAAAGTGTAAATCTGGACTATGCACATCACTTTTAAAAATGTAATGGGGATAAGCTCTCGCAAAGTCTTGGAAGTACTTTCGTAAGTTTATCTTATCAATCCAAAGGTCCAATCGGTTAACTTTCCTTCCAAGGATAAACCTATATGGAAGAGCATCACTCGAAATTTTATCTGTTGGGATGTACTTGGGTTTCACAATTAACCTACCTTTTGGATGCTCATTACTGTATACAAGGCATTGCAGTCCATCTTTTGTAGTGATAATTGATGATTCTGGAAAGTACATTTTAAATCAACGCTTTTATAAATTCTTTTTCCCTCCTTTCGTTAAGGTAAGCATCAAAATAACCAACAACAACCCTATAATATTTCTTTCCAATCTTGGGGGTTACAAGCTCAAGAAGACCACATGCACTTATCTCTTCTCCCTTGATGGCTTGCTGAACAAAAGGTATCGAGAAAGTGACTATCTTTTTTATTTCAAGTGATGGGTCGAAAGAGTTTATTCCTTCCATTTTTAGTATTTCCGCATCTTTTATACCATAAAAACCCGGTCTCACATGACTATTATAATGATCTGTTACTTTGCCTTTTACTGTAACAATCCCGAGAGGCTCATATTTTTCCTCTCCCCATTTGAACCAAGTTTCTCCTGGATCTTCTACAGTGAAAAGGGTGAATACATTGCCCCCAAACATCCCCTCATACCTCTTTCTTTTCATATGTTTGATATATTCATCTTCAGTAAAGTGCAAGGACTCAGAAGTTTTATGATCTTTATAATATTCTGACCACTCCTGATCAGTTTTCCAGTGAAGTTTTTGATGCTCAGCTGTCTTCAGATAGTCCAGGATTTTCCATCCATTATCTTTTCCATAAACAATTACATCTATATCTGACTTCCCAGGAGTATAATTTCCAAGTAAAGTTGAATGCGTTATACCCATAGATTCTGTCTTCACCCCACTTTTTACCAGGAATTTTATCAGTTCCACGACATTACTCAAATAAGAATCCAAATCTTTTCCCGGAACCTTCATCAGTTCCTGAAGACCTTTTCTCGGATCATGAACTTCTTTTATCTTGCTTTTAGGAACAACAAAAAACCAATTCCCTGAAGATTTATCCTCATAGATGTAATCAGGAAAATTCTTCTTAAATTGATCGACATAATTTTTAAGTTTGTCTTTTTGAGCGAACAGATTGAACCTGATTAGGCACTTCTCAAACAGGAAACGATATTTCAGACCTTCCCCTTTTAGTGCACCTGAAGGGATATACTTAGGTTTTACGATGATGTACCCTTTAGGATGCTCATTTGAATAAGATTTACATTGAAAACCATCAACAGTATCTATAAGAACAGATTCATAAAAATGTGCCATTTTTGTATCCCCGGATAAAAATAGAACTGAAGATTTCTTTTTAAAGATTATGCCTTTTCATTTATTAATACCTTTCACAGCGAGATAATTCTCATCAGAGATCTTGCTGATTTTATATCCAATGGGTTCCAAAACTTTTCTTGATTTATCAAGATATTCTCCATTCCAAGCTTCAAAGATTATTTTAGGGTGGAACTTTCTTAGAGTTTTCTTGGCTCCCCTAAAAACTTCCGATTCGGCACCTTCAACATCTACTTTGATTAAATCGACCCTTTTTAAGTTTAAAATTTTAATAATATTATCTAATCTGTCTGTTTTTACTCTAATTTCACCCCTTTTTTTTATTGGAGTGTCTTTTATTAGAGAGTGCCCACCATCTCCCGATTTATCCAAATAAAATGTGCATTCTCCCTTGGAATCTGAACAAGCTAAATTAAGAGGGATAACATTCTTTAATTTATTCAGAAGGATATTCTTTCTTAAAACAGAAAAATTCTTTGGCTCTGGCTCTATGGCAATAACTTTTCCATCACCTCTTAATGCTCTTGCTAAAGGTATTGTATGCATACCTCCATTTGCCCCAATATCAATCACAATACCTTCTTTTATCCAAGGTCTTCCCCTAATATTTGACTCACTAAGAGAACTAAATCCAAACAAGGTGTATTTATTATTCCCACAAAAAAATAGACCATATTTGTTCTTGATTGTAACATTTGATCTTAGAAGTGGGGAAGAAGTTATATTCCTTAGATGATTAATCAAAAAGAGATCAATCCTCATATAATAGCTTAGTATTGTGAATTTGTCCTTTAATGTATAAGCCTCACTTATCAAAGTTACCACAAATCTCATTCTCTTAATTAAACGCGACAGCACTTGCATAGAAAGAAAACCTTAGTTCACTTTATAAATATAATTTCACTAGAATGCTTATGAAAGTTGCTATGCTTGCTCCAGATGAGAGCTATGAAAAGGGGATTTCGACGTACGCAATAAAATTAATAGAAGCCATAAAAGAAGAAGGAATTTCTATTGAATCAGTAAAGTACAAAAACAGGAAGCTGTTTTCGCTTTTAAGAGTGATTCCAAATCTTAAGGGATATGACGTAATTCACATACATCATGAGAACAGACTTTTTGGAATCATAGATGGTATCTGGTTTATGCCGTTTATAACCTTATTAAGAATTTTCAGCAGAGCGAAAATAATTATGACCTTTCACACCGTACATACAAGAGACGAGCAGTTATTTTCTTTACATCCTTTTCTGAATTTTTTAAAGAGAAATTTTACACATCCACTAAATTATATTTTTGCAAATCTCTTTGCAGATAAATTCATAGTTATGGCACCTTTCTTAAAAGAAAAGTTATCTCAAGCTTCGCCTATAAAAAAAGAAAAGATAGTTTTTATTCCTCCAGGTATAAATTTTAATACTCCTAAATTTGATAAAAGTAAATCAAAAGAAGAGCTTAATCTAAAAGGATTTGTATATCTAATTATTGGTACCTTAGGACAGAATAAAGGAGTTGATTTAATTTTAACACAAGCAAAAAAGATTGGAAAGACTATCCTGATTGCAGGAAATTTGGGGGGCTCAAAACAAGGTTATGCTGAAGAATTGCAGGATTATGTGAAAAAAAATGGACTAAATAAAATTGTGAGGCTTGATCTTATGAATGAAATTCCTTCAAAATCCCCTCCACTTTGGTGGAAATATTTTTCGGCTGCAGATTTGATTCTTTTACCTTATCGTGTAACAACTACAAGCGGAATTTTTATTGACGCGATGAGCTCTGAAAGACCAGTAGTGAGCTCAAACCTTGATTATTTCCGAGAGATTTCAAAAAATTATGGGTGCATCAAAATTGCAAAAAAAGTTGAAGATTATCCTAAAGTGATAAAAGAAGCATTAAAACAGCACAAATTCATGGAAAAAGAAGCCAGGAGATTTAAAAGATTAAATGATATCTCTTTGGTTGGGATGAAGCATAAAGAGTTATATAAAGAAGTAATAAATCAAGATAAATCATTACTTAAGAAGAGATTAACATGAAACAAACTTCGGGAAAATTTACAAAGATTATAAAATTAATAATGGAGGGTCAGAAACTAAATGATAAGATTAAGTTAATTTATATTCTTCTCAGAAGATATTTTGGATTAAAAGGGCAAAAAGAATTAATGCTCCAAAATTCCGATGGAACATTTAAGGTGAGAGCAAATGATAGTGATTTGTGGATATTAACCTCTCTTGGTGATAAAGAGATGAGACCTTATTTTAATGTTGATGAGGGTACCTTTATTGATATAGGAGCAAATGTAGGAAAATACTCAATAATCTTGGCAAAAAATCCAAATATCAAAGTGATTGCTTTTGAGCCAGACCCTTATAATCTTGAAGCTCTCAAGTTCAATATTGTTCTTAATAATTCTCCTGTCGTTATAAAAGATATTGCACTCTCTAATAAAAAAGGAACAGCAAGTTTTTTTCTCAATCCCGACAATCAGGGAAACTCTTCATTACTTAATTCGGGGCAGAAAGGAGAGGAGATATTTGTTAAAACAGACACTTTAGACAATGTTCTTAAAGACAACAAAGAGAGGATTTCATTAATAAAGATTGATGTCGAGGGTTTTGAAGCTGAAGTTTTACAAGGAGCCAGAGAGACAATAAGAAAGTTCCACCCTAAAATAATCTTTGAAGCTTGGAATGGAGAATATTTAGACAGATGCATGGAGGTTTTGAATCCATTGGGATACTCAACTAAGAAGATAAATGGAGGAAATTACCTGGCAAAGTATATTAAAAATTAAACATTACGCGCAAATTATTTTATTAAAGGGGAATTTACTTAACTTAAAAAACAAAGAAATTAAAAAAGGCATAATTCTTTAAAGAATATAATTTTCTTCCCTAGATGAGAATCTTGGTAAACCACAGGGAAGTGGGATATTTCTATGGTGGGACAGAAAATCACATCCGGGAGTTGTCAAAGTTGCTTATGAAAAAAGGAAATGAGATAATTTTTTTGACTGAAAAAGGTGAGAAGGATCCATTAAGATTTATAAGATCAAATAGATTATGCAAAATCAAATATTTATTTTCTCTCAAGGCAAATAGATCGGATAAGTTCAAACAAATTTCTGGCGGAGTTTCAAAAAAGATGACTAATCACTTAGTTTTAACAAGGATCTTGAGAATTTTTAGTAATCTTGAATGGATGATTAAGTCAAGTTTATGGATTATCTTTAATCATAATAAATTTGATGTTGTCTGGACAAGCAAATATACGGACACCTTGTCTATGAGATTTTTGAATAAATTCATAAGAATTCCATATGTGGAATCTTTAGAGGGATACGACTACATAGAAGCAGAAGGTGCAAAGAAAGTAAGATTTGTTTTTGCAATATCTGAATTCATAAAAGGAAAATGCAAAAAAGTCCATAAGTTTGATCCAGAACTTATTACAATCGGTGTGGACCAACATAAATTTCAAAGCCCGGACAAAAAGAAGGTAATAGAGATAAAGAAAAGATATGGTATCAAAAATAGGATTATTTTGAATGTCGCAAGATTAGTCAAATCAAAGGATCTTTTTAGTTTCATAAAAGCATCAAAAAAAGTTTCTGAAAAATTCAAAGATGCGATATTTCTCATATGTGGTGATGGTGAAGAAAAAGAAAGGCTAGAGAAATTAATAAAGCAACTCAAATTAGAGAGAAAGGTCTTTATCTTAAGTGTTTTTGGAGATGATTTGGTGGAATATTACAAAGCCGCAGATATCTTTGTTCATACACCCATTTTCGGAAATCATTTTGGGATTGTTTACCTTGAAGCAATGGCTGCAGGATTACCTCTTGTAGCCTCAAATAAGGATGCATCTCCTGATACTGTAGGGAATTGTGCACTACTAGCAACCCCCGGAAATGTAAAGGAAATTTCAGAAAAAATATGCCAGCTATTAAAAGATAAAAAATTAAGAAAAAGGTTATCAGATAACTCCCTGCAAAGATCAAGAGAGTTATTTAATTGGAATAAGATATCTAAAGAAGCAGAACTATTTTTTAGAAGAGCGATATACAAGGGGGGAGATTATTCAATCAATTAAAAACTCATTCTCCCGCATAATTTTTTCCGCTTGACTCAACTGCTTTTTATCATTAACTGTAAACCACATACCATCATAGTAAAAACTTGAAATTTTTTTCCCGTTTACAAGTTTCCTGAAAGCATTTTCTTCAATGTTCCCCGAAGAAAGATAATCCTTTATTCCACGATTAAAAACATAAATTCCAGAGTTCATGAGAACGCCTGGAACTTCATGTTTTTCCTGAAATTCGACTATTTTGCCATTATTATCAACTCGCACTATTCCATAATTTGTCTTTAATTTTATTGAAACTATCGTTGCTAAGGAATCCCTTTGCAAATGATAATTAGTCAGGCCTTCAAGATGCAAGTCCGTTATTTGATCACCATTCATAGCATAAAAATTTTCATCATTTATCCCAGATTTATCGATTGCAGTTTTGAAAGCATCTTCAGTTCCGCCATTTTCATCATGTTCAGTATAAATAATCTTTAGTCCAAGCTTAGATCCGTCACCGAAATAATTCTTTACCATCTCCTTTTTATAAGCAACCCCTATTACAACCTTTTCAACGCCATTTTTCTTGAGCCACCTGAGAATCCTTTCCAATAAAGGAACACCATAAACGGGAATGAGTGGCTTTGGAATCTCCAAAGATTTCTCTTCTAATCTTGTGCCTTTCCCCCCCGCAATAATTACTGCAGTTTTTAGGATCATACTTTTTTCAAAGGCGACATATTTATAAATATTATCCCTTTTTGGAAGATATGAAAGTATTGGTAACCGGGATAACAGGATTCATAGGTTCAGAATTGGCTCATAAACTGCTCAATGAGGGCCATGAAGTTTATGGCCTTGTAAGACATGTAATCGGGAGAGATTTTGAATCAATAAAAGATATAAAAGATAAAATAAAAATTGTTACATGCGATTTTAAGGACTACATTTCTGTGAGGAATTCCCTAAAAAAGATAAATCCTCATGTTGTGATGCATCTTGGAGCACTTTCACCTGTAAGGCTAAGCTTTGAACACCCAATGGAATTCCAATTTTCAAATTATTTGGCAACGGTGAATATTGCAGAATCTATCCTGGAGTTATACGGACCCGATAAGGTGAGACTTATTGTTGCTTCAACAGCAGAGGTTTATGGAATACAAGATGAAAATCCTTTCAAAGAAGACTTAAAATTAGAACCTTCGAGCCCATATGCAGTTGCTAAAGCGGCTATGGATCTTTATATGAGGATGCTTTTCAGAGTTTATAATTTTAATGGGGTTGTATTAAGAAATTCAAACACTTTCGGAAGAAAATATGACTCAGGTTTTTTTACAGAATACTTAATCACTCAAATGCTCAAAGGAAATGAAATTTATGTGGGCGCACCTGATTCTATAAGGGATTACATGTATGTAGATGATCATGTTAATTCTTATCTTCTTGCAATGAAAACAAAAAATGCCCAAGGAAAAGTCTTTAACATTGCTGGTGGAAAAGGCTATTCAAATAAAGATTGGGCACTCAAAATTGCAAAAATGCTTGACTTTCCTGACAAGAAAATTCATTTTGGTAAATACCCTCCAGAATATCCTTACAGACCAATCTCTTCCGATCAACCTTATCTTGTTCTTGATCCGTCAAAAGCAGAAAAAGTTTTGGGGTGGAAACAGACCATTCAGGTGGATGAAGGATTAAAAAGAACCATTCAATATTGGAAAGAACACCAAAAAAAATGAAAATAGCAATTTTTGGAGTTTCTGGATTTCTTGGTACAAAATTAAAAGAGGAGTTTGAAAAAGAAGATCACAGGATTTGCGGAGGTGATCTAAACAAAGATTTAAAATTTAAAGTAGATGCTACCAATTCTAAAAAAGTTTCCCGGTTTTTAAATAAAGAGAAACCAGACTTCATAATAGACACCATCGGCCTTACTAGCTCACTTGAATGCGAAAAAGATCCCAAGAGGGCTTTATTGCTTAATTATAAGACTGCAAAAAATATTGCATTATGGGCAAACAAAATGAATATCCCCTTAGTGTTCATGTCTTCATCCTATGTTTTTGACGGATTGGGGGGAGATTACTCAGAAGAAGATTCACCAAAACCATTAAATGAATATGGAAAGACAAAAGTTATGGCAGAGAAAGAAGTTCTCAAATTAAAGAAGGGGATTGTCATAAGGGTGGACATTATGTATGGATTTAATGGGTTTGACAAACCAAACGGGGTATTTCAAAAAATTTTAAAAAATGAGGAGATTGAGATTAATCACCCTGAACAGATCAGACAACCTGTTTTTGTTGATGATCTTCCAAAGATCATTCTAAATTTGGTGAAAAATGAAAGAGGAATATTTAATATAGCCGGACCAGATAAAGTTTCAATGATAAATTTCATGAGACTTTTGGAAGGGGCTGTCCGGGATAAAACTTTAATTAGAGAGACAAGCAAAAAGGATTTAGTTGAGATTCCAAAAAATTCAACTTTAAGTATATCTAAGATTAATTTACTTGGTCTAAAGACTACCTCCCTTAGACAAGCTATAAATTCGATAAAAAATCAGATTAATTCTGAATAACTTTAAACTCCGGGAGAGGCACTATAAATTTTCCGCCTTTTTCAAAATAGGTTTTCTCCTGATCTTTAATTTCATCAAAGAAGTGCCAAACCATCACAAGGATATAATCCGGATTCACTTTTCTCATCTTTTCAGGAGAGATTATTGGGATTAAACTTCCAACAGTCCTTTTACCCCATTTATCGGGGTTTTTATCTGCAATGTAAGAGATCAATTTATCATTCAAATTAAAATACTGTAAAATAACATTACCTCTTGTTGAGGCGCCATATGCACAAATCTCTTTTCCACTCTTTTTTTCTCGGGTTATAAACTCTAAAAGGTCTTCTTTTATTTTTCCAATCCTCGATGCAAAATCAAAATATGGTTTAAGAGTATCAAGGCCCATCTCTTTTTCTTTCCTTTCAATTTCAATTATCCTTTCTGCACTTCCAGGAAATCCTTTCATTTCATTATTGTCCTTGAATTTTATATAAGTTCTTATACTTCCACCATTAATCCCATTCTGTTTCACATCAAAAACTTCAAGTCCAAATTTATCCAGAAGTTTCTTAAATGAGAGAAGGGAATAATATTCTCTATGTTCATGGCAAACATTGTCAAATGCATTATTAGTCAACATGGTCAAGAGATAATTTTGTTGTATTACCAAAAGTCCTTTCTTGTCTAAGCAGGAGACAATATCTCTCATGAAACTATTCGGATCTTCAAGATCATAAAACATGGAAATTGCGGTGATAATCTTTGCTTTTTTATCTGAGAATTCTTTCTTGTAATCATTATAATTGAAAAAATTATTTATAACCTTCAGCCCTTTGGCTGTCGCATCTCTTGCCACGTTTTTTGACGGCTCAAAACCAACAGTCTCAAAATCTCCCTTACCATAAAAACTAAGAAGAGTCCCGTCATTACACCCAATGTCAACTACCACATCTCCTTTTTGTGGAGGCAGAATTTTCCTGGAGGCCTCAACAATATCTTTGAGATCTTCACGTATTGTCGAGCTTATGCCCGATTTATACCAATATTGCTCATCCCACATCGATTCTGGTGGTGCATTGTGTTTAAGCTGTACAAGTTTGCAATTCTTACATATCACCAAATCTAACGGACATTTTATCTGCTCTGAATTATCTTTATCAACAAAATTTGTAACATATTGGTTCCCAAAGCTGATTATTTGAATTAACTGCCCAGAGCCGCAGCCCCTACATTCTCTAATCTCTTTTATCTCATCCATTAACTTATTCATAAAAACCGGTTTATAAATTTTTATCTATTAATTTTTGCAGACAATATCCCCGTAGAGTAAGAAAATATTTTTGTTAAATCCATTAAAAAAATTGTTCCAAATGAAAAAACAGATTTAAGCTTATAGGAATTCTTGAAGGAGATCATTAAAGCGTGAAATAAAGACAATGGAAAAATGATTGTAATGACAAGGTTCAACTTAGATTTGAGGGGGAGACCTTTTATTCCAAAGGCATTTCTATCTCCCATGCCATATCTATAAAATTGGGAAGAAATTTCCTTTAAGTTTCTTCTCGGTTTCCAAAACACTACTGCTTTACTACACATCACTAATTGATACCCTCTATTTTTTGCTCTTATTACAAAATCCGTATCTTCTGCAGTTTTTAATTTTTCATTAAACCCTTTTACGCTTTTCCAAATATCTTTTTTAAAGAAGAGTGCATGTCCTTTGGGTAAATAGTTTTTTGTTAACTTCCGCTCAATTAATAAGGAATAGCAATGCTCAAAAGTGTTTTTATATGGAATTCTTGTAATAGCACCAAATAGGTTTTTATCTGGATTTTTTTTGAAACAAGAGATTAAATTTTTTATATAATCTTTTCCAACATAACACCCCCCATCTATAGAGATAATCCAATCTCCTTTAGAGTTTTTTATCCCGATATTCCTATTGCGGGAGATACTTGATGTCTCAACATCAAGTATCTTTAAATTTTTTAATTTTTTTTTGTATTTCAGGATTTTAATCCTAGTATCATCTTTTGAAGAGTCATTTATAAAAAGAAACTCGTATGGATGAACAGACTGATTTGAAAGGGATTTCAAAAGTTTGGTGATAGTTTTTCCCTCATTTTTTACAGTTGAGATGACTGAAATTTTCATTTTATCGCCTCGTAATATATTTTCTTCAGCTTTTTGTTTCTCACTTTTATTGAGAACTTTCCATTTTCTATTTCCTTCAGACAATTTTTGGACATCTTTTTTCTAAGCTTTTCGTCCGCAATTATTATTTCTACTTTGTTTACGATCAAATTAGTTATCCCTCTTGAGTCCACTTTTATAAATTTTTCAAAATCCTTAATCTCAGGTCCTTTTATTATAAACCCTGTCTTCCCATCTTCGATAAGCTCTCGGCGCGCATATCCGTCGACAGTCACGACAGGTATTCCAAAACTCATCGCTTCAAGATAAGCAAAACCAAAACTATCAGAATACCCAGGATAAACCAGTATATCAGATTGCGAGTAAAGATTGAATAATTTTTCTTGGGGCATAAGGGAGTAAAATCGGATTTTTTTATTATCTGAATATTTTTCCATTATTTCGGAAGGTACTTCAGAGTTTATTATCCCATAAACATTATTGTATTTTTTTGTGAGCTCATTAATAGCTTCAAGGGCATGAAGCCCTCCTTTGCGAAAGAAATATCTCCCAGAAAAGATAAGATTAATTTCTTTTTTCTTTTTTTTATTAAATTTTTTCTCTGGTATCGCAGGATACAAAACTTCCATCTTGTCTTTTAAATTTGGGAAATCTTCCAAAAGTTCATCCATAGTCGCTTTTGTCCAGGGTAATATCATTTTGCAATTTTTGCGATAAAGTATTTCTTCAACTTTCATTTTAGCGGAATCTGTCTTATCTCCCACATAAAGCTGCCACGGACTTTCTATATCAGCAATCCAAGATTCATTCACATTTTTTGAAAGGCAATGAGCACAATGGATTAGGTCATAATCCTCTAAGGGAGTGAGATGAGCATTGGGAATGGTAAATCTGAACGTGTTTGTAAATCTTCTTATGTTTCTTTTCAAAAAATTGGAAATCCAGAAAAATTTTTTATTGGTTATTACTCCTTTTTGATTGGAGGTATTTTCAAATTCAACATTACTCGGAGGATTTTCTATCAATGATTTATAATAAGGTGAATCAGGAAACTTCCAGGGGTATTGAAGATAAACTTTCATCTTTTTTTCCATATTCCGTAGATTAGATAATAGGATGGGATCTTTATCTGGAAATTCAAAAAATTTCTCTTTACAGGTTCAACCCAAGATTTGATAAGGCGAAAATCCTTTTTGAAAAGATCCAAAAATTCCTGTGGATTTTTATACTCTCTCTCATGCGTTGGATCCAAAACAAATTTTCCATTGTTTCGGAATTTGTAAATCATGGGAAAAGATTTCATAACTGAACTTACAAAAAGAACTCCTTGATCTGAAAGTAACCTTCGCATTTCTTTTATCATAAGATGGTCATCTTCTACATGTTCAATTACCTGAGAGGAATGCACAAAATCAAATTTCTGATTTAGAGGAATATTGCAGACATCCGCACAATAAAATTTTTCTTTTGGGAATTTAATCCTTAATCCATTAATCCTTCTTGGAGAGATATCAACACCAGTAACTTTTAGCTGCGGAAATTCTCTTTTAATAGATCCTATAATTAATCCATCCCCACAACCCAGATCAATAAAATTTTTCATATGATTTTCCGCAATTATTTTTTTTATTTCAATTGGGACTGATAATTGTCCAACGCGTTGAACAAAGTTATCTGAATATTTCCTATTTTTCTCCAAGACTTGGCCTTTCATTTCAACAATTTCTCCAACATTTTCTTATCTTCCCCTTTCAAGAGTTAGAAGCTCATCAACTATCTTTTCAGAAACCCCCTTTTCCCCATAAGGGTTCCTAAAGCTCTTTATCTTGAATCTAGGCGAGAGATATTCTTTTATCTTCTCTTTTGTGACATTTACCTCAAGCTTGCTCAGAAATTGGAAATTTGTTCTAAGCCCTTCCTGCCTTTCGGTTTTCATTCTCAGAACAACACATGGTTTTTTGAAAATCAGGCTCTCCTCCTGCATCGAGCCTCCGTCACATACAACCAAAGAACATTTTTCCATCTGAGCGATGAAAGAAGGATAATCCATCGATGGCATAATCTTTAGATTTTTATTTTCTATAAGCTTTTTGTACAATCCAAACTCCTTTAATTTGCTTTCAGTATTGTCATGCATGGCAAAATAGGAGGTTATTGGGATTGAAGAAATGATTTCAATGATCTTTTCCATCCTCTCTTTTGATTTAAGATTTTCGTGCCTGTGAATGGTTATGAGCGCAAAAGGCTTTTTTGATAAGATTTTCACTTTATCTTTTTTTGCAATCTTCAAAGCAATGGACGCGGAATCCAAAATTGTATTCCCAACATGGATTACTTTCGCTCTTTTTTTTCTAAGATTCGATTTTGCAAGATCTGAGACTGCAAATAGTACGTCAGAAACTTTTCCTGCAATTCTCCTTGAAATCTCTTCTGGAAAAGGCTCAGAATTGTCAAAACTCCTAAGTCCTGCTTCCAAATGAACATTTTTATATTTTTTGAATGGATTAAGTATTCTCGAAGTTGCAATTGAAGCGGTGGCAGTAGTCATAGTATCTCCATGATACAAAACAAAATCGAGATTCCCCATGCGTTTAAGCTCTTTTCTTATTCTAAAAAGCAGATCAATATTCCACTTTATTGCTTTGAGCTGGTTTGAATTGAACTTAGAAGATTTATTGGACTCTTTGGTCAAGATCGCATCGGGTCTTTTCACTTTGAACATTTCACATAAATTTTGAAGATTATGCTGCCCTGTATGTATAAAATAATAAGGAATATTCCTTTTCTGAAGTTCAAGCATGACAGGAAAGGTCTTTATCAACTCTGCTCTTGTTCCCAAGATGATAGCGATTCTTGGGGCACTGTCAAATTCGCTTTTTCTCATATATTCAGGGGGGATTTTAGGTTTAAAAGAATTGTTAATGGGTAATTATGCACCTTGATTTACAAGAGAAGAATTAAAATAAGGAATCATGGGAGCATTAGACTTGTTTAAGCTAACTTGGGGGTTTTTTGTAAAAGCCAGATTATCATCAGCACCATAAATCCCTGAGGAAGCCATGAAAGCGGGCTGCGAGATGATCCCTGCTTGGGTAATTGCAGTTTCATTAACATACCAAATGTCAAGTGGTCCCTGAAATCCGCCATAATAAAAATTGAAAGGATAAGCTCCCTGACTCTGAACGAGCTTTAATTCAGGATATTCATGTCTTGGATCATTCATGAGATAAATCTCCGCAACAAGACTATTTTGAGTCCTTTGAGAAAGATACATTGCAGCCCCATGTTGGTCAAACTGATTATTGTAAAAATTAGGATAAACATAAACTGTTGCATTCACACCTGAATGGAAATCCAAAAGCTTTCCGTCAATGTACATATATTCTATAGGCTCTTCATATTGCTGCCCATTGTAAACATAAATCCCCTGAGGTTGGTAATAAGAACTGTTGGATTCATGTATTAATATTGCCCCCAAACCTGCGCTTCCTGCAGGCAGAAGAATTGGACCGGTACTGGCATTTATTATCAGATCATCATCAAGGGGGAAACCTCCCTGGTAGATTCGCGTTGTTCCGTTATTTGTCTCTTGAGTTTGAGAGGGATCTGAAACAAAAGTCTGAAGATAAGATTCTCTATCTGAAATGTTCTCTGAATTTCCAATCGAAGAATATGCAGGATATTTTCCAATATCTGTTGGGTCTATAAGAAGATAAGAAACATTATGGGTCTTCATGAAACTCAATGCCGTATCCGGTTTTGGTGTTGTCAAAACATACCTTCCCATCATATAATCCCAGTAAGCATTGAAGTTCCCCCCATCAAGAACGGTGGTTCTAAGACCTGCTGTCTGGATGAGATAACCATAATCCCACCAGCTGAGGAATATACTGCCAGGAGCGGTATTATTTCTGACCCATGACATTGCATTTTGCCAATAGTTGTCCATCAATGGGCCGGTATTCGCCGCCTGAACATTCGACATATAATAAGCGCCTGGAGAATTTGCTGAAAAAGGGTTCCCAAACATGTAAGCAAAAGAAAGAACTATGGCAAGAGCAAGAACAATTCCATAAACATATTTCATCCCCTCTTTTTTAGAATTCTTTATTCCCTGCAATGACCTTAGAATCAAATAAGCACCTATAATAGCTATAAAAGGAGCGACAAGGAATATTGTCCTTTGAGCAGCTCTTATGGTCACAAGCATTACGATCATCCAAGAATAAAGAAAGAGCAGATTGGTGTCAATTTTTTCCTTACTTCTGAGGTAGATAAATATCAAGCTGCCTAAAAGCCCGATAAAACCAAGGAAGTAAACAAACTGGCTCAAGAAATTCACACCATCAAAAATACTTGTGGATGAATATCTGCTGAAAAGAACAGCAATCATGGAAGCTATCCCAATGATAGAGAGATAAAATCTTTCTTTTTGTGATTTGATATTTCTTGTAAATTCAATCAAAATTAGAGCACTTCCCAAAATGAAGAGCCAGAAAAAAGAAAGCATTATCTGAGACTGGAAATCCGTAAGGTAAGGTTGGGCATAATAAGCGACAGTTAAACCAACTCTGTTTGTTCCAAGAGGATGAATTAGCTTTAGATAGATATCTAAAAATACCTTGAAGCCTTCCCCCCTCGAAATGAACAACACGATTATGCCAATCATCAAAGTTTCAATCGCAGAGATAATAATTTTGAACTTTGATTTTCTTACTTTTTCAAAAATCCCCCTTTTGAAATAATCAAAAGAGTAATCAACAAGCGCAAAAAGGAAAACTCCGGGTACTAGTATTCCTCCTGAAGTCAAGAAAAAAGAGTAAAGGTAACGGGGGGTATAATGCACAAATGATATTGTGATTAACGAAACAGCTACAAAAAGTATATAATATAGTATGAAGTTTTCTTTCTTTTTTGGTTCATTCCGAAGATTAAAAACATAATACAAAAATAATGCAATAGGAAGTATAAGGAACATGAAGTTTGCAGTTCCGTTCCATGAAGCATAAGTTAAAGTTATAAAAATACCTGTGACAACCCCCCATATTGAGGCTTTAATTTTATCTTTTCCGAGTTCTTTGAGGCTGATTATAAATACAAGGAAAACTGCAAAAAGGAACATTGTACCAAGAGCTTCATGGCCCGAAACACCCGCTATTGTCCTGAATAAAAAAGCAGGGGAGTAAGCCAGGAAAACACTTCCAATTATAGAAGCTGTTTTTGATTTTGTAAGGTAATATATCAAGAAAAAGAAGATGGCAAGAGCTATAAGAAAAGCATAAGCAGGGTAGATTGTATCAATGAATTGGTAAGTTATCGCACTATTGAAAGAATGAAGAAGATTATAAGCTCCGACGACTGCATAAACAACTAAATCATGGGCAAAAGTAACATTCAACCCCGGATTTCTCATTGTGTCTATTCCGGAAATATTCCCCCCGGTCACAAGACGCCCTTCAAGCCTAAGCCAGTACATTGCATCAGGGTCAGCTAAGGTATAATTCCCGGTGGTATGATCAATCAATAATGGGAGATTAGATAGCCTCATACCCACAGATAAAATCGCAAGAATCGCAAAAATGACAACAACAAGTCCCCACTGGAATTTTTTGTTTTTCAAAAAGCTCCAGTTAAAATTGAAATTGATTGTGTCATCCTCTTTATTTCTATCTTTCTCTTCAGAGTTATGCCCCTCTTTATGCTCCTTATGATGCCCCTTCTTTAGATGGATTTCATGAATTTCCTTATTAGGTGTTTCCTCTTTCTTTTCACTTACAGCTGCATCAGAAGATTTTTCTTCAGACAGACTCTTCTCTCCCAAAGACAATGGTCTGATTTCAGAATCGGATTTAGCGCCGTTTATAGAATTATCAATGGGCTCTTCTTTTTTTCCTTCTTCTGAATCCATCAACCTATCAAGAATAAACCGTTTTTAAAGTTTGTTTATCCTGAATCTTAATCTTTAGTTTTAGAAGCTTAATAAAACTTAGTTGCTCTCTGACTTTTCTCTAAACATCCTTAATGCATCAGCAAATGCAGGTCTTGTTATGAAAACACCGACGGAAATACCAATTATCGTCGTGATTGCAAACCCTTTCAAGAGACCTGCTCCTGCCCACATAAGAGGAAGAAGAGAAACAAAAACTGTGAAATAAGATCCCATAATTATAGAAAAAGCCCTTTTTATCCTCTGTTTTATGTTCAGCATGACATTGGAACCTGTCTCATCCATAATAACAATAAGATCATCTATACCCGTCCCTATTGTCGCGAGAATCCCTGCTATGGAAGGCAAATCAAGATTCCATTGGATAAAAGCAGCGACTCCAAGGATGACAATAACTTCAGAGATCGTAGAAGCAATCAAAGCTAAAGAAGATCTCCACCTTTTGTATCTTACGAACATAATTATTGAGACACAAAGTATCGCGACAAGACCCGCAAGGATTATGAAACCTATGAACTGCTGACCCAAAAGGGGGGAAATTGTATCAAGCTGGACTATCTGAAGTTTGTAAGGAAGACTTCCTGTCATGAGTATTGTTTGAAGTTTCTTCATTTGGTCCTGCGCATCAGCCAAAGCAGCGTCTTGCGTCGCACCTGTTCCTGAACCTGAAATCTGGATTTGGGTCGTCACTCTTCCCCTTAATCCTTCACTTATCTGGAGACTGTCTACAAGTTGATTATCAAGGTAGAGATCCATCTTTTGCGTGAGGTATCCCCCCTGAACCGGAATACTTGCGGTTATGTTTGCCTGTCTTTCAGCTGCCGCCGGACTCAAAACAATATTAAAGTAAAACGTGCACACATATCCGCTTCCCCCAGATGTACATCCCTGAATAACTGCATCCTGCGCGCTTCTCCCGACTGAAGCAATATCCTGGCTACCTCCTTCAAAAACAGTGGTATTTCCTATCTTGGCTTCAAACTTCCCCTGTTGAGAGATCAAAGATTGCAAATCACTTGGAGTTGCACCTGCAATCTCGATGAGCATATAATTATTTCCTGAAAGGTCACTTACCGGAGAAACTTGCATGTCTGTGAGACCGAAAGTATTGAGCCTGTTTTGGGTTATCTGAACAAGATCACTCACTTGACTTTGATTAAGAGAAATATTCTCCGCCTTCACAAGCGCTCTTGCCCCTCCGGCAAGATCAAGCCCTAATTTTATATTTGTCTTGGGAATTGAAGTAACTTCAAGAGAAGAAACATTATTACCATAGAATGTGTATTCCCCCGAACTTGAATCTATAACCATCTTTTCATTATGTCCAGATGAAAAGAGATTTCCAACAATCTGAGAGTAATCATTTATGTTAGAGACTTGCTGCCCATTTATAGCAGTGATTATGTCTCCCTGCTTAAGTCCCTGGTTTGCTAAAGTTGAGTTGGTTCCTACACTTGTAACAACAACTCCTGACTCCAGAATTTTTGGAGGGATCCCGAATATAAAGATGATAGAAAGGATAACACTTATTATCAAAATCCAGATTTTAAAGGTCAGTTTCATCTTGCTACCTCTCCTTTTTTAGCCTTGTGCTCGACATAAAGTTTCAAGATAGCAACATTTGTTATCCATGTGTTCAAAAGGTCAAAGAAAAGGCCTATTACAATTATCTCAAAAATTTGAGCAAGAACTGTTGAAAAAGATTCAACAATTATAAGTGCAAAACCTATTGAAAAAATAGAGGTCAAGGTCATTGTCATCCCCGTCTTGAAAGCGCTAAATAGCCTCTGATCTAATGTTCCTTCTGTTCTTCTAAGCATTCTTGTCGTAAGGAGTATGTCCGTATCGACAGAGTAACCGATGAGCATAAGGAAAGCGACAATTCCTGCCGTGGAAACTTTTATTCCAAATATATCGACAGTAACGAGAGCCATAAAAATGTCTGCAAAGGCGGAAAGTATTACTGCCATTGAAGGCACAAAAGTCCTGAACAGTATAAAGATAACAATAGACATAAAGACGAATGCGATTAGAATAGCAATCAGAATTTGATTATAAAAACTATTTCCAAGGGTCGAACCCGTGAATTCAACATCTACATTTTTCCCTTCTGTCAAGTTGTAACCCAAATAATCCTGAAGCTCTTTTTGGGCAGTGCTCCAATTTCCAGTTGTGTCCAGAACGACAGCTTTTTGCATGTTAGTTCCAAAATCATAAATACTTGTCACGTCAAGATTTGGAAGTTTCCCTGAAAGAGCATTCGCAAGAGTGGCAGAAGAAACATTGTTTTCATACAAAGTAATAGAAGTACCTCCGGTCAAAGTGATATCTTTTCTCATCAGATCTCCTGTATTATGATAGAAGATGACTATGTAAATAGAACAAAAGACTAATAGAAAGATAGGTATCAAGAACAAAAGTTTATAATGCTTATCATGCCAGCTCTCTATTCTTTCAACATTGTGAGGAACTTTCTTTGATTTTTCATCTTTATCTTTTGACTTTTTGAAAAATGATCTTTTTGGGGCCTCAGCAGATTTCGCAGTATCTTCTTTTTTTAAATTGCTATCCTTGGAATTTCCTTTTATTTCTTTAGTTTTGGTAGGCTCTGGAGAAATTTTTTGCGGGTTTTCTTCAGAAAAATCTCTGGAAGGTTCAATAGGGTTAGACTTGTTTAATTGATCCTCACTCGATGCCTCTTTGCTGTCTTCTTTCATTCAATCCTGAAAATTTTTCGATATATAAAGGTTGTTAAAATGAAAGAGATAAATCAAAAGAAAAAATGAAAGACGACTTAATGGTTTCGCATCTTGTCGGACACTAAAGCCAGTAACGTAGGAAGCTTAACTTCTGTGTTCGGAAAGGGAACAGGTGTTTCCAACCTACTATGGCCGTCTTCAGAATTTTGAGAAAGAAGTGGTTTATAAAACTTTTTATACCCTCATCTTATAGGAATAATATCAATTTCCACAATATGTGGGTGTGCCGGAAAGTTCAAGATTGAAGATGAACTCACCGTCACATAATTCATGTGGGTGTGCCGGAGTGGTCAAACGGGCAAGATTAAGGCTCTTGTGGTTTATCCTTACCTAGGTTCGAATCCTAGCACCCACATATCTTCCAACATGCCTGGGTAACTCAGCTTGGATTTAGAGTGCCACCCTCCTAAGGTGGAAGTCGCAGGTTCAAATCCTGCCCCGGGCGTTTTTTAAAAATCATAAGAGTATACAAGAACTTTAAATTTGAAACCCTTGATGCGTTTATGCCTTTTAAAGACCCTGAAAAAAGGAGAGAATATCAAAGGAGATAGTTTCGAGGGTTATTCAATAAAAAGAATAAAGAGGGGATCAGTAAATGCCAGATATTATGTGCAAATTGCCACAGAAAGATTCATTGAAAAAAGAATAAATTTTAAAAGGTAATTATATGAGATTATTAGAGGCGTGGATAGTATAGCGGTTAGTATAACTGGCTTCCAACCAGTTGACCCGGGTCCGAATCCCGGTCCGCGCATTTTCAATGAAAAAAATTTCTAGAAGCGAAGCAAAAGAAAGGATTGAAAAATTTTTTGATTATATCAAGAACAAAAACTCAGACGAAATCAAAAAGGTAAAAAATTTCGCAGCAAACCAAAAACTGCCGCTCGGCAAACACAAAGAATCATTTTGCAAAAAATGCTTCATGCCTTTTCAGAGCAATGAAAAGATAAGGATAAAAAGAGGGTTTAAAACAATTGAATGCAAAAATTGCGGAGAAATAAAGAGAATAAAATTATAATCAACTCTTCTTGAATTTTCCGACAAGCTCGAGATTGTCTGCCTGACCGAGGAAAACTGACCTGCAGCAGAATCTCTCAAGTCCTAGGTCATCAAGGACTTTTTTTGAGTTTTCTCCCTGAGCAACTCTCTTCTTGTACTCTTCCCACAAGTGCCCTATAGGCTTTCCGCATGAGAAACATCTTACTGGAATTATCATAATAATCTTCACGAATGTTAGTTTTTAAAACTTACTGTCAAGAAGAGCCATATAGTTTTCATGAACATAAATCTTTAAAAATAAAATTTTCTAATTAATCCAAAAGAGGAAATTTTATGACAAAAAAATGCCTTTATTGCCAAAGAGAGATCTCTGAGGAAAGCGTTATAGACTTTTGTGAATCCTGCGGAAGAAGAGTCTGGGGAGACAAAATGTTCGATACAATTCTCGAGAAGATGGAATCTTCGAGGGAAACCGGAGATATCTAATCAGTTCATTTTTCCAAAGAGATAGGTTTTTAAATGAAGCACTTTTCTCAATAGTTATGGCAGGAAGGAAAGATCTAAGACATAGAGGTAAAATTCGATTCAGTGAATACTTTCAAAACCTCAACAAAGATGACAAAGTGGCTGTGAAAAAAGAAGTTTCAGTCGCTTCAAGTTTCCCTGAAAGACTTCAAGGAAGAACAGGTACCGTCGCCGGAAGGAGAGGAAGAAGCTATATTGTGAAAATAAAAGACCAGACAATGGAAAAAGAATTCATAATTGCGCCGGTGCATTTGAAAAAGATAGAAACAGGAGAGCAAAAATGATAAAAAATATGACTCCACTAAGCATGGCTGAATCATTAAAGTATATGAAAGATCAGGAAGCAAAAGCTTTCATAAAAAAATTCGCAAAGATAAGCGAAAAAGACGCCGAAAACCTAAGGAAAAAACTCGGAGAGCTAAATTTAATTAAATTAAATGAGAAGCACATATCAAAAATAATTGATTTTGTGCCTGAAGAAAAGGAAGAAGTTCAGACGATACTTCCGGATTCAAACCTGGATGATCAGGAGAAAGATGCAATACTTACAGCAATTAAAGAAAACCAATAAAGAAGATGAGAGAAGATTACGCGACAGTATTAGATTACTTACCAAACGGCTATCCTTTGGAAGGGAAGATGATGCCCATAGTTCAGGCTATAGGCAAAGAGAATTTCACACTCCTTGAGCTCGCTCCACGACGCGGGGTAAGTATAGAGATTGGAGAAGACCTTTACATTGGCGAAGGCAAAAGGGATAAAGTTTACTATATCCTTGGAAGGCTCAAAAGGGAAAAGCTTACAGAAACCGCAAAGAGAGAACTTCAGGAGGCAATCTCCAAAAGAATAAAAGAAAACGAAACGAAAATAGTTAAGTTTTTTAATGAAGCTCCCGCAATAAACAAAAGACTCCATCAGATTGAGCTTTTACCGGGAATGGGGAAAAAGCATATGATGGAAATCTTGAAGCAAAGGGAAGAGAAACCTTTTGAATCATTCAAGGAAATGAAAGAAAGGATCCCAAACCTTCCTGACCCTGAAAAATCCGTCGAGAAAAGAATATTTCAGGAATTGACAGAGATAGAAAAATACAATCTCTTCACACAATAAGATGGCAGAAAAACAAATGATGCAAAAACCAGCAGCAAAGAATGAGGAAAGGATAGTGAGAATACTATCAAAGGATATAGAAGGCGGAATGAAGGTCTATCCTGGACTCACAAAGATAAAAGGTGTTTCATGGGCAATTTCAAATGCAACATGCCAGATTTTGGGGATTCCAAAGACAAAAAAAATAGGAGAACTCACTGATGTTGATATAAAAAAGATAAGCGAGTTCATAAAAAACCCAAAAGTTCCGAATTTCATATTAAACAGAAGAAAAGATCTCGAAACCGGAGAAGACAAACATCTAATTGGAGTTGATCTTGAACTGAAAAACGAATTTGATATAAAGAGATTGAAAAAAATAAAAAGTTATAGGGGACTTAGGCATACGCTTGGGCTTCCTATGAGAGGACAAAGAACAAGATCACATTTCAGGAAGAACAGGAGAAGAGGTTCGGGCATACAGAAGAAAACTGTAAAAACCGAGATGAAGAAGGAGAAGTAAGATGAAGAGAAAGCATAAGAAATATTCAAGACCAAAGAGACCTTTTGACAAGACAAGAATAGAGGAAGAGGCAGTGATAAAGAAAAAGTATGGTCTCAAAAATAAAAGAGAAATCTGGAAAGCAGATGCTAAAGTCACAGTTATGAGACAAAAAGCCAAAAAATTAATTAAAGCACCGCAGGAAGAGAAAAAAGTTTTATTCTCAAGGCTTCAAAAGATAGGACTTAAAGTATCATCGATATCGGATGTTCTTGGATTGAATAAGACAGATTATCTTGAAAGGAGACTCCAGACCGTCGTTTTAAGGAAAGGACTTGCTCCGACGATAAAAACATCAAGACAGATGATAACACACAAGAAGATATCCGTAAACGGGGCAGTGGTGGATAGCCCATCTTATATTGTTCCCGTGGATTATGAGGATAAGATAATGAAAAAAGAAAAAACAAAGAAGGTAACAAATTAAAATGGCAAAGAAAAAAGCCGAAGAGAAGGAAATGAAAGAAAATGACGGAGAATTGAATTTAACTGAGACCGACAATCAGAAAAGCGGAGAACAGCCTGAAGAAGTTGAAGTTTCGGATGAAGAAAGATTAACCGAGGAAGATCACTCCGCAAAAGCGACTGTCAGTAAAGAATCGGAAGCTGTAATAAATATTTACACTTCTTTTAATAATACAATTGTCCATGTGACAGACATGTCTGGAAAAACTATTTCAAAAATTACCGGTGGCATGATTACCAAACATGACAGACTTAAAGCGAACCCGACAATAGCAATGTTCATCGCAAAAAGGATAACCGAAGAGGTAAAAGATTTGGGCATAAAATCTTTTTATGTCAGAATAAGAGCAAAGACAAGAAATCCTGCACCTGGACCAGGAGCCCACAGCATAATAAAAAGCCTTACAAGAGATGGGTTCAAGATAATAAATATCTTGGATACAACAAGAATGCCAAGAGGCGGACCAAAACAGAAAGGGGGAAGAAGAGGAAGAAGACCGTAAGTCTTAAATAACTTCTTTACAAAAAAATAAAATGGAAAAAAATGCTGATATGAAAATATCTTTCAAAATCAAAACAAATGAGAGCCTTGCAAATGCAATAAGAAGGGGTACAGGCCTTGTTCCAACTATGGCAATAGATGAAGTGGAAATTTCAAGAAATGATTCAGCACTTTACGATGAAACTCTCGCCCACAGGATAGGGCTCATTCCAATAAAGATGGATAAATCCTGGAAAGAGGATACTGTCTTAAAATTTAAACTTGATTCAAAAAAAGAGAATGTTTATTCAGGAGAGATTAAAGGAGATTTTGAACCCGTCTATGAAAAAATTCCCCTCACACTCCTTAGCCCAAACCAAGAACTTAAGATAAAAGGAAAGACAAAGATGGGAACGGGAAGAGAACATGCAAAATTTTCACCCGGAATAATTTTGTACCGAGACATCACCGAAATATCCCTTGACAAAGAGTTTGAAAAAGAGATAAAGAATATTTTTCCGGGAATAGAAATAAAAGATAAAGGAAATAAAATCATACTAAAAGATGACAATGAAAAAACCGTCCTTGATTTCTGCGAGGGTCTTGCACAAAGGAAGAAAAAGAAAATAGAAGTGACAGAAACTGGAGAATTCCTTTTCACAGTTGAATCTTTTGGCCAAATGAAAGCAGAAGAAATTTTCAAGAAATCCATCGAGATTCTTGAGAAAGAATTGAAAGGCATATCAAAAAAAATAAAATAATTTACAAGATTTACTTCATGATTCAAGCGCCGTAGGCTCGGCGCGAAGCCAATAGTCCGTTTATAATAAGGATTTTTGCAAAAAAATAATTTTTATAAGGAAAAGTTAGTTTTTTAACAGGAAATTTTGCAAAAAAAATATGGTTTTTTATTGGAGAGTTGAAAAATAGAAAAAGCCGCCCACAAAATGAGGAAGGAAAAAGGGCGGCTTTTCCAAAGAATATGATTACAAGACTTGTTTGCTTCTCATAGAGAATGATAAATTTACACAAAGAAGAAAGATTGCAACTGACTCCAAAGCTGTGAAGACAAACACCAGCTCAAGAGCAGAGCTGAATGAGAGTTTTACAGAATACTCTGAAATCATGTAGGCAAGAATCCCTACGACTATGAGAATTAGCAAAGCTATTTTTTTATTTGCTCTTTTCCATTCCTTTCGGAAAATAAAAAGAACAAGAGCTGATGAATACATGTAGATTATCCACACGGACAACTGAGAATCATTCATAGTTATAAAGAATATCCCTGCCACAGATAGGAAAATGAAAAAGAATTGCACCTTCATGATTCCACCTCCTCTTTATTTTTTGAAAAAAAAGCCGCCTCGAAGAGATACAGAAGCGGCTTTCTGAATAATTATTCTTCCCTTGAAGAGAATCTTCCAAGGGATTTTTTCATATTCACCCACGCAAGAAAAACGCAAGATGAAATGAAATAAAGGAACGCAGGCCAGAAGTAACTCGAAGTGTTGCTTATTTCTGGCGAGATGAAGATGTTTACGATCCACAGAACAGCAAACATCATTGCCCCCCTCCTCAAGTTTATGCTGCTCCGGAAAAGAGATAGTATCACTGCAAAGGTCGCCAGGAAATACAACTGGGATCTTAAGAAGGGGGAACAACTCTTTCCGAAGTGAAGATTGAGGATGACTAAAGAAGCTGCTGCAAAGACTAACAGGAGTGCTCTGAAACAAGTTGACTTTTTCATTGTTTTCTCCTTTATTTTAAGAATGATTTAGATTCTTCCTGGTGAATTTTTTCTTTTTCTTCTTCAAGTGATTTGATGAACTCAAAAGAAAGATTAACCAGGTCCAGTCGATTGCTTTCCTCACAATCTGAGGGTATCCAAAGCACACCTTTAGAGATAAGAAACTCGAGACGCTCTTTCAGATCAGCGTGAGGAATTCCTGTCTCATCTTCAAGGGCTTTGAAACCTGAAGCACGACTTTTATGCACAAGGCGTATGATCATAAGAGATTCATATTTAATCTTGTCGACCTGCTCGCATATGAATCCCTCCATCGCCCTGACAAAAGCCATTGTCGGAATTTCACTTATTCCCATATTCTCACCTTCTTTCATCTTTGATGTTTGCAAAATATTTTCTTTTCCACTTCTCTTTCTTTTTTCCCCAGGTGGAAGAATTCCTGTGGATAAGACCTTCTTTCACCATTGATTTAAGGTGCTTACTGACAGTCCTGCTGCAAAGCTTTGTCGCTTTACAGATTTCTTTTGGAGATGCACCATTTCCTTTTCTTTTTATGAAGAGAAAAATATTCTCTTTGGATGTGCTATTCTTAACTTCATTCATTTCTTTCTCCTCTTTCTTTGATTTGAATGGTTTTGTGCAATTTACGCTCATTACGGACTTCTTGATCTTGCTTCCATTCCATTTTCCTCCTTAAATTATCTCTCTTGGACAAACCAAAATGTAATGATTTCCTCCGCCATTTGAGGAACGGAGCTTAATCTGGTTATTCTGCTCGAGCGTGTGGCATATCCTTCTTGCTCTATCCTTGCATATACCCAGCTGAGACGCCAGGAAATTTAGGGTAAAAGTTTTGTGAACTTTTGCCACAGCCATTGTTCCACGAAGTTCATCAAGGGTAACATGACGACTTCTTTGGGCAATCTCTGCTAGTTCCTCCATCTTTTCGCTTCCCAGAATGTCCTGAACAAGTTGCGAGTACATTACTTTCCTCCTTTTTTATGCCAGTTCATTTTGAAGAAGAGGGTGATAATACACCTCTCCCTGGAATTCGTCGCGCCAGATTTCATTCGGGCTGCAAAGAATGAACAGGATTTTTTCGACAATGATTTCGTCTATTCCAGTCTCTCCTGAAATTGATTTGGGAGTGCAGGAATGGCGCCTTTCCAAGCACAGATAAACCTTCTCAGAATGGACCGGGTCCAATTTTTCCTCTCTTGCAACCTTCTTAAGCTTTGCAAGATTTTCTTTGCTCAACATGTCTTTCTCCTTTTTTAAGGTTCACGATGGAATTTTGTCTTTGAGGAACTTTTTGGGATTAAAATCTTAATTTAACCCTTTTCCTCGTCCTGATTAATTCACTCGCGATTCTGTAAAGGTCAATCTCTCCGTCATAGAAAGATCCTCTTGGAATTTCTCTCCGTCTTGAGAAGAAAAACTTCAAAAAGTTCGAAGGAATGACTCTTAACTTAACCTCTTCAAGAGCTAGGGAAAGGTTATCGATGATCTCTCGAGATGAGGCTTCATCTTCGGGAAAATAATCGAAATTGTCTTCTGCTGCTTTAATGATTCCCCTTGCAGTATCCTCAAGAAGTGAAATGGAAATATGTGCTTCCCAATCGACAAGGTTAGAAAATTCCTTGAGTACTGCTACAAGAGCTTTCGCATCGGCATGGCCGATTTCTTCATTCATTCTGTTTGTGAGAGACTCAATCATCTGCATCTTCTGATTGAATTCCTCCTTTTCTGTCTTGATTCTTGAGAAAACCTCACTTTCCATATCTTCGATCTTGTCGAGATGCTCTTTTTTGAAAGACCGCACTTCCCTTCCGGACAATGGAAGTCGATCAACTATCATTGAACTTTCCAGTTTTTTGTGAAATCCGAAAGATGAATCTTCATAGAGGGATACCCTCGGATTAAAGATGGGTTTCAGATGAAAAGCACTTCTTCTTTTCCACTCAGAAAATCCCTGGAAAGCTCCGGAGGAATATTCCTCATGAGCAGTTGTGTTCAAAGAGAGTATTACAAATGAGGAGAAGATTGCCTCAAGCAGATTCTCAACTTGCTCTTGGGAAATGGAATTAAAATAGTAAGTCATTTTAAATGTCCTTTTAGTTTAGAATTTAGGATAATTTGACAAAAGTCAAACATTTTTCAGGGTGCTCTTATCATATCCATGACTTTGCTCCTTTCTTTTGAACGTGTTTATGATCAGTTTAACGAAAAGATAAAACCGATTTCTACTCCAGGACCTTCGAAATCAGAATCGAAAGTTATAGCGTTGTATTTCAGACTTATGTAAAGATAGCCCGAACTGGAAGTGTAACCCCCAAAACCTATTTTTGGAGCTACACCGAAACCATCTGTTGAAGACGAATAATGCTTGCCGTTATAGTCTTCGCTTGAAGAAATTGAAGCATAGAAAAATTCCCCACCAAAGAATACATTTCTTTCAGAGGAAAAGTAGTACAGATATTCTCCACCTATAGAGACCAAAGAATAATCGACTTTCTGCCCTGCAAATTCGCTTCCATTATCAAACGTTTGGGTCGCTATTTTCCATTCAGCGAAGACACCCCACGTCTGAGTCGTTGAAAGATTTTTCTCGTAAGCTCCTTTCAACCCATAAAAGTTACAGTTATCAACATTATGGGGCTTCATGAAAGTTCCAGAGAAATCTATCCCTGACTCAGGAATCAAAGAATTCTGAGCTTTCACAGGAGCGAATGAGAACAGAAATGCAATGATTAATGCTGCGGATTTCATTTTCATCCTCACTTTTTTGAAGTTTAAAATTAGTTAATTACAAGATAATTTTTTAAGGCGCTCTTATTGTGTTCATTATTTTTTCCTTCCATTATTTATTATTGCTGGTAGATTATTACAAGCATCGGCCTCTTTGAGGTATCCGGGTTATTGCTGCTGCAAAAGTCCACCTCACAGGTGTTCTGAGAAGTGGATAAAGAGAATCCGTAATTCGGACTTCCGTTCACCCAATCCTGAACAGTTCCAGTTACATCCATTTCATACCATGAAGAAGTCATTTTCTGAGTAACTTCCTCGGAGAGTACGACTGATGATGAAGGCCGGCTGAGCCATTCGACAGTCTGTGCATTCCATGAACTTCCCACTTTTCCAAGGAAGAATGTCGGCACTTCATTAATGTAATTCACAGATCCGAGGCCATACATTTTAAGTGTGGCGGATAATATTTTTGCACCTGAAGGAATTCCCGAAAGGTCGAATTTTATAAAAGATTCTGATTCTTCAAGCCAACTGGGATTATCAAAGAGTGCCTGGAGAGTATCACTGTCAGGATAATTATAGTAAGTATCAGGAGAACTTGGCCAAGTCAAATGCCTCACCCAAGTGTCCTGACCATCAGACGGACCTGGCTGCAAAGTGAGAGTTTTTTGTGCCCCGCTTGAAGAAGAAGTGGTGAACTGCCATGTCGGACCTGCGGCAGAATCTCCATGAGTATCAAATGCTACAACTTGCCATACCACAGAAGTTCCAGGGGGTAAGTCTCCAAGCCCCATGTACGGAGCGTATAAATCATGTGCCCATCCAGGGATATTGGAGCCTATCTGATAAGTGATTGAATAATAAACAGAGTCACCATCAGGATCAGAGTCATCCCAAGTGAGCATTACCGGATTCTGGACTTCTGAAGAGTAGTTTGCAGGACTCGGATTTGAAGGAACATTGGGAGGATGATTCTGCTGCGCTTGAGCTTGAGATATAATACTTTCAGTCTGAAAAACAGGAAAAGAATATTCTCCGAGGAAAGAAGCTATCCACCTGGAATTCACTCCGAGACTGCCCTCTGCCCCCGCTGAAAGTTTCCACCAAGGGGACTGAGAAGCATTCACATCAAGCCTGGCATAAGGACCAATTGTTATCTGAGGTCCGACGAGGTCATAAACATAAACAGTAAAATTGAATAGGAGTTCACCTTTGAGTTCTCCGTTAAGATTCACTTCAACAGGCTTAGCAGTGAAAACATTGCTGAAAGTCTTACCGGCACTCCAACTTCCGCTGTAAGAAGCAGACAAACCAATATTCATGTCATCAGTTATCCCTGCTGCTGCTTTTCCTTGAAGAGAAATAGAAGGAATAAAAACAATAGAGACAGAAGGCGTGAAAGCAATCCCAGAAAGGATCACTGGATATCCATCTGCTGTGAACAGGGTCTTCTGCGTGGTGTAATCCAGTGAACCGGTCGCAATAAGATTCAAGTCAAGGCTACCATTCAGATTGAAAGATGCATTTGCAGAAATGGAAGGGGAAAGAATTACATTACCCGTTATTGAACCCCCGAGTGAGATTGATCCTTCAATCTTCACCTGATCACCTGTCGTGTTTGGATTGCCGTCAGCATCATAGACAAGATAGTCCAGATCATAAGTCACTTCCGTCTTTGAAACTTTCTTGACTTTGACACCTTCCGTGCCACTCTGAACCTTCTGAAGAGAAGAAGCCAAAAGCGAAAAGCTAACATTCCCATCGCTGAAAGCATCCGTGAGAGAAGCATTAACAGTGGTTAGCACATTTCCGCTTATAGAAGTCACTTTTCTCAAAAACCCTCTTGGTGCCCCCGAGGACACGCCGTCAGAAAATACCACACTTCCGACTGAAATGTCCGATGGGACTGAAGAGAAAGTAATTGAATTCAAAGAAATGCTCTGAATATTACTCATCTGAGAAGAAGTAACCTGAACTGCACCTGGCTGGAGAGTCAACCCGTTTACAACTGTGGGGGGAGTCGGCGGGTTTGGCTCGGGTTCCTGATTTACCGGATTTGATTTTTTCGAACATGATGCAAAGAGCACCACAAAGATCACAAAGATGATTAAGCGTTTCATTTTGATTCTCCTTTCACCCAAAATTTAATGAAAGGCTGCCTGTCCCGTAAACAGTCCCAAAAACAGACAGCCCAGATGAAATTAGAAGTTGTATTTTATTCCTGAAGACCACAAGAACTCTTTTGCCTGCTTCATATATCCGACTCCACCATAAGCAGAGAGATGTCCTGTCAGTCTGAAAGATTTGTTCATACCAAAGATATTTTCAGGCAGGAACTTTTGGTAACCAAGCAATGCGTAATAGAATTCATAAGAATTCACAATTATCGTTGCTTGCTCATAGTTGAAACAGAAACGGATTTTAGGAGAAGTATTTCCGAGTTCTGGGTCCCCAAAGCTCCATCCGACCCAAATGAGCAGGCTCAAGTGGCCACTGAATAAATTCGCTGAAGTGACAGGAGCTATCCAAGCAACATTTTTGAAAAAACCAACCGTGGGACCCAAAGAAATGTTTCCGGTTATAGGATGAAAGAAGAGCATCTCTCCTTGGACAGGATTGAAATCGAGAAACATTGAATTTCCCGAGCTATCCGAAACGGTTGCTGAGATATCAATGCCGTCCGAAAGAGGAGTTTTTCCAGTCTGAGCAGAAATTGTGTTAAGCCTCCAGTTTTGTGCATTTGCCATGGAGGTAAGAAGAATTGTTAGGACAAAATAAATGAGCGTTTTCATTTTGTTTCTCCTTTTGTTTAAGAGTTCTTTAGTTAAGGGGTTAAAAAGGGTTTTCCAGTTTCTCCTCCAAAGAATCTGGGTATTTCATCTGGTTTATTTTTGTCAAAGAATAATTTTTGGGTATTTCAAGGGTATTTCAGAGTGTGTTTTAGCAACGACTCAAGAAGTCTTTCTCCCGAAACGGCTGTTTCAGGGTTTTTCATTTGTCTTTCAAGCCTTTTTCGGCCCAAAAGGTTTTTTCAGACAAGATAGAAAATCTTAAAATCAAAACTTTTTTAGAATTTTAATTTTTGTCAATTTTCTAGTTGCTTTGTTTTTTGTTTTTTTGGTGTTAAGGTTGTGAATATGAATCTGAAATTTTAAGGAGCTTTCTCCATCCTTTGCTGCTCCTCTCTTCTTTCTGGACAATTATACCTTTTTCTACAAGTTTGTCTTTTATAACATTTCCCTTTCTTGAAGATAAACCTACAGCTTTGTACAATTCAACTGTCGATAAATTATGAGTGGGATTCTCCACGAGGAAATTTATGAGGGTGGTCTCTTCGGGAGAAAATGAACTGTTGGGAACGGATATTGTATCTATAGGAATGTCGGACTTATCTGATTTGAAACTCTTGATATCCATATTTTCAGCTAATATTTTATTCATGACTATAAGAACATCTTTTTTTGTATAATATCCTGAAGATACTCCTGAATCAAGAAGTTTTTCAACTTCCAAAAGGTTCAGTCTCTCTTTTGATTTTTTAGATGCAAAATCATAGAGAATCTTCTGAGTTTTTGAAAGCAAGCTTCCTATAACTACTTCTTCCTTCCTGGACTTTTCGGCTTTAATAATGGGTTTTCCAGGAGTTTCATTCTCAACTTCCCTGCCATTAAAAACTATTTTCTCTTTGAATTTTGGATCACTTTTTTCTGTTTCAGCAACTTCAGCCACAAATTCCATCTTGCTTTTTATTTTCTCTGAAGTAAGCGAGAGATTTCTCAGTTCGTCGAAAGGAACTTCGATCAGGAAAGGAGAGGTATATCTCTCTGAAAGTTTTACAATAGCAGATCCGACCTTTAACTCATTGAATATATCCATTTTATCCTTTAACCTCATCAGAGAGCTGACTTCTTCAACATCTGACGGAAGTTGCTGCTGGAAAGCGATATGACAAGCACTGTTTCCCACAACAGTATCTGAGAGTTTCGAGATATGTTGATCCAAACAGATTAAGCTTGTCCCGTATTCACGCATCTCTCTATAGACCATATCCGTAACAGACTCGGACATGAAATTTGTATCTTTTTTAAGAAAGATGTTATGAGCTTCGTCCACAAGGATCGCATTTTTGAATTCTCCGTTTGATTTAATCTCTCCTGCTTTCTTCAGCTTAAAGGTATAAGTCAGAAGATATTCACAGAAAAATTTCTTCTCAATATTTGAAAGGGAATTCAACTCAAAAATTACCTGTTTATTAAAAAGCTCTTCTATTGAGATGCTTTTTTTTCCGTCGTAGTTCACAACTTTTCCGAAATCGCCAAAGGTCAATACGGTCGCAATCCTAAGAGCACTCTCATACCAACCGGTCTCTCTTCCTTTTGAATCTCTTGCTTTGATTTCAAGCATTTTCTTCACATGCTCCCAATTAGGGTATAAATCTGAACCTTGGTAAACCCCCCACCCTTCAAAAGTTTCATCAAGTGTCTCAAGAAGAATTTTATGAACTCCAAAGGAAACATTAAAGGTTTCGGTGAGCAAGTCACAAAGAACATTTATCCATTCTTTAGGACTTACCCCATTCGGGGGCCGGTTTATATTAGTCTTAAAAAAGTTGCTTATCTGATTGTTTCCTACTGTGAAACACATGACTGACGGATTCACCTCAAGAAGTGGCCTGAAGCTTTTTTTCCAGTCAAAGACCATGAATGGCTTCTCTTTTCTCAGGAAATTTTTAAGAATATTCAAGGCAAGGGTCGTCTTCCCGCTCCCACTCATTCCCGTTATGCAAATATGCCTTGGCCAATCTTTCTCCCTTAAAGAAAAGTCAAATAATTTTTTTCCCGCATAACTAACTTTAGCTAAAGGGTATTCCCCGTCAAACGAGCCTTCTGAAGGCGGTTCTAAGGAAAAATCCTTATCAAGGAGTTTTGAAAGATGCCTCTGATAAAGAGAAGACAATATCTGAAAGATTTCATTTTTCTCTTCATTATCTTCACTGTTCATGTACCTGAAATAAATTTCATCAATTTTGCTCCCAAGTATAGGCTTTAATTTTCTTGCCAGATCTTCGACGGAAATTCGTGTTTGCATTTTATGCTGTGACCTCCCTTAAAATTTTCTGAAGCTTAGAAGGGATATAAAATTTAACATTATAACTCCCAAGTCCATAACGCGCATTAACTTTCTTAAAAGACTGCCTGGGCTTGAATGATCCTCCATCACCATTCCTAGACGCGAGAAGCAACGGATTTTGCCTTACGACAACTGCAGCGTGATACACCTCCCCCAGGGTCTCCCATGCTACAAGATAACCCCGCCTTGGAGAATCTGCCTCAGGGAGATAATCAAAAAACCCATGCTTCGGACCATCATAAACAAAACCATCTTTATCTACTTCACCTACAAGATAAAGTGCAGTCCCTATGCAATTTCTCTTTCCTTTGGTCTTTACAGCTTTCTTCCTTCTCTGATCAAGTTCAGAATAAAAATATTCTATATCCTCGTTTGTATGAATATAACCATTCCCTTCCCAAATTGATATTAAAGGAAAGCGATTTTTTATTTGACTGTAAATATCTCTTATTTTCATTTTATTCTTTATGCCCCCCAATTTTCACAAAATCATACATACTTTCTGGAAAAAGTGAAACATCAAAACCCTTACTTTCTAAATCTTTTCTCACGGATTTATAAGAATCATTTGCCTTTTCAAGATCATTTATCTTCATAATCTTATTCATCGCTCTTGAATCAGATACATAATCTGGTTTAATATCACCCACAAACATCCCTGAAAAATGGTTAGCGCTCTTTGCTAATTCTCCATTAGGAATGAGATTAACTTTTGCATTTGCGCATTCAAAAGAATCTGTCAAGTCAAAAGATAGCCTCTCCAGATCTGAAGGAAGAAGGGACAAACCAATAGGAAACCCATCAAATAACATCCCCCTATTCCTAAGGATCTCAAAAGTATTCCTATATTCTGAAAAAAAATTATTCTTAAACAACCTTAATTGATCCCCTCTTAATTCAGATTTACCAGAACAAGCTTCTGAGATCATTTTTGAAAAACTGATTAAACTGCCTTCAAGAAAATCCTGAGCAATTGCCCGCAACCTTTTAGAATTATAACCTAAATCAGACTGTTCAGACTCCATCTTCACCACCCAATATCCTTTCAAAAACTTTTGCCCTTTCTTCTTTCTCGTTGAGCTCTCTCTCATACTCCCTTAGTTCTTTCTTCAAAAGTGCGATATCTTTCCAGCAGCTTATCTTTTCATTCATCTGAAGTTCCGATATTTCTATCCTCTTATATCTCAGACTGTCTTTCTCTTTTACCACATCCTGAGAAGCTATCTGCATCCTTTCATTTTCGGCAAGATACACATTTATTTCAGACTTAAGGGATTCTCCTTCTTCGTGAATCTTCCTACTTAATTTCTCTCTTCCTTTTATCATCTCATGAATTTCTTCAATTAGAGTTTTCAAAGCTTCGATCTTTGAGTTGCCTAATTCTCCAACAATTGCCTTCTCCGAAGGTATTTCATGGTTTTTCCAGTCTTGCAACTCTGAAAAATCCTGTTTTAGGGTGTTTTTCACATCAAATTCCATAATCTTTACCACTTAGCAGTTACTTATAAACTTTTCTACTTTGTTATAACTGACAAAAGGTGAAATTTCTGAAAAAGAAAACGAATGTGGGTGCTAGGATTCGAACCTAGGTAAGGATGAACCAACAGATTTTGAGTCTGTCCCGTTTGACCACTCCGGCACACCCACATTATCTGTGTGACTGTGAGCTCATAACTCCTGAACTCCAGGCACACTTTATTACGGAATTTTTATAACACAAACATTTATAAAATAAACTAATTTTGGAATTTCACCTGCGAGTAAAAAGCGCATAGCGGGAAAAACTTTTTCTCGTTAAGCTACAATGAAATCAAAGACTAAAATAGAAGTACAGTTAAGGAAAAAGACCAATCCAGAATTAGTCGAGACTATAATCCTTGCAAAAAAAAGGCCTGAATGGAAAGAAGTTGCCAGCATACTTGCAGGATCGCGTAAGAAAAGAAAAGATATGAATTTAGCTTCCATAAATGAACTGGGAGTAGACTCCGTCGTTATATGCGGAAAAGTGCTCGGGGATGGAGAGATTACAAAAAAAGTTAAAATTGCCGCACTTGGATTTTCACAAAAAGCCAAAGAAAAGCTCAAAATAGCAGGCTGTGAAATGAAAACAATCCTTGAAGAGATTAATTCAAACAAAAATGCTAAGGGGGTCACAATAATAAAATGAAGGTAGTAGAAGGGAAAGGGGCTGCTTTAGGAAGACTTGCAAGCTTTGCCGCAAAAGAAGCGCTGAAAGGCGAGGAAATCCTGATTGTCAACTGTGATGAAGTTATAATTACAGGAAATTTCAAAGCGACAAGAAAGAACTTCGATGAAAAAAGGAGCAGAATAGGAAGCAGTCAAAAAGGTCCGAAACATCCTGCAACATCAGAAAAGATAGTAAAAAGAGCTATAAGAGGGATGATTCCGGATACAAGAATGGGAAGAGGAAAAGAAGCATTTAAGAGGATAAAATGCTACAATAAAATTCCAAAAGAGCTTGAGAATTCAAAATTCTTAGAGATTCACAATGAGAAAAAGATTAAGTATTCAATGGTAAAGGAGTTTACAAAGTAAAATGAACGGGAAAATTTATGCATCAGGAAAAAGAAAAGAAGCTGTCGCAAAAGCGGAAATTTCGGCGGGAAAAGGAAAGATCACTTTCAATGGGAGAGATTACAAAAACCTCGAACTTTTTGACAGACTAAAGATAGAAGAGCCGATAAGGATCGCGCAGAATGTTCTGGGAAAAGCAGATTTTGACATAGAGATTCTTGTTCAGGGTGGCGGCTCAAAAGGCCAGATCGATGCTGCAAGACTTGCAGCTGCAAAGGCGATTGTACAGATAACGAAGTCTGAAGAACTCAAGCAAGCTTACTTGGACTATGACAGAAATCTTCTCGTTGCTGATGTAAGAAGGAAAGAAACCAGAAAACCAGGTGATTCAAAGGCGAGAGCAAAGAGACAAACTTCTTACAGATAACTTCTCGACTTGGATTAAGTTTAAATAATCTCATTTTCAGAGAGTAAGATGGGAAGATATTTTGACGATGAATTTAATGATGTGAAATTTTCTGTAAGATACAAAGAGAAAAATTCATGGCTCCCAAGAAGAGATCAATTACTAGATGGGAAGACACTGGGAGAGATTAGAAGATATTTTGAGACAATAGGGAGGGAAGACCTTTTCGGAGAGTCTGAAAGATATGAAAGAGTGTCCAAAGTGGAAGAAAGTATGTTCGGCATAGATTACACTGTCCTTAGTTATCCTGCCTTAGGTAGTGATAAAGCAAATTCTCCAAATCAATTTGAGAGACACAAGCCAAGAGAAACGAGGTATTTTGTCACACCAAGAAGATTTCCATGGAAAATTTCCGGCAATTAATTATTTTTTTATACCATTTCTTTCCAGTTTGTCCTGCACATGGTTGAAGAGCGTTGACGAAACTAATGGATCATGATTACCATCATGCACCACGCCATCAAATTTTATTTTTCCAAGATAAGTGAAATTCCTTAATACTTTTTTTATCCCGTTAACAGAAAATCCATACTTTTTTGCGAGCTTGTTCAGACTGATATTAGTATCCTGAAAATCCAAAAAAATATTTTCAACAATCGGAGAACTTTCAGATTTTTCAAGGAGTCCTTCAACAATTTTGTATCCAAAAGGAGCTCGGGAAACCGCATGGCCACTTTTTGCCCTTGACTCCATACCTTTTTTCAATTTTTCTTTTTCAAATCTTAAGAGTTCGATCTCCCTTTTAAGTTTCTCATTCTCTTTTTTCAGCTCTTCATTCTCGTTCATTTTCTAAAGTGTCTATCGGACTTTTTATTTTTTTCAAAGACTCCGGCGAAACATGTGTATAAAGCTCCGTTGTGGAAATTGAACTGTGACCCAAAAGTTGCTGGATGAATCTGATATCAGTTCCATCCTCCAGTAAATGGGTTGCAAAAGAATGCCTTAATGTATGGCAGTGAACATCTTTTTTTATACCGGCCTTTCTTGCTGCCAGTTTGACAATTTTCTGAAGATTTCTCGAGGACATCCTCCTTCCTCCTCTGCCGGGAAAAAGATATTTTTCACCAACTGCTTGCTGCTTTTCAGAATGCTTCTTTAACCGGACAAAAAGAAACTTTGGAATATTAAAAGCCCTATCTTTTTTTCCTTTTGCCTGTTTAATCATACCAGTCTTTTCCTCAAAATTAATATCTGCAATCTTCAGAGAGGCAACTTCAGAAACCCTCAT
The DNA here is from genome assembly GCA_027343665.1 of archaeon. Classification (GTDB taxonomy): domain Archaea; phylum Nanobdellota; class Nanobdellia; order Pacearchaeales; family GW2011-AR1; genus GW2011-AR1. Next base: position 429,252 of record DAHWKL010000001.1, read on the forward strand.
TCCGGCAGCATACATCAAAGAGATCATAAGCCTCGATTTCCTTGTATTAAGAGCGTCAAAAAGGTCAAGAACTTCTTTTTTTGTCAAAACAACAGGAATTCTTTTCTCTCTTTTCGGACGTCTAATATTTGCTGTCAAATCTTTTTTTAGAATGTTAGATGTTGAAAATTTCAGAGCTGCGAGGAACATGATTATAGAAATTGCTGATTTCTCAGAAAGATTTTCTGCTATATAATTTTTGATATCATCTTCCGTAACTTCATCCGGCTCCTTTTTTACAAAGTTCAGAAACAATTCGTTGAAATTAAGATAATTCTTCAAAGTATATTCTGAATTTTTTGATATTTTAAGCTCTACTTCAAGCTTTTTCAAAAATTCTTCTTTTTTCATAAACCCCTTTAACCCAATAGGATTATACGAACTTTGTTTAAATAATTTTTCAATTGATAGATTTAAATAAGATAAAAACCTTTATAGTTAATCGAGGGTTCTCGAGAATTAAAGCACGGGAGGTAAAATGAGTAAGAAAGTTTACGTTGGAAACTTACCTTTTAAGTACAAAGGAAAAGAATTAAGAGAACTTTTTTCCAAGTTTGGAGAAGTGGAATTTGCAACGGTTATCCTTGACAAATTCAATAGAAATAGATCCAAGGGCTTCGGATTCGTGACATTCATCAACGACGCTGATGCTGATAAAGCAATAGCAGAGATGAATGGTAAAGAAACTGAAGGAAGACCTTTGACTGTAAGTGAAGCAAAGCCTAGAGAAAACGAAGATAGAGAATAGAGGTCTTTCTCAGATAATTTTATTTTTTCGTTAAAATTTTTTGGTTGAACAGCATAAGAATTACTGAACCGACCAAAAAAAGCCAGTTTACGGTAAAAGCTAATGCGATGAAACCAAGTGCAAAAATTGAATTTAAAACTACAAGTTTTTTCATCCTTCTTTAGATGAAAGTAAATTCTTATATTTTACTAACCCTAAAAGGTTATAAATACAAAAGGTTTTTTCAAGAAATGGAAAAGAAAAAGCAAATAGAATTTCTAATTGCAGGGATGGCTGTGATCCTTTTGCTCACCCTTATAATTTTATTACTTTACTCGTCTTCGGAAACACCTCAAAGTTCTAATAACTTAAAATTTTATGAAAAAACTTCAGATTACATAGTTAGAGATGGATTTTCATACAAACAGGAAACTTCAAGAGATATCTCGATTCAGGATGGATCTTATTCAGAAACCATTTCAAAGGTGGATTCTATCACAACACCTTATGGTGTTTATTTACAAAACCAGTTTTATCTCCAAAAAAACTTAGTCAGCTCGAATTTAAAAGTTATAATAAATTAAAATGTTCTGGTGGGTTTTAATTGCGGGTTTAATTGTTGGTCTCACATCTGCATTGCCTCTTGGTCCTGCAGGAGCATTATGCATAAAGAGAAGTCTCTCTGACAGAAGATATGGGGGATATTACACAGGATTAGGATCTTCTGTGGCTGACGGGGTATTTGCACTTGTTGCAAGTTTTGGAATAATTGCAATTTCTAATTTCTTAATCGGAAACGAGGCTCTTATAGAAAGCATAGGCGGAATATTCCTTATGGGGGTTGGATTGAAAGAATTTGCGACAAGGATAGAGATACATAACGGGAACGGCAGTAACAAAAAAGAATTCTTCTCTGGACTAACAGTCGCTTTCGCAAGCCCTTTTGTTATTTTTTCTTTTCTCGCATTATACGCTCTTCTTGGGATGGGGCAAATCTCAGGAAACTACCTGCTTTCATTCCTGCTTGCAATTTTCACTTTTTTGGGATCACTTGTAGGAGTCGCTTTTCTGAATTGGATTGTGATGATAAACAGGATGACAATAAAACAAAGCACGATAGACAGAATAAACAGGATAATAGGAGGATTTATATTCCTGACAGGTTCATATCTCCTAATAAGAGGGTTATTATTTTAAATGAAAACGCAATAAGCTATGCTCTGTTCGTGATGTTCGGATTTCTTCTCGTTGCCGGAACTTTGCTGAAACTTATTGGAGTAATAAGCATAGATTCTGACTGGTTCTGGTTCCTCACAGGGATTGCATTGACAATTGAGGGATTCATAAACATGCTTAAGCAGTGGCAGTTTGACCGAAAATATAAAATTATTCTGAGAGATGATCTAAAGGAAAATTAATTTTTCTTTTCAATTCTTTCCTGGAGGTTTTTTATTCTGTTTCTTAATCTTATCGCATTTTCAAAATCAAGTTTTTCAGCAGCTATTTTCATCTCTTTGTCAAGTTCAATTATTAAATTCGGGATATCTTTCTTGGGAATATGTTTTGTATCCGTGACCTCTACTTCTTTTTCTTTTATTGGCTTTATAATCGTCTTGGGGGTAATGTTGTTCTCCCTGTTAAACTTCATCTGCAAATCCCTCCTCCTTCTTGTCTCGTCAACTGCAATCTGTATTGATTCAGTTATTTCGTCAGCATACAGAATCACTTTGGACTCTGAATTCCTCGCTGCACGTCCGATTGTCTGGATGAGGGATTTATCATTTCTCAAAAATCCTTCTTTATCTGCATCAAGAATTCCAACAAAACCCACTTCAGGAATATCCAGACCTTCTCTCAAAAGATTTATTCCCACAAGAACATCAAATTCCCCTAAACGAAGTTCACGGATTATTTCTGTCCTTTCGAGTGTATCTATCTCTGAATGCAGATATCTCGCTTTTATCCCCTGCTCCGCTAAATAGTTAGTAAGCTCCTCTGCAAGTTTTTTTGTCAGAGTCGTTACAAGAGCTCTATTTCCTTTTTTTACAACTTTTTGAATTTCGTTTGTAACATCTTTCACTTGAGTTTTTCCTTCTCTTATCTCCACTTCTGGGTCCAAAAGTCCAGTTGGCCTGATTATCTGTTCTACAATTTTTGAGGAATGCTCCTTCTCATAAAAGGCGGGTGTTGCGGAAACAAAGATGGTCTTATTTTCTCTGAAGTATCCCTCAAACTCTTCAAATTTTAAGGGGCGATTATCATAAGCACTTTCTAATCTAAATCCATAATCAATAAGATTTTTCTTTCTTGAAAGGTCTCCCTTATACATTCCATGAAGCTGGGGTATTGTCTGATGGCTCTCATCTATTACAATAAGAAATTCTCCTCTGAAGTAATCAAGAAGACAATATGGCTTCTCACCCGGAGATCTGTGATCAAAATGCCGTGAATAATTCTCTATACCTTTGCAATATCCGGTTTCTTTCATCATCTCAATATCATACATAGTCCTCTGTTTCAATCTGTGAGCCTCAAGCTGTCCTAGTTTTGGGAGATTTTTGCCAAGCTCTTCAAGTATTGATTTCTCGACATCCTCAAATTCGTCATCAGGAACAACAAAATGTCTTGCCGGATAAACAGTAAAATGCTCCCAATTCTGAACCCTCACGCCAGACATCCTGTCAAGCTCGATAATCCTTTCTATTGTTCCGTCGAGAATCTCAATTCTTATAATATTATCAAAATCCGCAGGAATCAAATCTATGGTGTCTCCTTTCACTCTGAAACGTCCCCATTCAAGCTCAAGATCATTCCTCTCATACTGAGAATCAAGAAGCTTCTTTAAAAGTTCCTTCCTCTCAATCTTCTCACCTTTTTCCACGGAAAATCTGAAACCAAGATAATTTTCTGGATTTCCGAGTCCGTAGATACATGAGACCGATGCGACGACAATTGTGTCGCTTCTCGCAAGAATTGAAGAGGTCGCAGCAAGCCTCATCTGATCAAGACGCGAATTTATCGCGGCATCTTTCTCTATATACTGATCTGTAGTCGGAATATAAGACTCTGGCTGATAATAATCATAATAAGAGACAAAATATTCGACTTTGTTTTTTGGGAAAAGCATTTTCAGCTCTTCATAAAGCTGTGCAGCAAGAGTCTTGTTGTGAGCAATCACCAATGTTGGCATCTGAACTTTCTCAATCACATTTGCTATCGTAAAAGTCTTTCCTGAACCTGTCACTCCCAGAAGAGTCTGCATCTTTGCTCCGTGCTTTATCCCTTCCGACAATTCTTTTATCGCCTCAGGCTGTGAGCCTGCCGGCTTGTTCCCAGATACAATTTCGAATTTTCTTATTTCCATGAAAAATCTAAAAGAGAAGGGATTAAAAGATTTATGGGCATTTAATCTTTCTCAAAAAACTTTTTGCTTCTTCTCAGCCTTTGAAAAGTTATCACAAACCTATGAGCTTCATCACGAATCTCACGAAGAAATAAAAGTCCCTTATTCTTATCATCAAATCTCAAAGGAGCAGAATTTCCCGGCAGATAGACTTCTTCAAGCTTTTTAGCCAAAGAGATTATTGGAATTTTAACTCCAATCTCTTCAAGAGCCTTTATAGAAGAATTCAGTTGCCCAATGCCCCCGTCAATAACAACCAAATCCGGCATAGGTTCACTTTGTATTTTCAGACGGTAATATCTCCTCTTCACAACTTCATTCATGGCTCTGAAATCATCATTGCCTGAAAAGGACCTAATCTTGAATTTTCGATAATTTGACTTATCGGGCTTACCATTCCTGAACTGGACCATAGAAGCAACAACTTCGGTTCCGGATAGATGTGAGATATCAAAACATTCGATGACATAAGGGAGGGACGGAAGAGAGAGGATTTTTTGAAGAGCTTCGACTTTGTTAAGGTTCCCAAAAAATTGTATTTCAACATTTTTTTTAACTAGTTCGAGAAGTGAACGAAGCTCACCTTTTCGAGGGATAATAAATTCAACCAAGGAACCCTTCTTTGATGAAAGAAATTCAGCAAGTGAACCTGAAACTTTTTCTGGTATTATGATCTTTTTTGGGATTGGATTTTCGTCATAATATCTTGGAATGAACTCCTCCAAAAAATCTTTCTTATAATCGAACTCAAAAGATTGTTTATTTTCTAATATACCATGATGAACATTGAAAAGAATTAAATATACCTTGCCTGACCGAACCATAAAATTAAGGATATCCTCGTCATATTTCTTGCTCCTTTCCACTGTCTGTTTTTCTTCAAGAGATTCAAGAGAGGAAATTTCCTCACGTAACTGAAGCGCTTTCTCATAATCTTCTTTCTCTGAATATCTTTCCATTAATTCCCTGAGTTTCGGGAGAAGCTCTGAAGTTTTCCCCCTCAGGACCATACGCACTTTTTTCACATTTTCTTCATAATCCTCTTTTGAAATTTTTCCTATACACGGTGCTGAACAAAGACCTAAATCATAACGAATACATTTTTTCTTAGGAAGTTTTCTGCATGTTCTTAGTTTGAAAGACCTGTTCAATGTTGACAAAAGATAATCTCTTGTTTTTCCGGAAGTGAAAGGACCGAAGGTCTCGTGTTCATTTTTCTCTGCTTTGATCCTCTCACTCCGAGAAGAGATAATACGTGGAAAAGGCTCGCTTGTCAATTCAATTATTGAATAGGATTTGGAATCTTTTAGATTAATGTTGTATTTAGGGAAATATTTTTTGATCAAATTATTCTCAAGAAGAAAAGCTTCCACTTCAGAGTTTGTGATTATAAAATCTATATCATGAATGTTTCTCACAAGAGCTGCGGTCTTGGGATCATGATCTTTCTTCATGAAATAAGATGAAACTCTTTTTTTGAGGCTTTTCGCTTTACCTATATAAATTACTTTTCCGCTCCGGTCTTTGTAAAGATAACATCCTGGACTTATTGGCAGGCTTGAAATTTCTGAAGGATCCATAAGGATGCAAAAGGGAATTAAATTATAAATTTAGTGATTTCCCTTATTCAAAACTTCTTTCAAATATTTCCCTGTCCAGGATTTTTCATATTTCGAGATTTCCTCCGGTGTCCCTGTGACAACTACTCTGCCACCATCATCTCCACCTTCAGGACCCAAATCTATTATATGATCTGCACATTTTATCACATCCAGATTATGTTCAATGATCACCATAGTGTTTCCTTTGTCAACAAGCTCCTGAATGACCTCTATTAATTTTTTTACATCATGAAAATGTAGCCCTGTTGTTGGTTCATCAAGAATATAAAGAGTTTTTCCTGACGTTCTTTTTCCAAGCTCTTTTGTTAGTTTTATTCTCTGACTTTCACCGCCAGAAAGAGTGACTGAACTTTGGCCGAGTTTTATATATCCCAACCCCACTTTTACAAGAGTCTCAAGTTTTCTTCTTATGGAAGGAAGAAATTGAAAAAGCTCAAGTCCTTCTTCGGCAGACATGTCAAGCACATCTGCAATTGATTTATCTTTATACTTGACCTCAAGGGTTTCTCGATTGTACCTTTTTCCATGACATTCCTCACATTCAATGTAAACATCCGGGAGAAAGTTCATCTCTATCTTTATGGTTCCATCCCCTTTACATTTTTCACATCTTCCGCCCCTGACATTAAAAGAGAATCTTCCTATCTTATAACCCCTCAATTTTGCCTCCTTTGTCTGAGCGAAAATTTCTCTTATCTCATCAAAAACCTTTATGTAAGTTGCAGGATTGCTCCTTGGAGTTTTTCCTATTGGAGACTGATCTATTATCAAAACTTTATCTAAAAAAGCATCCAGATAGATTCCTTTATGTTTTCCGGGAACATCTTTTGACGAGTCAAAAATCTTAGATAATCCCTTGTAAAGAATTTCATTTACTAATGTAGACTTTCCAGAACCCGAAACTCCTGTAATAAGATTCAAACACTGTGTTGGAATATCAACATCTATGTTTTTTAGGTTATGCTCCTGAGCTCCTTTTATCTTTATCAATGGGCCAGGGGATCTCCTTGTTTTAGGAACAGGGATCTCCTCTTTTCCAGACAGATATTGGCCTGTTAATGAGTTTTTGTTTAATTCCACTTCTTTAGGAGAACCCTGAGCAATAATTTTTCCACCATGAACTCCTGCCCCGGGTCCAATATCAACGACGTAATCTGCCCCCTTTATAGTATCTTCGTCATGCTCAACGACAACAAGAGTATTTCCTAAATCTCTCAACTTGTATAAAGTCTCGATCAGTTTATGGTTATCCCTCTGATGAAGCCCAATTGAAGGTTCATCCAAAACATAAAGAACCCCCGTTAAGTTCGAACCGATCTGGGTTGCAAGCCTTATCCTTTGTGCTTCTCCTCCCGAGAGGGTTCCTGCACTTCTTGATAAAGTAAGATAACTTAAACCAACATTCTCAAGAAAATCAAGCCTTGACCTTATCTCTTTTAATATTTGCCTTGCAATAAACTCTTTTTTCTCTGAAAGAGCTAAATGATTGAAAAAAATAATTGCATCTTTAATCGAAAGGTCAGTAACATCAATAATCGATTTTCCTCCGATTTTAACAGATAAAACTTTCTCTTTGAGCCTTTTTCCATGACAACTCGGGCAAATAGATGAACTCATGAATTTTTCAAGCTCTTTTTTCCTATATTCTGATTGCGTTTCCTTAAACAGCCTCTCGGACTGAGGAATTAATCCTTCCCAACCATTTTCAAAGTGCATATCTGCACCTCCTTCCCACTTGCCTTTTATCTTTTTAGCAGATCCATAAAGTAAGGTATCAAGCTGTTTTTTTGTGAAATCTTTTATTGGAGTGAACAAATCAAAGCCAAAGTTTTTTCCGACAACTGCAATTTGCTGCTGCCTCCATGAACTCTCCATCCTTCCATAAACTTTTATAGCCCCGTCAATTATTGATTTTGATTTATCCGGAATTATCAAATTTGAATCGAATTCTATTTTGACACCTAAACCATGACATTCTTCACAAGCTCCAAAAGGGGAATTAAATGAAAACATCCTTGGCTGAAGTTCCTCAAAAGAAAGTCCGCATTTTGGACATGCAAGATTACTTGAAAAGGTTTTTTCAGATTTATTTCCATTGTCAACAATGACAAGTCCGCCAGAAGTCTCAAGTGCACTTTCGACAGCTTCATTAAGGCGGGAAAAATCTTCAACAGGGACCTTACCTATGAAAAGATCTATATCATGCATCTTGTATCTTTCAAGGTTCACTTTATCGTCTGTTCTTATAATATTCCCATCGACACGAATTTTAGAGTATCCTTCCTTATTATAATCTGAGATCAGTTTTTCATAGGTTCCTTTTTTTTGTCTTACAATTGGAGAAAAAATTACAACTTCTCCTTTAAACTCAGTTTTTATTCTTTTTGAGATTTCTTCAGGAGTTTGAGATATAATTGGTTCATTATGAGTCGGACAATATGGGACTCCGATTCTTGCGTATAAAAGCCTCAAATAGTCATAGATTTCAGTCACAGTTCCAACAGTCGAGCGGGGATTTTTAGAAGTTGTTTTCTGCTCTATTGAAATTGCGGGGCTTAAACCTTCGATGGAATCTACATCAGGCTTATCCATAACCCCAAGAAATTGCCTTGCATAAGAAGAAAGAGATTCAACATACCTTCTTTGCCCTTCTGCATAAAGGGTATCAAAAGCAAGAGTCGATTTTCCAGATCCTGAAAGACCCGTGAAAACTATCAGTTTATCCTTGGGAATTGTCAGATTCAAATTTTTTAGGTTATGCTCCCTCGCACCTTTTATTATTATTTCTTTCATCTTCATCCAAAACAGACTCAAGATTTTATAAAGGTCATGGATAAAATATTGGATTTTAAAAAAGATCATTTAAGCGAAAGAATGAAATTTTTTCTGAAGTTATTCGGTGTGGAGAATATAATCCTTTTGAGAGAGTAAAAGAAAATTTTCTAGATTTTTTTCACTAAGGTTCCTTAAATAAAGAAAAATTTCAAAATATAACTCTCACTTTTGTCTTTTTTACCTTGAAATTTTCAACTTTCAAAAAGTTATACAAAAGAGTTTTGAGTTGGCAAGATAAGTACAATATAACCGATTGAAGGGCGGTTTTCCCTAGTTCGCATAATATATCTTGTACGAACTATTGCGAATGAAGCCCTTTTTTAACTGATTTTTGGGGATATTTCACAATTTTTTGGATGAAAAAGCATTATCATTTAAGAAAAAACCACCTTGATCTTCTTTTGAAAAAACTCTTAAGATTAAGAAAAGAATCTTGCATTTAGGCTCCTTAATTAAATATTGGATTATAAGAACTTTTTGTTTATAAGATTAGAGAGTTTTAAAAATAATGAAAATTAAAGTCCAAAGAAAAGGGTCTTTTTTAGATTATGCGAATTAATCTAAAGTAAAATATTGAAAATTAAGATCCAAACAAAATAATCTAACTTCAAAGGTTAGATTATGCGAATTATTTTAGAATTATTTTATTTATTCTCCAAATAAAATATTTAAGATATCTAAGAGAAACTTTCTTTTTTAGATTATACGAATTATTTGCAAAGAAGATTAGAATTAAATTCTTTGCATCACTTCTCTTTTCATAAACTTCTTTTTCAGATAAAAGATTTTCACTAAGGATACCTAAGTAAAAGTTAACATTTTGGTGGAGAAAGATCATCAAAGAAGAGCGGGAAAATCAAAAATAAGGGCTTCTTAAGGGGATTTCAGCAAGGAGAATATTAAAAAAAGAGATAAATTCATTCTATCTGTTTAAAGGTGTTTAAAGGTGTTTAAGTGTGTTTTAAACGGCTGTTCTTACAAAATTTTGGTATTTAGATATAATTAAGTAAAGGTTATATCTTGAAAAGAGAGAAAGACAAAAGGCAAAAAATAGCAGATTTTTTCGACGAAAAAGAAAAAGTTTTTAAAGAAAAATGATTTCAAATCTCCATGTTTTGGAATTTTGGTTCAAAAAAAGGCATTGAAGAGGTGAGAAAAGAAACGAAAACAAGTTTTGAATCAGTAAAAAAAGATATTTTATCTGTTGGGGAATGGATCAAACATCTTGACTCCGAAAAAAAAGTCCATAAACAAGATATAGAAACTTTAAAAGAAGATTTGTCGTCGTTAAAAGATGATGTTGAGGAGCTTAAAGAGATTATTTCTTCATTATCTGTTTTAAATATAAACAACCGTTTAAACAGGCCGTTTAAAACAAACAACCAAGTGTTGAATAAACAAACAACTGTTTTACCTGTTCAAACAGATGTTCAAACAGATGTTCAAACACCAAATTTAAATAACTTTTCAATTACAGAAAGGGCAATTCTGTTTGTACTTCTAAATACTGACATGAAATTGAGTTATGAAGATCTTGCAGCAATGTTAAATAAAGAAAAATCAACAATAAGGGGGCAAATAAACACGATAAAATCAAAAAGTGAGAGTTTAATTGAAGAAATTGTAGAAAAAAATGGAAAGAAAAGAGTATATATTCCGGAGGAAATTAAAGAAAAATTACTAAAAAAACAAAAAGTGAGAGTAAAAGAAACAAAAAAAAAGGAGGAAAAGCAAAAAAAAGAGAATTAAAAAGAAAAATTTGAGAGTAAAAAGAAGAAGTGAGATTTGAAAAAAGATATTTGGTATACCGAATAACTCTTTAAAAGCAAGGCTTAAAAGAGTTAAAGATCAATAAGTTTGAGAATAGTACTTAAAGGGGCTAGTTTCTTCAAATTTGGAGATATAAAAAGATGAACTTCCTTATTATTCACTTTAGATTTATCAAGAGGGATTCCTTTTAAAAGAAGCCTACGAACATAATCCCTTATCGAACTTTCAGAGATATTTAATTTTGCTGAAAGAGTCCTGTAATCACAAAAACCTTTTTCCTCTTCCAATTGATATATCGTCGAAAAAACAACAACTTCTTGATCAGTTAATCGTTTAAATTTTAACCTGATCTCTTTTTTTATACTATCTAAAGAATCTATTAATTCTGAGGCGGTTTTAAAAGAATCAGCAGGGGTTTTTTCTCCTTTAAACAAAGTGTTTTCTCCTTGTTGGTCTGTTTGTCTGTCTGTCTGTCTGTTTGTCTGAACCCCTTCATTTCCTTTGGAAATACCCATATTTTGGTCTTTTTGAGGCTTAAAAAGATTATTTTCCGTCTGAAAAAGTACTTTTTCCGCTTCGATTTTTTGCATTTCTGTCTTAGTCATGCTCAAAAAAGCTATTTTGTTATTAATAGAAATCACTGCCCTTCCCAGGTTAATAAAGCTCTCTTGCAAAAGATTAAACTCTTCTCTTAAGGAGAGCATTTCTTCGTTTAGAGAAGAAAGCTCTTCTCTTATATGATCAAAAGCCTCTTTTATTTCATCCATAGATATTAAGAACCTAATGAGTTTAAAAAAATTAAGATATTGGAGAAGAGATATTAGTTTTGAATTTTCCTGTAAAAGTCATAAGTTCCAGAAGAAAGTTTCCATCTTGACCGTCGAGAATAGGCCACCCCTAAAGGATTTTTCTTTATTTCCACAATCAACCCTTTTTCTTTCAGACCTTCAAGGATTTCTTTTACAAATTCCTCGTCTCTCGCGACTTCTTTAGCTATATAGGAAGTAAACTGCGCTAGAGGATTTTTTTGGTAAAGAAAAGCTAATATCTGTTCCGCAATCTTGTCTTTCTTTTCTTTTGAAATAATCATTTAAATAAAAAAACAAGAAGATTTAATAAATTATTGAAGAATATTTAAAAGATCATTCTTTTTTTGGAATTTCAAGGGAGGGCATTTGAAAGTGAGTAGGTAACCCCAATTCATCTTCAATTTGAATGGCTTTTATATTTGCTTTAAGCATAATTCCATTGAAGATACCTACCTTAAAGGGGTCTTTTAGGTTCCGTTTCCCCCAAGATTTTAGGATTTCTTCTGCCGATTTCTCATCCGTAGAGATAATAATATTTCCTTCTAGCTCAATTCTGGCAATCTTCTTTGAATAATCTATAATATAAGAAAAAGCAACATTGAGGAATTTCTCCTCCCCTTCAAAAGAGTTTTCTTCGATAGATTTAATGTTAATGGAAGTTTCTATTTTGAGATCAGACAAATTTGCAGGGAACCTTTCTGCATGGATTTTTGTCAAATTAAAACCAATAAGTTTCATATTCCCTCTAAAAACAAGTTCTTTTTAAAGATTTGCATAAAAAATTAATCAAATTACATTAAATCTTCTTCAGAAACAACAACAAAATCACCTATTGCAATAATAGAAGAATAAGGGATAAGAAATTCATTAGATTCAGATACCTCAAGATTAAGGTTCTTAACATAAACAGTAGAGTCTTTTACCACGAGATTAATCAGTTCGCCCGATCTTGTTTCAAAAGTAACATCTTTTACAAAACCTAATCTTTTTCCCTCTTTTGTCACAATCATTTTCCCCAAAATCGAATTAAAAATGATTTTTTCCGTTTGCATATCTTTTTTAGAGATAATTTATTTATAAAGTTATCTAAACTAAAAAATAACCTTCTTTGCAGATTAAGCTGAAAAATTTTAAAAAGAAGATTAGGGATAAAATTATTTTGTTAAGAAGGATGTTACTTTTAAATTAAATAAAAAATATATAAAGAATATTCATTTAAGAATGAAATAGAATAAAGTGAGAGGCAGAAAAAGAGGCCTGACACCTTTATTTCCTTTGGAAACTTCTTTTATTTAACTTTTGAATTTTTGTCTTTTGTTATTTATTTAAAAAATTTTATATTATCTAATATATAATAATATAATATATAATATCTTTCAATTTATAATATATCTTAATCCATTTTATCTATTTCAATATTTATATATAAATTTTATATAAAATATTTAAGAAATAATTTATTTTGATTTTATTCTCTTTTTTAGCTAAAATTTTCATTTCCATTAGAAATGGAGGTGTTTTTCTTTTTTAGTAGTCATAATCTTTTATATAATGTTTCCTTTTCCCCCCGTTGAGGATTAGCTTTACGGGAAAGAGTTCCATGGGAAATAAACGTGTCCCTTTTTGGCTTTCTCGAGAGTAAAAGCAAGGAGGAAAATGAAATATGTTAGGAGAACTAGATGAGATTTTTGATTCTTTTGATGAGAATAATGTCTTTAAGGATAAATCTCTCCTGCAATCAAATTATATGCCTGAAGAGATTCCCCATCGTGAGAAAGAAATGAAACAAATTGCTTCAATTCTTGCTCCTCTGTTAAGAGGTGAAAAAACCAGCAATCTTTTCCTTTATGGAAATACCGGAACCGGAAAAACACTTTCAATTCTTAAAGTACAGGAAGCGCTGGAGAAAAGAATGCAAAAAAATACAGATTCAGGTTTTGAACTAAAAATACAATATTTGAATTGCAAACTAAAGCAAGTCGCAGATACAGAATATAGAATTCTTGCAGAAATAATTAAACAACTGGGAGGGGAGGTTCCCGCAACGGGCTTGCCAACACAGGCGGTATATAGTAAATTTATCGAATTGATAGAAAAGAAAAAACAGATAATTGTTTTAGTCCTTGATGAAATAGACCAGCTTGTAAAAAAAATTTCGAATAATTTTTTATATAATCTGACAAGACTAAATTTTGAGCTTTCGAAATCTCAAATCTCTCTCGTGGGGATTTCGAATGACCTTACTTTTCTAGAAAATATTGATCCCAGAGTAAAGAGCTCACTTTCGGAGGAGGAAATTGTTTTTTCTCCTTATAATGCAGTTCAAATACAGGATATACTTTCAAAGAGGGTTCAAGGAGCTTTCAAAGAGAGTGTCCTTGGTAATGGGGTGATCGCAAAATGTGCCGCTTATGCTGCAAGAGAATCTGGAGATGCCAGGAGAGCACTGGATCTTTTGAGAGTTGCAGGGGAACTTGCAGAAAGAGAAGGTGAGAAAAAAGTAACTTTAAAGCACATTGATGAAGCGAAAAATAAGATAGAGAGAGATAAAATCCTGGATGTAATTACAAATCATCCAAAACAATTTCAAATGGTGTTAAATTCAATTATAATCCTTTCAGAAGAAAAGAAAGACACACCTCTCTTTACAGGGGATGTTTATTCTCACTATCAAAAGTTTTGTAATTTATATAAGGTTGAACCTCTGACTCAAAGAAGAGTTGGTGATATAATACAGGAGTTTGACATGTTGGGAATCATCAATGTAAGGGTTATCTCCAAAGGCAGAGGGGGGAGAATGAGAGAGATAAAACTTATCCTATCCGGTCCTGTTTTAAATAAATCTAAAGAGATTTTACAAGGTAGCCTTATCTATTCCTAAACTTTACTAAAATAAGATGAATCAGGAAGAAATTCAAAGAATCTGCATAGAAAAAGACATACTCTTAGATGCAGCCCTTTTGAATCTTTTTTCTTCTTTTCAGAATGTCTCTCTTCTTGAAAGTTTTCTCGAAAAACTAAAGATCTCACTTGGAAAGAAATTCATAACCCTTTCTTTGATGAAAAAAAATTTAGATAAAGTTAATAAGTTTACCCAAGAAATTTTTCCGGAAGAGGACCCGGAAAGGGAGAAGATATGCTCGGAATTTGATCTTAAATCAAATTCTATTGCAAAGCCCTCACCCCAAAAGGAATCAATTCAGAGGAAAGTTAGAGTTCTCTATTCTTTTTATAAATCAGACAAAAAGCCAGAGATCAAGGACTTTGTGAACTATTTTCGGGGGAGATACGAGCTATTGAAAAATATCCTTGAAACAAACTCTGAGCTTGAAAACTTAGTTTCCATAAATAAAATTTCAGGAGAAAAACAGAAGTTCTCTGTTATAGGGATAGTTTCGAATAAACAAGTTACGAAGAATAAAAATCTCATATTTGAAATAGAAGACTTGACAGGAAAAATGAAGATACTCATAAGTGCGAGTAAAGAAGATCTTTTAAAAGAAGCGGAAGAAATAACTCTTGATTCGGTGCTTGGTTTTCAGGGTACGGGCAGTAAAGAAATGCTTTTTGTAAATAAAATAATCTTTCCCGAAGCGGTTCTTCCAGAGAGAAAAAAATCTGATGTAGAAGAATATGCTCTCTTTACAGGAGATCTTCATTATGGAAGTAAGAAATTCCTTGAAAAGGATTTCCTTAAATTCATCGATTATATTAATGGGAAAGTGGAAGGAACCCCCGAAGCAAAAAAGATAAAATATCTCTTTATTGTAGGAGATTTAGTAACTGGAGTGGGAAATTATCCAAATCAAGAGCCTGATCTTAAGGTTGTTGACCTGGAGGCACAATTTCAGGGTGTTGCAAACCTCCTTTCAACAATAAGAAAAGACATCACTATCATAATTTCTCCTGGAAATCATGATGGAGTTCGTATAGCAGAGCCGCAGCCCCCTCTTGATGAGAGATATGCTTGGCCCCTTTATGAAATGGAGAATGTTATCTTAACGGGAAATCCTGCAATAGTTAGCCTCGGGAAGAGCGAGTCTTTTGATGGGTTTAATGTTCTTCTATATCATGGCTTTCCTTTTCCATTCTATGCGAATGTGATCCCTTCTTTGATTGCTGAAAAAGCGATGAATCAGCCGGAAAAGATTATGAAATACCTTTTAAAGAATCGGCACCTTTCCCCGACGCATTCTTCCGGACAGTATATTCCTCTTGAAAATGATCCTCTTGTTATAAGAGAAGCGCCGGATATGTTCCTCTCAGGTCACACTCACAAAAGTGGAGTTACATATTTTAATAATATCCTTATTGTTTCATCTTCAAGCTGGGAGGGATTTACACCATATCAGGAAAAGTTTGGAAATACCCCTGATCACTGCAAAGTTCCAATGATGAATTTAAAGACCAGGCAAATAAAAATTCTTGATTTTGAAACAGGGGAAGATGAAGTGAGATTATATCATGATGAAGAAGTTCCTAAAGAAGGCAATGAAGCAGGAAAAACAAAAATTTGAAATAGGTTATGGAACGAGTGGAAATCCACCAAATTTTTTCAAATCAAAGTTTGGAAAAAAAAGGATAAATGCAGTAGAATGGATAAATTCAATAGGGCTTAATTCTTATGAATATCTCATGACTTACGGAGCAAGGACCCGACCGGAAGCCGCGAGAGAAATTGGGGAAAAGGCAAGAATCTTTGGAGTCTCACTTTCGGTTCATGCTCCATATTATATTGTTTTCACTTCGGACAAAAAAGGGGTTTTTGAAAATTCTGTAAAAGAGATGGTAAAAACCCTAAGGCTTGCAGAGATTATGGGTGCAAAAAAAATAATTTTTCACCCCGGATTTAATAATTCCCCCAACCCAGTAGATAAAATTGTAAAAGGGATAAAAGAGGTAAAAAAGAAATATCACGGGCCTGTGAAAATTCTTCCTGAAACTATGGGTAAGTTTTCCCAAGTCGGAAGTGTTGATGAAATCCTTGAAATCTGTGAGAGGACAGGATGTGAACCCTGTCTTGACTTTGGCCACATACATGCTCGCGGGGGTTCTTTAAAATCTCCTGAAGATTTCAGAAAACTTATAGTAAAGATTAAAAATAAGATTGGGGTAAAAAAATTGCGCGAAGTCCACTGTCACTTTTATCCTGTAGAATTTGATGATAAAGGTGAAAAAAGGCACAGGGCTTATTTTGAAGAGGATTATTTCCCTAAATTTGAGCATTTTCTTCCTGTGATTAAAGAATTCAATTTGACTCCCACTCTTATATCCGAATCAAGAGATAGTCAAGATGGCGGTGCCCTCTACATGAAAAGGATGGTAAATAAATTAAATGAAAACTGAAAATTATTTCAAAACTCTGAAAAGTAAGATTGATAATATCTATTCAGTTGCAACTCTTGCACGTACAAAGGGCTTTGATCCGGTGGATAGTGTCGAGATACCTCTCGCGACAAGCATGGCTGAAAAAGTTGTGGGATTAATCTCTACAATTTATCCTCAAATGCAAGGTTCCGGGATTTCAGAGAGAATACTTAATCTCGAGAAAGAATTTGGAAAACTTGACCCGACCGTAATCTTTAAAATTGCTGAAGAGGTCTCAGACCAAAAATTCTGCAAATTTCCTACGGTCTTAGAAGCAATGGATGCAGGGATAAGAGTGGGCCTTGCATATATCACATTAGGGGTTGTGTCGAGTCCTATTGAAGGATATACAGGTCTTGAATTGGGGAAGACACGTGATGGAAAAGATTATATCATTGCAAATTTCTCTGGCCCTATTCGTTCTGCCGGAACTACTGCTTCTTGTATTGCTCTCATGCTTATAGATTTTATGCGAGAAAAATTCGGGTTTGCAAAATATGACCCTACTGAAAAAGAAGTCAAGAGGGTTTGGACTGAATTATCAGACTTTCATGAAAGGATTACAAATCTTCAATATATGCCGACTGAAGAGGAAGCACTTTTTCTTGCTAAAAATATGCCTTTTCAAGTTGCGGGTGAACCTTCAGAACGACTTGAAGTCTCAAATTACAAGAATCTTGAAAGAGTCAATACTAATTTTTTGAGGAGCGGTTTTTGTCTTGTTATGGCAGAAGGTCTCGCACAAAAAGCATCGAAAGGACTTCGACTCCTGAATCAAGCAAAGAAGAATGGCATAAAATCGACGGGATTTGACTGGCTTAAAGAATATAATGAAATTCATGAGAAAAGAACGCTCGGAAAAGACGAAAGCCACAATTCTCCTACGTATATAAAAGACCTTGTTGCAGGGAGACCTGTATTCGGGCATCCTTCCCGTTCAGGGGGTTTCAGATTCAGATATGGTAGGGGACGTTCTTCAGGATTCAGTGCAGTTTCGGTTCATCCTGCCACAATGGCAATAACAGATGATTTTATTGCTATAGGGACGCAACTCAAGATAGAAAAACCTACAAAAGGCTGTGCAGTAACCACTTGTGATGAAATTGAAGGGCCCATCGTGAAGCTGAAAAATGGAAGTGTGCTTCAAATTAAGGATAAAGATGAAGCAAGAAAAATTTATCCAGAGGTAGAAGAAATCATTTATCTGGGAGATATCTTATTTCCTTTCTCAGATCTCCTAAACAGAAATGCTCAACTAATAAAGCCAGGTTATGTAGAGGAATGGTGGTTCAAAGATTTAAAAGAAAAAGGGTTTGAAGGGTCTCTTGATTATTATAAAGTTTCTATTGACGATGCAATAAAACTAAGCGAGAAATATCATATTCCCCTTCACCCAAAGTATATCTTTTATTGGAAAGAAATATCCCCCGAGGAGTTTTTTGGGCTCATCTCTTGGCTTAAATCTTCCTGGTTGGACTCTGAATTAGTTCTTCCCTGGTCAAAAAGTGACAGAGAAAAATTTGCATTAGGTAAAAGGGCGCTTGAGCTTTTGGGTGTTCCTCATAGAGTAAATATAGAAACCATTGTTTTAGATAAATCTATCACTCGGGCTTTTCTTCTTAACTTGGGCCTTATTGATAAGGTTCCGGAAGGGAAACTTTTCCTTAAAGATTCAGTTTCAGATAAATTCGATTCTCAGAAAACTATTTTGGAGATTGTTAACTCTTTGTCCCATTTAATTATAAAAGATAAATCGGGAGAGTTCATTGGTACAAGGATGGGAAGGCCGGAAAAAGCGAAAGTAAGAAAGCTTACGGGAAGTCCAAATGTGCTTTTTCCGGTAGGAGAAGAAGGCGGAAGATTAAGAAGTGTTGAAGCTGCATGCAAACTGGGCTATGTTAATGGTTCTTTCCCTCTTTATTATTGTGACAAATGTGCAAGTGAAACAATCTACAAAGTGTGTGAAAATTGTGGAGAAAGAACAAGAAAGAAATATTACTTCTATGATATAAAAGAAAAATCTTTCGAAAGCAAAATTGAATATTCACAAAAAGAAGGGCTTCCATATTGTAATCAAAAATTAGATATTGAACATTATTTTAACCGAGCCAAAGAAAAACTTGGTTGGATAAAAGACAATCTTCCGCCGCTCATAAAAGGTGTGAGGGGACTTAGTTCTGAATCTAAGATCCCAGAGAATCTTGTAAAAGGAATCTTACGTGCGAAGCATAATCTCCAAGTAAATAAAGATGGGACTATAAGAATGGATGCGACCGAATTGCCTCTTGTTTCTTTTAAACCAAAAGAGATCGGGGCGAGTGTTGAAAAACTCAATGAAATGGGATATGATGAGGACATTCACGGGAACCCCCTCATAGATGAAGATCAAATTGTTGAGCTGATGCCTCATGATGTGTTAATTCCCAGCTCTTCCGAGACCCCTGATGAGAAAGGAGAGGATGTATTCATAAAGATATGCAAATTTACTGATGATCTTCTTGTTAATCTATACGGGCTTCCTCCTTATTATAATGTTAAGAAACGTGAAGATCTCATAGGAACTCTTGGTGTTTGTATGGCCCCCCACAATTGTGCGGGAGTGGTGTGTAGATTCATTGGTTTTTCGAATACCCTGGGACTCTTTGCCAGTCCTTACATGCATGCAGCGATAAGAAGAGATTGTGATGGTGATGAAGCTGCAATAATGCTTTTAGGAGATGTTCTTCTTAATTTCTCAAGGAAATTTCTTCCAAGCCATAGGGGTGGGAATCAAGATGCACCTCTAGTTTTGAATTCAAAAATTGATGCGGGAGAGGTTGATGATCAAATTCTGGACTTCGAAGCGGTAAGTGAATATCCTCTTGAACTTTATCATCTTGCCGAAGAAAAAGTCCACTCTTCAAAAGCAAGTGTTCTTACTATAAGGAAAATTTTAAAGGAAGGGGGTGATCCTTTTAGAGGATTAGGGTTCACTCATAATACTCAAAATATAAATGAAGGGGTTGTTTGTTCTTCCTATAAACTTCTCGAAAGCATGACTGATAAAGTAAATCATCAGATGGCACTTGTAGAAAAAATTCGTGCAGTTGATACTGCTGATACTGCTAGACTAATAATAAACAGACATTTTATAAGAGATTTAAGAGGTAACCTTAGAAGTTTCTCTATGCAGGACTTTAGATGCGTACAGTGTAATGAAATTATGAGAAGGCCCCCTCTTGATGGAAAATGTCCTGCTTGCGGCGGGAAGATTATCTTCACCATAAATGAAGGGGGGATAAAAAAATATCTTGAGCCCGCCCTTTCTCTCGCAAAAAGATATAATCTTAGCCCATACTTACAGCAAAATCTCCTCTTGATAAAAGGTTATATTGACAGTATTTTCGGCAAGGAAATTGAGAAGCAAGCAGGACTTGCGGAGTTCATTTAAACAATTCCAAAATAAAAAAGGATAGTCGGAATTATCAAACTACCCATCATATTTGTTCTCTTCACACCCAATTTTATGCAATAAATTCCTGTTAATGTGGAAATTATAAGGATTAAAATTCCGACGATTCCAGACACGAGCAAAACAATTATCACTAAAATTACAAGAGTGGAGTAAGATAATAATCTATAATTCAGCCTTTTGAATCTAACTGCGAAAAATTTTGCAAGAGTTTCAGACCATTGGAATGCAACAAATCCCGTCAGAATGGTTATTATAAGGATTAATACCAAATAATTCAAGTTCATACTTCCTACAAGCTGTTTCAATGCATCAGCTGTGCCTGTCCTGGTTTTTCCTAAAGCGTAAAGTGAAATAAAGGAAAATCCCATGACTAAAGTATTAACTATTCCAAGAAGAACAAGAAATTGTCTTTGATCATTTTTAATAAAAGTGTTTCCTATAACTGCCGCCTGGCCTGATCCGACTCCAGGAAGAAAACTGCAGAAAGGGGCGGATATTGCTGCTCCCACTATCGGTCTTTTCAATTCAACTTTAGTTTTAGTTATTTCCTGAGGAGGAATTTCTGTTTTAGACTTTATTGAGATGATAATATTCGAAGCTCCAAAAAGGCCAGTTAATAAAGGGAGAAGCGGCTGATTAAACTGGAAAGCCGAGAGGGCATAACCCAAAAAACCGGTAAGCAAAAATGCAAACAATGCTTTTAACTTATTTTTTTCCGTGAAGATTATAATGAATGAGACAACAATCAAAAGGTAGGGTATCAATCCGGTTATGACTGAATTGAAATTTTTCATCAGAAAAATTGCCGGTATAAATATCACAAGTAAAATTACTATCGCCAAAATACTTCCTATATTTGACAAATGGACCGCTTCGTATCCTCTTTTGTCTTTCAAAAAACTATGTCCCGGGAGGATTGACAATTCTGTGTCCGTGTCCGGGCAACCTAAGAAAACGGATGGAATAAAGTCCAAAAAAGTGTGTGTTATTGACATCGCGACGATGAAGGTTACAAGATAAACCGGGTTTAAACCGGTGGTTGGTGCAGCCAGAAGCAGTCCACTTACAAGATTTATATGTATTCCGGGTGTGAGGCCCGTAATTGTTCCAGCGAGAATACCCAAGATTAACAGAAGGACCAACTCAAGGAGCATATAATTATGAGGAGATCAATCTTTAAAATTTTTTATAATATTCTATTTTCTTTTGGAAGGCCAACTTTGAAAATTGGCCTTCCGTAGCCAATCTTGGCTTTCCTGAAGATTTATCTTCAGAGGACTGGTCAAAAGCCAACCCTTTGCCGGCATGAAGCCAGCTTTCAAACCAGCCGAAGCTGGAGAGAACCCATTAAATTGGGTGATATGCTTTGATTTAGATCATTCATAAAAGTTTATCTTCATTTTTGTGTGATATTCAACTATCCTCTTTTTTACCTTTTTCTAAGGAAATATTTATTAATTATCCTCGGGTTTTAATCTAATGATCAGGAGAAAAAGAAGTGGTGTTCTCGATCTGGCTAGGATGGAACTTGCGAAAGAAAAAAACGAAAAAGTTGTCCTTTCTATCCTTCTTGGAATTACTTTAGTGTGTGTTTCTATACTTCTTTTTTTTCTTTCAACACATTTCATAAATGTGGGATATGCAAGCTACCTGGAAAGTAGGGCGGGAACAGTAACTCAGGTGAATATCCACCAGACAGTTTCCACTCTTTACTGGCACGGGGTTTATGGTCTTGCTTTAGGGGTTTCGGGTTTTATGCAGCAGCTTTATACTCTTGCCGGAAGCGGAACAATAACAAGGCAGGATATCTTCTTTAATTGTCTTCAACCGGGGGTTAAGGGAGGGGACCTTGTTTTTGCCTCGACATCTCGCACAATAAACTTTGCGAATCTTCAGCCTGCAAGCCCCTCAGCTGTAGATGCTTTTACGGGATGTAATAGCAGCGTTTATGATCAATCTATAGGTTCTAATCATGTGGATTGTGCAGTTAATACTTTCACGAGTACCATGAGTATCATCGCAGATGGGAGAAACATTTCGGGGATTCCCTCAACTTATACCTACAGATATGATGGGAATAATACAATTTTCAGTTTGGGTTTACTTACAGATGGAAGTAATCTTGTTTATGTGACCCAAATTACAAATATTCAATCGGGATATAGTCCAAATCTCACAGTCAATTATCAGATGCTTCTTCCAACAAATCCAAATTTTAATTCTACTTATTATTTTTTTACAGATCCCAGTTATGTTTGCCCGGCAGGAGGGATAGGGCAAGTGATTAACTCTTCGGTTTACGGTTATATTAGGAATTCTTTTGGATTACCTGTCTCCAATGTAACTATTTCGGTTGCAGGAAAAACTATCAAATCTAATCTCAATGGTTTTTATAATTTGAGTTTTTCTGCAGTTGGAGGAGTACATAATCTTTTTGCTTTCTCGCAAAATTATGATCCCTATTATACAAACATAACTACTAATTTTAGCTCTTACAATGTTCCTCTCAATATAACTCTTAAGCCAAAGAGTCCAGGTCTTAATCAGACGATCCAACCTTTTGTTTCTGGTTATGCTAGAGATGCAGGAACGGGTAGTGCACTTTCGGGTGTTCAAGTGTATCTTGGAACCGTGAACACCACCACAGGTACTAATGGTTATTATTCATTTAATCCTATCCTGACTCCAGGGCAGAACCCTCTTGCGGCAATAAAAACAGGATATGAAAACTATTACTCTCTTCTTAATTTTTCTTCTACCACCACAAATGTATCTTATAATTTTTCAATGACTTCTGTTTCAACTTATACTTTCCCTTTTCAAACAGGCCCTTATGCTCAACCGCCGAATCCTGTTCAACCACCCGTGCAAAAAGCAGGACAAGATTACTGGATAAGTACAAGTAAAATTGATGTTCAAGTCAGGCAGAACACTTTCATCCAGCAGACAATAAGTCTTTATGACTTCAAAAGCACGCCTATGAATGTGGTATTTTCAATCCCTTCTGATCTTCAAGATTTTATAAAAATCAGTCAGTCTTCCGTTACTGTTGAGCCCAACTCTTTTGCAAATGTTGTTCTTACAATTTATGGGACAAGACCCATAGGAAATTATTCCGGAATAATCGGCTTGAGCGGAGATCTCACAAATCAAGTGCCTATTTCAGTACAGGTCGTTGACAATAATTTTCCTGTCCAAACCCTTTTGTCTCAGATAAATCTTTTTCAGAATATTATCCCTCCCGGCAGCAATCTGACTTATAGTCTTAACCTTCAGAATCTCCTTCGTGATCAAAGTTACCAGGTTTTTATAAACGCGACTGTGAAAGATGCAAACGGGAAAGTCTATGCCTTCAAGACAGATGAAGCAGAAATAAATAATGCACTCACTCTCATAGAGAGAATATCTATTCCCCCTAGTGCACCAGAAGGAGATTACAGACTTGATGTGGGAATAACTTATCTTAATTATTTTATAGGTAATACTGCCCCTTTTGTGGTTCAAAAACCCCTTTATCTTTATGCTGTCTTTGGAATCCCACTTTGGATGTATTTTGCGATGATTGCTTTCATGAGCTTTATTTTCCTGAATCTTTTTTTGTATGGAGTATACAAACGAAAGAAACAAAGATATAGTATTTCTCTAGATTATGGTTCGCTCCCAAAGCCAGGGAGTCGTGTTATAAAGTTAGGTCTTGTTGCAGAGACGAAGCATCCTGCCTATTATGAAATTGATAAGCTAACAACCCATGCAATTGTTGCAGGTGCGACAGGTATGGGGAAGTCTATTTCAGCTCAGGTCATGATAGAGGAAGCCCTTTTGAACAATGTCGCGGTTATTGTCTTTGATCCAACAGCGCAGTGGAGCGGCATGCTCAGAAAATGCAC
>DAHWKL010000002.1 GCA_027343665.1 archaeon
ATGTTCGAATCAGGAAGGGAGAATGAAAAACTCCATATGTCTCCCGATTTTGAAGTCTGAAACTGGGTGTTTCCAAATATATTTCCACCTGAAAAATTGACTCCCCGAGGGAGAAGTGAAGATATGTTCCCGCTGCTTGAGCCGAGGAAAAGTGCGTTCCCGGTATTGTCAAGGTGGACAAGGACATCGCTTGACGCGAGGGCAAGGCCTGAAAAAGCAAAGACTATCAGCGCCCATGCGGCAAGCATATGAAATATTTTTCTCATATGAATATATTGAATGAGGTATATTAAATATTTTTATCTGCTTTGTCCTCTTTACAAAAATGTCCTTACCAGCCCATGATCAGGACAAGCAGGATAAAAGCTATGACAGTCACGGCGAGGAAAATTCCGAGAGTGAAAAAAAGCAAAGACAAAGCTTCCTTTTTCTTCCCGTCAAGGTACCACATTACGGGGCGTCCGAAAACAAGCACGCCCGTGAAAGCTACCGAGAAAACGAAAAGCATGAGGACAGCTATTGATACGATGACAGATGAAGATGCGGGAGCCGCAGAGAAAGACTTTCCCAGAAAATACATGAATACAGCTATAGCTGCGACATAGACAGCCGTTCCGAGAGCATCCGCCCATGCATATTTCATGACGTTTTTCATGATTCTTCAAGGTGACGGTTTTATTTAAGAGTTGCGTTGAGGAAAAGTTTTTAATTAATTAATTCCATCTTCATTCATGCTGGGAAGGCATCATCTTGCGATAAGTGTCCTTGTAGTGATTCCATTCATCATCCCCCTTATCTTTCTGAATGATATTAATTTAACGATTCCGATCGCTTTTCTGGTTGCAGTTGTAGTGGGCTCTCTTACACCCGATGCAGATTGTGGTGGAAATTCAAAATTATACTATGATTTCTATGTGATAGACTGGCTCATGAAAAAATTAATCACCCCTTTAGTGTTAGTGAGTTTCAAAATAATAAGTAATAAGAAACCCCTCGAATATGATGTAGTGGACGAACATAGGGGGATAATGCATTCTCCCTCAGGGATTATTATCAGTTCTTTTCTGTTAGCGATAATATTTGCTATTGCAGTGATTATCTTAAATACATTTAATTTCTTGACAGCATTAATGATATTCTTAGGCTTGTTGATAGGTCAGTTATTACATCTTATGGAAGATTCTATGACTGTCTCTGGAATTAACTGGGGATTTCCATTTAAAGAGAAAATATCCAAAGGTAAAATTTATACTTTTCCGAAAATCGATGGAAAAAAAGATATTCGCCCAGGTATATTTGTATATTCACTTGGTATATTTTCCTTTATCCTCTTCTTTATCCTTGCGCTCAAGATAATAGAAATTTCATTATGGTTAATATACCTTTTAATATTGATCTGTGTATCTTTGATAATCACCATAAACATTTCCATTGCAAAGTCCGAAAGAAATTTTTGGTATAAGGATAAAGAAAAACTAAGGCAGATGAAAAGAAAGCAAAGAGCTTTCCTAAGAAATTTTGGAAGTTAAAAATAAAAAGGGATTACTCACAATATCCCCCACTATCAATAACCATATTCGGTTCTGGACAACAATCAAGCGAACCCTTTGCAGCATACCAATTATTGGGACAATAAACACAACTAATATTAGAATAACCAGCATCAACAACTGTGTCTATGTTATAACAATTTCCCGGAATTTTTCCATTTGAGTAAGTATTTCTTAAGCATGAAATATACTGAGAATCAATATGTGTAATCTTGCATTGTGCCGAAGAATCAGCAGTAAATGGGTACATTATACTGTTCTCGTGGGGGCTATGCACAAAACCTAAGGTGTGTAAAAGTTCATGAACTTCTACCGAAGGATAACCCGTATCACATACAAATCCCTGACCATAAATAGTTATTTCTGCATGACTTATTATATCCGAATGATTAGACTCCATTAAACAACCCGTATCTTCTACTACTTGAGAAAAACTTGAAGAAGAATAATTAGCAGGTGCACAATAAATTTGTATATCGGGAGTCTCATTGGCAGGAACGTAATGAACTAGTCCTCCAGTTTCATTTTTTATTTTCTCAAAAGCGAGTTTCATTAAATTGATTAGTCTTGGGTCACATGTTGGATCTATCCAATAGGTCAAAGGCATATGATCCCAATGAGGATAAGTCACATTACTGAAACTATCTACATTCACTAATGGTTTTATCTCAACATAATTTGGAATAGTATTGTGAAAAGATTCACCATTCTGGGGCGAATTATTAGAAGGCTGACTGATTGTCAATAAGACAATTATAGCTGCTAAAATAAAAACCCATATGCTCCATTTAGGAATTCTTATCACATCCTCACGAGACATATCTCATGAAATTTATCTCAAATTAAAAACCTATCCAATGAAAAAAGATTCATCTCTTCTCCAAGGCCCCGCGGGCGTAGCGGTGGGGGAACGTAGTGTTGGCGGGCGGGGCAAATTCACCTCTTCCCCCCGATCCACTTCTCGATCATCTCCTGGACTATCTCGTCAGGAGTCTTTCCCTCGACGTATATCACGGCGTCGCAGAACTTATCGAAAAGCTCAGGGTATTTTGAGAAATCTTTTTTCGTGTTCTCAAGCAGCTCATCTTTGCCTGTGCCTTTGAAATGCTTCCTCTCTTTCTCCCTTTCGTACAGGAACCTTGCCGACTTCTCTGAATTCGGCGATGGCAAAAGCCCTATCACAAAAGACGACTTTTTCGCGGCGTCCCTTATCTCTTCACTCGCCTCGGCATGACTCCTTGATGATATGGAGCCGCCTGATAGGTCAAAGACAAAATTGTCTTTCCCGAAAACCGAAAGTATTATGCTGTAGCCTTTCTTCTCTATGAATTCGTGAATCTTCCCTGACTTTATCGCTTTATCGAGCCCGCCGATCTCCTTCATAGCTTCCTCTCCAAGCTCATCCGAAGATATATATTGAAGCCCTGTTTTCTTCGCAAGAATCCGCGCGACTGTCGACTTCCCGACTGAGCGCGGTCCTGTGATGATGATTCTCATTTCAGACACTCTATTCCGGCATCTATAATATTATTGAGAGATCTCCTCATATCAAGATGGTGGAATTTAGGCTCCCACTTTTTCCCAAGAATATCACTCACTACAAGAGCCGAAGAGATCTTGGCGCCCTTCTTTCTCGCTACAGTAAAAAGAGCTGAAGCTTCCATCTCGACAGTCGCAACACCTTCTTTCCTGTACTTCTCAATTTCAGCTTTTGTCTCCCTGTAAGGGGCGTCGATTGTCCATGAAGTGCCTTTTTTGTATTCTATCTTCTTTTTCTCAAAAATTTTTCCTAACCTTTCTGAAAGCTCCTTGTCTGGATAGGCGTATTTCGCTGCAGGTTCATAATGATGACTTGTCCCTTCATCTCTTATTGCACGATCCACAATGAAAATCCCTTCTTCCTGAAGTCCTCCGGCAGTCCCCATAGATAAAAATTCCCTCGCTCCCAAAGCCATAAGCTCTTCAAGCAAAGTCGCAGCATTCGGAGAGCCTATGCCATTCATCCTTATGAAACCCACATTTCCATATTTGAAAAGAACATGGCCATTGGTAAAATTAAGTTTTTTATATTTTCCGCGGTATTTCCTCAGAAAATGCCTCAGCGAAGATCTTTGGTATACAATAATCACTTTTTTCGGAAAATCCTTAGGAGACCAGTTTTTATATCTTACAAAATCTTCAGGATGAAAGAGAGACTCTTTCCTGTGTTTGTTTTTGTAGTTTGGAAAGCTGGCCATTAATAAAATTATGAAAAAATCTTTTTATATTTATTTATCAGAATTTTCAACTCCCGCGCACCAATCACATCTCTCATCAGGGCAAGAGCCATCCAGCAGCTTCAATGCCTTTTTCCACAATTCCTCCGCACCTTTAACATTTATTCTCATCTTCTTCAGGGTCGTGTCAAATATGACTTCCCCCGTCTCATTCACTTCTTTAGGGACATAAAACAAAAGGAACGCATAGTCTTCCGTTTCGTATCCATTTTTCCTGAGGAGGAAATTGTAAATGTTCAGCTGATCCTGATAATGCTCATGAGTGTCTTCTTTTAATTCAAATCCGCGCGTCTTGTAATCAAGGACCACTAGCTTGCTTCCTTCTTTCATGATATTGTCGACTGCCCCGTGCAGGACGTTCCCATTGTCATCTTTGTAGCTTATTCCCCTGAGATTATTTCTCCATGTCTTCATTTTGTCCGCATCATTGAATAAGACCATTTCTTTGCATTCATTGTTTTCCCTAAGTTCCGGCGGAAGCTCTCCCCTATCCCTGAATTTATCAAAATGCGCTTTCAGTATCCTGTCCATCCCTGAAGGAAGAGAAGGGAATATTCCGGCAGGCCTCTTCCATACATTGTGCTGTGAGAGCCAGAAACATCTCGGGCATTCGCCCATAAGGCTCAAAGAACTTGGTGAGAGTTTGTATGGCATCTTTGTAAAAATCCGGAGAAGTTTAAAGAATTTTCCCTAAATCATCTGAGCTTTATCACTTTAAGGGGCTTGTCTGAAAGTTCTATCTCAGCGGCATCTCCATCATTGAAATCATACACAGAATCATTTATCGCGATTATACCGCCTGAATCCCTTTTGGATTCTATGACAAGTTTTTCGCCTTTCTTTATGTCTCCCCTTATGATTTTCGGCACAAAAACTCTCTTCCCGAAATAAGGTTCTCTCACGACAAAAGAAAGTTTCTCTTCACCATGATGGAAAACCTCTCCGCCAGCCGAGTAGAACCACGCGGGCGAGCCTGTTCCCGTAGACACGATGACTCCTGAACTCCTGTGCTCTTCTTCATGCCCCCTGAATTTTATCACATATCTTGAGCTGTGGAACTGCGAAATGGCGCCAACATATACTTCATTAAGAGCGTGTTCATCAAGGACTTTTCCGTTGAGTCTGACCTTTGCCCTTTGCCTGAGAGCAACATCAAAATCCCCATCAAATATATTTTTTAGCCTGTCAATTTCATCTATCGTGAGTTCAGTGAGAGCTCCTTCGCTTTTATCCGGTTTTGAATTTATCCCTATTATGAAAGCATCTTCGATAAGGTTCCCGGCTTTGACAAAAGTCCCGTCCCCGCCTATCGTTATCACAAGGTCAAAGCCGTCGAATTCTTCTTTTCTCGTCTCATCAAAAGCCAGGACTTTTATCTGCGCCCCTTTGGACATATGGAAGATTTTGTCAATAGTCGCGGAGTCTATCTCGCATCCTTTTTTCAGCAGGATTATTATCTTTTTGAAGTCCATTTTAATATAAGAGATATTTCGATCTTTATATAAAATTTCACATAATAAAACTTATAAATATAATCCTCATCCAGAGTTCATGAAATTCAAAGCTTACATTGTTCCGGGAGTGGACACGAAAGATGGAGTGAAGGTAAAGATTCTCAGAAGTGAGATAGGGATGCTGATGGCAAAATACGATTCATCATCAAATGCCGGATATATGATTGTCGGCAACCAAAAAAGAGTCCATAATGGAACACTCATACAGACAATTTTCGGAAGAAGAAATTACAAAACTTCCGAAGAATTCACAGAGGATGTGAAAAAAGAATTCGAGGGAAAAACTTCCTTGTTGGAAAAAGAAGTGGAAGATTTCGCCAAGAAAAATGGGCTCGATGCCACAAAAATTATTTTTGCGTAAACCTGCGGAAAGATTAGTCTGCATCCTTAAAAAAATCATCAAGGAAACCGTCTTCATCCATATCTTCGCTTTTCAAATCTCCGAATTCATCGAGGAACCGATCTTTCGGATTCATTTTCATCCATAATTTAATGATCTGAAATATATAAAGATTTCCCGTCGTAAAAAAGACAACTTAAAAATTTATAAACTAATTTTCATTTTTCAAAGGATGAAACAGACGACGAGATTCGTGCTGGATCTTCTGAAAAGGAACAAAAAAGAGCTGCGCAAGATCATTTCTGTGGCTACTATAGGCGCAATATTGACGGCGATAACACCTTACGTGTATGGTAGGCTTTTTGATCTCGCCGAGACCCCGAACACTGCTGTCGATCTTCTTTTAGCTCTTATAGGACTGTGGCTTATCCTGAGCCTTATGGGAAATTATATATCAAATTCTACAGGCAATCTGGGAGAGATCCTAGGAACTAAGATGGCCCAGGAAACTGAAGCCGACGCTTATGCTCATTTCCTCACTCTGCCGATATTGTTCCACAAAAAAGAACAGAAAGGGGAGATACTGCAAAAGATTTCAAGAGGCGCATCCCATATACAGCAAATCACAGAAACAGTAGCAGATGTACTTCCTCAATGGCTGATGCTTTTCTTCTCGCTCGCAATAATGTTCTGGATAAGATGGCAGCTCGCGGCAATAGTCCTTGTCTCATTTTTGATATACGGATTCCTGACATTGAAACTTGTAAAGCCTGAACTTGAAGCAAGAAGAAAAGAGAATAAAACTTATGAAGAGCAGTATGGGAAAGTGTTTGACAAGCTCTATAATGTTTTCCTTGTGAAGAATTTCGCAATGGAAGAAAAAGAAAGAGTGAGATTTTTCAATTCACTTGTTGACAAGATCCTTCCTGCCACGAAGAATGCGTCTCAAAAATCAAAGAGACTTTCTGTCATCCAGGGGACGGTGAGCAGCATAAGCTTTGTGGCTGTACTTGGCGGAGCGATATTCTTTTTGAGAAGCGGGACGATGAGCGCGGGGGAATTTATTATGTTCTTCGGTTACATAAATCTCGCATTCAGCCCATTGCAGTTCTTCGGAGGCCTTTACAGAAGATACAAGAGGACGGTAGTCGCTATAAACCGGTTCTTAAGGCTCAGGAAAATCGTTCCGGAAAAAATGCACCACGGCAATGCGACAATTGAAAATGTCAAAGGTGAAATTACATTGAAAAATCTGAATTTTGGTTACCTGAAAGACAAGATCGTGCTCAAAGACATAAATTTAAGCATAAAAGCCGGCGAGACCGTGGCACTTGTGGGTAAAAGCGGCGTCGGAAAGACAACGCTCACAGAGCTCATAATGGGATATTACCAGCCCAACAAAGGATCAATAAAACTTGATGGGATTGAACTCCAGAAACTGAGCCTTGAATGGCTGAGAAACCAGATTGCTGTCGTGCCGCAGGATCTCACTTTGTTTAATGATCTTCTCATAAATAATATGAAATATGCAAATCCGAAAGCGACAAGACAGCAGGTTGTAGACGCCGCAAAAGCCGCATCAGCGGACGATTTCATTAAAGATCTTCCAAAAGGATATGACACAAAAGTCGGAGAGGAAGGCGTGAAACTTTCCATGGGGCAGAGACAAAGGATCGCGATAGCTATGGCTTTCCTGAAAAACCCGAGCATATTGATCCTCGACGAGCCGACAGCTGCTCTTGACGCAGAATCGGAGAAAAGAGTTCAGGAAGGGATCGATAGGCTTGTCGAAGGCAAAACAACTTTCATAATTGCGCACAGATTCTCTACTGTCAGAAATGCTGATAAGATAGTAGTCCTTGACAAAGGTCACATAGCAGAAATTGGAAACCATGAGGAATTGATGAAGAAGAAAGGAATCTATTACAATCTTTACACTTTGCAAAAGGGATTAGACTAAAGAAGGCTTCCGAATAGTTCTCGTGACTGTTCCTAGCCTCAAAGATTATCTGGGAATTATTTATAAACATAAATGCATAATGAATCATATGGTGAAAAAAGCGGGCGGAAAAATAGCAATAGTCATCTCTTCCGATTGGGACCAGAAAATTAAAGTGGATGCGGGGCTGCATCTGGCTAAGCGCATATATGAAGCCAGACAAGAGAACAGCGTTGATGCATTGGAGGTATTCCTTTTTGCTGGAGGCGCTAAGCTTTTGCAGTCTTTGCCTGATGAGTTCGTGAAAATAATAGAAGAGTTAAGGCAGAGCAACATCCTTATGAAAGTGTGCACAACAGAAGCGAAACTCTGGAATCTTGAAGAAAACGCAAAGAAATACGGGATAGGATTCGAATTCGCAAGAGATGCGTTCTCAAGATATGCAAGAGACGGCTTCACAGTTTTCACTTTCTGAGATTTCTGAAATAAAAGTTGGGACGCCCCGGCCGTGATTCGAACACGGGTTACTGCCGTTCTCTGAAGCGAAAAAATTTGCTTTTCGAGTTTGTGAACAAATTCCGACAAGCTGCATGAAGATGCAAAACCGTCACTTTCACCAAGATCGGGTCGACTTTTCGGAACCTTCTTGAGAGGGCAGCGTACTTGGCCTCTATACTATCGGGGCAATTTAACTGACGAAAAAAACAGTCCCGCATAACTTAAAAATATATTGTTTTTAGAATCAATCAGCTTAAATATAAGTGAAACTTGAATCAGACATGGAAAACAACGACGTTTGTCCTGAATGCAACGGAACGGGAAGAGTGAAAGAGAAGGACGGAACTTACCACTGCTGCTACAGATGTCTAAGGGAAGGGAAACTCAACCAGCACTCAAGAGTAAAAGATGCAAGAGTGAGGCTATAATTTTCACAGATTCATTTAAGTTTCTTCAAAAGTATTCTTCCAAGATAGTAGGCGGATCCGAATATAACAATTCCGGGTAAAAACGCGATTCCTGCCGCGGGAAGAAGTATGCTTGTTCCGATAGCTCCCACAGTCCCCGCACCGACAGATTCAAGGACATTGACTGCCTGCGGCACACTTTTCTCAACCCCCTTTTGGAGAGCATCAAGTTGCATGACCATCTTGCCTTTTTTCAATATTCTTATTTTCTTGTCTTCTTCTGAGACTACAACGACAAGATTATCTCCTTTTGCCGCGCTCACCGCAGCACTGTGCCTCGTTCCGAAATTTTTAAGGATCTTCTTAGATTTTATCCTGACACCGTAAGCTTCCATGAATCCTTTATGATTTATGATAACAGCCCCGTCCATAAGCGCAAGCGATTCAAGAAGCTTTGGATTCTCAGTCACCCTGAAAGGCGGAACAGTCTGGTCAACAAGAGGCTTGTATTCAGTTTTCCCAACGACAAAAAGAGCCCCTTCGCCTCTTTTTGCGACTCTTAATCCGACTTGGATCAACGTTTCTTCAATTTTTTTGTCAAAAAGATTTTTATTTGCCATAAATGGAAAATACCGGTTTAATATTTAAATTTTGCCAACTACTAGTCCAAAAAAATATCAGATTAAAATAAACTTGTCAAATAAAAGTTAATCACTATTTTCCCAACTTCTTCAAATCTTTATCGAGTTTTTTAAAATTTTCCAGTTTCTCTTTTACCCCTGTGGATCCAAAACCTCTCGCACCCCTCTCTGTGTCAGACAAAGAATTAACAACCTTGACTTTCACTTTTGTGACAGGAAGTATTATCATCTGTGCGATTCTCATTCCTTTTTCGATTTCAACTTCATCATCACTAAAGTTCACAAGGACTACTGAAACTTCTCCCCTGTAAGCAGGGTCAAAAGTTCCCGCAACGGTGTGGATATTCATCCCGCTGACAATCCCGGCCCTGTCTCTTATCAGTCCCACATGCCCTTCGGGGATTTTTACAACTATCCCGGTTTTTACAGCTTTTTGCTCCATTGGAAGAAATGACAGATTCTCATTAGCCTTCAGGTCCAAACCAAGGTCGGTGCCAAGCATATATTCAGGTATAGGGGCGTCATCAGACAATTTTTTCACCTCGAGGAAAAATTCTGAAGTTTTCACCATGTCTTTCTTTCTCATCCCTCTTTTTCCCGATCTTTTCACCTTTGCCATGATTAATCCTCAAAAACATTAAATCGACAATACGCAGATATATAAAACTTCTCAAAAAATTAAGAAGATGGGTTAATTATATAGCCCTGCCAGGATTCGAACCTGGGTCACCGGCTCCAGAGGCCGATATACTTGACCGCTGTACTACAGGGCTTTGTAAAATCAAGAAAATCAAAGACTATTAAAAGTTAACTTTTTTTATTCTTGCATGAAAAGATATCTTTTCTCTTCAAGAAGAACAGGTCATATAGAGAACATGAGACGCCAGAGGGTTAAGTATCCTGAAGTCGCAAAAAAGATAGTTGACACTTCAGATATAATACTTGAAGTCCTTGATGCGCGCTTTCCTGAAGAAACAAGAAACAAGAAACTCGAAGATGAAATAACCAAACAAAAGAAAAAGATAATCTACGTCTTAAATAAATCTGACCTCCTTAAAAAAAAGAATCTTGATGAGATAAAAGGCTCTCTTTACCCTTACGCGCTTATATCGTGCACAAAAAAGACAGGGATAAAAGATCTGAGAAATCTTATAAAAATAGTAGCCAAAAAAGTTGAAAACCCTGAGAAGAGAGAGATAAAAAAGGATAGGGTCATATTGGGTGACGATAAAAGGATAAAAGTTGGAGCGATAGGTTATCCGAATACGGGAAAAAGTTCTTTATTGAATCTCCTTGCAAGAAGAGGGGCTGCGGGTGTGGGGCCAATTGCAGGTTTCACAAAAAATGTCCAGAAGATAAAATTAACCCCGGATATCGTCCTGATTGATTCTCCAGGAGTTATCCCGGAAGACCAATACTCAACAATTGACAAGAAAAAAATTTCAGAGAGCACAATATTCGGCGGAAAAAGCTACACGCAGGTAAACGATCCTGAAATAGTGATCAATGAGATGTTCCTAAAATACAAAGAAGTTCTTGAAAGATATTACAAAGTCGAAGCAAAAGATTCGGATGAGCTTATAGAAAAGGTCGGACAGATGAAAAATCTTTTCCTGAAGGGCGGAATAGTAAACGTTGATCAGACTTCAAGAGAGATATTGAAAGACTGGCAGTTAGGGAAGATAAAGGTCCAATAATTGGTTCTGACCACGACAATTTTTAAATATACAAAAAATCAGAGAAAATTGATGACAACGATAATGGGCATGAAAGGTTACGACCCATTAAGAAAAAAAGATTATGTACTTTTTGCAAGCGATTCCAAATGGAATTTGGGGCATGAAAACACAAAGTACAATGCGAGAAAGATTTTCACGAATTATGAGGGGAATCTTATGATAGCGTATGGGGGAGCAGCAATATTACAGGAGGAAACTGCAGATAAACAAGCTGGACATATAAAAAAAGCAGCACAAAGATTTTTCGGGAAAGGGCATAATTCGGCCAAAGAGACGATACATGAGCTTAAGAAACTTGATAAGATAACAAATTACAACGACCATGCTAATGCCTACATTTTCTCTAATAAGAATGACTTAAGCCTCATATGGTATATGGATGGGGAAGCTTATGCCGTGGATACAATGACTTTGCTTGGAACAGGAGCAGAAAAACTCAGAAAAAGGAATCTTATAGCTTCCGGATTAAAGAAATTTGATTATGCTGATGAAAAAGGGATATACTCTGAGCTTACAGGATTATTAAAAACCGCCTTTGACCTCGCGGAAAAAGCTTCTGAGATAGATATATCTACAGGAGGATTTTTCAATTTTGGTATTCTGACAAATGAAAGTGCCATGATTTTTGAAGAATTCACACCCATGCATAACAGCCATCCGCCGGATGAACTATTTGATATTGGGAAAAAATGCCTCATGAATAAACTTTTGGGCCAGGGTGTAAGCATCAAAAGTGTCGATGATCTAGTTTTGGTATAAAATGACAACAATAATAGGTGTTACAGGATACAATAAAAAAGCTGAAAAATATGTCCTCTTCGCAAGTGATTCACAGGCATCCGAATTTGGTAAAGATGACCGACTCACAGGATGCAGATACAATGCAAAGAAGATATTTACAAATCTTACTGAATCTATGATGTTTGCATATGCCGGGGATGTGATTTTCCCGCCTAAGAAAAATGAAAATCCCAAGTTAAGGGAAGAGACACAAAAGCTTATCTCCCTTGAAAAGAGCCCCACGTGGGTAATAAGAAGCAGCTTTGATGAACTAAACAGGATAAAAAAGAATCAATACCTTTTTGCGAACCAGTCTGATTTGATGCTCCATAGTTATAATGTTTCACCATTCGGTGTCGAGAGCAATCTGAGCTATGAAGGCGCGGGATCAGGCTACGAAAAGATCCCGCCGACATTGAAAAAGATTAATCCTGAATCTCCCTGGGGACATGAAATGGGAATACAGATAAGTGATGTTGGAAAGGGGAGATTTCAAAATGTTCTCAGAGAAAGTTTTGGGATAATATTAGAAGCTGCAAAAAGCGATGAATTCACAGGAGGCCATTTCGACTTTGGATTAATTACAGGCAATGGAGTTTTCATAAAGCGCAATTTTGCAGAGCTGGACAATAAGAAGAATCCTGACGAACTGTTTACAAAAGGTGTAAAGAAAGTATTAGGAGATTATTTTGCAATATCAAGAAAGATAAAATCAATTGATGACTTGGTCTTAAGCTAAATTCTTCACCATGTAATTCCCTTCAAGTTCATATCCAAGTTTTCTGTAATATTCTCTGACACCAACTCCTGAAATCACCGCTATCTTCTTATATCCCGCGTCGGCTGCTATTCTCTCAGCTTCAGCCATGAGCATTTTCCCAAGACCGGTGTGCTGTGAGTCTTTTCCTTTTTCCCCTAAGTTGAGTGCCTGTCCGTAGACATGGAGTTCACGCACAAGAGCGCATCCGGCAAGTTCATCTATGAAAGTTTCCGAAGGAAAGCGCAAACGAAGAAGACCGAAAAGCACATCATCTGAATTAACGACTTCAAGGAAAAATTCTTTGCCCCCGGAAGAATCATATTCGATTGTTTTAATGAGAGTATCAGTTTTCAGTCCTAATGAATTAAAGCCTATCTCTCTCATTCTTATTTCCTTTACATGCTCATGCTTTTTTCTTAGCTCTTCCTCAACTTCTTTTCTTATTGATGTAGAACCTGCGGTTCCAATCATCTTTTCCTTTGGGATTTCCCTCATGACTCTCATTATCCTGCAGTAATCAGGAATGATCTTCATCATTTCAAGAAGGACTTTTTTTATCTCTTCATCCGTGTAAGTTCTATAATTTATCCTTTTGTAAATTTTTGCCAGAGGTGAATCCTCAACAATCTGACAGGGATAGATTTTTAGTTGGTCAGGTCTGAAAGATTCATTTTCAAATACGAGTCTGAATTTTTCTATGTCCTTTTCGACATTAGAGTATGGGAGACCAGGCATTATATGATAACCTATTTTGAAACCGGCATCTTTTAACCTCTTAGAGGCCTCGATGACATCTTTGATTTTGTGACCACGTGCGATCTTTTTGTAGATTTCATCATCAAGTATCTGCACGCCTATCTCAACCCTTGTGGCGCCGAACTCCCTCATCCTTTTTATCTCTTCAACTGAACAATTGTCAGGCCTGTTCTCTATGCACATTGCTACAATCCTGTGCTCTGCTGTCTCATTCAGCTTCTGCGCTTCTTCCAGGGTCAAAGAATCGATACCATTCAGGACATCGAAACATCCCTTTATGTAATCATACTGATAGTCAAGTGGATATTGCAAAAATGTTCCGCCGATTATTATGAGTTCTATTTTTTCCGTAGGGTGACCCATTTTGATTAAGGCATCAAGGCGCGAGCGCACCTGCTTCCTGACATCAAAATTAAGCGCGAGCGCCCGCATCACGGCCGGACTCTTATCAGTATAACTCTGAGGGACAAAATCCCCCCCGGGACAATAGATGCATGTCCCGTGATTGCATTTTCTTGGCGCGAGAACAACAGTAAGCGGCGTCACGCCTGACTTAGAGCGAACTGGCTTTTTGACTTTGATTTCTGGTTCCATGAAAATTTGAGAAAAACTGTCTTTAAGAGTTTTGTGCTCGCCTTAAAAATTCATTCAATGTAATTGCATTATTTCTCTCTTTATCCTTCGCAGAATAAACAAAAGTCACGGTCTTATTTTTTCTTAATATATCTTTAAGCCCCCTAACAACATCCGAATGATCCTTTAATTCTCTAAAATATCTTTTGGCAAATTCTTCCCATCTTTCAGGATCATGAGAAAACCATTTCCTTAACTCGTCGCTTGGAGCAATCTCCTTAAGCCATAAATCAATATGAGCTTTCTCTTTTGAGACTCCGCGAGGCCAGAGCCTATCAACAAGTATCCTAAAACCGTCTTCGCTGGAATATTTGTCATAAACACGTTTCAGTTTTATCATCAAATAAAAAGCAGGGAGAAATTTTTATTTCTTCCCGTACTTATCCTGATACATCTTCAAAGCCCTCTCAACGTCTTTCATGGCTTCTTTTTTCCCGAGAATCTCAAGGACTTCA
Organism: archaeon; assembly: GCA_027343665.1. Classification (GTDB taxonomy): domain Archaea; phylum Nanobdellota; class Nanobdellia; order Pacearchaeales; family GW2011-AR1; genus GW2011-AR1. The sequence continues at coordinate 14,289 of DAHWKL010000002.1, forward strand.
CACTTTTTTCCCTGAAGGGTTTTGTAAACTTCGAAGAAATGCTTGAGCTCTTTCAGCATATGTTGAGGAATATCTTTCAGGTCCTTATATTCGTCAAATCTGGGATCATTATCATAAACACCTATTATTTTATCATCTTTCTCATCACCATCGATCATCCTCAAAACCCCGACAACACGGACCTGAACAAGAGTCAATGGATAAACAGGTCTTCCCGTGAGGACAATTATGTCTAAAGGATCATTATCATCCCAGAGAGTCTGAGGGACAAGCCCATAATCACCAGGGTAGAGAGTCGCTGAATAAAGAAACCTATCTAGTTTAAGGAGACCGGTTTCTTTGTCAAGCTCATATTTTATCTTAGAATCTTTTGGTATCTCTATCACAGCACGGATGACTTCCGGTGCCCTTTTGCCGACGGAGACCTCATGCCAGGGATGTTTTACTGCCATATAAATCAATGAAAAAATTGCCTTTTAAAATTTGTGGAACAAAAAGAGAAGATAAATAAAACATCTGAATCATTTTATCCCATGGAAATAGAAGACCAGAAATCTCTTTGGAACAGGATAGCTCCGGAGTGGCACAAGCACAAGGAGAAACCATCTGAAAATGCAGTTAAGTTTCTCGAAAATACAAAAGGTAATGTTCTTGATTTAGGCTCAGGCTCCGGAAGGCATCTAATGAAGATAAAAGAAGGAAAGATGTTCTTGTCAGATTTCTCTGAAAGGATGCTTGAACTTGCAAAGGGAAAAGCTGAAGAGAAAAAAATCCCTGCTGAGTTCCTGCAAAACGAACTTGATGATATTCCTAAGCCTGACAACTTTTTCGATTACGCAATATGCATTTCAGCGCTCCATTGCATTCCGACTGAAAGCAAAAGAGAAGCAGTGGTGAAAGAACTTTCCCGTGTCCTTAAACCCGAAGGGGAAGCTTACATCGGTGTCTGGAACGCAGAATCGAAAAGGCTCAAGAGAAAGAATAAGGGTAAAGAAAGATTCATCGCCTGGACTGACAAAGGAAAGAGATATTATCATCTTTTCGATGAAAAAGAAGCACACGGGCTTTTTGAAAAAGCGGGATTCAAGATCCTCTCGACCCACAATTCCGAGATGATGATCAATTTTGTGATAAAGAAGTTGTAATTCTTTAATAGTAACTTTTATAAGTCTCCCGATACATGAAAGGTGATGGAAGATGATGAAAAACGAGCAGAGATAAGGTTTAAGTATACTCCAAAAAATAAAAATGGAGAACCTCCAAGACCCGTAAAATATCTCTCAAGACCTGAAGCTGTCCAGTTAAGATTGGGAAAAGCGGGCAAACCCGGAATGGGAATTATGGAATATCCGGGAGTCATGAACTTTTACGAACGTGCAAAAAAAGAAGGATTAAAAGATCCTGATTTAAAATATCTCATAACCAGATATTACACGTATCGTGAGGAAGTTGAATTCGGCGTCCCGGTCATGCTTGGCGCGGCACTCGATATCGCAATAGGGGAAAGAGACAGCAAACTGCTGGAAGCGCAAAAGAATGATCCGGAAGGAAACCACAAACTCGGAAAGATTACAAGAAAAACGATAGAATCAAAGGTCAGGATGCTTGAAGACTTTTAATCCAACAATAAAATTATAAATATGCCGGCTCTTTATTCTCTATGCCAACTGAAATTGAAGAGAAACGTATAGAACCTATGAATATAGTAGCCATATTTCTTCTCGGCCTTGCAGCGGCGCTTTTCATAATCGGCGCAATAACATCTTTTTCTATAGTAAACAACCAGACTCTGATGATTATTGTAGGAATTGTCTATTTTGTCGTTGCTGTCGCTTTGCTCTATCCAAAGAAAAGAAGAACAAGCATAAGCATTCCTGAGCCGCAAATTGTAGAAACCCAAAAGATTGTTGAGAAACCTGTAGTGAAAGAGGTTATAAAATACAAAGACAGGCCCATCGAGAAAGTTATAGAAAAGGAAGTCCCGGTTGTGCAAGAAAGAATAATAGAAAAGGAGAAGACTGAGCCGAAAAAATCAAAATATGTCGGCTCGAAATACAACGAGAAATATCATCTAAGAACATGCAGATTTGCGGGAGCGATAAAGAAAGAATATTTGATTGAGGAAGATGACGTGAAATATTTCAAACTCAGAGGTTACAAGCCCTGCGCAGTCTGCCACCCGGAGAGGAATTAATTTTTTCCATCTTCCTTATTGTTCTTTCCCTTTCCCCTCATAATTTTCATCATATCAAAAAAGCTCTTTTTCTCAAAGGTTATTATTTTCATCTCATCAAGGGAAATTGTGGTTTTGATAAGACCAAGATTGTTCAAAAATCCCGTGACTATGAGAAAACTTTTTCCGTTGAGTTTCTGGAGACTGAAAAGAAGTTTCTGAATTCTTCCATTTATCTTTTCTTCCTGTAACTTCTGGAATATCATCTTCTCAAAATCTTCAAGATTGAAATTGTAGTCAACCGAAATCTCCTCGAAAGGTCTCTCATCATAATTCTCGACATCAAGGAGCTCAACTTTGTCGTTCACTTTGAAAGAATGCATCTTCTTCGTTTCGGGTATGAGAAAATCGAAATGTACACGATTGTCTGCTCCGGATTTCTCCCTGTCAAGGACGAAAAAACAGCTGCACGGATAAGCTTTCGGATTTTTTTTCATGAACTCTTTATACTCATCCGATTCAGTCAGTTTCTCATGATAAAATCTGAAGTTCATACAAAAACCAAAAAGAAGTAGTTTATAAGTCTATTTCAAATCCCCAAATTTCTTTCCGTCTTTCAAAAGCCCCCAGAGTATTTCGGTCAAAGAATTTATCTTAACACGAATCTGCTTTTCCGTATCACGATCTCTGACAGTCACACTTTTGTCTTTGAGAGAATCATAATCAACTGTAATTGCATAAGGTGTTCCCTGCATAGCGCTTCTTAGATATCTTTTTCCTATGCTCCCGGTGAAATCATAATCTACAACAAAACTTTTCTCCAGCTCAAGCGCAATTTTTTCCGCAACATCCCTGAGTTCCGGTTTTTTCATCAGGGGGAAAACAGAAACATCTATCGGACTCATATGGTAAGGAACTTTTAGGATAGTTTTGCCTTCACCTTCCTCTTTCTTGTCATAAAAAAGATCTATGAGGGAATAAGTCGGCCTGTCACTTCCGAAAGCTATCTCAAGAACGTGCGGTATGAACTTCTCTCCATTATCACGCACAGCTTCCAATTTCACGCCCGAAGCTTTTGAATGCTGAGTAAGATCATAATCTGTTCTGTCATGTACCCCACAGACCTCAGTCCATCCATAATTATTCAGGTTCAGTTCAATATCCCATGCATCATCCGCATAGAATGCTTTTTCTTCCGAATGATGCTGTCTCATCCTTATTCTTTCTTGAGGTATTCCAAAATTTCTAAACTGAGTATAAGCAAGCCAGATACACCAGCCATAAGCCTGGCTCTTTATGAGTTTTTTCTTGAGGGCTTCTTCTACAGATATCTTTTTTTCTGAGAATTTTCCCGCCTTCTGCTCTGCTTCTGACCAGAAAGGAAGTTCCTCGTTTTTTATTTTTTCATAAGGTTCCCAGTTATTTTTCTCCTTTGGATCAACAAACATCTGGCCTTCAGCCTGGGTGAATTCACGGCCACGAAGAACATTCTGTCTTGGAGAGATCTCATTCCTGTAAGCTTTTCCTATCTGAAAAACCCCAAAAGGGATTCTCTTCCTGAAATAATTGTAATATCTTATGTAAGGGAGATAAGTTCCTGTCGCCGTTTCAGGCCTGAGAGATGCTTCTTTTCCTCCGACCACAGTCCCTAACATCAGGCTTTGCTTCTCTATTTTTTCCTCAAAGTCACCCTTGCATGTCGGACATTTTATCTTGTTTTTCTTTATGAAATCCAAAATCTCTTTGTTCGAAAAAGCATCAGCTGAGATGTCTCTGCCCTCTTCAATCAATTTGTCAGCCCTGAAAACAGCGCCACATTTTTTGCATTTTATCGTCCTATCTTGAAAAGTGTCCAGGTGTCCGGAAGCTTTCCAGACTTCATTGGGGAGAACTGTCGGACCTTCAACTTCCCTGTAACCATTCTCATTGAAAGTTTTCCTGATTGAATTCTCGACCCTATTTTTCAAAAGTTTTCCCAGTGGTCCGTAAGTATAGAATCCTGCAAGCCCGCCGTAAATCTCCGGCGAAGGCCCCCATATAAGCCCTGCTTCCTGAACAAAAGCGGAAAAATCCTTTTCATTACCGTTTGCCATTTTATCTCTTCTTGTTTATTTCCTTTTTCAACTTTGATATAAACTGCAGAATCTGTACATTATGTTCGAGGCTTCCGTCACGCGAACGAACGCTTATCGTCTTTGATTCTTCTTCTTTGTCTCCGATAGTCACCATATAAAAGACTCTCTCGAGTTGTGCATTCCTCACTTTCTTCCCGAGACTCTCGTTTGAATCATCAATCTCAACACGGAAACCAGAATCAATAAATTTTTTTTTCAGTTTTTGGGAAAATTTAACATTCTTCTCGTTCATAGGAAGAATCCTAACCTGAATTGGCGAAAGCCACAGAGGCAGATTTCCCTGAGTCTTCTCAAGAATGTATGAGATTACTCTTTCAGTCGCTCCTGTCGACGAACGGTGAATTATCATTGGTGTCTTCTCTTTCCCGTCTTTGTCAAGATAAGTCATCCCGAATTTTCCCGCATTGGAGAAATCTATCTGGATTGTTATCAAAGTATCTTCTTTCCCGTAAACATCTTTGTACTGCAGATCAAGCTTTGGCCCGTAAAAAGCCGCCTCTCCATCGGCTTCAGTGTAATTTATCTTAAGCTTATCGAGAATGTTTTTCATAGCTGCCTGAGTCTCATCCCATGCCTTGGGGTCATTTATATATTTGTTGTTCTCATTTTTAGGATCCCACTTCGAGAATCTATAAGTTATCTCAATGCTGAAAACTTTCATTACATAATTTATTAAATCCATAACTTTCCCGAACTCTTCTTCAACTTGTTCCGGAGTACATATGATATGGGCATCAGCAAGCGTGAACTGCCTTACTCTTGTAAGCCCCCTCAGTTCACCTGATTGCTCATTTCTGAACAATGTCGCTATCTCCGCATATTTTTTAGGAAGATCTTTGTAACTTCTGGGTTTCCTTTTGTAAAGAACAAACTGGAAAGGGCAGGTCATAGGACGTAGCGCAAAATCTTCATTTCCGACGGGGAGAACAAACATCCCATCCTTGTAATGCTGCCAGTGTCCTGAAATTTTGTAAAGATCACTTTTTGCCATCACTGGGGTTGCCGTGTGCTCATAACCTCTTTTTAATTCTTCGTCAACAATGAATCTCTCTATCTCCCTTTTTATTGCTGTCCCTTTTGGAGTCAAAAGAGGCAAACCCTGACCTATGACATCATTCACGATATAAAGATCAAGTTCTTTCCCAAGTTCAACATTACTCTTTTTGTCATTTTGCCCTCTTATGGCCTGGACCTTGTTTTTTTCCATAACTTTCCAGAGTCTTTTTCTCTCTTCAGTCGAAAGCTCCTTTTCATCAGCTTTTATGACAATTTCCCTTGAAAGTTCGGACAAAGGATGTCCTTTGACACGAAGCTCGAAAGTTTTGTAATAGCCAAAAGGCGCCCTTGAGACTTCAAATCCTTTCTCTTTGAGCTCTCTTTCCGATTCTTTCAGAATTTCAACAGCTTTTTCGGGTGAACCTAAATTTCTTGAAAGGTGCGCATAAGGGTAAAGGACGATTCTTTTTGTTCCGACTTTTTCAGAGATATCATTCACGTTTTTTACAAGCTCGGCGACACTCTTTATCGAATCTCCTTTCTCAACAGCTGTGAGAACAGCAAGAGCTTCTTCTACTCTTTTTTTGGATGTTTCCAAAGCTGGAAGGTCTTCCATATCCTTTAGGGCTTTCTTCAGGCCTTCCCATTCAATATAATCCACATGCAAAGCCAAGATTTTCATAAAAAACTAATGGGGCCTTATTTTATAAATTTATAGAAAAAAATCAAGACAATATCATGAAATATGTAATACACAAAGTTTAAAAAACAGGTTGAGGAAATATTTTTATGATGGTGAAAAAAGACCATGAAAAAAGCAATTTATACAATTTTATTAACAGCCGTGCTGGTTCCTTTGACAGCACAAAACTCAGGGGAAGATTATCTAAAAAACGAATGGAATGACCAAAGAAAAGAAATCCTTGCGATAAAAGAAGCATTATCAAAGGAGGATATAAGTTTTCAGATTTCTGAAATTCCTGTAAAGAACAGATATCTTACGGTAAAATCAATTGAGGATATAGTCGAAAGAGAATCCGGGTTTGATCCCTTTGCGGTAAATAAAAAGTCTGATGCTAAAGGGCTCATGCAAATCACAAAAACTGCATGGAAGGAAGTGAATCCAAAAACACCTTATGAGACAAATTGGTACAAGCCAAAAGCAAATCTGGAGACCGGAATAAAGTATCTTGGCTGGCTGGAAAGAGCGATTTCACGCAATAACTCACGTTGGAAGCATCTGAGCAGAAAAGAAAGAACAGACCAGATTCTCGCGGCTTATAATTGGGGATACCAAAACTTAAAAGATGCAAAATGGAATTTGAATGAGGCTCCAAAAGAAACAAAAAGATATCTTGTTTTTATGAATCATAAGGATAAACCTCACCCCGTCAAGCATCGAAAACACCAAAAATATTTATAAATCTACTTCCCTTGTTTTTGTGAATGGAAAAGAGAGTGATATTTGATTATTTTTTATATGCAATGTTGCCGGTTTTCCTTTTGATTCTGATATTCTCAGTCCCGGTATCTCTGGCAAATCAAAATATAATCAATGCTTCAATAAGCACGCAATATTCCACCGGCTCTTCAATATCCGGATTCCTGTATGGTTCTTTTTCAAAAGAGCCTGTAAATACACTTTTAGTAGATTCTTTTAATAATTCGGTTCCTCTTAAAGACCTCATTTTAAATTCACCAGGTTACAAATATAACTGCACCTTCCCGGACTGCGCGTCGAGATACAACGGATCGAATCCTCAAAGCTCGAAAAATTATCAATTGGCTGCTGGAAAGAATGAAACTTTGGGTTTTCTTCTCACAGGAAATTTGACTTCAATAGATTCCGCATCTTTCAACATAACAAGCAATGCTTCTCAAAGCCAATTTGATCAGATAAAAGTTGATGTCTTGAATGATGGGATTATTGACGCTATGAATTCAAAACCAAGTACAACTCCTGGAAACAAGAATTATGGATGCTACAATCCTTCATCCGGAATCAATATAGCACTTGCCGGCGGATTGTCAAACCAGGCATGCGAGATGGTGAATCTGACAGAATCTCCAGCCCTCCAGATTGGCGGGTGGTTTAATACTTCAGGGGGAACACCTGGAAACAATATCTCAATGAGGATTTATAATGTAAATGGAACTCCACTTACTTCGTGCAATATAGCACCAAAACAGATACCTTCGGGAGGAGGAGACGTATTCTGCAATGTGAATGTGCCTGTTCAAAAGCCTTCGACTTATTATGTTTGCGCTTTTGTCCCAAGCGGAATGACGGGAGGACAATATAGGATGAAAGGTTACACTTCAGGAAATGTATGCGGTTTCCAGGGCACACCTGTGCAAAAATCAGTAGCGGCATATTCGATTGGCGCAAGGCAGTTTCAGTTTGCTTCACCTGGAACTATTGCAGTCCAGGGTTTAGCCACCAAGATAGGAAATTATATCGTAAAAACTTACCCTGAGGGCTGCGTTAATGGATGCTATGTTCCCATAACCCTGATTTCTAATGCCAACCAGAAAGTAACTTTGAATAACCTATATGTAAGTTACAGCGCCAAAAATCTCCCTGAAGAATACACCACAAATTTTTATGACCTTGGTGAGATGAACTCTTATGTGAATGCAACAAATCAACAGTTATCTCTTGGAAACTTCTTTCCAATACCATCAGGGACCCTTGGGAGCACGAATTATCGCCTTGATATAAATGGGCTTAACGTGATAGACAAAACAATTTATGTTTCAGATTTTGCAATAAGTTTATCACCTTTGGCTTATGCTGTAAATTTCCCAGTCAATTTCTTTGTGTATGTGCCTTCAGGACTTAATGTAGCTGGGTTCACATGGAATTTCGGGGACGGCTCAAAAGTGCAAACAAGTTCTTCTAATACTTTATCTCACACATATAATTCAACAGGAAATTACACTGTCCAATTAGTCACTTCATCGAAAGGGGAGACCATATCCAAAAATTTCATCGTTCATATCTTACCTGCAAAAGATTTCATAAACACTGAATTCTCAACAAAAGAATCTTTCATGAACTCCTTTGTGTCACAGATTTCCCCATTTGATAATTTTCAAAAACAGAAGATAAATTCTACCTTAAACTTGGGTAACATAACCGGAACACTGAACCAGATAAAGGCATTAAATTCTTCAGCAACTTCTGAATCCGATTATGAATCAATTTTTGGAAAGATTTTATACCTTAAAGTTCCTGAAAGTTTATCAAAGACCTCCCAAAGCACACCTTTCATTGTCCAGAACAACTCAATAGATCTTAGTATGCTCGGTGGGATAACAGGAAAAAATTATCCTACAGATGGCAACAGTTATGCAGCTTATTGGGACTTTAACAATATTGGATCAGAAGTTTCTTCATTGAATCTGTTTGTAAAAATGGATGATGGCTCAACAGCCTCCTTCAATTTTTACACATTGACAACGACTCCAAAAACAACGTTAAATGAATCTTATTACATCGTTTTCCCTGCTTCACAGAGTTGGATTTTCCAAAACGGTTCCGGCGTCGTAAGCTCTCAGAATGGTTACTCTTATGTTAAGGCAAATTCACAAAAAACAGTCGAATTTATGACCCCACAAAACCTAGGCGGAAGCTATTCATTTTTTATAGCACCTGAAGTTATTGAAGCACAAGCTTCGATACCAACCCCGACACCAGCCAAGAATAACATCTGGATAGCGATTCTCGGAATAGGAATAGTGCTGGTTTTGGGAGTAATAGCTTATTTTCTTGTCAAAACATGGTATGATAAAAGATATGAAAAATTCCTTTTCCCTGACAAAAATCAGCTTTACAACGCGATATTTTACATAACAAATTCCATAAAGAACGGTGTTGAAGAAAGCGAGATAAAAAAGAATCTGTCAAAAGCGGGCTGGAAAGGCGAGCAGATAACTTATCTTATGAAGAAATATCACGGCAAAAAGACAGGAATGTGAACCCAAAAAGGAAAATTGATACACAAAATTTAATAAACAAAAAAGATAAACAATTAATATGGCAATAAAGATCGTGAAGAATTTTTTCAAAAGGATTTTTTCAGGAATATTCCAGAACAAAAAAGAGGTGAAACTCGGATTTTACGGACCACCTAATGCAGGAAAGACTAGCTTGGCTAACAGGATATGCAAGGATTTCACGGGAGAAGAGATAGGTTCCGTATCAAAAATACCTCATGAGACAAGAGAAGTCCAGTTCAAGGAAAAAGTCGAAATTGAATACAAAGGAAAATCTCTGACTTTCAAGATGGTTGATACCCCGGGAATTGCAACAAAAGTAGATTACGAAGATTTTCTTAAATATAAAGTAAACAAGAAAGACGCAAAAATAAGAGCTAAAGAAGCTACACAGGGAATAATTGAAAGCATAAGGTGGCTGGACGATATGGATATGGTAGTAGTCGTGCTTGATGCCACTGAAAACCCTTACAATCAGGTGAATATAACACTGATAGGCAACATTGTCGCAAGAAAAATCCCAATATTGATAGTTGCAAACAAATCAGATCTGAGAAAAGCAAACGTGAAAAAAATTGAGGAGGCATTTCCTGAATATACTGTCATAGGAATGAGCGCAAAGTATGGAAAAAATCTTGAGGAATTTTATGAAGAAGTGTTTAAACTTTCAAAAAAATCTAAGTAAATAAGCTCAAAAGACGATGGTTAAAAAGATTCAAAAACAAAAGAGGATAAACGGTTTTGCCATAAGGTTTATGCCTTATTCGGAAATAAAAAACCTGAATAGCACCCAGAGAATAAAGAAAGTACTGGAAATTGTATTTGAAAATTATATATTAATACTCCAAGGAAGATTGAAACCTGAAGAAGAAACAAGATTGATTGAAGATACGATGGCGATGATTGGCCATGTAAAAAATTTCAAGGGGATTGAACTTGCAGTCATCAGTTCAGATGATAAGACAAGCACTATAGACAGACTCAGAAACAGGATAGCAATAAGCCTTTCAGGCGGTGACCTTGGAGCTGTCACGATAATCGGCCCTGCATCAGTTGTAAAAGAAATAAAGAGAGATCCGAAAAAGATCGAGCTGATGCTCAACAAGTAAGAGCCATAACTGGAATCCTAAAAATTTATTAATCTTGGAAACATTGGAAATTTATGCCACACCAATGTGTCAAATGTTCCAGAATAATTCCGGCAGCAAGTCGCGAATTGCTTGAAGGCTGCGCTGAGTGCGGAAGCAGGTTTTTCTTCTATGTACGTGACGAACAGTTTGAAAAGCTGAAAAATAAGATAATTGAAATTCCTGATGAAGACAAAGAGAAAATAGAAGAAGATGTAAGGGAAATAGCGGGGATTGAAGAAGAAGATGCTCCGGTTATACTTGATTTTGAATCCGTAAGAGTTACAGGAGACGGTAAATTCGAGCTCGACTTATCAAATCTTTTTAACAAGAAAAAACCATTAGTGTATAAACTTGATGAAGGGAAATATTTAATAGACATCGCAAGGACGATGCAAATACACTCAGATGAATTTCCTGAAGAGCCAGATGAAACTGAATGAATTCTCAATCAAATAGATTAAAAAACTTAAGAGACAAATAATCTCTATGGCAAAGGATATGAAAAAGGTCTTGGATAATGTTCTTGAGAAGATAAGCCTCACGGAAGAAGAGATTTCAGAGATAAATGAAGAACTTGAAGGATTTCTTTCAAAGATAGAATCCAACATAAAAAAATTCAAAATAGATGTGGAAATATTTGTCGGCGGAAGTTATGCAAAAGGAACACTCATAAGGAAAAAAACTTATGATGTAGATATCTTTTTGAGATTCAACAAAAGATATTCCGGAAAAGATTATTCAAAGCTTTCAAAAAAAGTCCTGTCAGGAATAAAAAAAATGTCTGTTTCCCACGGTTCAAGGGATTACTTCAAAGCAGAGATAAATCCGAAACTTTTTTTCGAACTTGTCCCTGTAAAAAGAATAAAAAGTCCGAAAGAAGCAGAAAATGTAACAGATTTAAGCTATTCACATGTTAAATATGTAAAAAACAGGATAAAAAATAGAAAAATTATCGATGGGATAAAACTTGCAAAAGCATTCTGCTATGCAACAAGAACTTATGGTGCTGAGTCTTATATCAAAGGCTTCAGCGGTTATTCACTCGAACTTCTGGTTTACAGATTCGGAAGCTTTGAGAAATTTCTGAAGGCTCTTTCAAAAGATGAAGACAAAAAGATCATAATCGATATGGAGCAGCATTACAAAAAAGGGGATGTTCTTCTGGATATGAATGGTTCAAAATTAGATTCACCAATAATCCTTGTAGACCCCACTTATAAAGAGAGAAATGCCCTTGCAGGGCTTTCGGAAGAGACCTTTGCAAAATTCAGAAAAAACGCATTGCTATTCTTAAAAAACCCATCGGAAGAATTTTTTGATAGAAAAAAGATAAACTTTTCGGGATTAATCTCAAAAAACAAAAAAAATGTTGTATTAATAGAATTAAGAACTACAAAAGAAGAAGGCGACGTAGCCGGGACAAAGCTCCTTAAATTTTTCAATCATTTAACGGAAGAAACTTCAAAATATTTCAAAATTTTAGGGAAGGACTTTGAATATAACGGAGATAAAACGGGAAAAGGATACCTCATCTTAAAAAGCAGAGGCGAAGTTGTATTGACCGGGCCAAAGATTGATGACAAGGACAATTTAACAAAATTCAAAAAAGAGCACAAAAATATTTTCATAAAAAATGGAAGGATCTATTCAAGGAAAAAAATCGATTTTCAGGCATCCCAGTTCATAAACAAATGGTCCCAAAAAAACAAGAAGAAAATGAAAGAGATGAGCATATCTGAAATTAAAGTTGATTGATCATCATAAGAAACCAATTGCTCCATAACCCTTTTATACTAAAAAATTCTTTTAAGAAAATGAAAAGAGAGACAAAGTACAAGGTAATAATCGGACTTATGATCCTTGCAACAGCAGCGTCAATAATTTTATCTTTTATGTCAATTGAGCAAGCATGCGGACTAGTCGGAGGAACAAGTTGCTCAACAGTGCAGAATTCACAATATGAAACAATATTCTTTGGGATAAAAAACGCACATATAGGGCTTATAGCATTTCCAATTCTCGCGCTTCTGGCGTTCTTTGAGCTCAAAAAACCAAAGAAATATCAGAAAACTGCAATAACTGCTGGTATGATAATAGGATCTGTCATGGCACTTTATTTTTTATATCTTCAGTTCTTTGTGATAAAAGCTATATGTGAATATTGTATGACTGTCGACTTTGCTGTATTAATCAGCATGGCACTCATAATCTTTTGGGACGAGAAATAAAAAACCTTAAAACCCCCCATTTTCTCTGATTTTGATGGACAGAAAAATCCTCTCACGTGGCGCTGAAGCTGTTATTTATCTTGATGGTGAGAAAGTCATAAAAGAAAGGCTCAAAAAAGGATACAGGCTGCCTGAACTTGATAAAAAAATAATAAAGAGAAGAACTAAAGCTGAGACAAAGATCATGAAAAAGGCTTCTGAGGTTATAAACACCCCCAGACCTGAAGAAACTAAAAAAGAGGATGAGATAATAATCCCATTTATCGATGGAGACAAACTTTCAGAAAAGCTCAGTTCATATGACGAAAAGAAACAGGAAGAGGTCATGAGAAAAGTGGGGATTGAAATCGCAAAACTCCACAAAGAAGGGATTATACACGGAGACCTGACAACTTCAAATATGATTCTGAAAGATGGAGAAGCCTATATAATAGATTTCGGCCTGGGCTCTTTCAACGGAAAATACGAGCAAAAAGGAGTAGATATACACTTACTGAAAGAGGCTCTTGAAGCAAAACATTTCGAAACCCATGAAGACCTATTCAATTCTTTCAAAGAAGGCTATGAATCAGTAGATGCTCCCGAGGCGAAAAAAGTCTTCGAGCGCCTGAAAGCGATTGAAAGAAGAGGGAGATATAAATATTAAATCATCCGAAAGTGAAAGTATATATTTTGAAACCCTTGTTAACATCTAATCTGAGTTTATGAGTTCCGTATGAATCTCCATTCACAATATGATAAAGTGTCTGATTCCCGACATAAACTAAATTAACACGAGAACCATCTATATAAGAGACAACAGGAGTTATCGGTGAAGAACCGGAAACTATGTTCACATCTTTTGCTGTGTACTCAAGGTAAACCGAACCATTATTTCCCACTAGTTCCATATTGTCGTTGTTGTTTTTCCATTTTCCAGAAAGGTAGAAGTCTCCAGGAATTATTGCTGATGTTGCTGTGTAATTAACAATTTGCCCCGGCTGCCACCCATCAGAGTTCCCATTTTGTCCTCGGGAAAATCCATAGCCAAAATAAATTTCCGCAGTCCCTATGTCATTGAAATTGGGTTGCACCATGCTCACATTGACCATCCCTGAAGGAAGCGAAAGATTATCAATACCTAGAACCTGTGCCCTTTGCAAGAGTAATTTCTGTATTTCTGACTCTGTTTCATTGTATCCACCTTCGCCGATATGATTGTATGGTATGTAGCCATTTATATCAATTAAATACTCATGAGGCCAGTATTCGTTCCCGTAAGCCTGCCATGTCTGATAATTGTTGTCAAGGACTACCGGATAAGTTATTCCAAACCTCTTCACGGCTGTCTCGACATTAGTTATATTCTTCTCAAAATCAAACTCGGGTGTGTGAATTCCTATAATAATCAATCCTTTTCCCGAATATTTCTTGTACCAGCCCTCGACATAAGGAATGGTCCTCTCGCAGTTTATGCAACTGTAATCCCAGAAATCTATAAGGATAACATCTTTCCCGATATATTGGGACAGATTGAATGGTGCGGAATTTATAAAGCCCGAAGGGTCTACAAATTCTTCTGCAGGAGGATATTTTTGGGCTTCTGAAATTGCCTGTCCGGAATTCAATCCTAAATTTGTCGTTGCGTTTTCTGAAAGAGATGTGAATCCGACTTTTGAATATTCAATCAGAAAAATCACAAGGATTATGGCAACTATGGTTAGTACAAGTATTATGTTTTTATTTCTTTTTTCCATCATGAACCTATGAAAAATTTATTTAATATGCTGAAATTGGCAAGAAGCGAAAGAGTTTGTGTGAAGATCAGTATTCCAAGGATTATCAGGAAGATCCCTACAATAAGGTTATAATATTTAAGCTTCGAGCTTATACTTCTTATCGCGTCTCTTGATTTGTCTAAGAATAGACCTGCGATAAGAAAAGGGATGCCCAAACCGATTGAGTATGAGAACAAAAGAACAAAGCTTACTCCCGGATTAGCAAGAGCAAGGGCTAGAACACTTCCAAGGACAACCCCCACGCAAGGAGTCCATCCAACAGCAAAAACCACTCCAAGAATAAAACTATTTAGATAGGAATTTCTGAATCTTCTTTTGACATTAATTTTATATTCATAGTTGAGAAATTTTATATTAATAAGCCCGGTGAACTGAAGACCAAGAATTATTATGAAAGTCCCCCCAATCCTTGAAAGCCATGTTTCGAAGGAATATGATGCTCCTGACAAGACTCCATTGAACAAAACCCCGACAAGGGAGAATATAATTGAAAATCCAAGAACGTAAAATAAGCTGTTCAAAAAGATCTCTCCCCGAGACGGTCCTTTTTGCGGATTGAAAGTTCCCGCAAGATATCCAAGAAACCCGGGAATTATAGGCAATATGCACGGACTCAGAAAGGAGATTATCCCTGCTGCAAAAGCAATAAATATGGTGATGTCAGCCATTTTATCTCCAGGTTATCACATTCAGGATGAAAAATGCGATCATTTGTATAACAGATAAAACAAAAGCGTATATCTCGACACCTACCGAATAATAAGGCATCATTGTAACAAAAAAATACAATAAAACTACATTTTGTATAAAGAAAAGAGATGCAAACATGAAAAGCCCTAAGGTGAATGCAGACCGGAATTTGACGAAGTTCCCAAGATAAACGTAAACCAGAAGGACTGTAAGGAGAATATTAAGAACAACTACGATCTCTGAAAGATTCATCATTATTGACATATCATTGAGAAATCAAAATCATTTAAGAACTTTTTCCGCATTCCTTCCCAAATTTATCCCAAATCTCGGCAAATTCTTTAAAATTCATCTCAAGCTCAGGGGATAAAAAATACATGGCTCCATAATCTCCTTTCATCAGAACTTCAAGAAGCCCGTTTTTCTCCAGGACTCGAAGATGATGCTGAACTGTCTTGTAATCGAGGTTGAGAACATTTGATATTCTATGGGCATTTAAAGGGGTTTTTTTCAGGAGGGAGATTATCCTTCCCCGCGTCTCTCCACCCCGCGTTCCAGATATAAGATAAAGGAGTATATGTTTCATCTCTCTGGGAGAGGAAACGGTTTTATATAATTAATGAAACTTATTTCATATGATGGATACAGAACGCTGCACAATCTGCGGAATTGAGACAGATAATATAAAATGTAAGATAATCTGCCCCAACTGTGGCTTCAAGAGAGATTGCTCGGATCCCTAAGATAGTTATAAAAATCTGGATTTACTCTCCAAGCCATGGAGATAATTTCCTTAAAAGGGGTGTATAAATCATTTTGGGACAATAAAGTTCTGCAAGATGTAAATTTTTCAGTTGAAAAAGGCGATATATTCGGGGTTGTGGGACCTTCAGGTGAAGGGAAATCGGTAATGATAAAAATTATTCTTGGGTTTTTCAGTCCCGACAAAGGAAAAAGAATATTGGAAACCTCACAGGATAAGATAGGGTTTTCCATGCAAAATAATTCTTTATATGAAAATCTCACTACAATGCAGAATATAAATTATTTTGCTAAAGTTTACGGCGTCAAAAGAAAAGTCAGAAAAGAATACATTCCTCAACTGATCAGATTTATGGAACTTGAGAACTTCAAAAAAACTCAAGTTTCAAAACTTTCCGGCGGGACCAAAAAAAGACTTGATATCGCATGCGCTCTTGTGAATGATCCGGAAATTCTGATACTTGATGAGCCCTTCCTGGGCCTGGACCCTGAAAGAATAAATCATCTTATAGGTATACTCACTGAACTAAACAAAAAAGGAACTACATTGATAATAAGTTCTCATAGAATTCAGGAATTATCACAACTATGTACAAAAGTCGGGCTCATAAAAAACAAAGAATTCAAAATGATCCAGAAAAATGAGTTAACAAACGTATATAAGAGATAAAATGGTAAAAAAGATACTCACCGTAACAAGGAAGAACTTCCAAATCTTTTTGAATTCAAAAGCTTCATCAATTATGCTTATCCTGGGACCTATAATATTAATCTGTCTCATAGGATTTGCGCTTCAGAATACTTCACTGAAAAACATAAAAGCAGGTGTTTATGATAATAATTCCGGCAATTTTTCGTCAGAGTTCATACAAACATTGAAAAGCGAATCTTTTAATGTAACTTTAGAAAAAAACCTTGAGAACTGCAAGCAGGATGTGATTGACGGAGCAAACGATGTATGCATAGTAATATCAAAAAGTCTCCTTGCAGGAAGTTATTATCAGTATAATCTCAATTTGTATGTAGACTTATCTAAACAAAGAACAGTCTGGCAGATAATAGGGAATCTTCAGGGGATAACAAGTCGTGAGTCTTATAATGAACGCCAGCTTATTGCAAACGATTTAAAAAATCAGCTCTCATCAGTTTCATCAGAACTTGATAATGAAGAATCAAAGATAAATAATGCTATAACAGACTTAAGCTATGCACAAAACACATTATCAGGAGCCATTTCCAATCAGAATGATGCAATAAACACATTGCAAAGCTCACAGTCAAGCATAGATTCGATTCGCCAGAATCTTATTGACATTCAAAATTCAAATTCAGTCCCGCCGCAATATTCTTCGGAACTTACTAATGCAATAATACAGATTGGAGAGATGGACTCGAATATGCAACAGATTCAAAATAGTATAAATGCTGCAAATTATAATTCTATTCAAAGCGAGATAAATTCGCTGAACACTGAACTTTACAATGCAAGAGATTCAATAGATCAGATGAAAAATGATTTAAACCAGATTGAAGGTGTTAATATAAATGGCATTTCTGAACCGGTGACCCTTTCTTATGAATCTGTAACTAATTCGGGAACCGGAACGATACAAAAAGAGCTGGGAACAATTGATTATATCTTCCCCAGTTTCCTTTTATTTTTCATATTGTTCGGAGCAACGGTTTTTGCTGCAATAAGTAGGTTCAGGGAAAGAAAATCAGACGCTTATGTTAGAAATATTCTAAGTAAAGCAGGAGGGGTAGATTTCATTGCGAGCGAATTCATATCCAATCTTATAATAGTCTCCATACAGGTCGGAATAATTGTTTATATCGCTTCTTTTTTTCTTAATCTTTCAGTTTTCCAAAACCCAATCTCTTTGATCATAATACTCCTACTTTCAATTTCAATATTTGTTCTTATCGGGATTCTAATTGGCTCAGCCCTGAACTCCCAGGAATCAATAATAATTGGGGCCGTTTCAGTGTCTGTTTTATTCTTTATATTTTCTTCAATAATCGTACCCGTTGAAACTCTCCCGTCTCCTTTTTCTACAATTGTCTCATTATTGCCTCTCACTCTCCTTGAAGCAAAACTTAGAACCGTCCTTATATTCGGAATAAATGTCGGTTTCAGTATAAAAGAGACTTTGGCCCTTGTCGGATCATTTGTTCTAACCATTGTTTTAATAATTATATTTTATCTGGAAAATAAGCATAAAGAAGTTTAATTGCTTCTCATTGATTCTTGAACCTTCTCTTCATCGCTTTTGTGGGAAAAAGCTTAGCCATGATTTTTCCCTGCCACTTTCCAATTTTATCCAAGCATCCTCTGCAAATGTCCACTTCACGCGTTTCATCAACCTTTAGATGATTGAACTCGGGATCATAATCTGTTATCTCTTTTCCACAAAGAACACACTTCATATAGCCCCCCCAGGATTCGAACCTGGGTCTTAAGCTCCAAAGGCTTACATACTTGACCACTGTACTAGGGGGCTAAGTTAGTAATAAAAAACTAACTGAAAAACAATTTATAAGAGTTTTGCATGCAGAAATCAAAGAAGATCGGAAATTTCTTTCTTGAATTTGACAAAATTTTTTTCATTTTCGGAACTGTTGTAAATGGGATTTTGCTTGGTAATCCCGAAAGTTTCTGAAACTGAATCTAGAATACCCCTTGCAAAATGTGACTGAAGATCTCTCATAAAAGGAATTAGATAGAACTTCTTCTCCAAATCCCTTTTAGAAAATGAGATTCCTAATCTTGTAGAAAATGCGAGTGCATTCTCCTTGACTATTGAATCAAAAGGAAGATCTTGGAGTTTATGATTGAACTTGCCATGCTTACCATTATTAGCAAGGTTGTAAACAAATCTTGCGAGTGGATCCTCATAAAATGTCTTTTCTAAGTAATCTGCAAGCCAAGAATCTTCGTTTTTTTGAGATCTTCTTAAAAAATCCCTTAACGCCACCTTGTTCCCATTTGAATTTGGCAATTCACAGCATTTAATTTTTGCTATGAAATGATATAAGTTATCCACCAAAGAGACCAAGTCTGATGAGAAAGAAGCTATCTTTGAGTTTCCATAGTCATCAAGGATATTCCCAGAAAAGTTTGCAAGAGTTCTCATCTTGGAGTAATCCCCAAGGGCGGTGTCTCTTTCATACTCCAGCAAAGTTGCCAGTGTCTCAAGTGCATGGCCATTCTTCAAAAAAAGATTGTTATAAAATTGCGCTGTATCATTCCCGAGATTCTCGCTCATTGATTCAATTAGAAGAGATTTTGCAAGGGGATTTATGGAATCCGGAGATTTTTCAGCTGCAAAATCAGGTAAACAAGAAAAGAGGTATCCATCATACCTTGGATTTTTATCCTCTTTGTTTTGATTAGAAAGAACCATCAGATATTCCAAATGCTTTAAAGGATCAGTATTATTGATGGAATATTTGTAAAAGATCTCACCAAATCCCATAAGCCCTGAAATGTACTCTTTAGAAATTTCTTTCAAAAACTCCATTTCATCCCGGTAAACTTTATTGACTTTTTCCTTGACTTGCTCTGCTAATTCTGTACCTTCATTATATCCTCCATAAATTTTCATTAACTCTCCCATCCATCCCCAAAAAAACAGTTCTATTTAAACCTTTCTAAAAGTTATTCTTAACAAGTAACAACAAATTTAAGAACTTCGTGAAACTGCCTTCCTTTTATAAGCGATTAACTTAAAAGCGATTTACATGTGATTTGGCGAACTTTTCATTCATAAAAAACTTATATACTTTTTACTTTGGACTAATCACACCTCGTTTAACTTAAGAATCCTAACTTAAAGCCCCCACTAAAAAATTTTGATGCATTAATATAAAAGAAAAGAGGTTTAAGCTTACATGAAAAAAGCATTACTCAATTGCCTTAGGCAAAAAGTTTTTTTCAAAAATTTGCTCGTAGAGCGACACATCCTTCCCGTAAAGGGATGTTCACTTGTAGGCTCGAGCAAATTGGAAGTTGAAATTTTGGAGGTGACCGGGAGAAAGGCTTTGGTTTTGCTGCCGAATATTATGGCAGACGGTGAGAACAACACAGCAATTGTGGATATGCAGTATATTGAATGATATAAGAATAAAATCAGCAAGCCACCCTCAAAAACTTAAGGGCTTTGTTAAATCCTTAAATTGAATTGTTAACAAAGCCAAATATTCAAAAAAGAGAAAGAGGAGAAAAGATTAATAAGGTTCGCAAATAAAATTAATATAACATGGACAGAGAGAAATTACCTTTTCGCAAAAATTGTGAGGGATATTTCATTGATGACAAAGGTAAAGTTTTAGCTAAAGATAGCGGAAAGGGATTTCTTATTTTCCCCGGAGGAGGTATAGATGAAAATGAGACTCCTGAAGAAGGAATGTTAAGAGAAGCCTTCGAGGAAACAGGGGTATCAATAAGCGGAAAGTTGAAAGAATTGGGAATTCTGAATATTTTGTGGGGTCCAGATTGGGCAAAAACAGAAAAGCAAAAGAAAAGATATCAAAAGTACAAAGGCGATGAGATGCATTTCTTTTTGGGGAAAATAAAAAGCATTGGGCAACCATCCGGGGATCCGGAAAATCCTGGAGAGGACGATTCATGGGGAGAAGACAAATTAATGCCCGTGCAGAAGGCAATAGATTTAATAGAAAAAAACAAACCCTTCCCAAAAGACACTGAAGAATATTATCAGAAACAATTGAATTTTTTAAGCCAGATAGTCAAAAACCTTATTTGAAGACATTACTGTAGAATAATTCCCGGTTAACTTCTTGTTTTCTTGGAGAAATTGTATGGAATATTTCTCTCCATCTCATTGGGTTATACTTTTCACCAGCAATACAAGCTGCGAGTTTTTTATATTCAAAACTTGAATTTGAATTGGGCTTGAAATAAGTCGATGGAATAAAGTGAGCTTGAGATTTAAGAACATTAACATCATGAGGAATAACAGCAAGAACAGGAACTTCACTTGTCTTTTCTATATTTTCAAGGCTCAACTCAAAATCTTTACCATAAACTTTATTGATTATCACTCCGGAAATAGGAGTCCCTCTTTTTTTTGCAAGAGCAATAGCTTTCAGGGTCATGGTAAGGGTAGAAAAATCCGGCGTTGAGACAACAAAAAGTTCATCTGAAGATAACATTGTTGCAAGAGTTTCATTATTCAAGGATGGAGAGGAATCAAGTATAACAAAGTCATATTTATCTTTTATCTTTTTTACCTTGTCCTTGAGTTTAAGAGGGTCAAACTGCTTTTTGGGGTAAACCGAAGCAGGGATTATATCAAAGCCTTCAAGCGGATGGATAACATCTTCTATATTCGCATCATCAGTCAGAACATGATGAATCGTTTTAACCGGTTCAATTACATTAAGATGTATCCCAAGATTAGGTGCAGAAAAATTCGCGTCAATAATCAGGACTTTTTTTCCAAAAGACGCGAGAGCGGCAGCAAGCGAAACTGCACTGGTTGTTTTACCGACACCACCTTTTATGCTTAGAATTCCTATCACCTTCCCCATAACAAAATAAAATAAATGTTGTTTAAATACCTTATCTATTTTGAATTCATATGAAATCACACACATATAAAGCAAAACTAAAAACTTTTAAACGAAACTCGTTAAGTATATTTATGCCTGGGTAACTCAGCCTGGATAGAGTGCCAGCCTTCTAAGCTGGAAGTCGCAGGTTCAAATCCTGTCCCGGGCGTTTGATTTTTGTTCTTAACAATCTGCCCTGATGGCACAATGGTACTGCGCGCGGCTCGAGACCGCGGTCCTCTGGACATCCCAGTTCGATTCTGGGTCAGGGCGTTTTCTGAATGGGTTATATACCCCGAAAAAAGACAAAGCTTTGTCATTATTTAATAATTACAGATTAGAAAAACTTATAAACATCTATTCTCTCAATCTTACATGGGAAAAAAATTAGCAAAGATTGCTCTTTTCGCAGGGCTTGCATTGGCAACTGCGGGTTGTTATACCGAAAATTCAAAATATGACTTCAGTGGAAGAATGGGGAAAGATTCTGTAACATTTACAAATAAGATTCCTTTTTTAGGAGACAATAGTAATCCAGAAAATTACTTAACTGTAAGAAAGCTAAATGGAGATGTAATCATTTATAAAAATAAAAAGGGAGATAATTTAAAACTCAATGAGTTGGATATAACAAAAGATGGGAAAGTGACGAGATACTATCCTGGGAACGATGTTGATCAACCAGTTATTGATAGTGCACAAACCAAGTTTTATGATTACCTCAAAAAAATAAAAGAGAAAAAGATTAAGCAAGGCCTTGAGGCATTGAGATAAAAATCTTAACACATCATCAAGAAAAAAAACCTATTCGTAAAACATTTCAAAGACTAAATCCTCATCTCTTCCAAATCTTTCACAAGATAACTTTCTTTGAATGTTTCTTTTGCTTCATTCAAAATCTGTTTCATGTCTTTGGAGTATCTTGAGCTCACATGTGTGAGAATTAGCTTTTCCACTTTTGCTTTCTTTGCTATCGTTGCAACTTGCGAGACCGTCATGTGAAGATGCTCTTTTGCTTCTTTCTCCATCTCTTTTGAATACGTTGCTTCAGAAACAAAAATGTCAGCTCCTTTCACAAAAGGTGCTATCTTCTCGTTCAATTTTGTATCCAACACAACGGAAATTTTCTTTCCTTCTTCTTCGTACAGAAGATTTTTAGCTCTGAATTTTTTCCCGTTATAATTCACATCCTCGCCACCTTTTATCTTCTGCAAAATCGGGCCGGGGGGAAGTCCCGATTTTTTGAGTTTTTCTTTGTCAATTCTTACATTTTTTGGAACAACAAAAGAATAAGCCAGACACGGAATCCCGTGTTCCATCTTCTCCGCTTCAAGGGAAAAGTTTTTACCCTCATAAAATTTCCCAGAATCAACCTCTTTTATCTCAATTTTGTAATTGAGATAAAAATTAAATATATCAAAAAGACCTTTCATTTTTTCTTTGGTGCCTCTCGGTCCGTACAAAAAGAGTGTTTTTTTATACCCGCTCATGGCCAGAGTGGATAAAAGCCCTGGAAGGCCAAGCACATGGTCCCCGTGCCAATGACTGATAAGAATTCTCGTAATTTTGCAAGGATTAAGATTTGCTTTTCGAAGTTGCCTTTGTGTTCCTTCGCCGCAATCAAAAAGTATATTCTCCCCATTAAAACTCAGAAATATCGAGGTATGATTCCGACTCTTGCTAGGTATGCTATCACCCGTTCCAAGAAAGGTCAGTTTTATATCTTCAGTCATTCATGAGAGAAGAATCTAGAGTTTTAATAATTAGCTGTCAATAGAGTCGCTTTCCGAAATACATGATGTAGCAAACAAAAGAGATAATTATTGCAGCGGCTCCACCAAGGAAATAATAGCCATACATATTGAAATGATCATTAACATATGATATTATAAGAAGCAAAATTCCCAAGACAAAAAAGACCTGCCTCATGTCTATCATGAAATTTGCCATTAATTCTCCCATAAAACAACACAGTAAATTCAATTTTAAATACTTTTTCAAGAGTTCCAACTAAGTAAAATAATTAAGAATCCTTCCCCGGCGAAAAATACGAGGATGAACGCCAATTACTTAAGTGCGGTTGAAGCTGGAGAAATGTAGATTATGGTATCTCCCCTCAAAAAAGTCAATCCGATGCTTTTTTTCTGGGCTCCATTCTCCATCTCTTTCACATTATCCATCACCAAATTGATGTGGATATCAAAAGCTAAAAGAGTTCCAACGAATTCTTTGTCGCCTTTCAACCTAACCAAAACTTCTTTGCCCTTGGAAGTGTTTAGCAAATCCAAAGGTCTCTCGATTCCGTTAACCATATCTTATTTGTTGCAACTTCATTTATAAATTTTTTTGTCCTGCATCACCGAAATTCAGAAAAAAAGATCAAAAATAATAACCGAATAATTTATAAACAAAAAATCAGGATTGAATATATAGAAAATGAGATCAGGAAAAAAAATTACAGGCGGGAAGTATGTAAGCATTAGAAAAAAGAAAAAGTATGAAATATCGGGACAAAGAAGACTTGTAAAGCTTGGACCTGACAAAAGAAAAAAAGTGAGGACAAGAGGCGGAAACGAAAAAGTTTTCATGTTAAAAGCCAACAAGATTAATGTGCAGATAAAAGATAAAAAACAAAAACTTGAAATAAAAAACGTCGTTGAGACCCCTTCAAACAGATTCCTCGCCAGACAGAATATAATCACTAAAGGCACAATTGTTGAAACTGAGGCTGGAAAAGTTAGGGTCACAAACAGACCGACGCAAGAAGGGAATATAAATGGGATTTTGATCGAGTAAATAAATCCTAAGAAACAAATAAAAACCAATTTTTCTTTTAACTACAATGAAGGTGATTTCATTGAATATTTGGGCAGGTAGGGAATTTGACCCTCTTATGGAATTCATCTCCGTACATTCAAAGAATACGGACATTTTTTGTTTTCAGGAAGTCTTCAACACAACAACTAAAAGGAAAAGAATAGGTGGATTCTACAGAGCAAATGTCTTCGAGGAAATGCAAAAAATCCTTTCAGAACATAATGGATATTTTGCCGCAATACAAGATCATTGCGGGTTTAAAGGTCCGACAAATTTTGATGTTACATGGGGAATCGCAATGTTCATAAGAAAATCTGTAAAAGTGAAAAAGATTGGAGATTTCTTTATATTTGGAAAGAGGAACGGAGCAAAAAAAGATCCAACAACTTTGCCCCGAAATCTGCAGTATACCAGGATATTTCACAACGGAAAAGATTATACAATTGGGCATTTTCATGGATTATTCAACGGAAATGATAAGCTTGACCATCCTTCGAGGATAGAACAGTCGAGAAAGGCTAAAAAATTCCTGAAAAAAGAGAGAGATAAGATCATCCTTATGGGGGATTTCAACCTCTGGCCCGAAACCAAAAGCATCAAAATATTAGAAAAAGGCATGATCAACCTCATAAAGATGAATAAGATAAAAACCACAAGGAACGCACTTTACAAGTATCACAAGATAGACAAATTCGCGGATTACACTATTGTTTCAAAAAACGTCAAGGTAAAAAGCTTTAAAGTTCCAAGATTAAAAGTTTCAGACCACCTGCCAATGATTCTGGAGTTTGAATGAGATTATTTTCCTCTTCCCATTCCTGCGTTTACTGAAGGCCTTACTTTGGACATGGGACTCTTGTTTCTTAAACCCCTTGAACTCTTTCCTGCCGAAGTGAGACCCCTCTCAGGTCTGCCTTTATTCTCTGACTTCGCAATCCATTGAAGGTTTTTATCATTCTTTATTTCAGGTCTTGACGGATCAACGCAGATTACTTCATAAAAATAGTTCATTCCATCTTTTCCAAGATTATAAGAATTCAAAACCTCAAGGTTAGGGAATTTCTTTGAAACTCTTTGTTCCGCAATCCACCTGTAGCTCATCTTAAGGTTTTTATTTATGTGCATCCTCTTTGATCTTCTTCCTTTTGATGGTCTCGATCTTTTATGCCCTCCTCTTCTGACACGGATTCTTATCACAACAAAGCCCTTTTTATCTTTGTATCCGAGATTTCTCGCACGGTCAAGCCTGAGGGGTTTGTCCACCTTTGTAAAAACATTTTCTTTCCTCCATTCGGTCATCCTGTCACGAAGCATCTTTGCATCAGGTTTTTTCCATGCTTCTTTAATGTAATGATACATTCCTTTTGCCATGAAGGTTAAAGAAATATTTCATTTAAAAAGCTTTGGAATATGCTGCACCAAGATATAAATAATTATAAACAATCGGTTTATTCAAACACCATGACCTCTGATTTTCATTTCATCCCATTTGAGGACAGAAAAACCCTCGACAAACTAATAAATTTTCTGAGACCACAAGGGCTTAATTATCAAAATTGGGAAACCTGGGTTGAGAAAGCATTCTATGAAATTTTAACAGGATGTAAACAGGGCATGATTGCTGAAAGCAATGGCATTGTGATAGGGAACGCTATTTCACAGCCCCATAAAGAACTTGGATGGATTTATGAAGGGAAAAATCTCAGAATTCTCGGAAGTTTCAGAGATTCGGGCTGCGCAACCTTCTTGGAAAAACAGGTTGAAAAAAGAGCAAGGGAGCACGGAGCAAAAGCTGTGATTTGGGATTACAGGTCGGATAAAAAGGGGTTTGGAATTTCTTAATAAGACGTGGTTATGAACCCATCCTGGAAAATTGGCCTCTTTATGATAATAATCATCCCGACACCATAATGGTAAAAAACCTGAACAAAAGACCTAATTCAGGAATCATACAACCTCTGAGCGAATTCTTTCTCGGAAGCACAGTATAGTCACAAAACTTATAAACAACTTTTATTTCCCAAAGCCATGAGGCTATAGCTCAGCCTGGCTAGAGCGCTGCTCTGATAAGGCAGAGGTCCACAGTTCAAATCTGTGTAGCCTCATTTATTTTATTAAATTTTGGAGGCTGCTCAGAAAAGCAGGCAAAGAATATTGTGTTAAATCTGCTAAGGTCCTCTTTGATTCATTGTATTTCTCTCCGCAAGAGACTACTTCATCAACAAGTTGATTGGGAATCTCAGCCCATCTGGCAAGAATCAAACTCTTATCATTCATTCTCTCAAAATATTCATCAAGCAGATGCTTGTCATCTAAATAAGAGAATTTCCCTGATAGAAAAAAATTTCCTTTCCTCTTTTTGAATTCCCCAAGAATGAATCTATCCGGAACATAAAGTTTGTATTCAGGACTATAACCGAAACCGGTCATTATCGTATAGCTTATCCTTTCCATAATACTGCTTTGGGGGGTTAAAAAAAATCCTTTTTGAGTGTTCATTTAAGCCTTAACAGGACGGAGTTTATAAGAATTTATGAACTAAAAAATAAATTAATTCTCCAACGCATCCATCTCAAGAGTGAGAATTCCCTTTAGCAAAGAATACTTTTTCAGAGGAAGATTTATGGGAATCCTTTTTAAGTAGCCTTCTTTTTCTCCGACCGCTTTTATCTCAAGGCTGTTTTCGAGTTTTATGATAGATATATCTTTTATTGATTTCACTCCGGGTATTTCAACTTCATATTCAATCTTATCATCTACTCTCTTGAGTTTAGATTTGGGTTCTTTCTTCTTGAGTTTCTTCCATCTCTCAAGATTTTCATCCGAGAAATCTATCGGCAGAAATTTCACATTTGAATCTTTTTTCGGCTGTTTCTCAGGCGAAGGAGTGACCTCTTTCCCGTTTATTATAAGTCTCATATTTCCGAACGGGAGTTTTTGCGGATTCTGCGCGTTTTGGAAATCTTTTGTCATCTCCTTCTCAAGCATCTTGAAAGTTCCAGCAATCATCTTATTTATTATTTTATCGCCAAAACTTTCAAAAAGACCGGGTTTCTCTGCAGGAGACATGTCGTTTTTACCCAAAAGGCCCCATTTATTGGAGTTGCTTCCAAGCTGAGTCCCGCAATTAGGACAGAAGTTATGCCCACTTTTCACGTTCTCCCCGCAGACTCGACATTTTATTTTTGCCATTTTTATTTTCCCCAGAATATTTGATTTACTAAGAAGTCTTCTTTTAAATATTTTTGGGATGTTAAATCCCGAAGATAAAACGTCCCGTTAATTATTTATACATGAAGAAGCAATCAAATAGATGGTGAAGGACCTCGAAAAACTTACGAAAAAAGGAAAGATTATGCCTGAAGGAAGACACATGCTCTATAATTGGGAAACCTCGCCAAATGACCCGGAAATGGTAAGATTGCACATTGTTATAGTAGATGATAAGGATCGTGATGAAAAACTAAAAAGAATGGTGGATCTTTTCAGCAATGCGACAATAATAAAATATCCTTTTGAAATAATCAGGAAAATAGAAGGGAAAGTCCACGGAACAAAGTATCGATATCTCTTTGTAAGTTATGACACTCTTTACAACCCCAATCTGATAAACTTTTCAAAAGTTTCAAAAAATCCGATAAAAGATTCATCCTTAAAAGAGAAAAAGAAAGGAAAAATTGAAGATTACATTGAAAGAATCTATTCTCAAGATTAAAAACTTTTAAATAAATGCAAATTAGAAATTATACATGGAAAAAAAGTTTTACGTTACAACACCTATCTATTATCCGAACGATGTCCCGCACATAGGACATGCATACACCACAATTGTAGCAGATGCTCTCGCACGATGGAATAGGCTAAAAGGAAATAAGGTCTATTTCCTCACGGGAACAGATGATCACGGGAAAAAAATCGCCGAAGCCGCGGAAAAAGTCGGAAAATCACCAAAAGAGTTTGTTGACAATTTAGTTCCGAAGTTCAAAGAAGCATGGAAAAAATTGAACATTGAATATGACCGATTCATAAGAACTACCGATAAGGATCATGAAAAGCTTGTGAAAGAGATGCTTCAGAAAGCATATGATCGGGGGGACATTTATCTGGGAGAGTATGAAGGCCTTTATTGCATTGGGTGCGAAGCTTATTACACAGAGAAGGATTTGGTTGATGGTTGTTGCCCGATCCATAAAAGACCTGTTGAAAATGTGAAAGAAGAAAGTTATTTTTTCAGGCTTAGTAAGTATCAGAAAAGATTGCTTGATCTTTACAAAAAAAATCCCAAGTTTATCTCTCCGAAAAATAGGAAACAAGAAGTGATAAATAGGGTCAAAGAAGGATTAAAAGACCTGTCAATTTCCCGGACTTCTTTTGATTGGGGAATACAACTTCCATTTAACAAGAAGCATGTCTGTTATGTTTGGTTCGACGCGCTGTTTAATTATCTCTCAGGTGCGGGGAAGAACAGGGAATTTTGGCCTGCAGATATCCATCTTATAGGGAAAGATATAACCTGGTTCCACACAGTCTACTGGCCTGCTTTTCTTATGAGTGTTGGAGAAGACCTCCCAAAACAGGTTTTTGCTCACGGATGGTGGACATTTGACAAGGAAAAAATCTCCAAATCCCGCGGAAAAGTCATAAACATTGATGAACTAATCGGAATAACAGGTAACAAGGATTCTGTCAGATATTTCCTCTTAAGAGCTACCCCTTTTGGAGATGATGGAGATTTTTCAAACGATGCCATGATCATACGCCACAACAATGAACTTGCAAATAAACTCGGAAATCTTGTTTCAAGGGTTTCGGGACTTATCGAAAAGATAGGAATTGACAAAGAAAAAAACAAAAAAATGAGCAGATTAATTGATGAAAAATCATTCAATGAGATAGATATTTTGATGAAAAATTTTGAAGTTGATAAATCCCTGAATAAGATATTTTCCCTTATTGATAAATGCAATGAATATGTCCAAAAGAGAAGGATTTGGGAGACCAAGAACAAAACGGAACTTTATGCGGTGGGTGATGCAATAAAGAAAATCTCAATATTGCTCTGGCCATTTATTCCTGAAACATCCGAGAAAATTGCAAGGATTTTCGGCGATTGGGAATTTTCGGGAAAAGAATTTGAAATCCCACTGGACACTGAGGCAAAGATAAGAAAATCTGAACCTCTATTTGTGAAAGTAGAAGAAGAAAAAATTAATAAAGAAGAAAAAATTATTGGAGTGATGGATTCAAAAGAAGTAGGATTTGATGAGTGGTCGAAGCTGGATATCAGGGTGGCTAAAGTTGAAAAAATCGAGGACATTCCAGGAGCAGACAAATTGTACAAGTTATCTCTTGATGTTGGAGAGCTTGGCAAAAGAACAATATGTGCCGGATTGAAACCATTTTATCCAAAAGATAAGATTCTCGGGAGAAAGATCATATATTTTTCGAATCTCAAACCGCGAATGATGAAGGGAATTGAGTCTCAGGGAATGCTCCTCGCAGCTACAAGTGATAATCACAGCAAGGTGTCCATATTAATGCCATCCGAAGATATTGAAGTCGGGAGCAGAATCAGCTGATTGGAGATATATTTTCAAGGGTATATAATACAAAATATATATTGGGATGTACACCTAATTATAAATTAATTATATTTTTGATGAAGATGAAAGACGCTTTCTTAAAAGTTAGTTATTTTCCAGGGATGTTTAGTGATGAATATGAGATTGATTTTCATGGAGCTGAAAAGGAAAATAATTATGGTATTTGGATAATGAAAGAGATGTTAACCCCAGTCAGTGGAACGGCCGGACTGGCAAAAGTGCTGATTGCATCTGAAAGGGAAAAAGACTCCAGTATATTGATAAGAGGAGCAGGTGAAAGCAGCGGAGAATTTTTTTCAGTCCCAAATGAAGTCTTATTCCAAAGTATAGAATCCGGCAAAAAGTATATTTCAGAACATAATCAATAGAAAATATATATCAAAAAAGATAAATCAAAGAATGAATTTTATTTTCCGCCGATAAGATTCCTTATTTTATCCATTAAGGTCTCCCGATCTTTATCCGAATTGTAATCTATGTCCATAAGTCTTGCTGCAATCTCTTTATATGCTCTTGCCGGCTTTGACTTGGGATAAAGATGAACAAGAGGATTTTTCCTCCTAAGTGAATCCTGGAAAAGATCATCTTCCGGAATCATGCCAAGCACCGGAACTTCAAGCATATCTTTAACAGTTTCAGGAGGCAACTCATATTTGTTCTTCTTAACACGCGTCATTATAACCCCAGTTATGGGCTTTTTAAGTCCCTGGGCCACTTTTATTGTCTTGAGAGCATCCGTTATCGCAGGCATCTCTGGATTAGAAACAAGGACTACTTCATCAGCAATCTCCATTGCACTCATCGCTTCTTTCCCAAGTCCTGCAGAACAGTCAAGGATCACATATTCAGCAAGATTTTTGAAATCATTTTTGAATTCCTTGAGTTTTTCAAATTTAAGTTTTTTTAGTTCCTTAACCGAAAGTGAAGATGGAATTATCTTTATTCCTGACTCATGAGAATATACTGCTTCTTCAGGCTGTGCTTTCCCCTGGAGGACATGATTAAGATTTATAGGAACTTCCGGAGAATTAAGATGTATTCCGACATTCGGCGTGGACATATTCGCGTCTATAATAAGGACATCTTTTCCGAAATGTTTCATAGCGGTTCCAAGATTTATCGCTGTGGTCGTTTTACCGACACCACCTTTCCCAGACGCGATCACTATCATTCTTTTCATTTTTCCCCAAGCAGTTTCTTTGTCATGTCAACAAAGTTCTCAAGCATCTCTGCGTATTCTTTTAATTTCTCAAGATTGATATTTATTTCTTCCCCGCGGAAAATAACCTTAAGTGTAACATTTTTTCTGAACTCACCGATCCTTTCCGTATCAAGAGTCTCAAGTTTCCTGAGCATCATGAAAAAATCTATTGTATTTAAAGCATTTTTATCTTTTTTGAGAAGAACTTTAATATCATTTATCCTTCCTATTGCGTTGTCAGATACTTCTTTTATTTTACCTTTTTTCTTAGCGTCTCTTAGTATGTAAAGGATGCACATTTCTATCATCTTCCTCCACCTTAGAAGTAGATTCATTATCACATCACATGTCTTTGTGTACTTCAAGCTCACATAAAGAAGATGATCCGCACTTATTTTTTCCTGAATAATTTCTTCCATTTTAAATCGAAAATTCTATCTAAAAAGCTTCAGACCTTTTTATAATTATCTTAATTTGAAAGATCCAAGATTGCTTCAGCAAGATCTTTTGTTCTCCCTAAAGTCTCCTCTGCTTCTTTCTTTGAACATCCGGTTTTTTCCATAACCGTTTTAATGTCCTCAGGAGAAATCTCGACCTCCTTTGATTTTTCCCTGATTTCTCCAGAAATCTGAAAGCTGGTCTCACCTTGCATTTTTATCTCAACAACAGATGGATTTTCTATAATGATGACTGCACCGTCCTTTTTTTCAATTGTAACCTTGTCGGCATGAATCTCCTCCTGAGAGATGCCCATTTTCCTCATCATTCCCTGAACTTGTTTCGGGTTTATTCCGCCAAACATCTTAAGGAAAGATAAAGCCAAGAGCTATTCTGAACACAACGATCAGAACTATAAATGCAATAACATGCATTGGCTTTAACATAAATTTACTTCCGTATTCTTCTTTATAACTAACAAGCCCGCCAAAACCCGAAGGCAAGTTTATACCTGTATCTGCCATGGATGAATTGAACATTTCCGAGTATAAAAAGGTTTTTGTATATTGTACACCGAGGAGCAGCCCGGAAAAACAGCCCTTTTAAGACGCGATTAGGATGAAAAGCTGGGATAAGCTCGGGTCAATCGGGAGTCAAGGTTATCTTCGTGAAGTTAGAGAACTCGAAATATTCATAATGGCTGATGTCCTCACCAAAGAGTTCCTTCAATGCACCTATTTCATCGTGGAGTTCATACAGATTTTTCGTTATGAATGAAAGTTCCAAGTCCGCCCCACCGATTGGGTTGACAACAAGGTAAATTTTCTTGTGGGACTTACAAAACTTGCAGATTTCATCTTTTCTTTTATTTGAAGAAAGATAAAGGTCGACACGATAACCGGTATAATTCAAAGGTTTAAGGTTTATATCTAACTTATAACCGCAGATTATCCCCTTATTCTCAAGCTCATTCATCTTCCTTTTTGTTGTATTTAACGACTTTTTGATCTTGTTAGAAATTTCGACAAGAGAGGTCCTTGCATTTTTTGAGAGTATCTCGATTATCCTAAAGTCTGTTTCATCGAATCTGGACTTATCAGATGTCCCGTAAGTTCTTTCTATTGCCACTGGATTTCCATCCATGAAAAACCTCTTATTCAGGTTCGTGATTTTTCCATATAATGCCATTTCATAATCTTTAATGTTCTTCTTGAATCGAAGGTTGAATTTTTCCCAGACTGAATAAAGATCTTTCATTTTCTCCGCTCCGACAAAAAAGGCGTAGTCCCATTTTCCGTAAAGTTTCGCGACTGTCCACACCTCTTTGCTGTGATTCAGGAAATCAAGAATATCCTTCTCTTTCCCTGCATTTATCTGCTTGAGTTTCACGTAAAACCTGTACGTGAAGAATCCCAGTTTCGAAGCGTCGATTATTGCATTGTAGCCTGCAATTATCCCTTCTGACTCAAGTTTTCCCATATGATAATCTATGAATTGCTTTGATTTCTTCAGCTTTTTCGAGAGGACTGAAAGCGGCGCCCTTGAATCCCTGTCAAGCTCGTAAAGTATTCTCTTGTCGAATTCGTTTATTTCCATCCCTTTTGCAAAATCATTCATATTTTTATATTTTTTGATTTTTTGTCAAAAATTAGATTGATTAGTTTTAATAATCTATTGGTTATTACTTTATCATGGAAATAACACTAAGTAAGGAATTTTACAATTCTAAAATTGATTTCAGAAGAAAGATAGAATTATGTAGAGATTATTTCAGCAATGCGGATGTATTCGAGATAGAGAAATCATTCTCTAAAAAAGGCCTAATAAGTCTGATTAAAAATGAAAAAGACCTATCCAAGAAAATTTCGGAGATTTCGCAAGCTCTGTCTGAAAACAGTTTATTCTACGAACCACAACGAAAGATTATCTCAGAGGAACTTGGAAGGCTAGCGAAATCTTACTTGCGCATGCAGGAAAGCAGTCTCGATAAGGTTAGAATCATTTCAGAAAGTCTCCTGGAAAAGACAAATGAAGAAGAAATAAATCATTTGATAAGTAGGTTTAGTCCAAAAGATTCATGGAGACTTGAATCAGGTATAAGAATTTTTTCAAAACCATTCATTGAAGATGTAAAAATATGGATACCTTATTCTTACTTGACAGATGAAAGGGGGGCATACTCCGGAAGGACTATTCAAGATGAGGAATTCCTGCTCTTAGAAAAAGACTACAACGATGAGAGGATAGAATCAAAACTGGAAGAGAAACTCGGAGATTTTTCTCCTTCAGAGATAGTCATGGGCATATGTAAGTCTTCTTTATTCCCGTTGAAAAATGGATCATTGAGTTTGAACTTGGCAAAATATTTCAAATGGAACAACAAATTCCTTGGCCTGCTACAGGAGAAATTCGGAAAGGAGTATTTCAATTTAATTTATATAAGTGATATCGGATATGAAGAAAAAAATTGTAAGACAAAGAATTTAACCTTTCTTCTAGACTATTGGGAAAAGGAACTTGCTCCTTTTGACAAAAGATTGTTTCAGAGTTTCTATGAAAATTCCGTAAGGGATGAGCTTACTGAGATCTCCCATATTGATGACTTCAGTGAAAAAACTCTAAAAAAAGCCGTATCTTTTATGGAAAATGAACTTGGCAAAAGAAGGAACTTGATAACTGGCAAAAATACAGATAACGGAATCATTGCATCCTACAAAGAAAATTTGGAAGAATCAAAAAAAGGAATCTCAAAATGGAGAGGAGAACTAGCAGACCAGATTAAAGCATTCTACAAGAATTTGAGGAGAAAAGATTTCCCAAAAGAATAGCATATTTTTTAAATTCCGCTACTTTTCTTTCTGAATGGCCGAACAAACTGAAGAAATTGAAAGGAAATGGCAGGAGTTCTGGGAAAATGAGCATATTTATAAGTCTAAAGATATGGAATCTAAGGAGATTTTTTCTGTCGATACTCCGCCACCAACAGTTTCAGGCAAGATGCATATAGGACATGCATTCAGTTACTCACAACAAGATTTTATAATAAGATTCAAAAGGATGAAGGAAGGAAATGTTTTCTACCCATTTGGAACAGATGATAATGGTCTCCCGACTGAAAGACTTGTTGAAAGGATAAACAACGTTAAAAGTGTCATGATGAGCCGTGCGGATTTTATAAGATTATGTCTCGAAACTCTCAAGAAGGAAAAACCTGGATTCGTAGAGGGATGGAAGCGTCTTGGAATCTCATGTGATTTCGAAAAGACTTATTCTACAATCGACCCGAACTCACAGAAAATTTCACAAAGATCATTTATAGATTTATACAAGAAAGGTCACATTTACAAAAAAGACTTACCGACCATATGGTGCCCAGAATGCCAGACATCCATTGCACAGGCAGAACTTGAAGATAAGGAAATGCCAAGCAAGTTCTCAACATTAAAGTTTAAGGTTGAAGGTAAAGATTTCTTAATCTCAACAACAAGGCCTGAGCTGCTTTATGCATGCGTTGCGGTCTTCGTTAATCCAAAAGATAAAAGATACAAGTCTTTTGTCGGAAAAAAAGCATCTGTCCCGCTCTTTGACTTTGAAGTCCCGATAATAGCGGATGAATCTGCCCAAATTGACAAAGGGACAGGGGCACTTATGATATGTTCATACGGTGATCGTTTTGACGTTGATGCGATAAACCGTTACAAATTAAAGCCAAGAGTCGTGATCACAAAAGACGGAAAAATTAATGCCCCAGGGTATGAAGGACTCAGAATAAAAGAAGCAAGGAAAAAAATACTAGAAGACTTAAAGAACAAAATCTTGATAGAAGATCAAAAAGAGATAACACACGCTGTAAATGTCCATGACAAGTGTGGCACTGAGATAGAATTTGTGGATACCTCACAATGGTTCATAAGAATACTGGATAAGAAAGATAAATTTCTCGGACAGGCCGAAAAGATTGTGTGGCATCCAAAATTTATGAAAAAAAGATATGACAATTGGGTTAACGGACTCGAATGGGATTGGTCAATTTCAAGGAACAGGCACTTTGGAATTCCTATTCCCGTATGGGAATGCACGGGATGTAAAAAAATAATTCTTCCTGAAGAGAAAGAACTTCCGGTTGATCCTCTTGAAACAAAGAAAAAATGTCCGAAATGCGGAAAGACAGCAGAACCCGAGAAAATGGTGTTAGACACTTGGGCAACCTCATCTGTAACACCCGAGATTGCAAGCAGTCTTTTTGGTAATAAGGTCAAAATACCCTTCTCACTTCGCCCTCAAGCACATGATATCATAAGGACATGGGCTTTTTACACTATTGCAAAAGCTTACTTGCACGAAGGAAAAATCCCCTGGAAAGAGATAATTATATCCGGTAATGTGTCTCTCGGGGGAGAAAAGATGTCAAAATCAAAAGGTAACATAATCGATCCTAAAGAAGTTATTGAAAGGTATAGCGCTGATGCCTTAAGATTCTGGGCTGCAGGCTCGAGTTTGGGTCAGGACTTGGATTATCAAGAAAAAGATCTTGTGACTGGAAAAAAATTCATAAATAAACTTACAAATGCATCCAGATTTGTATTTATGAATCTCAAAGATTATGATGGAAAGAAAAAACCAAAAAAACTCGAAAAAATTGATGAATTATTCCTTGCAAAAATTGATCTTTTGGTGAGGAGCGTGACAAAAGAATTTGAAAGATATAATTACTCGGGAGCAAGAAGCTATATTGAAAAGTTTTTTTGGGAAGCCTTCACAGGGAACTATCTTGAAATTGTAAAAAAAAGGGTATATCAGGGCGAGGGCGATAAAAAAATATCCGCACAACACACACTTTACAAATCATTATTAACAATCTTGAAACTACTCGCTCCAATAATGCCCTTTATCACTGAAGAAATTTATCAGGAAAATTTCAGAAAATACGAAAAAAATAAATCGATACACCTTGAAAAATGGCCAGAATTTAACCCTAAAATGAAAGCAACGGAAGAACTCGACAAATTTTTCTACCAACTCTCAAGGATAAGGCAGGAAAAAACAAACAAAAAAAGATCAATGAACTCAGAGATTATGCTTACATTAGAAGAAGAAGTACACAAAGATTTAGATGAGATGCTTGAAGATCTGAAAAATGTTACAAACTCACGCGGAATCAAGCCCGGAGAAGAGTTTAGGGTTGAATTCTTCTGACCCCAAAATTTAAAACACCATTTTTTCTTATTCCGATATGGTCCTTCAACAGATGACAAAACAAGAACTTCAGGAATTTATCGAATTTATGAAGATGCATCGCGGCAGAGCAACAGAACTTATTTCTGTTTATATTCCGTCGGGTTATGATGTGAATGCTGTGCAGCGGCAGCTTGAAGCAGAAAAATCAACTGCTAAAAATATCAAGTCGACCTCAACCAGAAAAAATGTCTCTGACTCTCTTGATAAAATCGTGAGAATCTTAAAAGATTATAAGATGACCCCCGAAAGAGGAATGGCTGTTTTCGCGGGAGACATAAGCTCTGTCGAAGGGCAACCGGATATACAGAGTTGGGAGATTGAACCGCCTGAAGAAGTTCGTGTCCGCCTTTACAGATGCGATAAGGAATTTGTGCTGGAACCCCTCCAGGAGATGACGGAAGCTTCAGAGATATATGCCCTTCTCGTAATGGACAGAAAAGAAGCTACAATCGGGCGCCTTGTCGGAAAAAGAATTGAAACTCTTCAGAAAATGACTTCTGGAGTCCCATCAAAAGTTAGGGCAGGTGGACAAAGTTCACAGAGGTTTCACAGGATAACAGAAGGTTTAACAAAAGAATTCTACAAAAGAATAGCAGATGAGATGAAAAGCCTTTTTTATGAAGAGCCAAAACTCTCCGGAATACTAATAGGCGGACCAATACCGACAAAAAACGAATTTGTAGAAGGGGAATACCTTCCAACAAAACTACAGCAGAAAGTAATAGGGATTAAAGACCAGGGTGACACTTCTGAATCTGGACTTCAGGAGCTTGTAAACCTAAGCACTGACACTCTTGCTAATCAGGAGATAATACGCGAAAAAAAGATACTTGAAAGATTCTTCAATAGTTTAGGAAAAGATCCCAAAATGACTCCTTACAAGTATGAAGATGTTGAAAAAGCTTTGAAATACGGCGCAGTTGATGTCCTGATTTTGTCAAAAGATTTTGATAGGGAAAAGGGAAATATCTTGAAGTCCGTCGCTGAACAAATGGGAACGGCAATTGAGATTGTCTCAAAAGAGACTGATGAAGGGAAACAATTCTTTAATATAGGTGGCGTCGGCGCAATACAAAGATTTGGAATCTGAAATTCAACAAAATAAATCACTTGCATTCCCAAACCCCAACAAAATTATTTCCGGACAGGTCATTCTCAATAAAATAAGTTTTTACAAGAGTGCAATTTTTTTGCATATAACTCAGGGGGGTTGAATCATCAAATCCTGTAAGTGTCCCGTCCGAAAGTACATTCCCCTTCTCAATAATAAATTTCACTCCTGCAATTTTGTCTTCTATACTGCTTATATTAAAAGTATTGGTCATTATATTTTTTGGATTTGTATCAGCAATATTAGCTGCAAGATGTCTTCCCGATAGCAAAGAGATGAGGGGCGCCACCTGAAAATTCCCATATATTGTTTCATTGGGGGAAGAATTTATTTTTACAAAGTTCACAAGATCGTTCGTGAAGGGCATATTCGAAGCTGTTGCATAACTGGAAAGATAAATTGAAGAGTTTATCACAACTAATAAGACCACCAGCACAATTAAAATTTTCCTAAAATTCTGAAATCCATCAAACTCAAAAATAAACTTGGCAGTAAACATAGCAAGAAAAGCGATTATAAGGCCAAAATAAAGATAATAAATGTCAGAGTAAAAGATGTAAAGGAGCAATGAAAATGCTGTAGCCAATATCGGAAGGATCATTTTTCTCTTTTCCTTGTCAAACATAAAATATACCAAACTACCAAATACAAGCATGATATCACCAATTATAAAAAAGCTCACAACATTCCACTTTGAAAGGCCTATTCCCGAGATCAGGTGAAGTCTGAAAAAGAATATTTGTGAAAGATAAGCACCACGGGAGATAATCTCAAAGATCAAACTTATAGGCAGGAACAAAACAAGCACTCCTGCGATGAATCTCCA
This sequence comes from archaeon, assembly GCA_027343665.1. GTDB lineage: Archaea > Nanobdellota > Nanobdellia > Pacearchaeales > GW2011-AR1 > GW2011-AR1. The sequence goes on from DAHWKL010000002.1 coordinate 52,988, forward strand.
TATTTCTTTTCTTCTATAAATGAAATAATAAAGAACTGTACCAGCAATCGGAAGAGGCGCATAAAGTCGTGTCAAAAGGGCAAGACTTCCAAAAATTCCAGCCATGAATGGTTTATCACCTTCTGCAAAGTAAACCATCCCAAGAATGAAAAAAACAGTTATACTTATCCCAGTAGAATAATCTGTTGTCAAAAGCACCAGAAGGCTGAAAAGAAACAATGCAGAGGCTAAGAGCCCATATGAACCGTTGAATTTTTTTCTCATATAAGAATAGATAAAAAAAGAACTTCCGACAGCAGAAATTATCGGGATCAACTTCAAAAAGAGAAAATTTCCTCCTGTGAAAAGTTCACCAAAAGCCATAAGATATATCTGCAAAGGTGGGCTTGCAAAAAAGAAATCCTTGTATGGGACAAGTCCATCAAGGATCATTCTTCCCATGTACATATATGTAAAACCATCACTGAATTTAAATCTGAGCTCTAAGATTTTCAAGATTAGAAATACTAAAGCGACTGATAAAAAACAAAGAAAGCTTTTATCCTTGATAAGTCTCATCAATTACCAAGATTAAGGTAATTTAATAAATATGCTTTTTTCATATATTAATGAATAAAAGAGGATTTTTGGGGCAGGTTACAAGATATGCAATAGTCAGTTTCTCCGGACTTATAATCAATTTATTTTTCCTTTCATTTTTCACTTCAATAGTGCATATATATTACTTAATCTCAGAGATTTTTGCATTCTTTGTCGCGACTTTGAATAATTTTGTTATAAACAAAATATGGACTTTCAAAGAAAAGCTCAATGACGGCTTTGGAAGGAAATGGGCAAAGTTTTTCATAATTGCGGGAGCTGCACTGATCGTGAACTTATTTTTTCTTTGGTTTTTCACTTCTGTTCTGGGGATATATTATCTTGCTTCCCAGATATTAGCAAGCATTTTCACATTCATCACAAATTTCTCCGGAAATAAATTCTGGACTTTTGGAAAAAAACATTTATAATTCAAGGGTCTTCACGATTTTTTCGGCCAATTTAGGTGTCCCGCGATAAATATGGTTTGCAACATCCTTTATTCTTTTTATGTACTCAGGTCTTTTCATCCTCTCCGATTTTGAGAGTTTCCACAGATGGGGATACTTCTCTTCTATATCAGGAATGCCTGTGTTCTTTCCATATGCCAGCCTATTGAAGAGTACGGAATTTTTTCCATATCTTTCCATAAGAATTTTTTTGTGATTTGTTCCCATGGAGACAACAAGGTCGCTTTTATTTAGGAGTAAAAGACTAATCTTTTTAGGCTTATGTTTGAATGAAATCCCCCTCTTTTTGATTTCAGCGCGAACGATTTTGTTGGCATTTTCCGTTGGGGTTTCGGTCCCCGCAGAGTCTACTTTTATTCCGTTTATCTTACTTTTTTTAAGATAACTTTCAAGAAATTGCTTTGCAATTAAACTCCTAAAAACATTTCCGCTGCAGACGAACAAAACTCTTTTCACATACATAAAAACAATTTAAGTTTTATTAAGGTTTCCAAACTACTCAAATTTTAAAAACTTCTCTTGTATCTTTAATATATGGAACTTACAAAAGAAACTGTTGATGAGATAGATTGGTCAAAAGAAGAAGAAAATACAAAACTGATTGAAGCAATCTTTTTCATATCTGGGCGCTTCCTTTCAATGCAGGATTTAATATCTTTGTCAAATTTGAACTCTCTTGTGATAAAAGAAGCAATTGAAAAAATAAAAGAAAGATATTCTAGAGACAACTCTGCACTCGAGATCGTAGAAAGGGATAATCTCTGGAAAGTTGATGTAAAACCGGAATATCATAACATAATAAATAAACTTGCAACAGGTTCCGCGGAATTTTCAAAAGCTGAACAGGAAACACTTGCAATAATAGCTTACAAACAGCCGATAAAGCAATCAGTTATAATAAAAATAAGGGGAAACAAAGCTTATGATCACGTCCACAGATTCATGCAGATGGGATTTATAAAAAGCAAAAAAGAAGGTCACACAAATATACTCACTTTATCAGATGAGTTCTACGACTATTTTAATGTATCAACAGATAAAAAAAATCCACTTCAGGACACTTGGAAAAATAATAAGGAAAATGCTGAGTCAGACATTTCAGAGTTTAATGAAACAGATGATATTTTGAACGTAGAAGAAACTTTGGAGGAAAATTGATGGATTTTATAACGGGGCTATACTTGGCATATTCTTTTCTGGCTTTTTATTTTCTCTTCCTTTTTGTTCTTATATATACAACAAACAGAAAGGAAATGACCTTTATCCCCAAACCTGCAAGAGATTATGAAGTTAGTTGTGTAATCCCCTGTTATAACGAGGAGAAAAATATTGGAAGAACCATTGAATCTGTTGTGAAAAATGGGTACAAAAATCTTAAAAAAATAATAGTTGTCGATGACTGTTCAACTGACGGATCATTCAGTGTTATGAAAGAATATGAAAAAAAATATCCGGGACTTGTTCTTGCAGTCAAAACGCCGAAAAACACCGGAAATGCGGCTGGAGCAAAGAATTATGGTTCAAGATTTGTAAAAACAGAGCTTATAATGTTCACAGATGCTGACAGCTTTCCCGAGAGAGGAGCAATAGGAAAAATGATCGGATTTTTCGATGACAAAAAAGTCGGGGCAGTTACAGCATCTGTACTTGTAAAAAATAGAAATAATCTTCTTCTAAGGCTCCAATCAATTGAATATACCGTAATAAAATTCACAAGAAAACTTCTTGAATTCATAGATTCTATCTATGTAACCCCGGGTCCGCTTGCAATGTACAGAATGAAATATTTCGTCAAGATTGGAAGATTCGATGAAAAAAATATGACCGAGGACATCGAAATAACATGGAGGATGCTAGATGCGGGATACGACGTAAGGATGAGTCTATCTTCAAGAGTCTATTCAATTGCCCCAGAAAAAATGAAACTATGGTTTAAGCAGAGAATAAGATGGAATGTGGGGGGATTGCAATCAATATTCAAACACAAAAAAAGATTCCTTAGAAAAGGTATGTTTGGTTCATTTGTCCTTCCATTTTTTGTAATGTCCTGGCTTCTGGGAATTTTTGGTTTGGGATTTTTCCTTTACAGAGGTGCAAGATGGATACTTATGAGTTATATTTCAGCATCATATTCAATTAAAGCAAACACTGCCGTTTTATCCATGAAAGATTTATCATTAAACCCGAACATTCTTTTTTTCTTGGGAATAATATTATTTACCTTAAGCTTAGCTTTCACATTGGTTTCATTATTTCATGATAAGGAGAAAAATTTTAAAAATCCGGGAGTTTTTGACATTATAATGTATACAATATTTTATTTACTTGCTTACCCGATAATACTTGTAATATCAGCGTATAAAATGACAAAAAAGAATGTAGGATGGGCATAATGAAAAAAAACTATTTTGTTTTCATACAGGCATTGTTAATAACAATAGTCATATTCATAATCGGATTTTATATAGGCATAACTGTAGAGGGGGGGCATATGAACCAGATAAATGATTATTACACACAATCTGAGACCTCTCTTGTAGATATTTTAAGTTTAAATAATATGATAGGATCCCATACAGTCTCATGTTCTCAGCTCGTAAATTCTGATAGAACTCTTCTTGATAAAGTCTATGCTGAAGCCCAGCTTTTAGATCAGTATAATCAGCCAGGACAGATAACCAATGACCTTCAATATCTTCATACAAAGTATGACGCACTAAGGACTTATCTCTGGATAAATTCAATTAACATAAAAAAAGAATGTAATCAGTCAAATTTTTCAACAGTAGTATATTTGTATTATAACAATGAAACAGATCTTACAAAAAAGGCTGAGCAAAATGTGTGGTCTAAATTGCTCCTTGATATAAAAAATGAGAATCCGGACATTGCTTTAATCCCCATTGCAATGGATAGCAACCTGACCTCTCTTGATACACTGACTGCAAAATTCAACATAACTAGCTATCCTGCAGTAATTGTAAATGAAAAAGCGGTTTTCTACAGTATACCAAAAAAAAGTGAAATAGCCAGTCTGATAAACGCCTCTTCATCACAATAATCTTAAAAAAGTCCTCCCAGCTCAGTTTTACATGAAAGAGTGTTATATGTGCGGCATAACTGAAGAAAAAGCTCTTCTTTATGAAGGAATAGATAAAAAACACGGTTTTGTGAATATTTGCCGTAAGTGCTATTTCAAAAATGAAATACCTCTGATTGAAAGAAAAACTGCCCCGTCAGGAGAGGAAAAAAGAGAAACTGTCAGGGAAAGACTTTCTAAGATGGCACATGTTAATATCGCAAAAAAAGAAGAAAGAAAGATCACTCCAAACTTTGAAGATGTCAGGCTTAAAGACTTGGTCGAAAAAAATTTCAAAAATGAAATATCTATAGAACCAAAGTCTCCCACGGATCTTGTTGACAATTTTCATTGGATAATTATGAGAAAAAGAAGGAGCCTGAAAATCTCAAAAGAGAAACTTTCTGAAGATATAAAAGAGCCTCTGATAGCAGTTGAAAGTCTTGAAAAAGGAATTTTACCCCGAGATTACAAAAACCTTGTCAAAAAAATGGAAAATTATCTCAGAATAAAAATATTGAAAGACAGGGAACTTGACCACGCAGATATATTAAATGAATCAAAAATGCCATCAGGAATTCTAATAGAAGACGTGAAAAACAAAATGCAGAGAGACAAGGAGAAATATATTGATGCAAGTAATCTGAACCTTGAGAAAATCAACGAGATATATGGTGTCCCAGAAAAGACTGGGAAAAATGAACTCATGAGTAAAGATCAATTAAGGCAAAAAGATGAAACAAAAAAAATCAATCCAAAAAAAGATGATTTGTCAGATAAAGATATTTCAAACCTCATTTGGGGGAAATAAGATTCATTCATAAAAATCTCTTTGAGGGTTATATGCTTTCCATTCTGAAAAGCCCTCAACTTGAGAGGGGGCAATATTCTTTTCAATTATCTCATCGTTAAAATGGGATATTGCATTTATCGTGATAAGTGCACTTTTTTTAAAATAAAAATCATTATTCTTCATAGCTCTCGCTTCACTCTTTGGGAGAAAGTGAAAGATTTGCATACCAAACCTGTCACATTGTGGTTCATCTTCTAAATATTCAAATAAGCATCTTTCAAATTTTCCGAACTTCCTTTTCACTAATCTTACATAATGTGTAGGTGAACTTACATACTCTCCAGAAGGATCCACATGTTTAAAATCAAATTTATAAAATTTATACTGGTAACCTTCATTAAACACTTCATTGATTACTTTCCATTCATTCCTTGGCTTTTCATGAGTTATCAATTCATCAGCATCAAGAATCAAAGCGTATTTTGTTCTGGCTTTTCCTAAAGAGAAGTTCCTTGCATCAGCAAATCCTCTAAATTTGTGATCATAAATTTTCAGGTTTTTGTATTTACCTTCGAGATCTTCAAGAATTTCGCGAGTGCCATCAAGTGAACCCGTATCGACAATAACTGCCTTTTCGACAAATGGGACATGAGAAGAAACAAATCTTTCGATACCGCCAGCAGGATTCATCTTTTCATCACGAACTATTGCACATAAAGAAACATCTGAGAGAATTATATGACCTCTCCTAGTTTTCGTTTTCATCTTAATTTATCTTATAGAAAGCTCGAAAAGGCTCGCAAAAGCTTCAGCGAAAAATTCGGAATTCAGCCAGATTGCCTGATCATCTTTTGTTGACTCCTTGCTAAGATAAAACAAAACTTCTTTCCTGTCGATTATGAAGAATTTTGATTCTACATTAATTGGAGAAATCTTAATCTTTAGTGACTCTGAAAATTTTTTCACCTCTTCCGGATCTCCTGAAAGAGCCACTTGGATTTTAATTCCTTTTTTTTTGAGTGAATTGAAAGTTTCGGAAAAAAGACTTTCTTTCATCTTCATTTCTTTAATGCTCATTGAGAAAATTACCTCTTTCTCGGCAGCGTCAATTATTTCGCGTAAATAATTCGATATTGTGCTCCTTCCTCTTATTGCAGCTGAAAGGTCTTCTCTCTTAACAGGATTTATCCCGACAGTGTACAGATCTTCAAGCTGTAAAAATTCGGCTGTGTCTTTTATATTTGAAAGACTCTGGAATCTTTCTTCTGCTTCTACCCTGACATTATTTTTGAGCTTCTCAAGAATTACTCTTGGCTTCACACCAAGATATTTAACTGGCTTACCTAACTTCACGATAGCGAATCCTTTTTTCTCGAGTGATTCAAGAACATCATAAGTACGGGACCTGGGAACTCCTGAAAGGGACGCAATTTCACCTGCCGAAGCTGATCCTTTTCCAAGAAGAGCAAGCCATACTTTTGTCTCGTAGATATTCAACTCGAAGTAATCTTTTATCTTAGCTACAAGATCATTTTTGACTAGCATTTTATTTTGTTTCCCCCTTAAAAAAATTCATTGATTTTCCGCGTTCTGCTTTAACACCAAGATTACCTATCATGCTAATTAGATTTTTTATTTCAGATCTGTCCAAAGCTTCAGTCGGGCTACGAAAAACAATATCACAGAGCATATAACCCAAATAATCTTCTACTTTCTTAGTCAATTCGGCGTTTCCATTTTTATAATTCTCAACAATCTTTTCATATCTCTCGATTTCTCTCTGAGTAATATAATTTTTATCATTCATGTAATCACTCAGTGATAACACATTTATAAATGTTTCTGTTGTTATTTTTTATTAGGGGTAACAAAACGGAAAGTTTTATAAAAGCTTTCATACTTAAGCAAAGATGGGATATGGGATAGAAGATAAAAAAGGATTTTACCAAGAGTATGTTGGTAAATGGGTTGTAGTTTATCCGGCAGGGATAAACACCCAATTTTCAGGAAAATTAGTTGAGATTATTGATGGTTATGGTGCTCTCAAACCATTCCAAGGAGGGAAGATAGAAAAAGGGAAATTGGTCAGGAAACTCATAGGAGATGATGGAAGATCCCTTGTTCCATTAGTGGGAAGTGCTATTGAACCAACAACAAAAGAAAGCATAATCAACTATTGCAAGATGTTCAACAAAAAGTCCGAAGAAAGTTCTTCTAAATAACAAAAATTAGATAATCAACAATCAAGGCCAGAAAAATTCCGGCAGTGATAAAAGGCATGGCTGGATAAAATTTCTTCTTCTCTGAGAAAAATAAAAGCCCTGTGAGCCCTGCGAAGGCTCCAAGGGTGGTTATTATTGCCGGCAAAAATCCCCAAGTTTTCAATATAACTCCGGATGCTATTATAGGGAAGATGATGTCTCCCCCGCCAAGAATGGCAACATTGACTTTAAACCTCATTTTTTCTAAGTTTTTTCCAGCGGTTTTATAATTTTTAATTTTCTCTTTTACCTTCTTTGAAGCATATGGGATGAAAAATCCTCCAAAAATATTAAGCTTATCCATCTGATATCTTGCCATTTTCTGCATTATTTTCGACTTCCATACTGCCCACATATCATAAACAGAAATCAAAATAAGTAATATAATAATTCCAATAACCCCTAAAATCGGGACAAAAACAGCGGCAATGCCCGGATAAATCAGAAGTTCCGTGACGTTATGTGTCAAAAAGCCGCGTCTGAAAAATTTAAGGAAAGCCAGCAAAGCTCCAGCACCCAGCCCTATCCAAGCTGCATAGCTGATTGAAGGTAAAAATGCAGTTATTGATATTCCCAAAGCAATTACAACAACGATAAAAAACCACGCCCGAAGTATAAATCTTGCATTAACTTTAATCAGCAAAAAAACCAAAGAGACTGCAATTACAAATGAAAAGATAAAAGATATTATTATCGATTCGACATCAGGTATCTGGCCTTGATCTTGAAAGCCCATCCCATAGGGGATTGCTTTTCCGGTGACATTTGTGACATTACCATTTACAACTGCCTGTGTAGCGTAAGTGTTTACTACATAAAGCCCTATGAACTGTGTCAAAAGAAACATCAGGAGGATTATTGCAGTGATTTTCAGATTATGTTTCATCTCAACCTCAAAGTTCCCAAGGTAAAATCAGTTTTTAAAATATATGGAGTGATGCTTAATAATCCAAAAATTTATTAATCTTCCATTAACCAAAATAATATGAAAGAAATTTATTTCGTGACTGGAAATGAGAACAAATATAAAGAGGTTTGTGAAATCCTTGGAAAGGAAATAAAAAGGATAGAGCTTGATTTAGAAGAGATACAATCTGATGACCCGTACAAAATTGCAAAAAAGAAAGTTCTTGAGGCTTACAGGATATTAAAAAAACCAGTGATTGTCGAAGATATATCTTTACACATTGAGGCCTTAAACGGATTTCCGGGGCCGCTCATCAAGTTTATGAGATCCTCTCTTAAACCTGAAGGGATATATCAAATAATGAAAAGCCATAAAAACAAAAACACGATAGCAAGATGTGTCGTTGCATGTTTTGACGGAAAAAATATAAACTTTTTCACGGGGGACATAAAAGGAAAAATCGTTGCACCAAAAGGAAAAAGTAAATTCGGATTCGATCCCATCTTTCAGCCGAATGGTAAAAATAAAACTTTTGCGCAGATGGGAGAAGAAGAGAAGAACAAAATTTCACATAGGTCAATTGCTTGGAGAAAAGTTAGGGATTTCTTGGAGAAAGATAAATAAAGTTATCTCAGTCTCACAGTCTCTAACACTCTTGGAACAGTCGTCTCAACACGATTAAGTTTGTAAAGTGACGAAGCAAGATCCAGCGATTTTGAAACTTCCCCGTGATTGATTATTATCCTTTTAGGTTTCGGTTCCATATTTTTTATGTAGTTCATAAGCTCATTTCTTCCAGAGTGAGGTGACAGGCTGTTCACAAGCTCTACTCTCATGTTAACTTCAACCATCCTGTTCCCGCCTTCATCTTCCATCATAATCTGCTTTGCACCATCTTGAAGCTGGCGCCCTATTGTTCCAGGCCCCTGATAGCTACTTAATATCAAAAGATTATTAGGGTTTCCGGCAAAATGTTTAAGATATTCGACTGAAGCACCACCTGCAAGCATCCCAGATGTTGCAATTACTATGCACGGACCTCCCTCAACAACGGCTTTTCTCTCCTGAGGAGACCCGACTCTCTGGAAGATATCTGAAGTAAAAGGATTATTATCCTGGAAAATCTGACTTCTTACATTCGCTGACAAAAAATCTGGATAAGCTGTATGAATTGCATTTATATCCCATATCATCCCGTCTATATACATTGGAATCTTTGGAAGCTTTCCCGTCCTTATAGCTTCTTCAACTCTCAGAAGAGATTCCTGAGCATGTCCTAGACCCAATTCCGGCAAAAGGACTTTTCCGCCTTTTTCCACGGTCTCTTTGACAAGATTTATGAAAATCTCATCTGTGACCTGCCTGGGAGGCATCACATCATTTTTCCCGCCATAAGTCGATTCCATCTGTATAGTTTCAACTCTTGGAAATTTATTAACAGCAGGATCAAGAAGTCTCGTTCTTCCATATTTCATATCTCCTGAATAGACAAAATTATGAGCGCCATTTCCTATATTTATGTGAACCTGAGCCGAGCCAAGAACATGCCCCGCATTATAGAAAGTTATTCTTATATCGGGGGTCACATCCGTGACTTCGCCATAATTCAGGCATATCGTCCTTTTTACCATCTCTGAAATATCTGCTGATGAAAAAAGAGGCGTCGCTGCTTGCTTGAAAGCAACACCTATGAAATCAAGTGCAAGAAGAGCGGATATATCCCTTGTGGGAGCGGTCATATATATTGGACCCTTGTAACCCATTTTATAAAGATAAGGTATGAGCCCTGAATGATCAAGATGCGCATGAGAAAGTATTATTGCATCAAGATGGCTTATGTCAAATTCAGGAACATTGAAAACTGGAAACTTATCTTTCCCATTTGTTGAAACGTCTATTCCGCAGTCAAGAAGAATCTTTGAGTTTTCAGTTTGCAGAAAGAAACAACTTCTTCCGACCTGCCTTCCACCGCCAAGGATTGTAACTCTTGCCCAACCATCTGATTTCTCCTGTGTCCAGCCAGAGTAAATCTTTTCTCCAACTTCATTCAGAAATTTTTTTCTCTCTTTGCTTTTATCATAAAGGACACTTCTTATATTATCAGTTATCTTTGATTTTATCGATGGGCTTCTTTGCACCTGCGGCGTCCACAAAGTTTCTTTTTTTATCTGATCAAGAATCGACCCCTGCTTTCCGATCACAAGACCGGGTCTTTTGGCTTCTATCGTGATTACACTCCTGTGAAGATCAAAAAGAATATTTGTTATCTCAGCTTCAGCCGGGACAATCTCCCTGACTTTTTTCTCAGTTGATTCCTCACCCGGAAGTATCTTTTCATCGGCTCTTAGCTCTATCCTTTTCTTTAGGTCATTGACTATCTCTTTTATTTTTCCCCCATCATCCTTGAAAAAATTCTCGTTTTTTGTATAGAGTACTATGTTTGCACCTTCAAATGATGCTTCGGAAACTTCTCCATGAAGTCTCTCTGTTATATTTTGTAAAATTTCTAACATCTTAATTGATAATATTTTATGGAAAACTATTGCTTATCTTTGAAATTCGGTTCTATAACCTGATCAACAACTTTTTTTATACCTTCTTTAGTTATTGTAAAGACATCAATTCCATACCCGGAACCGACATCCCTTTCAGTTGAAGATTTTATGGCTTCTTTTGCAAGTTCAACTCCCTCTTTAACACCTATGCCCTTTTTGTATTGCCTTTCTAAAAGCCCAAGAACAAAAGGCATACCTGAGCTGAAATTTGCATCATAATCTTCTATTTTCAAGGCGCTTCCCGCGGGTTCAATTGAATAAAGTTCAGTTGACCCATCAGGATTGAATCCCCCGACCAAGGTTCCGACAATCATGCCACTTTGCCTGGCTCCTGAATAAAGGATACCTGAGACAAGATTTGCCACCTGAGAGACAGTTGGCCTGGACCTTGCTCTCAACTCTTTAAGTTTAAGTTCCGCCGGGACAATCTTCAACATTTTTTGTGCGTCTGAAACACTTCCTGTAAAAGACATAAGTGTGTAATCATTAATCATTACTGTCTTTGACATATTTTTACCCATAATCAATGTACCCGCAGTCATCTTTTTATCTGAAGCCATGACAACTCCGTCTTTACAAACTATCCCTAAAATTGTTGTTCCTGTCTTTAGTATATTTTTTTTAAAGTCTTCATCCATCTTAAAAATCCAGAATTTACAAAACTATTCAGAAGCAATGGTTTATAAATATTTCTGTTTTTGATGAGTTAAGAAAAATCTGATGAAAACAAGAGCTCACTCAAAAGGCTTGGAAGTTGAAGTCGAAACAGACCTTCAGGGCATCTTGAGCATAAGGAAAAATTCTTTTGAAACAATTCTTGAATTCAGAGATTATGATGGAAAGAATAGACTGATTCCAATTTCAATAAATTATTCACAAAATCAAGAATACCCAATTGTCGCGGAAATAAAGCCAGAAGGTACATACTTTGGAAAAGCAGAAAGGATAAGATTCATTGTTAATGAAGAATACATAAAACAGCTCACAGCCAACCAAGAATGCGATGACAGATTTCTGTGTTCCGGAAGACTCAAGATAAGATTTGATTAAAACTTTTGGGAGTTGAGGTACTCTTTAAGATTTTTGCAAGATCTCCTGGTGCTTTCTTCCTGCCCTAAAAGGATCAAGCTATCCCCGCAAGTCATCGGATTTTCTTTTCTGAGGACACCGTTTTTTAAAATGTAAGAACTGACATCCGGGTTTCCGGGCCATGGTTCAGTATCACTGAATCCAAAGATATCCATAATCTTTTCCTGTGTTTGGACATTCCCCCATAAAACCGATAAAACGTAATCAAAACCGCTTAAATCTTTATAAGAGCGCATGAGACTGAGCTCAGAGTAGATTCTCGCATATTTTATAGAACCGTAAAGTTCCTTAAAACCTGCAGAATGGAAGAAAACCTTTGCTGGAAAAATAACATTTCTCATATGATCCCCATAAAATATTCCCATAAAATCAGTTGCCAGAACTGATTTATAAAGATTATTGTGATAAGTAATTATTCTTTCCCGCTGACTCCATAATTCTTCTTGAATCTTATGACATTCTCAACAAACCCTTCTATCTTCTGTTCATGAGAAACTATTATCAATTGCCTCACATTAAGCTGTTCAAGAACACCTCTCATTTTGTCAAGCTGCTGTTCTGAAAATCCGTCTGTCGGCTCATCCAGAATCACAATCTCTTTTGTTTTTATTTTGCTCATAATCGAATTTATAACCTGATTAAGTGCGAGCCTGTAAGCAAGTGCGATTGCAGTTCTCTCACCGCCGGACAAAAATTCATAATCAAGTTCATAATCTTGCTGTTCAATTATAGGAGTAAAATCATCAGTCAACCGCACATTAAAATTGTCCGTGACAAGTGTCTGGAACCATTCAGCAAAAAGCGATGAGAACTCCTTTTTTAATGAATTCATTACATTCTTCTCTAAAAAAGAAATGACTGGGATAAATTTTTTATTTAGCCAATTCTCAAGCTCTGTTATATACATAAGTTTCTTCTTTATTATTTCCATTTTTTCAACTTTTTCCCTAAGCTCGATTATTGAGCGTGTATAAACTTCTATTTCTTTTTTCAATTCTGCAAGTTTTATCTCAGATATCTTCTCTTGTTTCATTGAATCCCTGAGCTCTTTCTCTTTCTCCTCAAAAGCGGCATCAAATTTAGACAGGGAAAATATGGCATCATTAATTGCAGTTGTATGCTTATCAAGAAGAAGGATATCTCTTATCAGAAGTTCGTTTTCCTTATCAAGATCTGAAATTCTCTTTTCCTTTTCGGCCACACCTTCAAGTTTTGTCTTTAATATTCTGAAATCTGTAAACTCCTGCTCTTTCTCTGAAATTTTTTTCTCAAAATCTTTAAGTTTCTCAAAAAGCTCCTTTCTCCCGGTTTCAAGATCTTCAATCTTTCTTGTTGAGACTGAAATTTCATTATATGATTTATTCAGCACATTGGCCCTATGAACCGAATCTACTTCCTGATAACAGGTGGGACATACTTGCAGATCAGAAAGGTTATCATGAACTTTTTTATGCTCCTCTATTCTGATCTTAAGGCTCTGGATTTCAGAGTTTATCTTTAAGTCCTTTTCATAAAATTTATCTTTTTCTTTCTTAAGTGAAGAGATTTCATTCTGAATCTCATAAAATGAATTTTCGTCAAATCTTACATTCTTGAAACTGCTTATTTCAGTTTTGAGCTCTTTTATCCTCTTATCATTTTTTGAAACGCCCTCTTTTTTTGAAAGAAGCATTACTTTTGATTTGCCAAGCTCCTGCTTGAGTTCGTTTTTCTCCTCGATTTTTTTAGATATATCATTTTTTTCTTTTTCTTTTATTTTCCTGATTGCAGCTTTTTCAGCGAACTCTTTCTCAAGAGGCTTTATAGAAATTTTCATCCCTTCAAGTTCAGATTCTTTTCTGGCAATATTTTTCTTTTCATCATCAAGATTTATCGTGACTCCTTCCATGACCCTTCTCTCTTCACGCAGTTTCAATCTCAGAACATCAGCATTTTCGATTATTGTTTTATATTTATCAATGCCAAATATATGCCTTAGCGTATTTAGCCTGACTTCAGCATCTTCAGTCACAATCTCTTTCATAGATTCTTGCGGAGTGTAAACAGTGAATTTATACAGAAGATTCTGCTTTTTTGAAAACTCTGACGGATAGTTCAGAAGATCAAGAACTCTCTGTTTCAGTTCAGTCACTGCAAGCTCTTCCTTTTTTCCATCAATTGTTATTGCAGAATAATCCTGTGAGATAGTTTTCCCTCTTTTCAAAGTTCTTTCGATTATGACCTCTTTATCATCAACTTCAAAAGTAAGAGTTACCCCGCCTTCATCTTTTCCATTCCTTAAAATTGCCGAACCTTTTTGACCCGGCTGAAGACCAAAGAATCCAAATTCTATTGCAAGAAGGACAGAAGTCTTTCCGGAACCAATATCTCCTGAAAGAAGCGTAGAGCCAGAAGGAAATTCAACCTCTTCATGCTCATAACTTCTTATATTGTTCAAAACCACCTTTTTGATTATCATGAATTTAGGAAAAACCCGGACTTTTTAAGGATTAATGTGAAGAAATGAGGCCTTGTCAGTCAAGATCCAGGATTTTCCTTGAATCTTCAAGCAGTCGGGAATTAAAAGAATCAACGGTCTCACCTTCCTGTTTCTCTGCTGAAAGTATGTGCATCAGCTGCGGAATGAGTCCATTAAATTCGGATGGGTTCTCTTTTGAATACCTCTTTATAGCTTCATCTTCCAGATTCTCTTGATTTTTCACCTCGATATCAAGATCCACTTCACTAGTTTTCAGATCATGAGTATTTTTCAGGAAAAAATAAGCTCCATTCTCAAAGCAAAAGTTTTCTATTTTTTCCATCTTTATATCAGAAGTCTTCTGATTATCAATTGTGCCTGAAAGCCTCAGCAAAACAAGTTTATCTTTTAGATTTTTCTTGGAAAGCTCTGCAATTATTTCATCTGTCGCCGTGAGAGCATTTTTCACGGCAATGTCCAGTATGACCAAATCTTTCATCCTAAGATCTATTTTCTCGAAGGGGTTTCCAAGTTCTGTATCGACAATGTAAAAGCTTCCGTTTTCAAGTGTTTCTATCTCTCCAAAATTATTCGGAAAAACAGGGCCAGGATAAATAAGATTCCTGTACCTGAAGTCGACATGTATGTGCCCCAATGCGTAATAATTAGCTTCAGGAAGCTTGTCAAATTCGACGCAATCAATAGGCAAAACTCCGCGAACTTTGTCCATTGTAGTATGGAGCATAAGTATCTTGAACATTCCAGGGGCATCCTCGAGTTTTATCTTCTTTATTTCGGGGACTTCAAGCCCCGACTTCTTCCCAGGATAGCCATATATAGCAATCCCGTTCCAGATTGTCGGAGAAAGAATTATTTCATCATATTTTATTTCTCCCTTGAAAACATTCCTGCAAAATCCTGCTTTTTCTAAAACATCAAGGAAGGTCTTTCCGGAAACCGAATAGTCATGTGATCCGGCGATAATAAAAACAGGAATTTTTGCATCTTTGAGTCTTTTGAATTCAGCAAAAGTTTCCTTTAAAGTCTCTATAGGGGGATAAGCTGAATCAAAAAGATCCCCCGCGACAAGAACAAAATCTACTTTTCTCGATATACAAGTATCTATAACTTTCTGAAATGCCATGAAGTTAAGTTCTTGCATAGGTCCCTGTCTCCAGCCCCCCAAATGCACATCCGCAAAATGAGCGAAATTCACCATTTTTAGGTTCTCCTTGAAATATGAAAAAGCCCGAGGTATTTAAAGATTGATGGATTGCAAGGACATTAATCTAAGCTTAATCTATAACTTAATGCCCTGAACACCATACCATGCGGGACCAACATCAAAACGTTCAATTGATATGAAACCATGACTCAAGAAAAATTTTTCTAGTTTATCCGGGGAGAACCGGTAAAATGACCCGTGACTGGTCTCAGTCACATTATTATTGATTTTCGAAATCGAAATCCCTATTGATTCATAATATTTTCTAAGAAAGCCCAAATCCTTTTTCCATGTGATTGCTAAGGCTATTCCGCCCTGCTTCAGTATCCTGCGTTTTTCCTCCATTAAGTCAGATAAATTTCTCGGGGGAATATCCCCCACAAGATTGTAAGTCGAAAAACACATATCCATAAATCCATTTGGGAATTTTGTGTCTGCAATATCTCCATACTTTATGTTTACATTAGGTAAATTTGCAGTTCTCCTTAAAGCTTCCAAAACCATCTTTGAATCATAGTCAATTCCATAAAATGTATTTTTCGGATAATTGCCTGCGATATTTTGTAAGGTTCTTCCCGCCCCACATCCAAATTCAACAATTTTTTTTGCTCCTGAAGATTTTATCAGTTTGGTAATAAATTCACCCTCTTGCTTAAAAGTTCCTTCCATCTCCGGTAGAGGATTGTCTATAGCTCTTAGATACTCTTTGAAATATTCTTTATCTGTCTCCATGCAACCCCCCAGTAACTACTGATAATATATTTAGTTAGATAAAAATTGCACAAAAAGAAGATTTATATATTAAAATCTGCTTATATGAACAACATGCAATCAAAATTGGATTTGAAAGACAAAAAACTCCTTTTCGAAATGGACTTTGATTCGAGGAGAACTTATGCGGAGCTCGCAAGAAAGTTAAGGATGAGCAAAAGAGGGGTGGAATACAAGATTAATAATCTAGAGAAAAAAGGAATCATATCCGGTTACTCTCCGATAATAAATTTACAGAGATTGGGATACTCTTACTTCAGGATATTCATAAAATTTCAAAACCTGACAAAAAAGATCAAATCAGATATAGAAAGTTATGTCAGGAACAGAAAAAAAGTTGGGTGGTTCATATGGTATCACGGATTTTACGATGCTGGCTTCACAATATGGGCAAAGACCGTAACGGAGTTCAAAGAAGAAGCGAACGAATTTTATTTCAAGTTCCATAAAAACATTCTGAATCGGCTCGAATCCATAAGCTCGGAAGTCAACTTTTACAAAAGCAGGTACTTATTGGGAAATTCGAGCGAGGATAAAATAAGGATAGAAGAAAAAAGCAAAGAGATAGAGATAGATGAACTTGACAAAAAAATTTTGAGATTATTGGTACATGACCCGCGGTTATCCCTGGTAAATTTGTCTGAAAAATTAAAAGAACAACCAAAGAGGATCTCTTACAGGATAAAACGGTTGTGTAAGGAAAAAGTTCTCCTTGCAATAAGACCTGTAGTGAACCATGAAATTATTGGAAAGATATATTACAAAGTTTTCATATACCTGACAAATGTAAGTAAAGAGGAGACAAGGAATCTCGAGGAGAACCTTGAAAAAGACCCAAGAGTTATATATAATGTAAAAGCCTTGGGCACAGGGGATTTAGATATTGAGCTTATGGTTGATTCAAACCAAGAGTTTTTCGACTTTATAGAAAAACTTGAAGACAAATTACCAGGAGCGATAAAGGATTATCAATCAATGATACTTTCAAAAACGGTAAAGTCTGAATTCCTTCCATTCTAAAAACCTTTTAAACTATTCATTTTTCTTACGTTTATGAAACCCATTTTATTCAAATCGAAATTGCTGGAAATAGAGAATGTGAACCCTGAGACAAAGATCCTTACTTTCTCAACTCCAAAAGATTTTGAATTCTCGGCAGGCCAGTATGTCATGATGGCTTTTTACAAAGACGGAAAAAGAGTACTGCGCTCTTATTCTATGTTCTCCCCACCGAGCGAAAAAGGCAGGATAAAAATTTATTTCAAGATAGTAAAAGAAGGTTACTCTTCGAATTACCTTTTCAATATGAAAGTGGGGGAAGAGATAGAGATGAAAGGGCCATTGGGAATTTTCACCGTAAAAGAAAAAGACAAAGACATCTTTATGATCTCCGCGGGAACCGGGTTCGCTCCTTTCATGAGTATGACTAAAGACTTAATAGAAAAGAGATTCAAAAATAAGATAATCCTTATAAGAGGTTTCAGAAAAGAGGAAGACTTATGCTGTGAAAAAGAATTAAAAAGACTATCCCAAGAAAATAAAAATTTTGAATATTATAATATATTGAGCCAACCAGAAAACAAAAAACATCCTTTAATTGGTCATGCACAGGATTTCTTGGAAAAACTGACTCCGAAAGATTTCAAAGGAGATTTTTATATATGCGGTTTGAAAGAGATGGTTTTAGAAACAAGAGAAAAATTATTGTCTTCAGGAATCTCCCCTGAAAGGATCCATTTTGAGAGATACGATTAGATTTAAGTAGTTTGGGAATTTTTTGGTTTTATGAAGATAGAAACACCAAGACTGATTTTAAGGGAACCAAAGATGACCGACTGGAAAGACTTAGTTGAAGGGCTCAACGACAAAGATACTTCAAAATATCTTGCGGCTGTCGCTTTCCCTTACAAAGAAAAAGATGCAAAAGAATGGATAAAACATTGCATCAAAGAATGGAAAGAAAAAGGAAAAACATCCTACCATTTTTTTATTGAACTAAAATCAGAAAAGAAGATTATTGGAGCTATAGATATTGCAAATTACAGTAAGCAACACAAAACCTGTGAAACTGGATCCTGGATAAATAAAGGATATTGGAGAAAAGGTTATATAATGGAAGCGAAGATTGCTGCGAATGAATTCGCTTTTAACAAACTGAAAGTCCGGAAAATGGAAACAGGAGTTTACAAAGAAAATATCGCAAGCAATAAGACCCAAATATCAATTGGTTACAAATATGAAGGTTGTAAGTTAAAACACCATATTGCAAAATCCACTGGCAAAATCCACGATGAAAATTTTTATGGTCTCCTTAAAGAAGATTGGAAAAGGAATCTTCCAAGATTAAAAAAACATCTGCAGATGAAAATAAAAAATTTGGAGAGTAGAAAATGAAACGTGTATATTTAATCCACGGCTGGGGCTTCGATTCCAAGATGCCCTGGATTGTCTGGCTCGAAGGAGAGCTCAGGAAAAAAGGCGTTGAAGTTCATTCTTTTGATATGCCCAACACAGACCATCCAAAAATTGAGGAATGGGTCAAGTATCTTGAGAAAAACGCCAAAGATATTGACAATGAGACTTATTTTGTAGGACATAGCATAGGTGCTCAGACAATAATGAGATTCCTTGAAAAACTTCACAAGCACACAAAAGTCGCGGGATGCATTTTTATAGCTCCATGGCTTGACTTAATTGGGCTTGAGTCAGAAGAGTTGGAAATTGCTCATCCATGGTTAGACAACAAAATAGACTTTGAGAGAGTTCTTGATCATACAGGAAATATAACTTGCATATTTTCTACAAATGATAAGTATGTCTCAAGAGATGAATGGGATAAATTCAGAAAAAATTTAAAGGCCAAAATAATCGTGAAAAAAGATAAGAACCACTTCGAAGCTGCCGTTGAAATTCCTGAAGTTTTGGAAGCTATTAAGTAATCATTTGAAAAGATAATTCCAAACTTTCCGAAAAATTTCCTTTTGATTATCGAACTCAAACAAATCTATGGCCTCATCATAACTCGCCCACTTGGAATCCGAATGCTCTTCTGAGAGAATAACCTTTTCTTCATGAGGAATCTTAGCCAGCAGATAATGATAATCTTTGAAGACTTCCTCTCCGGAATCTTTAGTGTAAGAATATTTGTAATTCGCGGAAAACCCATTGTCAAAGTTTAAGTCATCAATTCCTGTCTCTTCAAGAGCTTCCCTTTTCGCCGCCGTGCGATCTTTCTCCCCATCTTCAATCTTTCCTTTTGGAAAATCCCAATGCTTCTGCCCGAAAACTTTGTATTTAACCAAGAGGAATCTCTTTGTACTACCACAGAAGATTATTACTGCAACTCCTTTCTCAAATTTCATAATCCCGAAAAGAGATTGACTATTATAAACTTAATTCCCAAACTTCCAACTTTTCAAAAAACAATTTTTTCTCGCCTAAAATCTTCTTTTTGTAATCCAGCCATTTTATTCCAGAAGTCAGGGATGAAACCAAAAGGAAAATCTTTCCATTAGGCAAAAGATGTTTACGCGCCTGCGATAAGAATTCATTTATAACTTCAGATCCTTTTTTACCACCAGTTGTAGCAAGTGATGACTCATCATCTTCCCGCAAGTCTTTTGGAAGGTAAGGAGGATTAAAGATTATCGCATCAAACTTTTCATTAACATTTGAAAAAAGATCTGAATAAAAGATGTCTAATCCTTTTTTCCTGCATAACCCCACTGCCTCTTTGTTAATATCAACACCACTCAAACTCTCAAAGCCACGTTTCTTTAAAGATTCAAGAAGATATCCTGAACCGACACCCATCTCAAAAATTTTGAATTTTTTATCCAAAAGATTCTTCTCCAAAATTTCCGCCATTAAGTAAGAATCTTCAGCCGGAACGTATATCATTAAATTTATCCGAAAAGTCCATTAATAAAATTTACGAGCTCAGACTTAAACAAGAAGACTAAAGCAAGAATTCCCAAAAGAACCGCAAGAGTCACAACAAGCACAACAGTCAAAGCTTTACTTTTAGCATTTATTGGTTTGACGGGTTTGCTTTCATAACCAGAAATTTTTTGTACAACTTTTTTTGGCTCCTCTTTTTTCATTTCAAGGAACCCCCCAGGAACTTTTGTCTCAGCTATTTTAGAAATTATCTTTTCATCTTTCTGGGGAGAAATTTTCTCTTGTGACTTAACGGTTTTATTTTCCTCAGCTGTTTTGACTTTTCCTTCGTTAAGAACCTGCGCCTCAGAAACGCCTTTTTGGAGATAAAGATAAGCCCTTGCGGCATCTTCAATTTCTTCTTTCTTATAACCCGCCTGGTAAAAACTCATCATAGCCTGCTTTAAAGTCTGGCCTCTTTCAAGAGCACTTTTAAGCCCACCAAGAATCTCCTGATTTGTAAGGAGATATTCTTCCTCTTTTACCATTAATAAAACAGGAATCAGTTGTTTAAAAATTTGTGCTTAGAAATCAGTTAAGGAACATTTCCCACTTGCCCCAATCAGGCATGACACCGGTAATCTCCTTCCATTCCCCAGAAAAATTCAGACCCCGCGAATCTTCAGAACAAAGCCCCTTGTAACTGAAGTTTTTTCTTATCGGATTGCAATAAGAGTTCACTTTGTAATTTTCGTAAAGTTTTTGAAAATCAACCTTTTCATCATCAATAGTTCCAACAATGTCAAAATCTCCATATTTATCTTTTCCATTCGCACTGAATCTTCCCGTGTTGGGATCATATTCACGGAACTCGACACTTGACACCAACTCCTGACCTTCGTTATGGAAGAGTATTTCTTTTTCTCCTTCCAAAAGGCATCTTCTTAAATCCATAAATCGAAAAGAAGAAAATGGTTTATAAAAATTTATATTCTAAATTAGATTTTCAGGACGTCCCCATTTTTCATAAGATGAGAAGTCTCATTAGGCTTGTATCCAAACTCTTCTGAAAGTTCTATGAAAGGCGCTTCCTGCACCTGCGTTCCGTGTGCCGGAACGACATGCTCCGGTTTCAGTAAATTTATAATTTCTCTCATATCTTCTCTGCTTCCATGTCCATGAACATGTACATCAACTTGGAGTTTGACTCCCATTTTTCTAAGTTTAGCATCAAGAATCCTCCTTGCTTCTATATTAACCTCGGTGGGGATAACACTCGATGAAAAGATAAGATTATCCCCTTCCCTGAATTTGAAAACAGAATCTCCTCTTGAAATCCTGTCAAGTATCGAATTTCGTTCTCCCTGATGACCCGTGCAAACAACAAGATATTTCCCACGATCAGCCTCTACTTTTTTCAAGATTGAATCAACTTGATTCCGATATTTCATTATTTTCACATTGCCCCTGAAAGGACATTTTCCAACTTTTATCGCAGACAAGACATACTTCGCAAGACTTCTTCCGAGAAATATTATCTCCCGATTAGTCTTCTGACCTATTTTTACAATATTATTGAGCCTTTCTATATGGCTTGAAAAAGTCGTAACAAAAAGCGCTTTATCTGTTCCCTTGCTCATTTTTGAGAAGGCATCTTCCAAGAGCCCAAGCGCGACTTTTTCACCGCCTGGCCTTACATCAGTCGAAGAATAAAGTGCGTCAATAACTAAAGCTTTAACCCCTTTTTCACCTATTTCTTTTAGCCTTTTGTAATTCGGCGGCGCTCCCAGCGTGGGGTGATTATCAAACTTAAGATCAAGAGCGTAAAAGAAGGCACCTTCTTGGGCGTGAAGCGCGATATAAGAACAGTCAATCGTTGAATGTGTTGCATTAACAAACTCAGCTTTTATTTTTCCGTTACTTGTTTTTATTTCATGAACAGAGTTTGCATTAACCATCCTTAATTTATTATTTGCAACTATCTTTGAGTCTTCAATAAGAGACTCAAGAACTTTTATTGTAAAAGGCGTCGCAAAAACATCAACATCTGGATATCTGTGAAGAAGAAAAGGTAAACCACCAACATGATCCAAATGAGCATGTGAGATAAAAATTGCCCTCACTTTATCTCTCCATTTTAATTCATCAAGAATCCTGTCATCAGGAACTCCCCCGACTCTCCTAAGACCAGAAAGGCTGTAACCTATTTTTTCAGTTTCTTGAAGTTCTATTATCCCGGGAAGAAAGAAACCGCAGTCAAATATAAAAACATCATCATCGACTTTCACAGCCGTCATGTTTTTTCCGACCTCTTCAAAGCCGCCTACAGTACATATTTCCATTTTACATTACAATCATGAAAATTCAGTTTAAAATGCTTTCTGATAAAAAATATAAACCTCTTCCGCCTTAAGGTCTCATGAAACCATTGATTCCGTCACACCGGGAAAAGAGAAGATACCTCTTGCTGGGAGGGAAGGACTTGAAAAAGAACGTCACTGCAGCAATAAAAGAATTTATAGGGGTTCTCGGACTTTCTGAAGCGTCTCCTGTATGGATAAAAGATGATATAATCTCTATAAACAGGAAATCGATTGACAAAGTAAAAGCATCATTCGCCGTTTTCAAAGAAAAAATTGATGTGAAAAAAGTTTCTGGGACTCTTAGGGGCTTGGATTAAAACCTTCCTTTCAAGGCAAATCTTTCAAGGTCGAAAATATGCAAGTTTTTGTTTCCGGTCAAGACCCTCGAATATTCAAGAAAGTCCTTCAGATGGAATTCATTGGCAACTTCAGGATTTTTCACTTTTGATTTGAAATAGTTCTCTTGTTTCATAATGAAAAAGGCAGGAGAAACAACTTCCTTCACAAAATATTTTCGTATAAATTGTGACAAGACAGCTTCCTGTCTTTCCTGTGTGAGGTCTATCTCGGGGAATTCCGAAAGTCTGGACTCATCAAAACTTTGGGAAACGCTCAAATCATGGGTTCCAAAAACTTTCAGAATTATTCTATACTCGTCATTTCCAAAACTTCCGAAACAAGCCAATTCTATCGACTTGTAACCCGTCACATTATACTTTGTCCCGATTTTCTCCAATACTTCTAATGGGCTTTCTTTGCAGCATTGGTCAGGAAAGACACGACCACTAAATCGCATCATTATTCTTGTTGCCATACGCGAAACTTATGAAACAATTTATAAAAATTTGTGTTGTAAAAAATTAAACAACAGTTATCTTTTTTTGACACTGCAAAAAGAAATCATAACAATTCCGCAAAGAATCGTGAATATAGCAAAATCAAGGAACACTTGGATAACTGAATCCACCACTATTTTTGAAATCCATAGATAATCAATAACTAAAGTTGCGATACCAAAAAGGAAGAAGAGAAAGTCAAATCCGTTCCTGTTCCTTTTAAGTCTGACATTAGCAAAAGTCGTAAAGATTCCGACGATTATAAAAACAATAAGAAAATCAACAAAAACCTGACCGGTATGATTCATATCCCATTTTGAGATAAAAAAATAATGCAGGAGGAGCACCGCAATTACTGCAATGAAATAAACGAATTCTGCGGAAGTCTTCTGTTTATCGCGAGGGGGCTGATTTTTTTGAGATGTGCCTCTGCTTCTGGAAACACCCCTTGCAGATTTAGCAACCCTCTTTTTTGCCATCTTTTTTATTCAAAAGATTATTATATATTGAAATTAATCTTTTTATATCTTTTTATTTTGCGAAAGTTGAATGGTCTTAATGAGAACTAAAAGCCTGAATCTTTAATAACTGGGAGGAAAAATCATTTCACCTGTTTCATCTCTCTCCAGGCAAGTTCAAACATCTGCTCAAGGGCCTGGGAGAAAAATTCCGTGTTTATCCACACACCAACATCATAATTGGGGTGGAATTTTTCATCATCAAGTAGCATGAACATGAGTTGATTTGAGTCAATTATAGTGAACCTCGCTTTGAAATTTTCGAGACTTCTCACCTCAGCAACTTTCTTTAATTCCCTCGCAACATTAAGATTATTTTTATCAATTGGGGCTGCAATCCTTATCTTAACTCCCCTCTTCTTCGCTTTCTCAAAACTTGGCATCAAAGCCTCAAGCTTTCTGTTAAGACCCTCATGCGTCGTGACCATAGTAATTGTTTTCTCAGCATCACGAACCATCATATCCAAATGATTGTAGAGATTCTGTCTTCCCTTAAGACTTCCAGAAAGATCCGAAGGCTCAACAAATTTTATCCCTTTTGTGAAAAGTCCTGTAAGTTCATCAAGAACTTCATCGCCTTTAAGAGTTTCAAGTCTTCTTGTTTTCTCTTTAGCATCAATCAGAAGATTCTTCTTTACTCTTTCAACAACTTCTTCTGGTTTAAGCGCAACGAATTTTATTGGCTTACCCACTTTCATGATTATGAATCCTTTCTTTTCAAGTGATTCAAGAATATCATAAGTTCTTGATCTAGGAACATCAGATATCGTCGAGAGTTCACCTGCCGTTGAAGTTCCTCTTGACAAAAGAGCGGTCCAAACCTTAACTTCATATAAATTCAGGTCAAAAATCTTTCTTAGTCTGCTTAAAAATTCATCTTTGACTATCATTTTTCTCAAGCCTTCTAGGAACTTTTAGTTTTTAAAGATTGCTATCCTAGAAAAGTAATTCTATCTAGTTACTCCCATCCAGTCTAACAACTTTCAATTTTCCGGAAACCTCTTTCACTTCAAAAGTCTGGGATTCCCCCTTGACTGAGCTTTCTTTTTCATTAATCAGAACTTTTTTTGAGTTCGTTCTCTCTTTAATAAAATCCTTTTGCCCATCGAAAAGTTTATGGAATTTTTTTTCAATTGTTATCTCAAGATCTATCTCATCTTTCTTATTGAGGCCGATTTTTTTCCTGAAAGCCTGCACATTTCTAGAAATTTCCCGGGCATAACCTTCAGCTTCCAGTTCAGGAGTGATATTGAGATCAAGACTTACATTTATCTCTTTATTATCTGATAATAGAATCTTAAGTTCTTTAACATTCAATTCCTGTTTTATTACCTTCTGTAAATCCTTCTCTTCATGTAGAAATTTGTTAGAACAGGATATCGTCGCAAGGTTTAAAGGCCATTTTAATGGAACATTGTTCTGATCCCGTTTTTTTAGCCCGACGGAAACAATTTCCCTGACTATCCTCATATTTTCCTCAAGTGTTGAATCCATTTTTTCATTGTCATACTCGGGCCAGTCCTGAAGATGAACCGAATATTTATTTCCGTTTAAAGTTCGGTATATCTTTTCTGCAACAAATGGGACTATTGGAGCAATCACTTTTGATGATTCATTCAGGACAAATCTCAGAGTCTTCCCGACTTCTTTGTCTCCGTCATTAAATCTGTCCCTTGAATTTCTCACATACCATGTGGAAAGATCATCAACAAAGTCTTTTATCTCAAAGCAGGCTTTTATTGTATTGTAACTTTCCAGAGCTTCTTTCACATTTTTTACCAATGAATTCAGTCTGGAAATTATCCACCGATCCATGAAATGCCGAGATGGAGAAGATTTTTCATCTGCCTTCTTTGAGTTCATAGAATAAAAGTTATTAACATTATAAAGAAGAGAGATAACTTTTTTGTAAGATTCATCAAGTCCTTTCTCGGAGAAATTAAAGTTGTCTGCACTCATAACAGAAGACTGCAAAAGATAGAATCTCAAAGCGTCTGCTCCATATTTTTTAATGACTATTTCAGGATCCGGATAATTATTTTTCGATTTTGACATCTTCTGCCCGTCCTCAGCAAGGATAGTGCCTGTAGTTAGAACATTTTCAAATGGAATCTTGTCAAAAAGTATTGCTGAAAGAACAATCATATAATAAAACCAAGCTCTCGTCTGCCCGATATATTCCACAACAAACTGTGCGGGAAAATTTTTCTCGAAAAAATCTTTGTTTTCGAAAGGATAATGGAACTGCGCGAAGGTCATTCCTCCGGATTCAAACCAACAATCAAGAACCTCAGGTATTCTGGAATATTCTTCACCATCTATCTCCAGTTTAACCTGATCAAGGTAATCCTTATGAAGATCTACTTCTCCTTTGGGAAGGCTCTTTGCATATTTTTTCAGCTCTTCGATAGAACCAATGACTTTTATTTTCCCATACTCGCTTTTCCATATTGGAATAGCACTTGCCCAATATCTGTTTCTTGTTATATTCCAGTCTGGAGCAAGTTCTATATTGTTTTTCATTCTCCCTTCTTTCAGAAAATCCGGAATCCAATTTATTTCAAGATTCAGCTCCTGAAGCCTCTTTCTTATCTTGTCTATATTCACAAACCAGGCAGGAAGGGCACGATATATGAGTTTGGTCTCACACCTATAACAGAATGGATATTCATGCTCGACTTTTTTCGAAAGTATCGCCTTACCTGCTTTTTTCAGGTCAATAACTATCCTTTCATTTATATCATGCACATACTCTCCAGCATAATCAGTTACTTCTCTTGTGAAACAGCCATTCTCATCTACAGGTTGGACCATGGGAATCTTATATTTTCTGCAAACAGCATTATCATCTTCTCCAAAAGCGGGGGCAGTATGCACGATACCTGTGCCATCTTCTTCCGTAACAAAGTCGCCGAGAATTATTTTGAAAGCATTCTTTGTGTCTTTAAAATAAGAGTATAATGGTTCGTAAGTTTTTCCCTCAAGTTCTTTTCCTATCACGATCTTTTTTATAGTATAGTCCGCATCAGATTTGTAAAAATTTTTCACAAGATCCTTGGCAAGTAAATAAACATTTCCATCAGTTTTGTCCTCCACAAATGCATATTCCAGATGAGGGTTAACTGTAAGTGCTAAGTTCGATGGAAGTGTCCAGGGAGTTGTTGTCCACGAAAGTGCATAAGTATCTTTTTCTTCTGTAAGTTTGAATTTAACAACGACCGACAAGTCTTTTACAAGTTTGTAAGAGTTATCCATAGCAATCTCAGATTTTGCAAGAGGCGTCGAACAGTGAGGGCAGTACATCAGGATTTTCTCACCTTCGTACATATAACCTTTCTCATAAAGTTGTTTGAAAGCCCACCATATAGATTCGATATATTTTGTATCCATTGTTTTGTATCCATTTTCAAAATCCACCCATCTTCCTATCCTGTCGATTGTCTTTTTCCATTCTTTTGCGTAAGTCAAAACTTTGCTCCTGCAAAAATCATTGAATTTCTTTACACCCATCTTTTCTATTTCATCTTTTGATTTTAATCCAAGCTCTTTCTCTGCAACATTTTCTACAGGAAGTCCATGGCAGTCCCACCCCCAGTTTCTTTTGACAAGCCTTCCATTCATAGTGAAAAATCTCGGGAAGACATCTTTTAATATAGATGCGAGAAGATGCCCGTAATGAGGAAGCCCGGTCGCAAAAGGCGGTCCGTCATAAAAAATGTAGGGTTTCCCTTTTTTTGTCTTTTCAAGAGATTTTTCGAACGTCTCGTCTTTTTCCCAGAATTCAAGAATTTCCTTTTCTTCTTTGTCTATCTCAGCCATTAAAAACCCAAGTACGGTTAATTTATAAGATTTTTTATATACAATGCAAAATCTCTTAAATCTGCAACTCTTTGTATTAGAAAATGGAAAAAGAGTATAACAGGTTTATAAGACCCGGGATAATTGAAGGCTTTGCCGGACCCATGATGTCTGGGAAAACCGGGAGATTGCTAAAAAGGGTTGATCCCCTTAGATGGATGCACGGAAAGTTCTCTTATATAGGTTTCAGACCAAAAATTGACAACAGAGATTTCAGATGCCGTTCATCAGAAGATTTCATAAAATGGAATTATATAAGCAATCCTGAAGAAATAATTTACCCATCAAGAGATTATGATCTTATTGTTATAGATGAGATACAATTTCTTGCGGCAGGAATTGTGGAAGTCATACTTGACCTTCAAAAGATGGGAAAAAATGTAATCTTCGCAGGATTGGATCTTGATTTCAAAGGTGAGCCATTCGGTTCTATGCCTGAACTTATAACAATTGCGAACGAGTTCGAAAAACTCCACTCAATATGCACCGAATGCGGAAATCCTGCCTATTACACCCAGAGATTAATAAATGGAAAACCCGCACCATACAATTCGGATATAATCTCTATAGAAGGAGAATCGGAATACGAAGCAAGATGTTTTAAACATCATGAGGTCCCGGGAAAGGTCTGATATGATAACCTGGCTGCTGATAATCCTACTGATAATCTTAGCTTTTCTGTTTTCCATAATTTTCCCATTTCCATTATTTGGTGCACCCTTTGACTTTTCAAGAGATGAAGCCATAAGAAATATTGTCAAACTTACAGCTCCAAAAAATGGAGATAAAATAGCAGAGCTGGGCTCAGGGGATGGTAGGGTATGTATAGCTTTGGCAAGAAAAAATCCAAAAACTAAAATTTACGGATTTGAGATAAATCCCATTCTTGTGGTATTGTCAAAAATTAATGTGAACAAAGCAGGATTTGAAAAACAGATAAAGATAAAATGGAAAAATTTCTGGTTTGCCGATTTTGGAAAGTTTAACAAAATTGTCATGTTTCAATTTGATAATGTTATGTCAAGAATAGAAAAAAAATTCGACAAAGAATTAAAAAAAGACTCTCTGATTATATCGCATCACTGGAAACTTCCACACTGGAAAATTGTCAGATCATTAGGCAAAGAACACATCTCATATGGGAAAGTCCATCTCTACAAAAGATAATTATTTCCGTGGCCCAAAACTTTCGAGAACCTGCTTTTCAACAAAATGGAGATTCCCGGGGATAATCATACAATAAGGTTTAAAGACACCATGAAACTTGCGAAATTCATCTAAAGTTCTGTAAAGAATTTTTGAATTCCTGGTCCCTAGAGCTTGACACACAACGAGTTTGTCAATGTTAACTTTATGTTTTTGAGCTCCAGTCTCAAGCTCCAAGATGGCTTTCTGAAAATCAAGACCTATATCGATAAGTATCAAAGAATGCGCCCCTATTTTCATATTCTCTTTAACAGTCTCCATAAAACTATCGGGCTCAAAACTCTTCTGCCAGGCAGGCATTGAGGCAGTCTTTCCAAATTTGTAAATCTGAAGACCAGTCTCTGCAATGGCATCAAAAATTGAAGCTGCATAAATTATCCTATATTTGACTCCGGAAGCTCTGCATTCATCAATCAAAGTAATATGTGTCGTGGCGCTCAAAGGCGAACCATAAACAAGAAGGGCAACATTGAGTTTTTTCGCTTCATCTACCAGGCTGAGATTTTCAACTTTTTCCCTGTTTGCCGGAGTCACTTTTTTCCCTATGACTTCTTCGACTTGATGATCAGTAAAGGGGAAATCAACAGTGTAATTCTCAAGATAGATTCTCTTGCAGTTCATAATAGCAGCAAGTCCTTCCTTAGATATCCCATGTTCGTTAAGGCCGAGCCCTATTAGGTATAACATGAGATTAATTGAGAAAATTGCTTATTAAAATTATCCTTTTTCAGATTACAAAAATCAGGAACTCAGAACATTTATTAATATGAGAAACATATTTTTCAAATGGCTGATCCATTATCACTTTACCTTCTCGAATCATTCCTGACTTTTGCAGTTATTGTGATATTTATATTCATGATAAAGATAAAAGAGAAGGCAAAGAGGATATCAATTCTTGAAGGTGCATCTTTCCTGATAATGATTGTAGGGGTCATATATGGGATAACAACTGCATTCGGATATGCACTGATATGTGCTGGTATGATATTCATAGTCGCTGACCTTCTTGTAAGAACCATCGGAAGAGACAAGAAGAAAAAAAGATAATCAATGAATTTTTATTACTGAAATAACATCTGAGTGATAAAAAAGATAATTATACTGGTTGATTGAATTATAAAATTTTCCTTTCCATTCAATAGGATTTATTTTCCTAAAGAAGTAAGAATCGCTTCTGAAAAATCTTCCACCACCAATTTCAGCAGGAGAAGGGGGATAAATATACTTATCATTAATCTCAAGCGCTCCAAAAATCATTGCAGGATTATTTTTCTTATGCATTGATGATTCTATTCTTTTGACCAGTTTTTCTATTTGCTCACTCATCTTTTTTTGGTTTTTCCGCTCGATCTTTTCAGATTTTTATTTGTTTTATCTCTTTTGATAATCAAACTTCTGCTTGAAACTATTGCAATAAAAAGTGAAGTGAAAAGCATCCAGTCCGAACCCGTAATAAGACCGATAATTCCACCTGCAAGACCAAGATAAGTTAAAATAACAAACCAAAACTGTCCTGCTTTTTGCTCGTCTTTTGTTGCATTCTTGAGCATATCCCCCATTGGAAAACCCAAAATCAAAACTACAACACCCACTATAAGTTTCAATATTTCTTGCATATTCTAATATAAAGACCAAACTTTTTATAACTTTATCTTCAAAGAAAAGCTGCAAGTGCAATGCTTGAAACTATTGCCAAAGCTGCTCCGAGATATTGATGCCAATTTATTTTTTCCTTGTTTAACCACACTCCGAGAAAAAGTGCCACGGCAGGATAACTTTCTGTTATTGCAGTTATGAGCCCGATGTTCTCATTAAAAACAGCAAAAGAATAAAAGACCCATGCAGCAGTGTCTATGATTCCCATACTTAAAAGAAGCCACTTAAATTTTGAAGCATTCTTTGCAAATTTCGGAAAGTCTCCTCTTTTATAAATAAGAACCAAGCAGAAAATCGTAAGAATAAACCAAGGAGCCCACACGGCCATTATCGGGGAAATGTCTCTTGATGAAGCAGAGGTCAGGAAATTAATCAAACCCATGCCAACAGCCGCCAAAAATGCGAGCAGAATTCCTTTCTCCCATTTCAACTTCCAATGTGAAAAGGATTCTGTTGCAACAAGAAGGATCCCGACAAATATGAATGATGTTATTACAAATTGCATCATGGACAAACCTTCCTTGAAGAAAAAATAACCCATAAGAATAGTTATGGGAAGTTCAAGCTCAATTATGATATCTGTCGTCGAAAGCTTAGCTATTCTCAGAGCTTCAAGATCAAAAAGTGCTGCTACGAAGCTAACAATTCCAAGGACAAGCAAAAGTATAAGGTTCGAAACTGAAAATAATTTATCAAAATCCTTTATCATAAAGGGTATTAGTCCAAGAGTTCCGATTATACCGATGAACGCGAGAGCTTCAAGATCTCCAACTTTTCTAGTTGATTTTTGGATCAAAAAATCACCTACAGCCCAGAGGATCATCGCAGAAAAAGCCGCAAGTAATATTCCGAATTCCAAACCCATAGATTAATTATGTTTACTCATTTTAAAATGATTTGGTAAATCGCAAAAAGATAAAAATCTTTATAATTACAAGGGATTTAAAATTTATATGTTAGATAAATTCCTTATAGTAGGCTCAAAATCTGATCTGGCAAGCAGAAATATTATCACTAATCTTATAGACATAGGTCAGTTCAATCTTTATATAATAGATGAGGACATGCTCAGGACCGAGAATCTTGACCCTGAAAAGATAAAACAGTTCGATTTTATCATCTTCGTTTCTAAGCATAAATCTGAAAAACATGAAAAGACGCTCTCGATACATGCTCCTGGAAATTTTAAGGAAGTCTGGGGTGGAGGAAAAGAAAAAATGCTTGGACCTGCGTCTGCTCTTTTTGAAAAACACCTCTTTGAAATGCTGGTAAAAGAAAAGGAAAATTCAGATTTATCAAGATATTCCGTAACGATGGAAGCAACCCATCATGGCCCATTAATTGAAAGACCTTCGGTTTTCATTGAAGTTGGAGGCACAGAAGAAGAATGGAAAGATAAGGGAGCTTCATTTGTTGTCGCTAAAGCAATAAGAAATGCCCTAAATACATGGAAAGAAAACCCCTACAGGGAGATAGCAGTGGGAATTGGTGGACCACATTATTGTCCTGGTTTCAACAAGATACAGCTAACTTCAAATATTGCCCTTTCACATATAATCCCAAAATACGTTGCACCCATAACTGAAGAGATGATCCTTGAATCAATAAATAAGACCATAGAAGAAGTCGACTTTGTCATTTTGGACTGGAAAGGCATCGGTAAGGTGGAAGAAAGAGATGAGATAATCAAGATATTGGATAAAAATTATATTCAATGGAAAAGGATAAGTGACATAAAAAACTAATCTACAAAATTGATTTCGCGATGGCTACTTTTTTCTGGAATTTTTCCTTGAAGAATCCCTGACGGAAGTTGTGTAATCATTATTCATCCCTTTGCCCCACGCGGCAAACCCTATTACAATCATATAAAGAATCCAGCCAACTTGGGGGAGAACTACTGACAAGCTGAACCATCCGGGGTATTTTTGTTTTTCAAATATTCTCCAAGCAGATATTATGAATAAGACAAAAAGTGCAAGCCATCCAGCAATAGGAACCAAAATAAGGAAAATCCATGCCCAATTGAATCCACCCATCTCAAGAATCATTGAGATATTTGCGAAAGGTACCCATGCAAGCCAATAATGTGGATATTTTTGTTTCTTTCCTATATCTGACCAGGCTATTGCATGATAAACATAAACTGCGGCAACCACCAGGAGAGCTACAAGCAATGCTCCTGCTGTTATTATACCGAACATGCTTCCAAACATAAAATCCCTTGTGGGATTTACCCAATCGTACATCATTCCATTATGAATAGAAAACGCTTTATTAATGTTTTGAGATTATCTGTTTCCTATTTGGAAATAATCTTCATTTTCTCCAGAAGGATCTCCCCCGATAACACCAAGAAAGTAACTTTCAAAATGATCCTTGTTCTGAAGATTAAAGGAGGACAAAAGATCTCTTTTATTTTTTGAAAGATTATATAATCCGGATCTTGAAAAGAGAGCATACTCTCCTGCATGCCCACTGCAAACCAGATCTATCTCACTCACCGCAAAAAAATAAAGTGCTTTCTCATAATTCCAAACAGTTCCCATATTGACCCTCTTCTCAAGCTTGCTGAATTCCTCCCCCAAAAGGTCCTTTATTAGACCTCTTCTTGAACCATGATGAAAAAGCTTTGTGATGTCCATTTTAATTACATCAGACAAAAAGGAATTTATATCTTTCTATATAATCTATATTTCAAAAATTTTTGGGCTCCTTGCAACATTCATTACCTGAGTATTTTTTATTTTTTCCGTAAGACCCCCACCCTCATGTATATGCCCGCATATGAGAAAGTCAGGAGAAAACTTTTCTATTGCTTTTGCAATCCCATATGAACCTGGAAAACCCATAAGCTCGATTGCACTCCCTTCAGGCGGACAGTGGGTTATCATAATTTTCTTTTTCATCCGCCTTATACCTTCGTGGGCACTTTTTAGTTCTTCGAAAACTTTCCTCGAATTTTCTTCAAAACCCCAATCAACAGTCCCAGATCCGAAAAATCCGACATCACCGATTTTCATGCCTTTTTTATGTATACTTTTAAGGTTCGGATACATTTCTTCCCAAAGTTTTATTGTCGCTTCAGTTTCATGATTGCTTGGAACAATCAAAGCCGGTTTTTTTGTCAAAGGACCGACAAGACCTTCCTTCATCTTCTCAAACCATGTTTGGTCACCTGCAAGTATGACAAGATCAACCTTTTCTTTTTCTATCATCTTCTCGACTTTTTTCACAAGCCCGAGATCACCATGAATATCTGAGACTGCAAGAATTTTCATTTTATTATCCTCCCGAGTTCCGTGAGCCTTTTCTCAGCTCCGACAGAGGTATTGAAAAGTTTTATAAAAATTTTTGAGAGCCATTCAGTCCATTCCTTATCTTTTATTGTGTAAAATATGAAAATTTTCTTGTCAAGCTCTTTTATCTTTCCGGTGGGCTCACGTATCTCTTTCAGTCTAACAGAATTATTATCTACAATGAAAGCCCTCATAGGATGTTCCCTGTGCCTTATTTCTATTAACTCCTTACCATATTTGTAGTTTAATGAAAGAACTTTTTTTATATTCTCAATCCCAGATAGATCAACCCTGCAAAGAGCTTTGAATTTGACGCCCTTTTTCACTAAGCCATCAAGAGTCTTGAATAAATCTATATCTCCCTTCTTCAGATTTATCCATGATAGATTTCCGGAGAAAAGTTTTATTTCTTTTTTAGCAGAATTCAGAATTTCTATAAGTTCCCTCAAATTTGTACCTTCTTCAGAGATTTCATCTTCCACGATAGCTTTTTTGTTTTTATCGGGAACATGCTGGAATATGTCAAAAGCAGAGAATTCGTCTTTCCTTTTCTGTCTCATTATCTCATTCTCAAGCTCCTCTTGGATCTTTGTTGAACTTGCCATCTCCGGATTCATCTTGTAAGCGACTTTCAAAGCCCCCCTTGTGCCGCCCCTGAAGGTTTTTGTTGTTATAGTCCCGTATTCCTCTTCTATTTCTTTCAGGTATCTGTCAACGGTCCTCCAATTCTTTTGTATATGTTCTGAGATTTCATTTATACTTCTTGGTTCAACAGAAACAAATCTTTCTATCTCCTGAGTCATCTTATTATCAAGCATTAAAATGATTGCTATCCCACCTTTTTAAGTATTTTTATTTATTGTTATATAGTTGCATTTTTTGTTCAGAAATTGTCAAGAATTGCACAAGTCTTAATTTAGTATGGAGACAAAGATAGATTATTCGAAAGTTTCTGAAGCGATTGATTTCTACAAAGGAAAAGGTTTCAAGCACATTGAAGTTCCCTGGATCGTCTCGTATGAAGCTGATAGCATAACCACCCCTAAAGACGTCAGAAGATTCAGATGCTCTCTTGATGAAAAATACACGGGAAACCACATCGCCTCAGGAGAACAGGGCTTCCTTGAATTGATTCTCGAAGGCAGGTTGAAAGAAGGAAAATACTGCTGTGCCACACCTTGCTATAGGGATGAAAAAAATATTGATGACCTGCATAAAACATCTTTCTTCAAAGTAGAACTCATAGATTACCTTGGAAAGCAATCCGGATTCGCTTCTCAGGATAAGGAGGATAAGATGATCGAGATAGCGAATGAATTCTTCTCAAAATACCTCAAAACAGATGCCATAAAGACTTCATCCGGAAAAGATATAATCTCAAAGACACAGGGTATCGAACTCGGAAGTTATGGCCACAATTCTTACAAAGGATTTCATTGGATATATGGAACAGGGGTCGCCGAACCCAGATTAAGTTCCGTCTTGAGTCTTGCTCCAAAAGGTTACCATGAAAAAGATATCCCCCTCTCAGAATTTGAAAGTGCAGACAAGATTTACGAAGAGGTTCTGGAATTCAGGGACTCCTTGAATCAGGGAGTAAAGATAATGAGTCTCCTCGAACTCTCAGATATCATGGGAGCGATAGAAGGATATATAGAAAAAAATTTTCCGGAACTTAGTCTTGATGACTTATTGAAAATGAAAGAAGCGACAAGAAAAACTTTCAAAAGTGGGATGAGAAAATGAAAAGATTGTATCTGGTGCCTGTGAGAGACGCATGCCCTGCGGACTGCACTTTCTGTTATATGAAGGAAAGAGAGACAGACAAAGGCAAACCTCAATTCATAGATATATCAAAACTTGAGAAAACGATTTCAGGAATCAAGGACTTTGATGAAGTCGAGATAACAGGAGGTGGAGACTCTTTGCTTCATAAGAGCATTAAGGGTATAATCGGCTTATTCCCGAATAAATACATTAAACTTTATACTGAAGGCTTCATGCTCAAGGATATTTCGGGAATAGACGAACTTAATCTATCAAGAGTCCATTGGAACTCAGAGACAAATAACAATTTTTACAGGAGCCGGTTGCAGAACAATTTGGATGAAGTCCTTGATTTTTACAGACCAAAAGTTTACAGGATAAGGATGCAAACAATTCTCCTCAAAGGAGCGATTGATTCGCCTGAGAAGATGAGAGAATTTGTCGGAAGGCATGAAGACAAATTCGACGTCTTCATGTTCAGGGAGTTGTTTCCCGGTTGCTCCCTTGAAAAAGATAAATTCGTGAGTTACTTTGATTTCTCACATCCAAAAGTCGTGTTCGATAGAACTCTTGACAACTATTCCCGCGACCTTTATTTCATAGGAACAGACTCAGAAGTGCACAATGATTTCCAATATTGATGACAATTTTTGTCATGTAAAAGATATCAAAAATACAAGTCTTTGATATCTTATGAAAAGCATTGATGAAGCAACACTATATAGGATAAGTATTTCCGGGGCTGTGAAAATAGACCGGATCAGGAGCATATTTGAAACACTTTCAACCAAGAATTATTCAATACAAGATATCGGAAAGGTGACGCCATCCTCCATATACGTAGCAGGCAGGGAATACCGGTTTGATGAAATTGCAAAAATTCCGGATAAGGAGGTCACAAGTTATGAAAGCAAGCAATCTTGAGAAAGAACTTGCAGCAGACCTTAATGCGCTTGCGGAGAAGATAAGAGATTACTCAAGAAATCAGAAAGAACTATGGAGAAAAGTTCCTTACCTGGCCTTGCAGGCCGACGGACACGGAGGGTATTCTTCAACCTATCAACTCGCTTATATTCACGGATACTGGGAAGCAGGAGAATCTGTATATGTGGATCTTGAAAACGGGGAGCTTATCCAATATCCTTATGCACCATGGGAAAAACAGGTTGAAGCTTCGAATATAAAGATTGTCAGCTTAATCTCCCCGAATTTTGACAGGCTGAATGCGACAGCAATCATATCCGATTTAAGAATGACCGGAAAGTGTAAAGATTCTGATTGTGTTCCGATAGGATTCAAAACAGTCAGGAAATGGAGAGAGAGTCTCATGGAAGAATACGGGATAAAAAAAGATTATTCCAGAAGTGGGGACATTAATTATCTTGGATCGAGAGAGGGTCTAAATAGAGCTTGGGACAAAGCATTCAAAATTGCGGAGAATGAAAAATGAAGAACAAAAAAAAGCATTTATAACAATTATAGGTGATGATAGGGGTGGAGCGCTTGTAGAGTGCAGCAACTGCCACCATGATCTGCACCAATACACAAAAGAGTATTCTGAAAAATATTCAACCCCACAGATGGTAGGATTATTGGACCGTATTAGATGCGGAAAAGAATTAACAGACAAAGTCCAGAATATTCCGCCGATGCAATGCCCCAACTGTGAATCTTATCTTACATACGGCTCCATCACTTCCTACCTGTTTGGGGGAAGTGATTTCTGATAAATTACCGTCGACAGGACCCAAGGAAAACTAATTTTGTCACTTATTGTTCGACATAGAGGTCACAAAATGTTTATAAGGAAGGGGTTTTCATAAAATATATATTAAACTATACATGTCCAAGATGGAAGACAACTTTGACATCTTTTTCAGAAGAAAGCCGGCATTGATGCTCGTTTCTTTGAAAAAGAACACACGGATGAGGTATGGTAGTGTTTTGGCTAAAGAAGTGGACTGCACTTACAGCCATGCGGTTAAGATACTGCAGACACTTGAACTTCTAAGGCTTGTTGAGTTTGACAAGAAAGGTCGAATCAAACTTATAAAGCTGACACCGAAGGGAAAGCAGGTCGCAGACGCTATTGAGAATATACAGATTCTCATAAAGTAAAACCGGATAGAGGTGATCGCTATCCGAACTCGGAATGAAAAAGAAAGAGATTAAGAGTTAATCCCTATTCTGAAAAGTTTAAATAATAATTTAGATTAATCTTCGCATGGGTGCAAAAGAGAGGTCTTCAATTAATAAGATTCTCGAGGAGAATAAACTCTTGTTCTTAAGTACAACAAATCCCAATGGAAATCCTGAATCTTGTTCCGTTTATTACGTATTTGACAAGAATTTTAATATCTATATCTGGACAGACGATGATTCAAGACACGCAAAAAACCTGAAAAGGAATAAGAATGTTTCAGTCGCGATTGCAAATACTTCACAGAAATGGGGCTCACTTCTGAGAGGACTGCAAATTGAAGGTAAATGCGAAAAAGTGTCTATTCTGAGAATAGCCAAGCCGGGAATGCTTTACCTTAAGAGATATCCTAAAGTCAAGAGTTTTATTAAGAGTCCATCTGACTTCCTGAAAAAATATGATTCAAAGATGTTCAAGATAACTCCGTCTTGGATAAAGATTTTTGATGAGAAAGTCTTTGGTAAAGAAGTATGGAAAGAAGTCAGGCTTTAAACAGACAAAATGGCCCCGATGGGATTTGAACCCACGACACCTGGATTAAGAGTCCAGTGCTCTGGCCAGACTGAGCTACGGAGCCATATGCTGCATTGCCCGGAATGGACTGACGGTTTTTTCTTCCGTTTGACCAGACTGAGCTACGGAGCCATTGGAATTTAAAGAAATAAATTGTTTAAAAATGTTCTTAGTAATTAATTTAACCTGGAAAAAAAGATTATACACCTAAACTTTCCTCGCTCAGGAATTTTCCATAATCGGAAGATTTCTTCTTTGAAAAACTCCCGTTATTTTCCCTGAACTCATAATTCCCCTTTCTCGATCCGACGATTTCAGTAGCATACTTTAAGAAAGCTTCATAATCGGGAAGACCTCTATATTCTATTTCCTGGCTAATCTTTTTCGCAAAAGCTATTCCGTATTTCATTCCATTTGAGATTCCTCTGTCCTGGTAAACAATTCTCTTTTCAGCGAGTTTTCCCCATGCGATGCCCGCATCAATTCCGAGGCTCCTTTCCTCTTCCACCATATCATTTAGCACACCCTCCTGCGTGTAAAACAAATGCGACGCGAAAGGAAACTCTCCCTTGAGCAAAGAATCATGAACACATGCCCTTGCATACAGAATATTCAGATTAGTATCCAAATAATTTTCTCCTCTAAAAGGGCTTTCAATAATCACCAACTTTCCGATATTTCCCATTGGCTTGTACCAAAACCAAAGTTAATAAATATTTATATTCTAAAAACACAAAATCCGGGATTTATCTGTATTCTCTCTTTGTATAACCGCATTTCGCACACTTGAAGAATTTAGTAGGAGACTCATCACTTGATCTGGTCTGCACCATCCAAAAATAAGCCTTGTCATGTCCGCATTTGGGACAAACTTCGGAAACTATAGGCTCAGTCTTGAAATCTTTTTTCAGGACAGCCACTTCGCTATGATCCTCTATTTTCTCTTTTGTCGAAAGCTTTACCATGCCTTTTTTTGTATAACCACACCTAGGACATGCGCTGTTCTTGACCTTTGACATTAATACAGAGCCGCATTTGGGGCAAAATTCCATAGGTTTTTAGATGGATAAATCATTTATATAGTTTATGATTTACTGATTTTGCCCAAAGAAGTTCAAAAGATTATATGAAAATTATTTCATACAACTCTGTTTGGATAAAAATTTAAAGGGCTTATTTATTATAACCCCATAAAAGGAGGTAAAAAAAGATGGGAGAAATGAAAGATCTTCTAAACGAAGCAAATGATTCACTTGGACGATTCTCAAAAGCGTGGCCTGAACAGATGAAAGGGTTCGGAGCTTTCATGCAAGCTGTAGAATCTCCTGGTGCGCTCGACTCAAAGCAAAAAGAGCTTATCGCTGTTGCGTTGTCAATAAATGCACATTGCCATTGGTGTATTGCTTACCACGTAAGCGGCGCTATGGAAAAAGGTGCGACCGATAAAGAGGTCATGGAAGCTGCATGGGTTGCTGTTCTCATGGGGGGAGGACCCGCAGTTATGTACATGCAACTTGTTGAGAAAGCGGTGAACGAATTCAAGAAGAAAAAGTGAACCGCCTGATTTGATTAGGTATTGTTTATTTTTATTGAACGAAGAACGGCCGAAGATGAATTCTCATCCAAAGTCATAAGAGCCAGAACGGCCGTTTCTTGGAAATTTTTGTTATTTGGTTCTGGCAACAACCCTCACATCAACTGCAAAACCTTTCTTGTCTGTAAGAGTGAACGGATTAATATCTAGTTCTTCAATTTCTCTGCGTTTATCCGGAAGTTTGGATATGGAGACAAGAGACTTTTTCAAATCATCAATATTAACTTTCATCCCTCTAAAGCCATAAAATATTTTCGAAGACTTCAGGGAGTCGATCATCTCCTGCGCATCATCCGGGGTTATGGGACATCTCCTTGTTGAAGTGTCTTTAAGAGCTTCGGTGAATACCCCGCCAAGACCAAAAAGGATCATTGGACCAAATATAGGATCTTTCTTTATTCCAATGATTGTTTCTATCCCTTTGACAAATTCCTGGACAAAAATCCCATCAAGAACAATATTATGTGTTTTAGCAGTATTAACAAGATCGTTAAATGCTGAACTGAGATAAGATTGCTCCATCACTATTTTCACGCCTCCAACCTCTGTTTTGTGAACTGCATCCTTTGAAAGCATTTTCAAAACAAGTGGCGTCTTTATTGATATCTCTGAAACGCTCTTCACAACCTGAGACTGGGGAGCCGAAA
The DNA here is from genome assembly GCA_027343665.1 of archaeon. GTDB lineage: Archaea > Nanobdellota > Nanobdellia > Pacearchaeales > GW2011-AR1 > GW2011-AR1. Next base: position 93,514 of record DAHWKL010000002.1, read on the forward strand.
CAAACTTCTTTACCAGTTCGGCGGATTCCGCAGCATCCATCACCTTATTTTCCATCTTTAAAAAAAACATTATCTGCTTAAATAATTTTGTTTTCTCCTTGCAGATACCACCTTCATAAATTTTATAAAGAACCCTCGCGTTTTTGGAAGGTCAGCAAAATGAAAGTAATAAATGGGTGTGAGGTGACTTATCTGCAAGTTCTTGACGAGACCGGGAAAATTGTAAATAAGAAAGATATGCCAAAATTATCAAAAGAGGAATTGAAAAAATTATATTATCTAATGCTCCTGTCAAGAACTTTTGATGGGGAATCAATTTCGCTGCAAAGACAAGGGAGAATTTACACTTATGCTTCACTTTATGGTCAAGAAGCAGCACAAGTCGGGTCAGCCTTTGCCATGGGAAAAGATGATATAGCTTTCCCGTCTTTCAGAGAACACGCTGTGGCACTGACAAGAGGAGCGAAGCCAGAAGGAATTTTTTTGTACCACAAAGGAGATGAAAGAGGTGCGGTTTCCAAAGAAGTGAATGTTTTCTCACCTTCAATTCCGGTTGGCTCTCAGATCCCCCATGCTGCAGGAGCAGGGATGGCTTTTGCTTATCAAAAAAAGAAGGCTGCAGCAGTGGGATATTTCGGTGATGGATCAACCTCCAAGGGAGACTTCCACGAAGCTATGAATTTCGCAGGTGTCTTCGGTGCCCATACGGTCTTCTTGTGCCAGAACAATCAATTCGCAATATCCCTTCCTATAGCAGAACAGACAGAAGCCCAAACTATAGCTCAAAAAGCGATAGCTTATGGTATGAAAGGAATAAGAGTCGACGGGAATGATATCCTCGCCGTCTACAAAGCGACAAAAGATGCCCTTGAAGATGCTTATAAAGGTAATCCTACTTTGATTGAATGCTTAACTTACAGGCTCGGTGATCACACGACTTCAGATGACGCTTCAAAATACAGGAAACCTGAAGAAGCAAAAAAACATGAGAAGTTCGAGCCAATTTCAAGATTTAAAAAATATTTGATGAAAACTAAAATTCTAACGGAAACCGAAGACAAGAAAATTCAGGAACAGATAAAAAAAGAGATAGAAGAAGGGGTCAAAAACTTTGAAGCTATGAAACCTTATCCACCTGAAGATATAATAAACTATTTGTTCGAGAAACTGCCTGATGAATTGCTTCCAGAATTAGAAGAAATAAAACTTAGCGCAGGGGAGGCTAAATGAGTTTGGAATTAAAAGTTATAGAACTTGGAGAAAAATCATTTCAGGAGATAGAGACTATCCAAGAAAATTTGTCTGAACTTAGAGCAGAAGAAAAAATCGGGGATACAATCTTAATAGCTTCCCACCCCCCAACATTGACTACAGGAATAAATTATGAATGGAACATCGTACATGTTCCGATAGAATCCTTGCCAAAATATGGGATAGCTTATTATCAAAGAAAAGGAGCCGGAGGAGCAACAATACTTGAGCCTGGACAGGTGGTTTTTTATCCAGTGATAAACCTCAAGGGGGTAAACAAAAGCTCATGGACATATATGAGAACAGTTGAAGAAATAGTTTATAATGTTGCAAAAGGGATGGGGGCTAATGTCGAATTAGGAAAAGAGTTTAATGAGGCTGTAAAGAGAGATTATAGCTGTGTGTGGCACATTTCTAAAAGTGGCAAAAAAGAGAAATTCCTCGCACAGGGGTATAAAACTTCTTTTAGTAATAGAATAATAACAAATGGGGGGTTCTCCGTTTATGTTGATAAAAGGGCACATAAAAATTTTGAGTTGATAGACCACTGTGGATTTAACATGGATAAAGTTGGGGTAACCAGTTTTGAAGAAATGCTTGGCTTTACACCGTCAGAAGAGAACATCAAAAACAAAATTTTATCTGAATTAAAGAATAAGCTTGGATACACCTCTATAATCAGAGAAGATGGAATCCAACAACCCATCCTAGAAGAATATCAATTAATGGGGGCGGCAGCATGACAGAAATGAACATGGTCGATGCGATAAATAGCGCACTTGATAATGAGATGGCAAATGACAAATCAATAGTTCTTCTTGGCGAGGATATAGGCGAGGACGGTGGGGTCTTTAGAGTTACAGACGGGCTCGCAAAAAAATACGGAAACAATCGCGTCATGGATTCACCACTTGCAGAAGCAGGGATTATGGGAGTTTCAATTGGAATGGCAGTGATGGGCTTAAAACCAATTCTAGAGATACAATTTGACGGGTTCTCGATAACAACACTTGATCAAGTCTATAATCACGCTTCAAGAATAAGAAACAGATCAAGAGGATTATATCATTGCCCCATAACTTTAAGATGTCCGATTGGTGGAGGGATAAGAGCTCTTGAGCACCACTCAGAATCACCAGAGACTTTTTTTGCCCACATACCTGGAATAAAAGTTGTGATACCCTCAGGACCTTATGAAGCAAAAGGGTTGTTGATCTCATCTATAAGAGACCCTGATCCAGTTATTTTCTACGAACCAAAAAGGATATATCGTGCGATAAAAGAAGACGTACCGGAAACAGCTTACACAATTCCCCTCGGAAAAGCAAAAGTTGTGAGAGAAGGAAATTCCATGACGCTTATAACTTATGGTTCATGGTTAAGGGAATCGCTTGAAGCAGTGGATGAACTGAAAGCTGATGTTGAGGTCATTGACTTGAGGACTATATCTCCCTTAGATACTGAAACCATAATAAATTCTGTCAAAAAAACGGGAAGGGTGGTCATTGTCCATGAAGCTCCGAAAAACCTAGGGGTAGCTGCAGAAATAATAGCAAGGATAAATGAAAGTGCGTTCTATTCACTTGAAGCACCAATTGAAAGGGTCACTGGTTATGACACAATAATGCCACTCGCATCATACGAAAAATTGTACTTATTAAACAAGGAGAAAATTGGGAAAGCAATAACAAAAGTACTTTCTATAAAAGAATAATGGCATATGATTTCAAATTTCCCGATGTGGGCGAGGGGATAACTGAAGGGGAACTTGTGAAATGGCTTGTGAAAGAAGGTGACAATGTCAAAGAGAATCAGAATATCGTCCAGATTGAGACTGATAAATCCGTTGTGGATTTACCTTCGCCAAAAACCGGAAAAATTTTTAAATTAAATTTCAAGAATGGGAACACTGTCAAAGTAGGGGCAACACTTTGCACAATCGACGATGGATCCGGAGCACCGGCAAAAGAAGAAAAACCAGCACCCGTCGAAAAAGAAGAGTCAAAAAAGTCATCCGAAAAAAAGGCTGAAACAAAGTCTGAGAAATCTGATCCAAAGAAAATAGAAGCAACTGTGAAAGAAGAGAAAAAAAATGACACTCAGAAGACGCAGAAAAAAGGCCTTGCAGTAGTCGGAGTTTTGGAAGAAGCTCCAGACACACCCGATATTGAATATAGGTCCCATGTTGCAGTAAAAAAAGGCGAAATCCAAAGCAACAAAATTTTGGCATCCCCGGAAATCAGAGCAATTGCAAGAGAAGGTGGAATAAATCTCCTTAAGATAAAAGGAAGCGGAAATGACGGAAGAATTCTGAAAAAAGATCTTCCGACAACAACAGAAATCCCCCAGCAGATAATCCCAGTCACAAAGCTTGAGACTCCTGCAGGGAACATTGAAAGAATTCCGTTAAAAGGGATAAGAAAAGCCATAAGTGATAATCTGACAATTTCTAACATGATACCTCAAGTAACTGCTATGGAAGATGTGAATATTACAAAACTGTGGAATCTGAAAGAAAAAGAGAAAAAGAAAATTAAAGAGATACATCTGACTCTTCTTCCATTCTTAGTTAAAGCGGTCATAGCAGTCCTGAAAGAAAATCCTTACTTCAACGGATATCTTGACACTGAAGAAAATGAAATAATAGTCAAAAAGTTTTACAATATAGGAATCGCGGTTGAAACCCCAGTTGGCCTTGTCGTTCCTTCAATCAAAAATACCGATACAATGACTATAGTTGACATTTCAAAAGCGATAAATGACCTTGCTTCAAAGGCGAGAGACAGAAAAATTGCTCCTGATGAACTAAAAGGTTCGACTTTTACAATAACAAATTACGGATCGATTGGAGGGACTTACGCAACACCATTGATAAATCCTGGCGAAAGTGCAGTTCTTGGTATCGGGAGAATCTTTGACAGTTTAGATATAAACAACCCAAAAAAGAAGATAAAAGTTCTTCCCTTATCACTTACATTCGATCACAGAATAATAGACGGTGCTGAGGCTTCAAGATTTTTGGAAACACTCAAGGCTTATCTTGAAGATCCGAGTCACCTTTTCATAGAAATTTAAGATTCACATTCAAAAAAAGAGGCCACGAAAAAACCTTCGCAGTATGGTAAATGGAACTTAAGAATTTATTCAACCCTAAAACAGTTGCAGTGATAGGAGCTTCACGAAACCCGGAGAAAGTCGGGAATGTTCTCATGAAAAATATAATGGAATCAAGTTCAAAAAGAATTGTAATTCCGATAAATCCAAATGCTCCTGAAATTCTCGGAAAAAAATCTTATAAAAACATCAAAGAAGTGAAAGAAAAAGTAGATTTGGCGATAATAGCAGTTCCTGCAAAATTTGTCTTGGAGTCAGTCAAAGAATGCAATGATAAAGGTGTAAAAGATTTGGTCATTGTGACCTCAGGTTTCTCAGAAATGGGGGACAAAACAGCCGAAGATAATCTCAAAAGTTTTCTCGATCAAAATAAAATGAGGGCCGTTGGAGTGAATTGTCTTGGGATATATGACGCCCAGTCTTCCCTGAACGCGCTTTTCATACCAAGAGAAAGAATGAAATTCCCAAAACCCGGAGGGATAAGTTTTGTGTGTCAATCCGGAGCAATCGGCCTTGCCATAATAGACCTAGCAGCTGCAAGAGGCTATAGATTCTCAAAATTTGTGAGCTATGGTAATGCAACACAGCTTGATGAATCAGATTATTTGGAATACCTCTCTAATGATAAAGATACAAAAGTCATATGCATGTATATTGAAGGTGTGAAAGATGGAAAGAAATTCTTTGAGACTGCAAAAAAAGTAGCAAAGAAAAAACCAATAGTAGTTGTTAAAGGAGGCCTCTCTGAGGAAGGCAAAAAAGCGGCATTGTCGCATACTGGAAGCCTTGCAGGGGCCAAAGAAACGTATTTTGGAATATTTGACCAAGTTAATATTATAAAAACAGACAATCTTGAAGAGATGTTCAATGTTGCAAGTGTCCTTGAAAACCCTATCGAAATAAAAGGGAATCGCGTTCAGATAATAACAAATGGCGGTGGTTACGGAATCGTTTCGACAGATGCTATTTCGGCATCAAAAAATTTGAAATTTGCTGAACTCTCAGAAAAAACCCAAAAAGAGTTGAAAAAAACAATGCCGGATTATGTGCACATAAGAAATCCTCTTGATATCTCGGGAGATGCGACAAGCCAAAGATACAAGGATGCACTCACAAATATTTTACCGGACAAAAACGTCGATGTGATAATTTTAGTCGCACTTTATCAGACCCCATTGATCACTGAAGACATAACTAACATAATCTCGAGAGCTAAAGCAGGAACAAAAAAACCAATTGTAGTCATCTCAACAGGTTCTGACTTCACAGAGAAACTCTCCCAGAAGCTCGAAGAGCACAACATCCCTGTCTTCATGTTCCCTCATTCTGCAATAACTGCTCTCGACAAGATTGTGGGATATATGAAGAAGAGATAAGAAAAGGTAGTGAATCTAAAAGATGGTGCTTACAGAAAAGATACTCATTTTGTTTCTTTTTATTCTTATTATAATAATCTTGATAATAAAGCTCTTTTTTCACCGCCAGGTAGAAAAAATTTATAGGCATAGTAAAAAGATTAACACTGGAAACTTGAATGAATCTCTTAAGTTTTGGAGAAGCAAGATTGGTCTTAACAAAAATTTAATAATAGAAGTAGAAATAACAAACAGAAGAGATTTTTTGTTACAAAAAATAGGGGGAGCATATATGAAAATGATTTCTCCCAATAAAAAATATTACATAAAAATGTATTATAAAAAATCTAATGAAGGTGTTTTGTTACATGAATTATCTCATATAAAGTTTAGACATGAAGAGTTAAAAAAGAGGGGAATAAAAAGACCGTTTGAAAAAGAAGCAAATAACAACGTTCTTAGGTATAAATTAGAATTAGAAAAGAGGATATCTTAATCCTCCTTCTCTTCCACCAAACTATCCGCGACTTCAGACAGTGTCGGGTGGATGTGAATTATCTCTTTGAGCTGTGCGACAGTTGCGCCGCAGTTTATCAAAGCGCTGAACTCCCCTATCAAGTCGTCTGAATTCGCCCCTATCATCTGTGCCCCAAGAATCTTCTTTGTCTTTTTATCAAACCATACCTTCAAAATGCCTTCAGGCTCTCCAATTATCCCTGCACGCGCAGCTCGGGAAAAATGAGCCTTCAGTATCCCTGTTCCTGATTTATTCTCAGTCGCACCTACACCTGAAATCGGAGGATTAACAAAAGCTGCCCACGGAATAGCATTTGTATTAAATTTCCTCTTAATTTTTCCGAAAGCATTTGAAAGCGCTATCTGACCTTCTCTTTTTGCAGTATGTGCAAATAAGAATTTCCCTGTGATATCTCCTACAGCGTATATTCCCTTGCATGAAGTTTCAAGGTTATCATTCACTTTTATCGCGGCTCTCTCATCAACTTCGACTTTTGTCTTGTCAAGATGCAATTCAAAACTTGAGGGTATTCTTCCCGTGGCGACAAAAACTATATCTCCCAAGACAGAATTCTCTTTTCCGTCTTTATCCGTGAAAAAGACCTTCTCTTGGCTTTCTTCCTGTGACACTTTGGAGATTCTCACGCTTGTCATTATTGAAAAATTGTTATTTACATATTTTTTGAGCAGAACTTCACGAATCTCGTCATCCACGACGCCAAGCACTTTGTCCATCCCTTCCAAGATAGTTATTTTGCAACCCAACTCCGAGAAGAAAGTTGCAAATTCAAAACCGATGTAACCCCCTCCGATTATAATCATTGATGACGGGAATTTTTCAAGATTCAGGATATCTTCCTTTGAGCTATTGGGCGTTCCGCTTACAAGGTAATCTATATCCTGAAGACCGGGAATTGGAGGAACATGAGGTTTGGAACCGGTAGCGATGATTATTTTTTTCCCCATGATTTCTTTATCACCAACTTTGATCTTCTTCAAACCCGTGAAAACAGCATGCTCTTTGAAAATTTTCAGATATTGGCTGTTCAAACCCAACTCGACACCTTTCCTTGAACCGTCAACTATGCTCTTTGCTCTTTTCATAATCTGTGAAAAGTTCACTTGAGCATTTTCAACAGAAATTCCGAATTCATCTGAGCGTTTTATCTCCGAAAAAAGATGTGAAGAGAAAAGCAAAGTCTTTGTGGGGATGCAACCAGTATTGAGGCAGATCCCCCCCATGAAGTTAGGTTCAACAAGGGCCGTCTTTAATTGCATTTTAGTTGATTCAAAAGCTATCTCGACACCTGCGGTACCGCCACCAATTATGATAAGATCAAATTCATCCTCTTTCATTTTTTAAAAAAGAGGGCTGAGTTTATATTATTTATGAATAAGATTTAACTTTCTTTTCTTCTCTCCAGAAAAGTCTGTAAAGTTTCAGTTTATCTGGGATCTGGTTGACATAAGGAATCCACGGAAGAGTTGCGAGCAGTAGTATGAATATCCCTATAATCAAACCACCATCTGCATCTTGATTCGGATCATTTTTTAAGATAGTATTGTCAAGCAGGTTAAACGGATACATCCACCATGAATTTGGGGGATAGATTCCTGCCCCTTCTTCATCCTTTATCATCCCATAATTCTCAAGACTCAATCCCAAACTTTCAGCTTTTGCATCCATATAACCAGTATCCAAAAGTAATCTATCTTTGTAAGTCGGATTGTCACCCGTAGAAATACTTTTGAGATAAGAGTCGTACATTCCATTCTGACCCATGATTGTGAGCGCACTTGCAATTGAAATAAGAGGATTGCTGCTTAAGACATTTATCGAACCGTTTTGTGCGAAATATGAATTTGCCTCATCAATTACTGAATTCTGAAGAGCTGATGAATCCGACGCAGCGTTTGGAAATGTCTTTGCACTATTCTCTATCTGGATATACTCATTGTATGGTTCGGTTACATAGACTGTTCTGGTGTTAAAAGTATAAGGATCCACAGTATTTTGATATGTCGCTGTGCTGGAAGTGTGATTGTATTCTGCAATTAAAGTTTGAGCGAATGTCGAAGGATTTTGTGTGGAAATTTCCTTCACTGTAACTGACGGAAGAAAAGGAGAAGGGATAAGAAATCCCAATATAAGAACAACCACAACAACGATTAAAGCTCTTAAATAAAGAGAATTATGATTGGCTTCGACCATTTTGTATTTCACAGTTTTTTTGTAGGGCTTAGAAATTCCTCTTGCTCTTACAATCCCATAATGCAAGATTACAAGCAAAATAACAAAAAGAGGGATTATCAAAATATGTATCCCAAATATTTGCGAATAATTCAACGGATTTATCATATGCCCAAAAAGATTCCCGTTCCAGAAATCGGCTCCTTGAAGGGCTCTCCATTGAGATGAGAAATCTCCCCTCAATGAAAATCCAAATTCTGTTTGAATTATAAAAAGTATGAACAACAAACTGCCTGCAACCCAAACAAGTTTCTTTTTCTTAAAAGCTGACGTGGAAGACGTAACAATAAGATGAAGCAGCAAAAAAAGTATGAAAGCTTCAGCAGCCCACATATGAATACTTCGCAGATAAATTCCAAAAGAGCTTGTGAGCCACCACGGCTTGTTGAAAAAGACCATTATTGTTCCAGTTACTCCTAAAAGTATAAAGAGGGCTATCAGGATAAATCCAAAAGAATAAAAGATGGTGTTCCCGTAAGAGGGAACCTTATTTATGTAGACATTATCATGAAAAAATTTTTTGGTTGCATAAACAAACCCGTTTTTCTCACCCATTTTATGCAGAAGGAAATAACATTTATATTATTTACCCTGCCAACTCCAGTCTATGAATTTATTTTCATGTATACAGAAATCTTATAAAACTCCTTTTCTTCAAAAGATAAATGAAAAAAGTAGTGATAATAGGGGGTGGTTTCACAGGAAGTAAAGTTGCAAAATCTCTTGAGAATGAGTTTGATGTAACACTAATAGATACAAAAAACTATTTCGAATTTACCCCTTCCGTCTTAAGTGCAATAACAGATCCTACTTCGATAGATAATATCCAGCTGATGCACCTTCATTATCTAAAAAAAGCGAAGCTGATTGTAGGTAAAGTGGAAAAGATATCTGAAAAAGAGGTATTTGTAGATAAAAGAAAGATCGCATTTGATTATCTTGTTATTAGCTCGGGATCAAAATACAGTTTCCCATTCAAAGAGCATGATGCTCTCATGACAAACAGGGCAAACAGACTGAGAGCTCATTACTCAGATCTTCAAAACTCAAAAAATATACTCATAATCGGTGGAGGATTATCAGGCGTCGAACTTGCGGGAGAAATTGTTACCAAGTACAAAGACAAAATAATAACAGTCGTACACGCTATGGATAGGTTAATAGAAAGACAACCTTTGAAGGCAAGCAGGTATGTACAAAAATTTCTTGAGAAAAACAGAGTCAAGATTATATTCAATGAGATGATAAAAGGAAGCAAAAGAATCGGGAACGATGAGGAATTTTTTACGGACAAAGGAACAAGAATAAAATCAGAACTTGCATTTCTTTGCGTGGGCATCACGCCAAATTCTGAATTCATGAAAAAAAGTTTTCCAAAACTTATAGACGGAAAAGGGTATATATCAACAGATGAATTTCTTAATCTGAAAGGGTTCAAGAATATATTTGTGGGAGGAGATGTGACTGATATAAAAGAAGAAAAAACAGCTCGGGTGTCTTTGGAGCATGCGGAAATCATAAAGAAAAACTTGATCAATCTTGAAAAGAATAAACCTCTTGAGAGATACAAACATAAAGAGAGAGCTATGCTTCTAAGTTTAGGAAATCATAAAGGAATCTTGACTTACAAAAAATTTGTAATGAAGGGATTCATCCCGCGCATGATAAAAAAACATGTGCAGAACAAAGAGATGAGGTGGCTCAAAAAATAAGATGAAAGAACTAAAATGGAAACCGTTTTGGGCAATATTGAGAATCTCGGCAGGTTTCATATTCATGTGGCCTTTTTTAGACAAGCTTTTTGGCCTTGGAATGACAACAGCGCCGGGAAAATCATGGCTTGCCGGAGGCTCACCTACAGTAGGGTTCCTTTCAGGAACAAGCGGAACATTTTCATGGATTTTCCACCCAATAGCACAAAGCCAGATTGTGACTTGGCTCTTCATGTTAGGACTCCTTTTTGTCGGGATAACTTTCATATTAGGAATAGCGCTAAAACCCGGAGCTATAGCCGGAACAATAATGCTCTTTTTGATGTGGCTCTCAGTCTTCCCCCCCTCAGGAAATCCCTTTATGGATTATCATTGGTTCTATGCTTTTGCCCTGATAACTTCCGCATTAATTGGTTCTGGGAATTATTTCGGCCTTGGCAAATGGTGGAAAGAGTTAGATTTTGTGAGAAAATTTAAAATACTCGAATAAGAAAATGCAAAAGAAGGTAGATATCCAATGTCTCAACGAAGAATAATTTCTCTGATAAATCCCATCCTTTCAAAAAAAAGTCTCTCACATAAATTATCACCCGAGATTATGGATGAATTTGGAGCAAATATGGATACGATAGCCGAAGATTATTTATTTATTCAGGCATTGGATGAACCCGGAGCAATTTTAAACCTCCGGAACAAATCAGACCTGCTAATAAATTGGTATAAGATACTTTCCAGAAGGTATGCTTCTTCAACAATAGTTAATTATGAGCTCTCCAAAAAAAGGATTGTAAGCTTTATCTCGAACAACATCCCTATAACTTTTATGAAAAATCCGACTCAAGCAACTATGAATGGAAATTCTGATCTTTGGACAGCTAAACTATATAAGGAAATGCACGAAGATTATATGCAAATTTTAGTCCTGGACGCAAAAGCCTCGCTCAGAAGGGGGCTTTGAGCCTTCAAAGAAAACTAGTTTTATCCATCCTACATAAGGCAACACCAATGCCCTTGGCTCCCCCACAATCTGATTTTGATTTATATTTTCTTCCACTGAAAGTTGGCCATTGTTATTATCTCCCTCAGTTGAAAAAAAGTAAGTTCCATTTTCATCCTTTATACTCATTACTCTATGGATTATCGGGGCACTCATATCCGCATTGAAAATAATTATATCACCAACCCTAACATCAGCAGGGCTTACACCAGTTACGAAGAGTATATCTCCTTTGTTCAATCCGTTCTTAAACGGAAAAGCCATGAACTCACTCTCATTTATCCCTCGGGGGGTGTATTTCCATGCATGCGAAATCCACCAGTCATTAAAATTTGCAAAAAGTTCCCCGCCCTGATGATACATCGAACAAGATTCCACGATAACTAAAGGAAGAGAAGTCCCGGTTGCGAGAGAAAGCAAAGGGAAAAAAATACCCCTTATAATTATGAGAAGAAAAACAAGGGAGATTATCCATCCCTTGATGGAATCATCTTTCCATACAACAAACCAGAACTTTTTCCAGAACTTTTTCCACTTCTCTTTATTCATTTTTCCTAAAAGACTCTTTGGGTTTTTAAGTCTGGCGGATTTGAGGGCTTTGCACAATAAATTTATCACTTTTTGTGCAAGAATTACTTATTGTGCAAAGCCGGATTTGAGAGTCTAATTTTTAAACTCAGGATCATTTATTTTTGGATGAAAAAGGTGAAAGATGCCCTTTTAAAAAAAGCAGTGATTGCCGGAGCTTCAGCAGCGTTAAAATCAAAGGAGAGAAATCCGAGATACTCTGATGAAGATGCGCTTGAAGAAGTGATAAGAAATTCCAAAGGGATAATAAATGAGATTGACAAAGACTAAATTTTGATTGGTAACATAATATTTGCATAAGTCCGTAAAGTTTTTAAATATACACATCATGTATACACATGCAAGATATATTTGATCATAAGATTCTGTGCGGGAAATGCGGGAAAGAGATGCAGAATTCTCTTATGAGCAAGAATGGATTTAACTTAAGAATCAAGAAATGCAACTCATGCGGTAATATCATCATACACCCTGAAGACAACGTTGAATACGAGAATTTCATAAAGCTGAAGAAAAAAGAGTATGAAGTCAAAATGAGGATGGTCGGGAATTCCTATGCGGTATCTATTCCCCGCGAAATCGTCGATTTCATGAGAGAACAGGAGAATATGGTTAATGATATGGTGAGACTTTCTTTTCAGGATTTCGGAAGACTCAATCTTATGTTCAATACTGAAAACACCGACGGATATCCTAATGTGAATTCCCGGGTCGTAAAGGCAAAGGAGATAAAAATAATCAAAAATAATAGCCCTGTTCTTCATGCAAGACAGTTCAGTGATTCGGCTCATCCTGAACGGAACAGAACAGAAATATTTAAGGACTCAAAAAGAATAAAAAAAGAAGGTGATAAGGAGAATTAAAGATGGCTGATAAAGAAGATAAGAAAAAAGAATTGAAACTCAAAGTTGTCGAGGCTCTGCAGGATGATGCTTACAAAGGAATAGCAAGACTTGACATTGAACTGATGAAAGAAATAGATGTAAAGAGGGGAGATGCGATACTCATAGGGAAAAATAAATCAACAATCGCCATCGCAGACAGAGCTTACCCTGCTGATGTGGGAGAAGGGATAATAAGAATTGACGGAATATTAAGAAAAAACGCGGGAGTTTCCATAGGAGATGAAGTCACAGTAAAAAAAGCGGAGGTTAAAGAAGCCAAAAAGATAATAATTGCACCTGCACAAAAAGGAATAATGGTACAAGGCGACCCAACCGACTTAAGAAAAGGATTGCTCGGAAGAATAGTCATAAAAGGTGACACAATAGTCTTGGGGGGGGTCCAAAGAAGAAGGGATATCATGGGAGATGATATGGGCGATTTAAATGATGTCTTTGGAAATCTCGGAGATATACTCGGAGGGATGGGATTTGGAAATCTCGGAGGAGGAGTTGCACAGATAAAGTTTATTGTTGTATCCACAAGCCCAAACTGTCCCGTAATGATAACTGAAAATACAGAAGTCGTCTTGAACCCAAAAGCGATAGAGATGATAGAAGAAAAAATACCCTCAATAAATTATGAGGATATTGGCGGACTATCTGAAGAGATAAGGAAGATAAGGGAAATGGTTGAAATTCCTATGAAGCATCCGGAAATATTCCAGAAGTTAGGTGTAAGCCCTCCGAAGGGGGTTTTGCTCCACGGTCCACCTGGAACAGGTAAAACTCTTCTTGCTAAAGCTGTCGCAAATGAGTCGGATTCTCATTTCATACTTTTAAACGGCCCTGAGATCATGAGCAAGTTTTATGGAGAGAGTGAAAAAAAGATAAGAAATATTTTTGAAGAAGCTGAGAAAAATGCACCTTCTATCATTTTTATAGATGAACTCGACGCGATAGCACCAAAGAGAGAAGAAGTTCAGGGGGAGGTTGAGAGAAGAGTGGTGTCCCAGCTTTTGACAATGATGGATGGGTTGAATTCAAGGGGGAAAGTTGTGGTAATAGGAGCTACAAATCGTATAAACTCGATTGATCCAGCTCTAAGAAGACCCGGAAGATTTGATCGTGAAATAGAAATAGGAGTTCCTGACAAAAAGGGAAGACTCGCAGTTTTGAAGATACATTCAAGAGGAATGCCCTTGGATAAAAATGTTGACTTGGATAAGATATCTTCCATGACCCATGGTTTTGTCGGAGCCGACCTCGAAGCGCTAACAAAAGAAGCTGCAATAAATGTTTTGAGAAAAAATATAAACAAGATAAAGATGGATGATGAAGTTATCCCACATGAAGTTCTTGAAAAGCTCATAATAAGGCAGGAAGATTTCATGGAAGCTCTGAAAGTAGTGAGACCTTCGGCGATGAGAGAAGTGCTGGTTGAAACACCCAATGTAGATTGGAGTTCCGTTGGAGGACTTGATAAAATAAAACAAGAACTGAAGGAAGCTGTAGAGTGGCCTATAAAAAATCCTGAAAGTTTCAAGAGAATGGGGATAAGGCCTTCGAGAGGGATACTGCTTTATGGCCCACCTGGAACAGGTAAAACTCTTCTTGCTAAAGCTGTCGCAAAAGAATCTGAAGCAAATTTTATACAAGTTAAAGGCCCTTCATTGCTTTCTATGTGGGTTGGTAAGTCTGAAGAAGGAATGAGAAAGGTTTTCGAAAGAGCAAGACAGGTTTCACCATGTATAATATTTTTCGATGAGATTGACGCACTGGCAGGAAAAAGAGGATATGACTCAAACAAAGTTACTGAAAGGGTATTGAACCAGATGCTTGCAGAGATGGATGGTTTAGAAGATATAAAGGAAATACTAGTTATAGCCGCAACTAACAGACCAGATATGCTTGACCCCGCACTTTTAAGACCGGGGAGATTTGACAAGATTCTTCTTGTGAATGCACCTACAGAGGATGGGAGAGAGATAATCTTAAAGATACATACTAAAAATATGCCCTTGGGAAAAGATGTCAAGATTAAGGATTTGGCAAAAGAGACTGATGGATACACAGGTGCGGATCTTGAAGCTCTTGCACGCGAAGCGGCTATGGTCGCTCTTCGTGAATCCATGAATGCAAACGAGGTCAGGAAAAAACATTTTGACGAAGCTATGAAAAAAGTGAGACCTAGCGTCACAAAGCAGTCCATAGATGTATATAAGAAGATGGAAGAACAGCTTATGAACAGCGCAAAACCTGTAGGCACCGAGAAAGGGGGTAGCTATTTCGCTTAAATTAATATGGGATTCTTCGACGACGATCCGTTTGACAGCATAATAAAAGAATTTTTTCAAGAATCCAAACCAAGAACATCTTCTTCAAGAGATGTAGTAAAGAGTGAAAGAGAAGAGAGGGCAATAGATTACATTGAAGAGGATGATAAAGTTTACTTTGTCTTTGAAATTTATGGATATTCCAAAAAAGACATAAGTGTTGAGGCAGGAAAAGGATTCGTCGAAGTTAATGCAAAGAAAAAAAATCTCGATGGAGTTCAAAGTTATCTTGCCGGGAAACTTGAAAAAGGAATCAAGATAAGAAAAAACATTCCAAACCTTAAAATCAAAAGATATTCCTGGACTTTCAATAACGGAATACTTGAAGTGGAGGTTGAAACAAAATGACAGATTGCATTTTCTGCAAGATAGCAAGCGGAGAAATACCATCAGAGAAAGTCTATGAAGATGAAAAACATTTGGCAATTTTAGACATAAACCCCAATACGGAAGGAATGACCCTTGTTATGACGAAAAAGCATTTTGACAGCGACGCAACCGATATGCCTGAGAAAGAATATTCTGCTTTGATGCTCGCCGCAAAGAAAATTGCAAAATTATTGGAGAAAAAATTAAATGTCAAACGCGTCGCGATGGTTATGGAAGGTTTGGGAATAAATCATGTCCATATAAAATTATATCCAATTTATGGGCTTGACAATAAGTTTGAAGAGACATGGGCAAAGGAAAAAAAATATTTTGAAAAATATGAAGGATATATTTCCACACAATTAGGCCCAAGAAGGTCAACAGACGAATTAAAAAAAGTAGCCAATAAAATAAGAGGAGATTAAAATGGCAAAGAAAGAAGATAAACACGACTTTTATCTCAAGATAAGTGAAGCACTTCAGGAAGATATAGACAAAAGTATAGCAAGAGTCTCATCAAAAGACATGAATGCGATGAATTTATCCCCGGGAGAAGTACTTCTGATAGAAGGGAAGATTCCTGTCATTGTGAAAGTTCTCAGATCCCTTGACGGAGACAAGTCGATAGGAAAAATAAGACTGGATGGAACAGTGAGATCAAATATAGGCTTTTCTATAGGAGACGATGTAAAAGTTGAAAAAGTAGATGTCGCGCCTGCAGAGTCTATAACTCTTTCCCCAACACAGGAAGGAATACAATTCAGTGATAATCCTACGGAATTTTTCCACAATAAGCTTCTTGAAAAACCCCTTGTCCTCGGACAAAAAATAGTCATTGATGTATTTGGAACAAGATTAAGCTATGCTGTCTCAAAAGTCTCTCCAAAAGGAAACGTTATAGTTACTCCTTCAACCAAAATAACAGTCTCGGATGAGGTTTACAGCGGAGATTTAAGAGCTACAGGCATCAGCTATGAAGACATAGGTGGGCTTAAAGAAGAGATAGATGCGATAAGGGAAATGGTCGAACTTCCAATGAAACATCCGGAAGTTTTCCAAAAATTAGGCGTTGGAGCCCCAAAAGGAGTCTTGCTCACAGGACCTCCAGGGACAGGTAAAACTCTTCTTGCTAAAGCTGTTGCAACAGAGACAGATTCGGCGTTCTTCTCCATAGCAGGACCGGAGATAATGAGTAAATATTATGGCGAAAGCGAAAAACATATAAGAGAAGTTTTCGAAAAAGCTCAGAAGAATGCACCTTCTATCATTTTTATAGATGAAATAGATTCAATAGCTCCAAAAAGAGGGGAGGGAACTGACCAGACAGAAAAAAGGATTGTTGCTCAGCTTCTCACTTTAATGGATGGACTCAAATCCCGGGGGCAACTTGTAGTCATGGCTGCGACTAACAGACCAGATGACATTGATGAGGCATTAAGAAGACCAGGACGATTTGACAGGGAACTAAGAATCAATCCTCCGACGGAAGAAGGAAGAAAAGAGATTTTGCAGATACATACTCGTGGAATGCCTCTTGCACAGGATGTAGATTTTAATGAACTTGCTATGAGGACAATCGGATATACTGGTGCGGATTTGGAAGTTTTGTCAAAGGAAGCCGGATTAAAATCAATAAAACCTTTTTTCAATGATCTTAAAAAAATGCAGGAAAAAATCCCGACAGAAGTTCTTGATAAAATAAAAGTTTCAAGAAATGATTTTATTGAAGCATTGAAAAAAGTAGAACCCTCGGCTATGAGAGAGGTATTGATAAAAAAGCCACATGTGAAATGGGAAGACATCGGAGGATTAAAAGAAGCGAAGGAAAGGTTAAGGGAACTTGTCGAGCTCCCACTAATGAGACCAGATTTGTACAAAGCTGCCGGAATAAAATCATCCAAGGGAATACTGCTCTATGGTCCACCAGGAACAGGTAAAACTCTTCTTGCTAAAGCTGTCGCAAACGAAGCGAATGCAAATTTTATCTCGGTAAAAGGACCTGAACTTATATCAAAATGGGTCGGAGAAAGTGAAAAACATGTAAGAGAAATTTTCAAGAAAGCAAAGCAGGTTGCTCCGGCGATAATCTTTTTTGATGAGTTTGATTCCATCTCAAAATCAAGAGGTTCATTTAATGATTCATCTGAAAAAGTTGTTAACCAACTGCTGACAGAACTTGATGGGGTTGAAGAATTAGAGAATGTTATTGTAATAGCAGCTACAAACAGAAAAGATCTGATTGACCCTGCACTTCTTCGCCCGGGAAGGATAGATGCGCACGTAGAACTTCCGATGCCTGATGAAGAGACAAGAAAGGAAATTTTCAGGGTACACATGAAAGAGATGCCCGTGGAGAAAGATGTCAAAATCGACGAGATGGCAAAGATAACTGATTACTGGACAGGAGCTGACATTGAAGCTGTCGTGAGATTCGCGGGTGTGAACGCAATAAAAAGGAATTACAACCTGAAAAAACCAAGTGAACTTAGGATAACAAAAGAGGACTTTGATCTTGCCATTAAGACTGTCGGATCCGATAAAGAGATCGTTCCGGAGCACGAGCACAATCACGTCGACATGAACGAGATAATGAAAGCTTTACCGAAGTTGGATAAGAAAGACAAAAATTCCGAAGAAAAGAATCCTAAGAAAAAATAAGGTTATTTAGAAGTGTTTACCACATTATCTTTCTCGATTAAAAAAGTGTTCTCAGACTGGGCAACTAATTTCCCTTTCTCTTCCGTAAGAATTGGATATTGATATAATATTCCTTCACCTTCAAGATGATTAAGAGCGAGTATAGCTCTTGCACCAAATTCTTTTACAACCCACCTAGAAGCAAAAGGCAAAGAACCATAATTATCTTTAACAAATTCCAGAATTTCCCTCCCTAAAGGGTCACGTGTATTTTTGTCCTTTTGTAGGATGAAGATGTTCCCTTTTCTTCCTTCATGTATGAGCCCTTTCCCGTCAGTCGCAAAGGGTTCAATTGCATAAAGGCCTTCATCAAATTCAGTCTGGGAATTATTATCCACATTAGGAACAGTTATCCCAGCATGAAGGTCATATTGTTCCATTGAGTGACCTGAAAGGTTAGCTATAACATTAAATCCATAAGATCTTATAGTTTTTTCAATTGCTTCCCCCACCTTACCCAGTGTAGTACTTGAAGACAGGATTTCCTCAGCATTTTTGAGTGCCTCTTCAGTTGACCTTATAAGTTCTTTGTTTGTTTCAGAATTTTCTAAATCAACAGAAAAAGAATTGTCTGCTATCCAGCCGTCAACTTCAACGCCAAAATCAACTTTCATAAGCCCTTGTGCAACAGATGTATCATCATATGAAGGAGTGTAATGTGCTGCGTATTCGTTTATTGATAAATTAACCGGAAAGGCTATTCCTCCTTTAAGTTCATGGATTTTCTTCTCGATTGTTTCAGCAAGTTCCAGGAGCGGGACACCTTTTTTCACTTTAGGCTTAACCCATGATTTGACCTCACTTGCTATTTTGCCTGCTTTGATTATCTTTTCCTTTTCCATTTTTCTAGTCTTGATTAAAAGAAAAAACGATTTTTAAATGTTAAGATAGCCAAAATGGTCAATTCTCAACATTCCGGTCTCTCAGTCTTCTGGATTTGGGGATGAAATTCGCAATTTTTTCGGCAGAAGCTTTTCCTGTCCCCAAAAAATCATCTTTATATTTTATTATAACAAATCCGCTTAACCCTGTCTTTTTCAAAAGCTCATGCCCCATCATCCAAGTCTCCATCTCGTCGCTGTTTAATTCAACAATGTTCCTCTTTATTTCGTTTCCTATTACATGGGTCCCCTCTATTGATAATCTTACTCCGAATTCATCAACTTTAGCAAAATAAACTCCGGCTCTTTCTACAAAAGCAATTTTCTCCAGATCATTTAGATTTTTCCCATCAAGATTGCCGCTAAAAAGAAAAATCCTTTCCTTTCCCCTCATAATCAAAATACCTGGAACATTTTTAATGCCAAACTCCGCATCCAATTTTGAGATGAAATCTTTCCTTTCTTCACCTTCAAGAATTTTAAGCTGTTCTGCTTGAGGCTTCATTTCACCCTCCTGAATTTCGCAAGAAAGAACCCTTCAGTATTATTATCCTGGGGGTATATCCTTTTGCTTTTCTTCACGCGCGCATCATATTTTTTTCCTTCCCATTCATTTATCCCTGCCCTTGTCTTAAGAGGCAGTTCGAAGTCAACTATTTCTATATTGTCACCAAATTCTTCAAGGATATCATTAACAACTCCTTCGTTCTCTTCAGGTGCATGTGTGCAAGTAGAATAAACAATTTCCCCCCCGACCCTAAGGCACAAAAAAGCATTCTCAAAAAGCTGCTTCTGAAGCTTCGGAAGCGATTTCACATTTTTTATATTCCACATAAGGTAAGTTTTTGGAGAACTTCTGAGCGTTCCTTCACCTGAACATGGAGCATCAACCAGCACCTTATCTAACAAAAATTTTTCTTTTTGAAATTTTTTTGTTAAATCTCTGCCATCTTTTTTTGTCACTACGACATTCATTACTCCACAACGCTCAAGGTTCGATGCAAGTATTCTCATTCTGCCAAGTGAGACTTCATTAGCAATTATTACCCCGAGATTTTTCATTGAAGCTCCGGCTTGCGTTGTTTTACTTCCTGGAGAAGCACATAAATCTAAATATCTATCTCCCGGTAGAGGATTAAGCGCAATAACAGGAAGCATTGACGACAATTCCTGGATATAATAATAACCAAGAAGATGCTCCAAGGAGCGCCCAAGTTCCCCAGGTTCTAACTTAGCTATCCCATCTTCAATGATTTCCCTTACATTCCCCGTTGGTTTTTTTCCATCAACAATCATTATTTCAGGGAAGTTTTTCCATGGAACTCTTATTATCCAGCCATAATTTTCTAATTTTCTCCTTAATTCATCAGGAATTATTTTAAGTGTGTTAACCCTTATTGAGTTCACAGGCTCAAGCTTCACAATTTCCCAATATTTCTCCCTGTCTTTCCTATCTGGCAACAATTTTTCCATCCTCTCAGCAAAAAGAGGTTTTGGCTCTGGAATCTTTCTTTCTTTCATGAAAATAAAGGTGCAAAATTGTTTATAAGATTAAGGTTTTCAAAAAGATAAAAATTTATAAGAGATTAAATCTATTCAGAAATATGGATTTGGGAAAGGGAATTATAGAAAAAGATTTTCTTTTGTATTCATCTTACCAAAGCACCCCGACCGATATCCAACAAGGTATGTCAAAAATTGAGGATGAATTCAAAGATTATTTGAAAGAGTTTATCTCTGATGAAAGGACCATTTTAAATGCTGTTGAGGGATCAAGACTTGAAGTGCATCTGAATGAATTCAGATATTTTGATTTTAGGGGGATGAAAAGCTTCGACAGTATGAAGATGTACATTGATTTAACATCAAGATTCAAAGTAACAAGAATAGCTGAAATCGAAGGGCAGCCAGAATTCATGGTAAAAGAATTAAAGCCAAAATTAAAACTGAAGCTTTTCGGTGAAGATCCTGAAAAAGTTGAGGAGTTTTATGAAAAGTTAAAAGAGATTTATCACCCATTGGAGCTTTTCCGGAAAAAACGCTAGAACCACTTCTTTAAATTTTCCTGTTTTTTACCATCGATAAAATCTTTGACATTTATCTTGAAAACTTGAAAGATATTTTCAACGGATGGAATTATCTGATTCTGGAGATAATAATTTATATCATAGCCACCTTTCTCATCTTTAAGTTTAACCTTATCTCTTATAAGTTTGCTTTTTGTTGATGATTCTGCAATGTAATATTCGACAGGAGTAAAAATGTCAAAAGGCATTTTTCTCTCTTTCATCTTGATAGCCGCAACAACATGGGGGGTTATGGATCTGTATTCTTCTATTGGTTTTTTTATTTGTGAGCGTATGATGACTTCTTCCATAGCAACTTTTCTGGATTTCAGTTTTTCAACAGTATCCTCAAAAAATTTCATAGCCTCTTTTTCATCCCCGTTTTTCAGGATCAATTTTAATATATGGTCCTGCGTCTTTCTAGCAAGATCACACCAGTCTCTTCTTACAGTTTCAAAACCTCTTATTTTTATCTTTCCTTCCTCATCAATCATGGCATATTTCTTCTTTGCACCAGTCTCACCTGAACGTGTCGTCACCCAGATACCCCTCTTAAAGAAGTCCTCAAGCTCCATATGCATAACGCCGGGAAGTTCCGAGTTGAGCCTGTCAAGGAGCAATTTTATATCTTTTTTCGAACTTTTTCCCATAGCAAAAGCGACAGAATCAGTATCGCCATAAATCACTTCATAACCAGCTTTTTCTATTTTTTTTATCGTTTCTATATTATACTTCCTGACAAAAGCGAGTATTGAAGATGAAGCTTCCCATGAATAATATCTCGCTCCGAAGAATCCAATATAACCGTGCGCAGAAGCTGAAAGAACTTTAAAGGCGTTGCTCCTTGCTTTTGTGATTGCATTCGGATTCTTTTTATATTCATCTTTGAATTTTTTTCTTTTCTCAAATATTCCCATGAGCATTTCAGGAAAAAAACCACCTTCTCTGGAGAAATAAAAGACCTTATTTTTTCCTCCAACGTTTATCTCGGGGGAAGCTATGGAGTTTTTTATCGAATCTGTGAGGGTCTCTTTAGAAATATTATGTGAGATTATTATTGATGTATGCATTGAAGTGAAATCAAACATCGCAAGATCCTCATACAACCCGGGTTTAGGCTCATAAACAAAAGCTCCCTCAACTGTTGCGGATCTTCTCCTGTTTTCAATCTCAGGATTTCCCGGACGTTTCTCTGGTATCTCATTAAACTCGTCCAAGTTGTGAAGAATATAAGATTCTATTTGTCTTGAAAGCCCGTTTCTTGAAATTTCAAAAGCAGGCTCTTTTATGATTTTTGAAAATTCGAGGATGTCCGGCCAAAATTTTTCAAAAAGACCAAAGGTAAGGAATGAATCATGAAGATTATATTCAAAATAAAGATCCCAATCTTTCACTTTTGAAGAATGCTTTATATCAAAATCTTTTTTCTTTTCCCCCAAAAATTCTTTCGAAACTTCATTCAAAGAAAGCGACTCCGATTGCATATATTGCGAATAGGCCGTCTTTATGAATCTAAAAATATCAATGTGCGATATTCCGGTAATCTTAGCTCTTTCAGCAACTCCTCTAGAAATTTGTGGCTCACTTGAATCCAAACCAAGATATAATGGAATTTTTAATATTTTAGCACGAGTCTTTATGAAAGGGAGGTCAAAGTTGTCTGAATTGTAGCCGACAAGAAAATCCGGGGAAAATTTTTTTACTTCATCCACAAACTTCAGTAGCAATTCTCTTTCATCCTTAACAAATTCTACATAATCTTGTTTCGAAGATTTGCCTTTCCAGCTTATAACTCTTTTGAAACCTTTTCCATAAAGTGAGATCATAAGTATCTCCCCTTTCTCCGGCTTCAGAGAATCCGTTTCAATATCATAAGCAAGAACCCTTGGAGAAAATTTTTCATCTTTCTTTAGCTCTTCTTTTTTTTCAAGATTCACCACAAAATCAGCATCGATAATCTGATCTATCCCACCATATTTATCGGTGGAACTCAGAATCTCGCCCGAAATTTTATACCACGAAAAAGGGCATAAATCCTTTTCAATAATATAAGAAGTTATTAAATTCACATCATACCCTCTTCTTTTTTCTATTTCTGGGATGCCAAGATTATCAGCTATGCTGTGCAAATCTTTATGGTTTGTTGCGTAAACTTTGATCGCTTTAACTTTTTTTCCCAAAAAATTCTTGTCAAGAAGTTCTGTCCTCTCTACTTTGGTTTCACGACCTTTTTCATGGAGAGAGATTGAATTTATGTAATTAATCACTTCATCTGCCTTTTTATCATTAAGATTATCCTTGAGAATTGCCCAAAAGTAAGGCTCAAAGCTGTCTATCACACACACCCTTTTTCCTTCACGATTTCGGCCAAAAATCTCTATATAGTTTCTGCCTTCATAATCAAAAGAATCATAGTCAATGGGAATAAATTCAGTTTCCATTTTATTTGAAAGAATGGGAGTTTTATAAGTTTAATCTGGATAATGCAGGAAGTCCGGAAATCATAAGATTTATATATCACTATTTAGTGGTTATAATATGGGAAAAGAGGCAAATAACATGAGTACAGCTAAGGTTTACAGAGAAATTTATCACATAGTCAAGGGAAGAAATTTCATGGATATTGACTCAGAAGACAAAAAGAAGATTGTTAATCTCGCTTACGGATCTAATTATGGAAAAATGGAAATAGAGGAAATGGAACCTTTTCAAGTCATGGGACTTGCAAAACATGTTTATAACACCGCTATAAGAATATATGAAAATGAGGAAAGAAAAAAATCAAATATGCTTGAGAGAAAATCTATAAGCACAAATGGTCCAGGAAAAGGCTTAATGCCACAAATCAATTCAGAAGAAATAAAGAAGTTTGGCTCTTATGAGACAGAATTGTTCAATAAATTGTGGGACCTTATGGATGAAATATCAAATTATGATGAAGCCAGAAAAATGGCTCAAGAAGCAAAGGATATGTTATCTCAACTTCCCGGATCTCATCCCCTGAACGAATGGTACTTGAGACTTTCCAGAGAGTTAAATATTTAACATATTCGCCCTTTTTCTAACCATGGGATTAAATATAAGGGAAATTGTCTCAAGAAAAGAACTAAATCTGCCCGAATTAAAAGGAAAAACCCTCTGTGTAGATGCCTTCAATGTTCTCTATCAGTTCCTATCTACAATAAGACAAGCAGACGGAACACCTTTGCAGGATGAAAAAGGAGAGATAACTTCCCATCTGTCGGGAATATTTTACAGGAATATTGCTCTTATGTCTGAAGGAATAAAGTTGATTTATGTTTTTGATGGTGAGCCACCTAAACTGAAAGATAAAGTGCATAAATTGAGGGGAGAGGCACGGGAAATTGCAAAGGGAAAATATGAAGAAGCTGAAAGATTTGAAGATATTGGGGATATGAAGAGATATTCTTCACAGTTAATAAGGCTTGATGATAGAATGATTGAAGAAGCAAAAGAGCTTCTGGAAGCCCTGGGTATATGTGTCATTCAGGCACCCGGAGAAGGGGAAGCTGAAGCGGCTTACTTATCAAGAGAAAACGGAATTTACGGCGTTGTAAGTCAAGATTATGACTCCCTTGTTTTCGGAGCCCCAGTTCTTATAAGAAACCTGACAATATCAAGAAAAAAGAAGACTCCAGAAGGTTACGTTGAAGTTCTGCCTGAAAAGATTGTCTTGAAAGATTTTCTTTCTGAACTCGGAATAGATCAGGACCAATTGATATCACTCGCCGTTCTTGTCGGTACCGATTACAATCCAAAAGGTGTCCCGGGAATAGGCCAGAAAAAAGCCCTAAAAATTGTGAAAGAATTTGATAGCCCTAAAAAAATTTTCGATGCGATGAAAGAAAAAATGGATGAACTTTCCAATGAAGACAAGTTTGATTGGAAAGTAATTTTCAGCTTGATGAAGACACCAAAAACAAAAGATTTTGATATAAGATTTCCTGAAGCAGACTTTGAAAAGGTCAAGGAAATACTCGTGAAAAGGCACGGGTTCTCTGAAGAGAGGATTGACAATCAGCTTGAGAAACTGAATAAGACAAAAATCTCAAAAGACCAGAAGAATTTGAATAAATGGTTCTGAAACACCTAAAGGATTATTTATAAGACCTGTAAACCAGAGCTACGCCAAGAGCAATCAAACCTAAAGCGCCCAAAAATAGTCCAGGAACTGAATTTGAAGATGAATTTGCTATCACATGACCGGAGACCGAGGAAAAATCAAAAGCGATTATTCCAACCCCAAAAAGGGCAAAGACGGCACCGATGATTCTTTTGAAAAGTTTGTAAGTGTCTCTGAAAGGATTTGGTTTTCCGAGAAGCTTAGATTGATTTCTGGATCCTGATCCTAGAACACGAGAGAGGTAATACTTAACTTCCGTAATTTTATTATTTTTATTTGTGTACCCTCTTACACTACCGTACTCAATCAACTTACTTAAATTTTCATCGATATCCTTCAAAGTTGGAGCGGTTGAATATAAAGGTGTGACTAAATTTTTTATTTCAGCTTCTGTCAACCCATTTTCTTTGTCTTTCGCAAGAACCTTTAAAATATCTTTTTGAAGATCAGGCAAATTTTCAAGTCTTTTCATGAATTAAATAATCTTTGAAGATATTTAAAGTTTATCAAAGGTAACTTAAGGACTAGAGATTGTGGAATTATAACCATTATATAATGGGGCATTCCCTGCACTTTTCGCAGTCCCCCTTTTCTTCAAAAGAAGATATAAAACTGCTAAAAATATAACTAAAATACCAAAGACAATCATTCCGGAAGAAGATGCAACTATACCGATTATGATTAAGATTATACCCAGTATAAAAAATAAAGATTTTAACAAACCACCTTTGTTTCGGACAGCCTTTATCTTATTCCACTGTTCTGCACGTCGATCTTTCTTCCATTTTTTTAATGCTGCTCGCTTAGATTTAAAATCCATCTGTTTATCAAGACTAAGCTCTTTGAAAGCTCTTCTCCTAAGTCCAAGATTGTGGATTATTAATGCAAGAATTATCAAAAATATCCCAAGAGTTAAGCCTGCACCTTGTTCATATATTATTCCTAGAAGCGAAATTCCAACAAAAAATATCCCTGCAAGAGCAAAAAAGGTTGCAATGAAATTCCTAAATCCAAATTTCTTGAGAAGAAAAAGCGAAATAACAACCCCTACCATCCATAATATCGTCGGAAGTATGTCTGAACTTATACCCATGCTGTAAAGTAAATTTTCAAATGAAAATCCTGTCGTGAAAATTCCATAAATTACAAATGAAGAAACACAAAGCGAGACTATAAACGAAACAGGTTTATTTCCATGAAAGATGCTTTTACCAAGAGCGAAATAAATTATTGCAAAAATTGCAACAAATAAGAGAGCATCAAGGTACATTCCGATATTAAGAGAAGAGAAAACTCCTCCGAAGTAAAAATCTCCAAAGCCCTGAGCAGAAACAAAGTTAAGTCCGATAATTAAAGGAAAAAATAAAGTCAGCCACTTTTTCATTTCAAAAATAAGTATTTCCGCCTTAAAAACTTTCTCAGGAGCCAAGGCTTAAATTAAGGGATAAATCTCCTTAAAATAAAAGATAGTATAAGCAAAATCCCCCCAATAACAATTCCAGCTCCTTGCTCGTATATTATTCCTGTTAAAGAGAATATTATCAAAAGCAGACCTGAAAGAGCAACTAGCAGGGCGATGAAGTTCACAAATCCGAATTTTTGAATTAAGAAAAAAACTATCGCTACCCCAATTACCCAAAATATAATTGAAAGTAATCCTTGTGAAAGCCCAAGGCTATTTATAAGATTCTCAAGTGAAAAGCCGGTTGACAATACCCCATACATGACAAAAGACGAAACGGAAAATGAAACAACAAAACAGGTGCCTTCATTATCCTTGAGCTGACTTCTTTTAAGTGCAAAATGTACAAGGGCAAATACTCCGATAAAAAGCACAGCATCAAGGTACATTGAAAGATTGAAATATGAAAAAAGCCCCCCAAAATAAAAATCTCCGAATCCTTGCGCAGAAACCATGTTGATATAAACTAAAAAAATAGTTAATAAAATTGGAATTTTTTTCATAAACACATCAAGATTATCTTTATTATAAACATAACTAAAAAAACTATTCATACCTTTTCATCATCTCAATGAATATAAAAACAGATACAAACAGAACCCCGATAATTATAAGGGTTAAAGTGATTATATTTATCCCGGATCCGAGATAATTCGAAATCATAAAATAACCTAAAACGATGAGCGGTATCAAGATTGCAAGAAATCTCCTGAACTCTGCCTTTTTCCTTTTTATAACACGCGGATGCTTTGGAATTTCAGCCTCTTTTATTTTCATGCCCTTTTTCTTTGATATTGAATATGAGGCAGATTCGTTATAGTTTTCAGCCTTATTTCTCTTTGACTTTCCTAATAGCACCAAAAAAAGCAAAAATGCCATCATCTCAACAAAAGAAAGCTCTGCAAGTGCCGCAACTATAAAATCCATGAAAAAATTTGGAATAAGTTTTATTTAAGGTTTATTGGGATTAATAAGATATAAAGAAAGATATTTTAAAGATAAATGTTTCAGCAGTTCATGGAACACAGATCGTTCAGTCTTTTAGGCAACATTGCGATAGTGAATTTCCCGGAAAGAGCATCAGACGAAGAAAAGGCTGAATTCGCAAAAAACCTGCTTGAGAAAAACAGGAATGTGAAGACTGTCCTGGAAAAATCAGGAAAATTCCACGGAAGACTCAGAAAGCAGGAAACAAGATTTATCGCAGGGGTAAGAACAAAAGAAGTTCTTTACAAAGAAAATGGATGCGTATTCAGATTTAATATAGATGAGACTTATTTTTCACCAAGACTGTCAAATGAAAGAAAAGAGATCGCGGGAAAAATAAAGAAAAACGATGAAGTTCTAGTAATGTTTGCCGGAGTCGCACCTTTCCCTATAGTGATTGCAAAGAACGCCAAAGCGAAAAAAGTTTATTCGAATGAGCTTAACAGAAAAGCGAATGAGTATGCCAAAGATAATATTTCAAGGAATAAGCTTAAAGACAAAGTGGAACTTTTGCCCGGAGACATAAAGAGAGTCGCCTTGAAACTTCGAAATGATGGAAAAAAATTTGAGGTCATTGTCATGCCACGTCCACAACTTAAAGATTCCTTTCTCAGGGAAGCTTTTGCACTTTCAAAGAAAGGGACAAAAATATATTATTACGATTTTTGCAAATCCGAAGATATACCTGAAAAGGTTAAGATGATAAAAGATGAAGCTCAAAAAGCAAAAAAGAAAATAAAGATTTTTAGTATAAAACATGCCGGGGAACTTTCACCTTCAAAAAGAAGGATAAGGGTGGATTTCAAAGTGGAAAATTGATATGAAAGATGATACAATAACAGAAGAGAAACTGAAGAAATACTTCAGCGTGAGCGAGAAAGCTTTCGTAATAATAAATAAGAAGATAATAAAAGGCAAAGAAAAAGACGCAAAAGAGATAATTGCAATGGCTGGAAATTATATTTCAGATGCACACCATTTTTATGATAAAGAAGACTTTGTAAATGCCTTCGCCGCACTTAATTATGCTCATGGATGGATTGATTCTGGAGTGCGTCTTGGCATTTTCGACGTTGATGACGATAAATTATTCACTATCCGATAAATTCAGTATTGCTTGGGTAATATAGACATCTTTAAAATGATTGTACACTCTTTCAGCTAATTGCTTTCCATAATTTATTTCTTCCGGTGAAGTCTTATTTAAGGAATAATTATTTTCTATCAGGCTATCCAAACTTCTTCCAAAAATGCTGAATACTGCAGCCATCTCAACAGAGTCAAACTGCTCAGAAAAGATATAATATGGTGTACCTAAAGAATTCTCTTCATTAGTCCCAAAAAATAATTGATTAATATAAGTTCCAACAAGTTTGTCAAACTCATCCGAGTAGTTTTCACTCTTTTTCATTTTTATAATTCTTTTTTTTCGGGAACAGCCGAAGGAGCTTGACCACCATGCCATGTAAAGCGCGGACGGACCCTCATCGGATAAATTCTCTCCGAATTGTCATCAAGAATTATAGCAGATCCTTTGAGTGAAGGAAGATCATTCATATAACCCTGGATTGTATCAGTAAGGTAACTTTGCATCATGCTGTTCAAAGCTCTCACATCCTGTTCTGAAGTCACCCTGTGAGAGATCACAAGGTCTGACTGCGTCATCACATCTGTATGTATCTTTCCAGGCTGCTGCGTCGCAAGCACTATAGAAATCCCGGGCTGTCTTCCCTCCCTCAAAATTTGTATCAAAGCATCAGTCGAAATTATCTTTTCATCCATTGGGAGAAATTCGTGAGCTTCATCGACAAAAAGCCAGACAAGAGGATAATCTTTTTTCTCAATAATCTCCGAATAATCAAGACCTCTTGATATTGATTTTACTTCTTCTGTTCTTCTTTCCCTTGTTCTTTCCTCAAAAAGTTTTCTTGAAACAAGGCTTATCACAAGGGCTCGAACATTGAAAGCTCCTATAGAACTGTATGAGCTCAAATCAAGAACAGATGTCCTCCCTCCTTTAGCAAGATCCTTCGTAAGTGTTCCTCTTATTTTACCTTTTGCAAATATCCCCCATGTGTCTGCGGCTTCAAAAAGACCGACAGCGGCATTTATCGTTTCTTTTTCACTTTTTTTATCTTTATCCAAGACTTCAATTACATCTTTAATCTCAAATCTTTTTTTCGACTCATTTAGAGAGGAAAGCGTCCTTTCAATAAGAGTCGAAACAGGATTTATCAGATTGAGGCCAAAAGTTGTGACCCAATCTTCAGCGGTGAGCTCTGAAGCTTCGAGCGCAAAGCTTTCATCCACAGGAATCCCTTTACTCACAAATTCATCGTAGTAACCAAAAGGAACAAAGACTCTCACGGGAAGATTTGTCGGCTTCAGATCCCACTCCTCAAGGAGATCTTTGTCTTTTTCATTGCGATATTTCATTGTCCAGTAAATCCCCATTGTGTCAAAGATAAGAGAGGCAATATTCTGAGACACTTCCTTTGGAAGACTTGAAATCTCCTCGGCAAGGACACCCAAGGTGTAGGATTTACCTGACCCTCTTTTTCCGGCAACAAGAATAACATGACTTCTGGCCACATCAAGATAAATTTTATTTGAAAGTGAAGTATATTGCCCCATTTTGACAAAACCTTTCCCTATGTAGATAAGCCCGCTTTTTCCAAGAGATTTCTTATCGGATTCGTTCCTGCCAAGAGTTATATCGTAGGGCATTTATTAAGGAAGCAAAAGCTATTTTTAAGTTTTGGGAATTTCCCCGAGCATGAATCTCCGAACCACAAACGTTTAAAAGCAACTTTTTCTTTTATATCTATGGAGTTAAAAATTTTCAATCTCAACTGTTGGCTTCTTCCTCCGCCCTTTTCAGCAGAAAACAATGAAAGAATCAGAAAAATAATAAATCTCATAAAAAAGCATAACCCCGATATAATAACTTTGCAGGAAGTTTGGCTCAAAAAATACGCAAAAAAGATAAGAAACGGGCTGGAAGGTTACCTATTCTTCCAGTCTAGATCAAATATCTTTAATAAAAGCGGTCTCCTTTTTGGTACAAAATTAAAACCAATCTCGTTTACAGAAGATTATTTTCCAGTCGAGAAAATACATAGTATACACGAAAAAATAGGGAAAAAAGGTTATCAGATAGCAGAAATAAGGCCGGGATTTTATGTTATGAATACCCAACTTTACGCACCTGAAAAAAAAGGAGAGATAGAAATTTCAATTTCACAGTTCAGAATACTTGAGAAAATATCAAGAGATAAAAGGACCATACTTTCCGGCGACTTGAATATACATGATGATCTTTTTGTGAAAATGAACAAAGCCTTCAAATACACACCGATTGGAAAATTTACAGTATCATTGAAAAATAAATATGCCAACATGCGATTCAATAGACCACACCACGCGAATAAAACGATAGATTATATCATAGGTACAAAAAAGATGCATCATGTCAAGATAAAAGTTGTAAATCCGATCCAGGTTTCAGATCATTACGCCATGATTGGAAAGTTCAAAATAGATTAATATTTCATAAGATATTCTATCTCTTCCGCATCAAGTTTGAGCTGCTTTTGGACGAGCGAATTTTTGAGGATGTTACGAACTTCTTTCCATTCTTTCATAATCCTCTTTTCCCCTACATGAGTCGATGCAGAAAATTTCCCGGCAATTGTCTTTCTCTTTGCATGTTTCTGATTATTGAGCCATATCTTCAGGATCCTTTCTGGTTTAGAATATTTGTAAAATCCAGTTTTCTCTTTCTTTCCTTTAGCTTCTGAGATGCCATAACTCAAAAATGCATTTTCATAAACAAGAAACCTCCAATACTGCTGATGGTATATCCTGCCTTTGAAAAGATCAGCCTCACCAAGTCTCTCATATGCCCTGACAAGCTCTTTTCCTGAATAGACTCTAGGGATGTTCTCTTCTACCCAAAGCAAAACATCATCAAGAGGCATATCGACATTATCGAAGGCAGAAAGCATATTTTCGGAAACCTTATCCTGGAATATGTGTTTGAGAGTCTTGAAGATATCAACAGACCTGTTCCTCTCATCTATATCAACAACTTCTGTTTCACCAATTTTTGAAGCGGATTCAAGATCATTTATAGCGCTCCTTAAGTCTCCGTTAGACTTCATTGCAATTCTATTAACAAGTTCTGCGTTGATTTTTGCATTCTCTTTTTTTATTATTGATGCGAGGATCTTTTTCACATCAGCAGGAGAAATCTCTTTCATTTCGATAATCTCACATTTTTTCCTTAAGGGAGCAAGTTTAGAGCTCCATGCATCATTTGCCGTGCAGATTATGGGATATTCAGATTCCTCTATAAGCGAAACAAGCTCTGTAACGCCCCCCCTGTCTTCACCAGATATTCCGTCAACTTCATCTATAAGTATAACCTTCCCAGATTCAAATAGTGATTTTTGCTCAAGAACAGGCTTAAGCCTTTCATTCAATGAGGATTTATTTCTCATATCAGAAGCATTTAGCTCATAAAGTTCATATTCCATATCGTAAGCAAGAACATGAGCAAGGGTCGTTTTTCCGGTTCCGGGGGGACCATTTAATATGACAGCTTTTTTCTTTAGCGGAAAATTCCTTAGGTAGTTCTCAAGCTTTTCAATTGCATTCTCCTGGCCTATCACTTCAGAAAGTTTTCTCGGCCTGTAAAATTCGCTCCAGTTTTTCATTTTGCTTGTATAAAAGTTTAGTAATATGAATCTGTTTTGAAACCCAATTATTTTCCAAGCCCAGCCAAAACAAAGCTTGCAATAAGTGCCTGAAGTTGTACAAAAGGATCTGAACCTTCCACGATTCTGAATTCAGCTTCACCCGTTTTTTCGGTCAGTTTCACCTTAAGTTCAGGCTCAACTTCAAGATTCCATATCTCTTTTTGCATTGATTTTATTATATCCTGGCCTGAAAGCGCTTCCTTAAGCATAAGGTCAAGAAGTTTATTTTTAGCATTCTCAAAATCCCCGGAAAGAGCATAATCAAGTATCACCCTCACCTCTTTAGGTTTAGCATCAGAAATAATGGTCCCAACAAGTTCTTTTGTTATTTTTGGAGATATTGCAGCCAATGATTGCAGAAGATTCACTGAACGCCTGCAGTCTCCGTCGCTTCCTTCATATATTGCTTCAAGGGCTTCTTCACCTATTTCAAGATTCTCACCTTTTGCTATTCTTTCTATGACTTTTTTTACATCTTTTTTCTCAAGAAGTTTGAATCTGAAAATAGCACACCTTGACTGTATGGGGTCAATTATCTTTGAGGAATAATTGCACGACATTATGAATCTGCAAGTTGAAGAATAATTCTCCATTGTCCTTCTCAATGCCTGCTGGGCTTCAGGTGTAAGGGCATCAGCTTCATCAAGAAAGATTACTTTGAATGGAACATTTCCCAAAGACTTTGTTCTTGCAAAATCTTTCACTTTTTCGCGTACAATGTTTATCCCCCTTTCATCAGATGCATTTAGTTCAAGATAATTCTCTTTCCAGTTATCTCCGTAAAGTTCCTTGACAACTATAAGAGCAAGAGTTGACTTCCCTGTTCCTGCTGGACCGGCAAAAAGCAAATGAGGAATATTCATAGAATTGGTAAGAGATTTTACTCTCTTCAATATGGAATCCTGACCAACCATCTCTTCGTACTTTTTAGGCCTGTATTTTTCCGTCCATATCTCACTTGACATGTTTATTTTAGGTTAGTCTGTCTTTTAAAGATTGCTTATTATTCACAAAGAAGTACCTGGATATCTCCAATTTCCGTCAAAAAGTTCAAGGACTTGAAAATCTTCATAAACATAAAGCAATTTTGTAGTATCTCGTATAAAATTAAATGGGGCATATTGTAGGCCCGATTCCAGCTGTTTTCTCGCTTTTTCCCTGAATGGTTTTGCATCAACAGACTTGTACTCAACAAACGTACTGATATTCTTCCCAATAAAGATTAAATCCGGAGACATGACAGGGTTTCCATTTTGATCAAACAAGGAATATTCCCTTTTCACTTCCACAGATCCCTTTATTCCTATAATCTCAGGATGTAAAATCATTGTAGAAAGTGCCAAAGAATGTTTTTCCTGCGGAGTTTTCTCAATTTTATATTTTTGAAATTTCTTAGGTATAGAGCGTATATCTTTTACAAGTTTATCAATCTCTTCAGGGGTCATTTTTGATCATAAAATGAATGATATAGTGCAATATATATTTCACGATGTATATCTTACAAGAGAACTATCTGGATCTTTCTCTTCTTATCTTTCTCTTACGTTTTTCTTTTCTGAGTCTTTTTCGCTGCCACTTCCATCTCATCTGATTTTTTTTCTTCCAGCGCCTTGAGCTTCTTTTCATAGATTTTGGATGGAAAATTTATTTTTAAAGGTTTCGGGAGGAAAAAGAATATCTTTTCTGATAACAGATAACATTTACCGACGGAAAAATAAACCTCAAGCTGCCATTGTAAGGGTTGAGACACCCTCTTTTCTTAGGACTGCAACCGCTTTTTCCACAGAATCACGACCAAGGAAACAAGCGACAATCTTATCTTTAAGCTTTGATTCAATGATTTCATGAGCAACTTTGAGAGGACTTGAAACAACCTGCGGAGTCAAAACGGCAAGAACCGAATCATAAGTTTTCTTTGATCTTTCAACATTTTTAAGAGCTCTGCGATAACTCACTTCATTAGCATCATCCTGAAGAATCTCAAAGTCTACTTCATATCCTTTGCTTGAAAGCTCATCGGATAATACTGCAGCTGCACCACCAGAGTTGGAAACCATAAAAATTCTTTTTCCTTTTAATGAATAGATTATATGCTCCTCACGCAGTCCGAAAGCTCTTATCAATGATTCACTTTCTGTTACACCAGCCTGCCTGAATGCTCCGGAATAAATCTTCTTGTCCGACGGCAGGCTTCCCGTATGCAACATGGTAACTTTCCTTCCGGTCTCAGTTTTTCCTGCATTGACAACATAGATTTTCTTCTTCGAAACTTTGCATAAATCTATGAATCTTTTGCCGTCATCAAGCCTTTCAATATAACAGATTATCTTTTTTGTTTTCTTGTCTTTCTCAAAATATTCAAGCCAGTCGCAAAATCCCAGATCCGACATATTTCCAAGGGATACAAAAGCCCTGAGGCCAAATCCATTGTCAAGGATGTAATTTGCAAGACCTGCACTCTGGCTCAAAAAAACAGTATCACCTTTTTTAAAATTAGATGGGGAAAGCGTGAGATCTATATTTTTTTTGGGATTGATTATCCCCCCGGAATTCGGTCCGAGAATATTCATATTATATTTGTCTTTTAATCTCACAATTTTTCTCTCAAGTTTATCCCTCCCGGATTCTGAAAACCCTGATGAAACGATTGCAGCATTTTTTATTCCTTTTTTGAAACATTCTTTCAAAATCCCGGGAACTTTCCTTGCCGGAAGGCAGATTACAGCAAGGTCGATGTTTTTTTCGTAATCTTTGAGTCTTTTATAACACTTCTTGCCTTCAATACTCTCTTCATGAGTGTTTATCGGGATTCTCACGCCTTTCTGATTCCTGAGCTTTCTGAATATAGCATTTCCGATTTTCTCCCTGTTGCTAGATGCTCCTATAACAGCAATGGATTTCGCATTGAAAAAAGAGTCCAGATTTTCTTTCATCAAGGTATTTCGAAAGATATATATAAATAAGTTTTGTTTAGCTTTTATGGAAGTATTTTCAGAAGCAAAAGCCGAGGATTTTCTAGAAAAAGAAGGTTTTCCGGTAGTTGAAAGAGACCTTTCAAGAGGCATCGGTGAACTGAGAGAATCTATAAAAAAAGTCGGGACGCCATTCATAATGAAAGTTTCAGGCGAAAGGATATTCAAAAAAAGGGCTGCCAGGGGGATAAAGACAGATATAAAGACTTATACTCAAGCAGTCATGGAATTCAAGGATTTGAAAAAAATAGAAAGATCAAACGGGGTCCTTGTGCAAAAGAAAATCTCAGGAAAAGAATTCATAGCCGGAATGAAAAAAGCGCCCGAATTCGGACATTCGATATTTTTTGGGAATATAGAAGAGAATTTCGTATTCAGAATCGCGCCTTTTGAGAAAGAAGAGGCAGAAAAGATGATAAAAGAATCAGCAGCTTTCCTTCCTAAAAAAGATGATGATGCAATATCCCTTATACTTTTAAAACTCTCAGAACTTTCAGGAAAACATCCTGAGATAAATGACGCAAAAATAAGATTCATGATTCAGGATGACGGGAACCCAAAGATCATAGATGCTGAGATTTCTTTTGATAAAAGTTAA
The DNA here is from genome assembly GCA_027343665.1 of archaeon. Taxonomy (GTDB): domain Archaea; phylum Nanobdellota; class Nanobdellia; order Pacearchaeales; family GW2011-AR1; genus GW2011-AR1. The sequence goes on from DAHWKL010000002.1 coordinate 129,451, forward strand.
TTTCAAAGGTCATTTAACGAGAACCATCTTGCCAAGTTCAGATTCAACCTTTGAATCCTTTTCTTTCTCTTCGAGTCTGTAAAGATAAACTCCTGAAGGGAATCCTGTCATGTCGACTTCGAATCTGTATTCGCCCGGAACCTTATATCCGCCTTCAATTGCTTTTACTTTTTGTCCAAGGATATTGTAAATATCAATCCCTACTTCTCCTGGCTTTGCCAAATCATACATTATCGTCGTTGTAGGATTGAAAGGGTTTGGATAATTCTGATATATCTGAAATTTCTTTGGAAGAAGAGGGTCTCTCTCATTCACAGCAGTCACATTTTCCACTTCTATAAGCTCGTCAGCTGAAGCCTTCAGCGTATCGCCATATGTGGTCACGAAATCCGTGAAAGTCCTTGTGAATGCGTAAGCTGTGGTTTTGTGAGTCTTATCGGGGGATAATGTTGTATCTGCCCACACAGTATCATGATCGGTGTAATAAAGCCCCAAAGGAGCGGTTGTGTTCACTTTTGAAGTGTCAGGGAAAGCGTCAGGATATCCGTTTTGGAAAAGATATTGCGGAGTGAGAGCCTGACCTGAAGGGACTCTTCCTGCATCAACTACGAGAGTGTCAAGACTAGAACCATTTTTGTTTTTTATATCAACTTTCACAGCTGAACTTAAAATATTCCCATATTTCACATTTGTAGAAGCTGATGAATCCACTTTTGTGACTCCACCTGAAGTTATCCATGTGTAAAATCTGTATGGAACAATCATGCTTGTGCTGTCAGCTGACCAGGTTGTGTCTCCCGTCACATAGGAAAGATTAGGAGGAAGTTTTGTGCTGTCAGCAGATATTGAAGGCACGACATTGAACCCAAGATTCTCAAGGCCCGAAAGGCTCATATCTGCTTTTGACGGAACTTTTGATCCGTCAACATCAACACTGTCAGGCAATCCGCTTTCATGAACCCGAATGATATTTGGATTGTCCATAACAAAAGAATTTTCGGGATGATTTCGAGCATTATAATAACTAACCATTGTTCCTTCTCCATTCTTTAATTTAAATACAACGATTCCTGGCATATAACCAAAATACTTATTATGATTCTCTGCATCTTGAAGATAGGTATATTTCCCAATAAATACAGCCGAATCTGGATTCATATCATTACTACCTGGAGTAACATGATAAAGATAATAATTTCCGACAGTTCCCCCAATATAAAATGCATATATATTAGAAAAAGTCGTATCGGGTTTATCCACAAAAACTCCCGCAACAGCATGAGGACTTCCCCCAACATCATAATCATTCACTGTAAAAACGGGAATATTAAATCTTGCAGGAGTAACTTCACCACTTAAATCAATGCCTGTATTTTCTTTATACCAAGTTAGAAATGCACTTTGATTCGAGACACCATAAAAATCATCTTCATATCTGGCTACAAAATTCTGGCAAAGCCAATCTTTAGTATCCCCTGCAGTAGGATAACCTGGGGGCATTGCAGATTCAATTTTCATCATTTTCTCAAGCCAAGAAACTCTCTCAGCCCTTGTGGTCAAAGAGTCCCAATATCCTGGAAGATAAGGTATTGTGTGATTTAGGTACTCTTGAATCAAATCTGCATCAGATTGGTTGACAACGCCATCGCCGTTTACATCTGCTCTGTCAAGATCCTGTGGGGGGACATTTCCGGATTCAATAATCTTGACATCTGTTGAATCAACTTTCCCGTCATCATTTACATCTCCTGAGCCATACCAATCAAGAGGCCCTCTTCCAAGTTGTACTTGTATATTTGGCTGTGAATAAGGATTCATGAGTACTGGCCATGGCGTAGGACCATTGACAGTCATCTGAGGAATTGCAGTTGAGGGAGCAGGCCCGATTATCGGATTGCTGTCAAGAAACTGCTGCGCTTTTGCTTTTATAGGCATAAGCGTTGCTAACGCGATAGCGCCGACCCCGAGATATTTAGCTAAACCTCTTAACTTTTTCATATTGTTACTACTGTTTAGTTATTTATAAACTTTTTGCCTTAACGATTTTTATATTTGATTATATTTAAGATAAAGGAGATATAAATTTTATGGATTTTGTAACCCGATAAAAAATGCTTTTATGCATTTTTAGAAACTTTTTACCTTCTCTTCGTAGTTTTTCTTCTAATGGCAAAAGTCTTCTTTCTTTTGGCTTTTACCTCAAACAAAATATAAAGAACAAAGATTATCAAAACAGCGACGATTGCATTCTGCCAATCAAAGAAACTCAGCTGAACCTGAGCGGGGCAAGGTATAACCGCGCTTCCGCTTTCACATGAGAATCCATTTGGAAGACAGTGATAAGAGGTTGTACCATATAATCCGCAGATTCCATTGCTACAAACTCCGTTGCAATTAGCATTTGTGTAAGTATTATTATCCCAGACAATCTGAGCAGTCCATGAGGAATTTATCAGCTGACTGTTAGAGCAATCTTCACTCACAGGATTTTGAGTTATCTGGCATGAGACTCCTGTTCCTTGTGCAGCACTTCCGCCTGAAGTTCCAAGACCGCAAGCGCCAGCAGCACTATTCCACGAGCAAAAAGCATTCACTCCTGCAGGAGGATTTGAACCATAATCAACAAGATATGTGGCAAGTGAAACATTGCATCCGCCTACTCCATTCACATCTGCATTGCACCAGCTTTGCGCATTTGATAGTCCTACATTTGTTGAGGTATAATCAGTGCAGAAGCTTACAGAAGCACATTGCGACTTATTGACGGGTGCTGGAGAGCATTGCCCTCCACAACTGGAATCAGCATAGCAGCCATTTCCGACAGAATTACATGAAGGATCAACTTCACACAATCCGCCACCGCTTCCACTACAAGAATAATATGTTTGTGCTGAGCTTGTCACACTCAGCGTCGGGCTCGTATAACTTCCCAGTACAAAAAAGAAATTGTATGTCCCGCTGTTTGAGGTTACCGCAGGATTATTCAAAACATTGCTGTTAAGAGTCCATGTATTGCTGCTCACAGTGTCAGAACCGCTCACTCCGCCTGAGAATGTTCCTAAGTTAACATTGTTATAAAAAGAGCAGGCAAGGAATCCACAGGAATAATTCTTTTCATAAAGGGTGAAAGTTCCGCCAGAAGCATAATTCTGAGCATAAAGGTATAAGGGTATTCCACTTGAAACAGAAGAGCTTGAATAAGAAGATTGTGATGGAGTTCCTGAACCATCAATTGCAAAATACAAACTTGGCGGAACGCAGGCAGAGCCGTCCCAGGTATATCCAGAGTTACACAGATAACATTGCTGTCCTACAGTTGAGCAATAATAGGATGCATTATTATAAGCATTTGTAGGATTTGAGGGATTTCCGACATAACCACAAAAACCCGTATAAACTGTACCTTTTTGGGCGAGAGGACACTCAGGGAGGCACACTGTTCCGTTGTAAGTAAATCCAGGGTTACAGAAATAACAACTTTGGCTTGAGGGGCATAAATAGGAAGAATTGAGTTGCGCATTTTGAATAGGTGAAGAAGAACATCCCGCATTTCCTGTTCCGATAGTAGCAGAAGGACATGAAGTTCCGCAAGAAGTTGTAGAAGCTACTGCTGTAGCACTTAACGGACCACATGCATTATTTGATCCCCCACATGCCTGAGCTTGATAACTATAAGTTGTCCCGCAATTCAACCCAGTATTATAATAAGATGCACCAGAAGGAACCGTTTTTATTAATGTGCCATTCCTGAAAACATTATAACTAGTAGCCCCCGAAACTTGTTGCACTGAGACATATATTGATGTTTGATAGGGAGTTAAACTCGGAGCGAGAAGACTGCATGCTCCAAGACCCCCTGCAACTGAAGAGCATCCATTACTACAGATATAACCCGAATTAGTGCCCAAAGTGCCTCCCCCGAATGTACCACTACTGCAATAATATTCCGTTAATTCAATCCTTGTAGAACATTGATCCGGATAGGGTGAATTTGTAGAAACCCCAGTCATATAACCTTGAGGACTTACCTGGTAAGTTGTCAGCGTTGCAGTTCCTGGGATATATGGATAATTCCCGTCCGTATCAGAGCACAAAGAAGTTGGAAGGCATTGATAATTGTAAGTCTGATTCACATCATAACACCCTTGACTTGAATAAGCGGAACATTGACTTTGGGTAAATCCATAGCAACTCGTATTATATGAATATGTAGATTGAGGGTTCCATGTGCAACCTGCCGTATTCATACATGTAGTCTTGTCAAGACCCCCGCAGGTATTAGTAGCTAAAGGAGTATAACTGTTGGGAACATTTGGATTACTAGATAATGTACCTGTAGGTGTTCCCGTACAGTAAGCAGGGACGATTGAAGTCGTGACATACTGACCTCCGCAATAAGAGAACGTTGGGCTTGTTTGATTTAAAGCTGTTCCCGAAGGACATAAACAGGAATATTGAGGAGTACACCCAGAAGTGGATCTGCACGAAGTTTCATCCGGTATGCTACTGCATGAAGAAGATGAACTAGGTAACCATGTACAATATGGCTGGTTTGACAAACATTGTGAAGAATCATAGGAATAACAATAAATACCATTAGCTATTGCAGCGGATTTGCAAGTCACATTGCCGCACATCGCATTTGCAAAATCACAACTACCGCTGTATGAAGTCCATGAACAAGGATTTGTAGTTCTCGAAGTGCAACCGATAGGGCAATTTGGACTCATGAAAGATGAGCAAGGTTCATTGCCTGTTGTTGTCGTGGTTCCACCACAAGTGTCATAATAAGAAGCAGTACATTGAGATTGACTCAAGCCACTGCAAAAATTGGAATCATAAGTGCTACCAGTATAACTTGAGCTTAGTGTACAAGAGGAACCTGTATAATATCCGCTACAACCAAGATAACTGACAGTCTGACCTTGGGTACACGTCGTCGCGGAGACATTTTTCGCCATTGAAACGACTGATAAAAATAGGAAGAATGCTAATAACAGAAATAAACTAAACAATTTCACACTCTTTTTCATTTAACAGATTAAATCATCGGCTTTTATAAATATTTTGTTGATAAGAGCTTTGTTTAATAAGTAGTTTTTGTTTAAAATTTCATTAAAAGATATATGAAAGATTTTTATAGCTTTATCAGTTAAAAATTGCGTGAAAGCAAAAAAGACATTGACTTCCTTTTTGAGTTCTGCAATGATATTGACATTGACAGAAAGAGCAATTGCGCAAAATAAAGCTAATACTCTAGACATAGGAAAAAATCCGCACCAGACAGAACAGATTCTTGGCTTGAATGATGATTTCAAGATGGATTACAGTACCAAGGTGTCTGTTCCAATCCTGCCGGCTGGAAGGAGCACGGCAATATGGGAGAGTGAATCATGTGATTCTATTCCGAGCATGAAAGAAAATCATAGTGTCATGAAAGTTCTCAATGGGGAAGCGACGCTTGTTATACCAATATTCTTCCTTAAGAATGTGAAAGTCCAATACAGGACATACGTTGACAGCCTCGGAAGGCCAATTGAAAGCATGCTTGTCGATTATAACTGCTCCCAGCATGAATTTTCACATCTTGACAGCACAATAATAAAAGAAGAATTCCCGGAAAGATGGAAAGACATAAGAGGCTTTTACAGAGACCAGTTCAATTATAAAGAAGGTATCATCACTGACAGCCACGGGAAAGAACATCCGCTGGATTCATCATTCACAGACGTGCAGACAACTTATTTTTCCGTATGCAATATGATAAAAGATGCTCAATCCGGAAAGATTCAAATGCCTTTTGACACGACACTCAATATTTTTGATGATTCTGTAGCGTACAAATTCCGTCTAAAGGCAGAGAATGGTGAAAAGAAAGATAGTAATTATATAAAAGCTTCAGCAAGATTGGAAAGTTTAAGCGGAGGAAAACCTTCATTCATTATGAAGAGCATAGATAATATCACTTTCTTCATAAACAAGAAAAATTATATTCCAGAACGCATAAAAGTTAATCTGTTCTCAGGAGCAGCATCCGCAGACATCAGATTAAAAAGCTATGAAATAAAATAAATTTCATCCTATTATAACTATAAAAGGTTTTAACTTTGCGACTTTTTTCGAGATTCCCAAAGCTTCAACAACTTTGACAACACCCTCGATATCTTTGTAAACTTCTGGGGATTCTTCAGCAATGAGCCTCGAACTTCCTGATTTCACTATTATATTCTTTTCAAGAAGTTTTTTCCTTGTGGATTCACCTTTAAGAGTCCTGACTGCATTTGACCTTGACATTTTCCTGCCAGCTCCGTGGACAGATGAACCGAAAGTCAGGTCTTCTGACCTCTTCTCACCTGCAAGAACATAAGATGCTGTTCCCATCGAACCAGGGATTATAACAGGCTGTCCTACAGATTTGTATTTTTTTGGTATTTCTTTTCTTCCGGGCCCGTAACTTCTCGTAGCGCCTTTCCTGTGCACGCACAGTTTCATCTTCCTGCCGTTCACTGAATATTCCTCGATCTTTGCGATATTGTGGCACACTTCATAAAGAACTTCTATTTTCGCTTCCGGGAAATGGTTTTTCATTTCTTCCCTTAGAAAATAGAGAAGGATCTGCTTGTTCGCAAAGGCGAAGTTCGCGGCGGCGGCCATAGCGGCGAGATATTCCCTGCCCAACTTTGAATCGACAGGCGCCGCCGCTAATTCTCTATCAGGAAGATTTTCTATACCATACTCATCTTCCATTTTTTTTATATAATCGGATGCGACCTGATGCCCTAAGCCACGTGAGCCGCAATGAATCAGTATGACAACCTGGCTTTTTTTTAACCCATAAACTTTCGCAACATCAGGGTCAAATATTTTCTCGACAGACAAAAAATCAAGAAAATGGTTTCCTGCACCTATTGTTCCGAGCTGACCTATCCCTCTTTTTTTCGCTTTCTGCGAGACTAAAGATGAGTCAGCTCCGGGCATACACCCTTCTTCTTCACAATAGATATAATCGTCAGGAATACCATAACCTTTCTCGACCATGTATTTAGCTCCTTTTTTCAAAACTTCGTCAAGTTCTTTGTAAGTTATCTGGAAAGGACTTCCTCGCCCTACGCCTGAAGGAATTTTTTTGTTCATGGCTTCGGCAAAAACTTCTTCTTTTCCCTTGAAATCTTTAATGGACAGGTTTGTCTTGAGAAGGAGGACTCCGCAATTGATGTCATAACCCACCCCCCCAGGAGAAATAACACCTTTTTTTATATCAAAAGCTGCAACACCGCCTATGGGAAAACCATACCCCCTATGGCAATCTGGAAGTGCAATGGACTCGCCGATTATTCCGGGAAGCTTTGCGACATTTTTCACCTGTTCAATTGTCTTGTCTTTTTTTATCTCTTCATAATCTTCTTCTGAAGAATAGACAATTCCCGGAACATTCATCCCAGCTTCTTTAACGATATCATGACGGTAATTTTCCATGCATTAATCCGGTAAAAGATGTTTAAATAAGTTGGTTCTAATCCCCCAGAATGTCAAAATTTTTTGGAAAGCATTTTTATTCTTTCTATCTCCATTACTCTTGCAAAATCCATTGCCCCCCGGATTTCATTTCCAAATTCATAGATGCCTTTTTTTGTCAGAATCACAAGATCAAGTCCGTTTGTGTGGATATCTTTAGAAGCTCTTTCAAGAGCAGAGGCAACAAGGTTAATCCCATCTTCAATAGAAGTCAATTGAGATATTAAACTGCTTTTGCTCTCTAAGTAATCTATGGCATATTGACTGCCTGATCCGTCAGCATCATAAGGTTTCTCCTCAACCTTGCCAAGTTGCCAGCACAGGTAAAGTTTTGGCTCCCCAAAGCGTGTAGCAAGAAAAGATCTGTTATAATTACTATCTGGCTCCTTATCCTCCCACCTCGCCATATTCAATCCGACAAGCTCGGGAAAGAATCTATCTCTTATTATTTTTTTCAGATTGAATCTTCCTTCTATGAATCTGCCCATAAACTCTGCATAAGAATTATCTTCAATGCCCGTCAAGCCCAAAACAGCAGTCCGGTCATTATTGATATAAATTTTCTGGTGATCAGATTTTGTTTCTTCCCTATAGGTTACCTCTCCGTCATCTTTTGAATTTATGGTAGTCATATTCCTGTCAGATCCGAGTATCACAGAACTTTTTCCTTTTTTGGTGACTAGACCGACCAAAGTTGTCATAAAGATTTATTTGATAGACATTTTTTAAAGATTTATATTCAAAAATGACCAAGATTTAGACTAGACATCGAGAACGACCTGAGCAACCCATCTGCCTTTTTCTCTTCTGATAATCATATCACTGTATGTGACTGATTTTATATGGGAATAAATTTTGTATTTTTCTCCTGAATCGCCGTAAAGTTCTCCGGTGAGTTTTAATTTTTTCCTGTCAATTTTCAGGTTCAAAATCTTAGAAGGGAAAAAATTTTTTGAATCTATAAAAAAAAGTATTTCTTCAAGAAAATTGTAAAAGAGACTTTCGTAATCTTTCCCTGAAGAACTCACTTCAATCTTTTTTTCCGGAGAGATTCTTTCCTCTGAGACTGAACTTGCAAGTGCAAGAAGCGAATTGGAAAAAACTTCTTCGAGCGTCTTTCCATAAGCCTTGAATTTTAAATCCGCTGTATGTGACAAAAATTTGAACTTCATGCATCAAAGTAGTCACAATTCTTTAAAAATTGAACGATAAAACAGAAAAAATCAATGACAGGATAGTTTGACCTTTCGTGGAGAATAATAAGTCGAGTTTGAAAAGACCAGTATCTCTGAAGAATAAACGTCCCCGGCAATATTACTGTAAATTGGACAATTGTCCTCAAAAGAGCATATGCCCATTTCGCATGAATATCCCAAAAATGAATTATTATCTAGATAATATGAGATGTCAGGAGGAAAACTCGTATTATCTGAATATGAAGGCAGCTTAGCTGAAAGCACAGAATTTCGCAAGGTGCTGTTTGTTTCCACGGCGTTCAAAATATTTGTTATACTGTTTTCGACCCCGACACTGTTTACTTCAGATGCATTGTGATTCCCGATTATAATCATCAAAAACCCCAAGAGGAAGATAAGTGACATGAAAGCTTCTATTATTTTTATCCATCCTTTTTTATTCACCATATCTTCACCCCGAATGTCCCTGTTTCATAAGACCCGTTAAATGAGAGATAGTTTAGTTCAATTGATCCTGCATAGACATTTGTCTCCGGAGTTGGGACACCACCACCTATGATGGTCCCGTTTTTATATTTAAATTCTATATCCATGTCCATGCCGGATGGGACCCCCAGAGCATTTTTCGTCACATCATAATTCTGGGAAAAGTTTGAAATGAGAGAGATTATATTTTCCTGAAGAACCATTTCCTCTTTCACTTCACTGTCGGGAGAGATAAAGATACACCCTGAGCCTGAGAAAGGTTTGCTGTTAACTATTTTGTTTGAATAAAATATTTTTATAAATCCTGTCCCATTAAATGAGACATTCTTGCCGTTCACTTGCGAATAAACCGGACCAGAATTACCAATCCCTTCTGATTGACCTCCTGCAATTAATTCGGGGAGGGTGGATTCAAAACACGTCGGACTGCTCGTATTATAAAATCTGAGTACCCAAACTTCAGAGGAGACAGAGCTGATTATATTTCCTTCAACAGTTCCAAGGGAATTTTTAGCATTATTTGGATTAATGATTAATGAAGTCACTAGAAAATATATGAACATGAGCGCGGTTATGAAGAGGGTAAAAGATATTATCATATCCATCTGTGATCCTTTTTTGTTAGATTGGGTTTTCATTTTCCGAAGAGAAGATTGGCCAAAGTTGAGACGATAAAGGATATAATCATAAGTGAGAAAGAGTGTTTAACTCCTGCTTTGAAATTACCTTCAGAAAGCTTTCCGATGGTAATGCCGGTAAAAAAACCCTGAACAAGTATAAGGTAAAGGAATGCGTCTGAGATTTCGGCCTGACTAGTTGACGGATTAACTGGTGTTATTCCGGTACCTATTCCAAGAGTTCCCCCAACATTCCCAATTCCGGACACCATGGGAATTATCTGAAATTGAAGGACAAGAATTATGACGATAAAAACAAGGAATATTATGTATCCTTGGCTCACAAGCGAGGATATTGTTGATTTTCTTTCTTTCTTCAGTCTATCAGTCATGCTTACGGCATTTGCAACCGCATCAAGTATACCCCCTATATCACCTCCGGATCTTTCCGCTTGACCAATAAGAATTAAAGACCTAGAGATTGTACTATTGTTCACATCTTTTGAAAAAACATCAAGCGCTACATTCAAAGAGATCCCAAGAGAAATTTGATTAGCAAGTTTTTTTATGTGAGGGGTAAGATGTCCATAATTTTTATCGGCCATTATCATTATGCTCTTGCTTATTGGTGTTCCGGTCTTTACGCTTTCAACAAGATTTCTGGCGAATTCCAGGAACATTGCTTCTTTCTCTTGTGAAACTTTGTTTTCATAAAGTATTCTTATGACAATAGGCAAAGAGCCGAATATAACCGCCAAACCTGCAATAAGAGGGAATATTTTTGCGGGAAGAAGGAATCTGCCTGCCGCTAGCACAGCAACAGCTATTCCAACCCCAATTATATCTTTGTCTTTAAGTTCCATTATTTATTCCCCTTCATTTGTAAAAATGCAAGAAATATAATATTAACAACAGAGACAACAAGACTTATCACAAAAGATATTGACAGAAAACTCATTGAAACCCCAAGACCACTTATTTTCATTATTATCAAAAGGAGCATAAGGATCATTGGAGCAGCAATCAAAGTGCTGATGTAGATATCCATAAAAGTCTCAGCGGATCTTGATGCTTTTTCCTGAGCAATTTTGTAGTTGAACAAAAGCGTTTGGGACCTTTCATCAAAAAATTCAGCGAGATCGCCCCCGGAAGTTATCGTCGTGGCAAGGCCTGTCAAAAGCTCTGAAAGCTCTTTGCTAGGGCTGTTTTTTGCGGTGTTCTTCAGTGCGCTAACAAGATCATAACCATACAAATTTATTTCATTTATCATTTTAATGAACTCTTTTTTCAGGGCTGGATATTCATTTGTCATTATGAGTATCTCGAAAATTCTGACTGGATCCATCATTGATCCGGATATTGCAGACATGCTTATCGTCGCGAAAGGAAGTTCGGCGTTTATAGCACCAGATGCACTCTCTTTCTCAAGAGTTGGATAAACATACATGAAAGCAAAAGTGGCTACTGGGCCAACAATTAATATCCAAAAAGTTTCAAAAAAACGCACGTTTATGGGCTGAGTAGCTCTGGATATTATCGGAAGAGTCGCGGAGAAATTGAAGAAAAGAAAAAAGAGAAATATGAATCCTGAAATGAATATAGAAAGAAAAGTGGTCATGAGAATTATAGATACATATCCTACAGGGGTATAATTTAAATTTGCCTTTAAGAGTTCATCTTCCATCTTAGCAAAAGAATTTTTGGATAAGAGTTTCAGTGAAACTTTGGAAAAAAATCTTGATGAAACCTTTGTGTAATATGATGAATCTTTCTTCTTTTTTTTCAACTCTTCTTCTTTTTCTTTTTGCTTCTTCTTTTTTATTCTCTTGACAGTTTCATTCTCAAGCTCATCAGGGAGTATTTCCTTGAGAGAGAATATTTTTCCTCCTTTTGTCATCAGTTTAGAATCAGAATCAGGTCTAAGGGAATCTTTATCAAGTTCTTTTTCTATCTGCGTCGGATCCAAAAGTTTCTCAAAAAGGATTCGGTCAAAAAAAACTTTAAACTCGGAGAGGACATCCTTGAATTTCTTTTCAAGACTTTTCATATGAGAGTCAAATATTCTCTTCTCAGAATCACTTTTTGACATATCACGGAATTTTGAAGTTTTTTCGACTTCAGCAAAAGCTATTTTGACTTTTTCAATAGATTCAAGAGATTGCCTGTATTCTTCTATCATTTCTTTGCTTTACCCACATTACTGTTTAATATGTCTTCAATTTTTTTCACAGAATCGAGAATGCTTCTCTTACTCTGATTAAATCCTTCTTCGTCACCAGATTTCATAACACCTTTCATCTTTTTCAGATTATCATCGATAGATGCAATCAGGCCTTTCACAGAAATTACTTCTTCATTTTCCATTTTGTTTAGTTCACCCCGAATTTTGCAAGAACTTCCTGGGGCTTTTTGTAATACTCATTTATTACATCCTGGACTTCCCTAAAACCAAAAACTTTCTTCTGATAAAGCCTATAAAGAAGCTCTGCCCTTCTCCTGAATTCGACTGAAAGAGCCTCTGGTGTTATGCCATACCTGTGGTATATCTTCTGGAAAAGACGGCTTTCTTTTTTAAAATAAAATTTATCGTCGGCAGAGTCCCATACGAAGGGGGTATTTGTGAGAGCTACATCATTTTCTCCTATATTTACCACTTCAACAATTTCACGAAGTTTTCTTGTCTCCTGATTTTTTACTATTGCATGGGTCATGACACACATGCTATCAAGAACATTCAATAAAGTTGGGGAAAGCTCAATGGGAGGCGTTTCAAGTCTCTTGATAACAGTTTCTATGGAATCAGCGTGAATTGTTGAGATAGAAGAGTGTCCCGAAGCCATACCCTGAAACAGAACAGAAGCCTCTTTACCTCTCACTTCACCTACAATAACATAATCCGGATTCTGCCTGAATGAAGCTCTTAAAAGTTCAAACATGTCAATTTCCCCCAGGCCCTTTGTCCCCGTAGCTGAACGAGCGACACTTGGAAGCCAGTTATCTCTCGGAAGGTTAAGTTCACGTGTATCTTCAATCGAAACAACCCTTGCTTCAGGAGGGATAAAAAAAGCTATTGCATTTAGGAGTGTTGTCTTGCCCGATGCCGTTCCTCCGACAATCAAAAGGTTCATTTTGTATTGGACTAAAAGCCACATGTAAGCGAGCATCTCCGGACTAAGAGTGTTGAAAGAGATAAGCTGAGGAGGGGTCCAAGGAGTCTTTGTGAATTTACGTATTGTAAAAGTCGGGCCTTTCGAAGTTACATCTTTTGTATAAGTGGCATTCACCCTTGACCCATCTGGCAAACTCCCATCGAGGATTGGCTCTGCGTAAGATATGTATTTACCACATCTTTGCGCAAGTTTTTCGACAAAACTTTCAAGAGATTCATTGTCTTTGAATATGAGATTAGTTTTCAGATTTCTGAAAATTCTATGGACAAGATAAACAGGAGTATTTGCACCATTACATTCTATATCTTCAACAAAATAATCACGGAGGAGAGGCTCGACTTCATTAAACCCCATAAAGTCTCTCACAAGATAATAATATATTTTTTTGTAGCTTTCGTAGGTAAGTTCTATACCCATCTCTATTGCAAGAAGCTTGAATCTCTTGTCTATATATTCAAAAAGAGTCTCATTGCTTCCGCCGATAATCTCCTTGAAATTTATCATACTCCTCATAGCTTTCACCACTTTGTCCCTTGCAGTTTCCTCTTCATCTGTTAGTATTGGCTCTTCTATTTCATAGATAACCTCATATTCTTTAGGATCCCAGTAGATATGGACATACGCAAAGGGGGAAATCAGACAATACCTTATATCAATTTTTGTTTTATCATCTATCTTTTTTATGGGGGGGATCCTGGGCGTGAAATCAACAGACACCATCGGATAATCAAGTATTCCAATTTTCTTGGGCATTATTCGAGCGAAAAGTCAATGTTTTGACTTGCACCTCCATTATTTGAAACGATTAAATTATAAGATGACGAAGAACCTGTTATAACCCCTGAAGTTTTCTTGCCATTATAAGTAAGATTGAAATTCGGATAATCCCTCTCTATATAAACTGTGTATTCCGAACCGGATTGTGTCGTTATAATCTTGAAATTTCCATCCATATAGACTTTCCCCAGCTCACTGTACATATAAGTTCCCTTAAAAAGGAAATCAATTGAATCGGAACTTGAATTTATTGTAAGTGTCCCTTGGGACAAAGTTAGATCAAGAACCCTTTTGTTTCCCACACCGCTTTGATAGACCTCATTAACTATCGAATCAATCTGCTGAAGAACATTCAAAGACTGATCTATTGTTGCTTTATCCTGGAGCTCATCTATTTTCGGTTTGACGAAAGCCAAAACAAGACCTATCAATATAAAAGCGATAAGCGTGTAAGTCACAGTTTCCACCCACACTTGCCCTTTTTTTTTCATACTTTTTGTATCCCTCTTTAGTTATGATAAATAATAAATTTAAATTTAAATAGTTAATGTTTAAGAAAGTCGAAAGGGATGAGAATCCATAATGAATAAAAAGCCAAAAATACAAAAAGACATATGAGAAGAATACTTATAATTGGTCCTCCGGGCTCCGGAAAAGGGACACAGGCAAAACTCTTGGGAAATTATGGCATAAAACAGATAAGCACGGGAGATTTGATAAGAGCATCGAAAGACCCGAAAATTGTAAAGTATCGAAATGAAGACTATAATGAAGGGAAACTTCTTCCTGACGACCTAATATTCGGATTAATAAAAGATGAGATATCAAAACTACCAAAGAATTCTCCGGGTTATATTCTTGATGGGGCTGTAAGGACTGTTTCTCAAGCAGAATATGCTCATAAAAATGGTCTTGTGAAAACTGTCCTTTACCTTAACTTAAATGAGAAAAATGCGACAAGAAGGATACTATCAAGAGGCGAAGGAAGATCTGATGATAACACCGAATCTGTAAAGAAGAGATTCGCTGAATACAAGGCAAAAACTGAACCGGAATTACCTTACCTGAAAAAAAATTTTGATTTTTACGAAGTCAATGCTTCAAAAACTATAGAAGAAGTAAATAAGGAAGTTTTGAAGATTCTGAAACTTAAGTGAGAATTAAATTTATTAACTGCTTCACCCTTCTAGGACTTATGAATGATTTCGTCTTTGAAACCGTTAAAAAAACTATAAAGAAGCTTAAGGTAAATATTAATGACAATGAGATAAAATCTTTGATTGAAGTGCCCAAAGATTATTCAAGGGGAGATTTTGCTTTCCCGTGCTTCGCACTTGCTAAAATTATGAAAATGCCGCCCCATGAAATTGCAGTGAGTTTAAGAGAATCAATGGGAAGTTTTCCATCGGTATTTAAAGATATATCTGTTGAAGGGGCATACCTGAATTTTTTTCTTGACAGGAAAAAGGTCATCTACGATCTAATAAAAAGGACTGAAAAGGAAAAAGATAATTTCGGCAATAATGAAATGGGAAAAGAGACAGTTACAATGATTGAATTCTCACAGCCGAACACCCATAAGGCTTTCCATGTGGGGCATATAAGGGGAACTTCTATAGGTGAAAGTTTGTCAAGGATATCAGAATACAACGGTGAAAAAGTCATAAGGGCAAATTACAGCGGTGATACGGGGATGCACATCGCAAAATGGATATGGTGCTATAGGAAATACCATTCAAGGGAAGAACCAAGAGACGATGAAAAATGGATTGCATCAATTTATGTTGAGGCTATCAAAAAAATACCCAAGTTAAAGACAGCACAAAAAGAAGTCGATGAGATAAACAGAAAAATTGAATCAAAAGAAGACCCCGAGATAAATGCTATTTGGGAAAAGACGAGAAATCTTTCTATAAAATCATGGGAGAAGATATACAAAGAACTTGACACGGATTTTAATGTCCATTTTTTTGAGAGTGAAGTTGAAAAGAGGGGGAAAGAAATAGCGATGGAACTTGTTAAGAAAAAGATCGCAAAAATTGATGACGGAGCCACAATAATAAAATTTGAAGATAAGAATCTTGGGACGTGGGTTCTTTTAAGAAAAGACGGAACAGTACTTTATTCGGCAAAAGACCTTGCACTTGCGGAGATAAAATTCAAAAAGTACAACATTGAGAAAAGCATTTATATAATAGGAGCAGAGCAATCCCTTCATGTCACACAGCTTTTCAAGACACTTGAGCTTATGAAATTCAAAAACGCCGATAAATGCAGGTTCATTCCTGTTTCAGAAGTAAGGTTACCGACAGGCAAAATGTCTTCCAGAACGGGTGATAATGTTCTTTACTCAGAATTCATGGAAGAGATGGTAAAATTTGCAAAAGAAGGTGTAAAAAAAAGAGATAAAAAAATAGCGAAAAAAGAGCTTGAAGAAAGAGCTCTTGTAATATCAATTGCTGCGATAAAATATTCGATGCTTAAACAGGATTCTAACAGGAACATAATTTTCAGAAAAGAAGAATCTTTCAACTTTGACGGAAACACCGGCCCTTACTTACTTTATTCATATGCGAGAGCATCATCAATAATAAATAAATCAAAATTTATGGGAGACCTCTCTCCAGATTTTGAGCCGGAAGATAAAGAAACACAACTTGCCCTAAAAATGAAAGAGTTCCCAGACATCGTGAAAAAATCTTACGAATCACTTGACCCTTCCGAAATCGCAAATTATTCCTACGAACTTTCAAAAATTTTCAATGAGTTTTATCATTCATCTGAAGTCTTAGGTTCAGATAAAGAAAATTTCAGGCTCCATCTTGTAAATGCTTTCAGGCAAGTCCTGAAAAATTCGCTTTATCTTCTGGGAATCAAAGTTTTGGAGAAAATGTAATTGGAAGATTCAGAAAAAAGAATCGTAACGAGTATTATCATGAACACGCCCAGGTTTTCCACGAGGGGGAGATTTTTTCGCAGGGGGTATAGGATCATAAGGGACTGAAGTGGGGTCTTCCTTCCATGGAGTGTAAGGATGAACGACTCTTAATGGCTCCTTAAGATAAGGTTTTATTTTTTCCATCAGTTCATTGAATTCTTCAACTCTTTTCATAGCATAATCTGAAAGTCGGATATATCCTTCCATCTCATGAAATTTCTTTTTTGTCATCCCGGAATTTTTCAGGAATTTTTCAGCTAATGATTTCATGTTAAAACCAGCTCAAGATTTTATATAAATCTTTTCAGAGACCACAAATTATTTAAACGTATGAACGCTTTTTCATTTATGACATATACATTGCCCCCATTAGGTTATTCTTATGATGCACTTGAGCCCTATATAGACAAAGAGACGATGGAAGTTCATTACTCAAAACACCATCAGGGCTATGTGAACAAATTGAATGCAGCCGTAGAAAAAGAAAAAAAGATATCTGAAATGTCTGTTGAAGATCTTTTAAAAAACCTGAAGAAAATTCCGGCAAAGATAAGACAAGCTATCATAAACAACGGA
Organism: archaeon; assembly: GCA_027343665.1. GTDB lineage: Archaea > Nanobdellota > Nanobdellia > Pacearchaeales > GW2011-AR1 > GW2011-AR1. The sequence continues at coordinate 146,726 of DAHWKL010000002.1, forward strand.
GGCGGAGTTTACAATCACTCTTTTTTCTGGCCAATATTGAAAAAAAATGTCGAAGCGAAAGGCGAAATAGTTGATGAGATGAACAGAACTTTTGGCTCATTCGAAGAATTCAAAAAGCAGTTTTCGGATGCTGCAGCAACACTTTTCGGGAGCGGATGGGCATGGCTCGTCTTGAAAGACGGAAAACTTGAGATTGTGCAGACGCATAATCAGGAATCACCTATTTCATCAGGACTTGTCCCCTTGATAGGAATTGATGTTTGGGAACATGCATATTACCTAAAATATCAGAACAGAAGACCGGAATATATTGAAAACTTTTTCCATATAATCAATTGGGAAAAAGTGAACGAACTCTTTCTTGAAGCTAAGAAATAATTTTGAAATCTGAAAAATCATATTTAAAAACTCCAAAATCCTGTTCTTTCCCATGAATGAGGTGGTTTACAGAATCATTGCGATCGCTGGTCTGATACTCACAATACTTGGAAATTATTTTTCGCTCAAGGCAAGAACCAGAAAAAAATTTACTTATCTCTTTTTTACTATAGGAGCAACAACTCTTCTTATATATTCAATAAGCATAAGGGATGTTATATTCATAGTTCTTCAATCAGCAGTTATTATCACTTCAATATATGAATATTATCTTGTCCATATAAAAAAGGCAAAAAGCCCGAAGATAAAATAACCCCACAACTATTAAAAACTTATTTTTCTTAAGGTTATTATGAGATATGAGAAGCTCGCTGAAGCTTATGAGAAGCTCGCTTCAACAACAAAGAGGCTTGAAAAGATAGACATTCTTTCAAAATTTTTGGAAGATGTAAAAAGAGAAGATTCTGATATTATGTACCTTCTCGAAGGAAGAATATATCCTTCCTACGATGAAAGAAATATAGGGATTTCGAATCAGCTTGCAATAAAAGCTATTTCAAAATCTACGGGAACTCCTGCAAAAAAAGTCATCTCTTTATGGAAAAAGATAGGAGACCTTGGCGAAGTTTCAAAAGAGCTAACAAAAACAAAAAAACAAATGACCTTGTCAAGCCATGTGCTCACGACGCAGAAAGTCATCGACAATCTGAGAAAACTGCCTGAACTTGAAGGAAAAGGCACAATCGAAAAAAAATTATCCTTAATAACTGAGCTTCTGACTTCAGCAAGCCCGGTGGAATCACTTTATCTTATAAGAACACTTATAGGAGACTTAAGGATAGGTGTCCAGGAATCAACAATAAAATATGCCATGCTTAAGGCTTTCTTCAAAGACAACAAAGACTATGAAGAAGATATCCAGAATGCAATTGACAGATCAAACGACTTAAGGGAAGTTTTCGAAGCGGCTATGGAAAAAGAAGCCAAAAGCCTTGAAAAGATAAAACTTGAAGTTGGAAAACCCATAAAAGCCATGCTCGCACAAAAAGCAAAAGATATTGATGATGCATTCAAGCATCTTGGAGCTCCTCTTTGCGTTGAGTACAAATACGACGGATTCAGGCTCCTAATCCATAAGAAAGGCGATAAGATAACACTTTTCACAAGGAGCCTTGAAAATGTGACAAAACAATTTCCAGAGGTCATTGGTTACATAAAAGAGTTCATAAAAGGTGATTCTTTCATACTGGACTCAGAAGCTGTAGGTTATGACAAGAAAACAAAAAAGTACACTGACTTTCAGGCGATATCACAAAGGATAAGAAGAAAATATGACATAGGGAAGCTCTCTGACAAACTTCCTGTAGAAGTCAATGTCTTTGACATACTTTATTATAACGGAAAGAGTGAACTTGAAACACCTTTCAAAAAAAGGACTGAACTTTTGAGAGGGATAATAAAAGAGCACCCTTACAAGCTCATAGCTTCAAAGATGATAATTACCTCGGAAAAAAAAGAGGTGGAAATTTTCTATAAGAAAGCTCTTAAGGACAATCAGGAAGGAGTCATGTTCAAGAATCTTGAATCTCCTTATAAACCGGGAAGGAGGGTTGGAAACATGCTTAAAATGAAACCTGAAGAAAACGAAATTGATCTTGTAATAACGGGCGGCGAATGGGGAACAGGAAAGAGATCAGGATGGATATCCTCTTTCAATTTATCATGCAAAAGCGGCGATGAATATCTTGAAATAGGAAAAGTGGGAACAGGAATAGGAGAAAAAGAGAATGAGGAAAATAAAGTCACATTTGATGAACTCACAAACCTCTTAAAACCGCTGATTACAAAAGAGAAAGGAAAAGAGATAATCGTTAAACCAAAACTCGTTGTCACTGTGCATTATCAGGATGTGCAGAAATCACCCAATTACAAATCCGGCTGGGCTCTGAGATTTCCGAGAATAACCTCAATAAGAGAAGGCGACAAACCATTGTCCGAAATTGCAACATTGGATGAAGTTGAAAAGGCTTTCTTAGAGCAGAGAAGTAGAAATTATAAATATGGATAAAAACCGGACATTTTGGGATTTTGCCTGTTTGTGCAAGACCAAAGCCCCTGAAACCTTTATAAACCCCCTCGGCCTTTAAAAATAAATGGCAGAGAAAACAAAGGCTCCGTCCAAGAAAGATTCTGAATACAAGATACAAAATATTGTGGCTACCACTTCGCTTGAAAAGCCAGTTCCTTTGACAAAGTTAGCCAGAACTCAGCCAAACACAGAATATAATCCTGAGACCTTTCCTGGTCTTGTCCTTAGGATAAAAGAACCAAAATCAGCAGTTTTGGTCTTCTCGTCAGGAAACCTTGTATGCACAGGAACAAAATCACTGACCCAAGTAAGAAAAGTCATAGATGAAGTGATAAAACAATTGAAAAAAGTCAATGTAAAGATCACAATAACCCCTAAGATTACCGTACAAAATATAGTTGCTTCAGGAACAATAAATTTGCAGCTTAACCTTAACTATCTGGCTCTTGAAATGGAGAACACGGAATATGAACCTGAACAATTTCCGGGTCTTGTTTACAAGCTCGAAGATTCCAATGCAACTTTCCTTCTCTTCTCAAACGGAAAACTTGTATGCACAGGAACAAAAAACAAACAGCAACTTGAAGATTCTATGACCCAGCTTTTGAAGAATATAAAGAATATTCTGAAAGATTACAAGAAATAGTTTTCAATATATTTTCCCAAAACCACTCCCCAGTCTACAACTATTTTTATAAATAAACCACTCATAATTTTTTCATGGATGAGCTGGATTTAAACACAGAACCTGAAGAGGCGGTAACGGAATCTAAAAGACCTGAGCAGACCTCAAAACAGGAAGAGCTGATTTTAGAATCTAAACGTTTCATAGATTCTTACAAGAAGAAACTGAAATCCTCTATGAGAGATGAGAATAATGTAGTATACATTGATTTCATGGAAATAGCCGAGGAGTCACCTGTTCTTTCAGAAGAGATAATAAAAAATCCGGAAGAAGCTCTTAGGATAATTGAAATAGCAATAGAAGAAATGGGCCTTATTGAAAATGTAAGGGTAAGGCTGTTCAATCTTGAGAAATCCGATGAAGTTCTTATAAGGGACATTCGTTCAAAGCATTTAAACGAACTTATAATGATAGAGGGTATAATCAGGCAATCTTCAGATGTCAGGCCACAGGTTGTGAATGCAAAGTTCGAATGCCCAAGTTGCGGAACAATAATTTCAGTTCTGCAGATTGAAAGAAAATTCAGGGAGCCGACAAGGTGCTCATGCGGAAGAAGAGGAGGATTTAAATTGATTTCCAAAGAGATGGTAGATACCCAAAGACTTATCGTTGAGGAAGCACCAGACATGCTAAGTGGTGGTGAACAGCCAAAAAGAATAAATGTTTTTGTCAAAGAAGATTTGGTTGATCCGAAAATGGAAGAGAGAACAACCCCTGGGGCAAGAGTTAGAGTAATAGGGGTTCTAAAAGAAGTTCCAGTTCCATTGTCTACGGGCGGGATGTCAACAAGATTTGAGCTCGCAGTAGAGGTGAATAATATAATCCCACTAGAAGAGACTTTTGAAGAACTGGATATTTCAGAGGAAGATGAACAGCAAATCCAAGAACTTGCAGCTGATCCGGAGGTCTTTGATAAACTCAGAGAGAGCATAGCCCCAAGCGTGTGGGGATATAAAGAGATAAAAGAATCCCTTCTTCTCCAGCTTTTCGGAGGTGTTCAGAAAGAAAAACCAGATGGTCAAAAGACAAGAGGAGATATGCATATCATGATGATAGGTGATCCCGGAGTCGCAAAATCAGTGATACTTACTTTTATGGCAAATGTTTCGCCTAAAGGGCGTTATGTCGTCGGAAAATCGACTTCAGGAGCAGGACTTACAGCCTCAGTTGTCCGTGACGAGTATCTTAAAGGATGGTCTCTTGAGGCAGGCGCAATGGTCCTGGCTAATAAAGGACTTGTATGTATAGATGAACTCGAAAAGATGGATCCGACAGACCAGTCTGCCATGCACGAAGCTATGGAACAGCAGACAGTCACAATTTCGAAAGCAAATGTTCAGGCAACACTTAAAGCACAGACTTCGGTTCTTGCAGCCGCTAACCCGAAGTTCGGCCGCTTTGATCCGACACAAAGTATTCCGCAGCAGATAAATTTGCCCCCCGCATTGATTAATAGATTTGACCTGATTTTCACGATGAGGGATATTCCCAATCTTTCAAATGATACAAAAGTTGCGGATCATATTCTTGAGGAACACCAAAAAGAAGCAAAAGAGATGCTTATTGAAAAGGAACTTTTCAGGAAATATATAGCTTACGCAAGGCAAAGAGTCCAGCCAAAGCTCACTGACGATGCGGTTCTGGAAATGAAAAAGTTTTATGTTGGCCTGAGAAACAGGCCCATGATAGAAGGGCAGGAAATGAGAACAATTCCGATTTCGGCCAGGCAGCTAAACTCATTAATAAGGATGGCCGAAGCGGCAGCAAAACTCAGGATGTCCGACAAAGTCGAAAAGAAAGATGCTGAAGCTGCGATAGGCCTTTTGAAATATTATCTCGAGCAGGTCGGGTTCGACGAGGAGACGGGCGAGATAGATATAGATAAGATATCCGGAAAGATAAAATCAAGCCAAAGAAACAAAATCTTCATAGTCCGGGACACAATATATTCACTTTCCAAAGAACTCGGCGAGGCTGAGTCAATTCCCGTAGAGAAGATAGAGGAAAAACTTGAAGGAAAACTCTCTCATGAAGATATTGAAGACTCGATAGAAAGATTAAGACGTGAAGGCACGATCTTCCAGCCCAAAAAAGGTTTTGTCCAAAAAGTTTAAACAATCATTTTTCTTTTTTTACTGGGCTTACATTAAGACCTATTGAATATCTGCTCGGTAAGCGCCCTTTCTTTGCATCATCAATTATTTTTCCAAGTAATCTTTCAAGATTACCCCCATTAACAGATTCTACAAACCCCCCCTTCTTCCAGGTCATAAAATATTTTATTATACATTCCCAGAAAATAAGCTTTACGGAGAAAATTAGCTTCTTCAATTGCTTATTCAAAGGATGAAACTTTGACAAAGGACGTTTCATAGGCAACAATTTTCCCCTTAATGTTTCGTTTGATCATTTCAAATACAAAAGTAGAGAGAATTATAAAAATTATCTTAATCACTCATCCATCCATATAAATCTTTAAAAACCGATTCACATTTTTAAGTGAATGTCAGACCAATACAAAAGGAATGTTGCATATAAATTGAGGATAGGAGATATTCTCTTAGGAAAACCCATTTTTGATAGCGATAAATTTGTACACTTAGAATTAGGGGCAAAGAACATAGTAAGGACAAACATTGTTGGGAATATCATTGATAAATATGAAAGTGAAGGCGAGAAGAAATATCTTTTTTTCACGCTTGACGATGGTTCCGGTCAGATAAAACTGAAAATTTTCGGGGAAGATGACGCCAAAAAATTCAGAGGGATCGGGCAAGGCGAAACAGTTGTAGTTATTGGAGTTGTCAGAAACTGGAACAATGAAACTTACATTCAGCCGGAAATAATTTCTGGGAGGGACCCTAAATATCTTCTCGTAAGGAAACTTGAGCTTGAAAAGCAAAAAAAAGATACGACAAAGCCTGTAAAGGACAAAAAAGAAGTCCAAGCAATAAAAGATAGGATACTTGAAAGAATAAAGAACGCGGAAAATGACGGCGGGATAGACTCAGAGAAAATAATCTTGGAATTCAGAGATGTTTCGCCTGATACAATAAATGAAGAAATAACAAAACTTCTCGAGGAAGGGATTATCTTCGAGCCAAGACCGGGAAGGCTGAGATATCTGGGATAAACAGTTAGGAGAAGCTTATGGAAGAAAGAATAGTGGTCTATCCCGCGAACGCATTGCAGCATCCTGAAAGAAATATTCTTAACTCGGAGGTCGCTCAAGGCTTGGAAAAGATGGGCTACCGGGCATATTTTGCCCAAAGAGACGGATTTGATTTTCCTGATTTAAAAAAAGCTCTTTCAAAGGAACTTAAAGAAAAATCTGTTGATTCTGCCGCCAAAAAAATAACTTATTGCTTAGATCTAGGAAAATTCATGCCAAAAAGTGATATTATCCTCATAAACTACAATCAACCTCTAGATGGGAACATCGTAATGGAATCGTTTTATGCAAAAAAATTCGGAAAGTTCACAATTGGATTTGGAGAAGAGTCAAAAAAAAGCCAGACAGACAATCACAAAATGCACCATGAAACCAATCAATATCCTGCATTCAGATTCAGTGTTTCCGTTCCTTACTCTGCAGACAAAGAAACTTCAGAAAAAGATCTTGCAAAATCTCTTGTTTACAGAATCAACCAAATGGTGACAGATCGCGGCACGTACCATAATGAAACACTGTCTAGATATGTGAAAAGTAATTCTGATTTAATCCCTTTTTTTGATGGATCCGCAATATTATTCCATAACATCGAAGAAATTCGCTCCAAAAAAAGCCTTGAAAAAATCGTGTCAAGATATATGAAGAATAAGAAATTCTTCGACGGGATAAGGTTAATAAAAGAATGACAAAAGATTTTGTTTCATCAGTGCTGAGGAAAATTCCAGAAAATTCCAAAGAGTTCATGTCTTCTGACATTAAAAAAGTGAAAGAAAATTACGAAATCCTCAAAGAGTTATATGAAGACCTTCTACCTGATTTAGAAACTAGCGCGTATAACACTCTTTCAGTGAATTCTGCCTGCCAAGAAATAAAAGCGATGAAATTTAGTTTAAAAGATGCTAAAGAAGGATATAATTTTGCTTATGACCTGTACAAGATTGAAAATATAGAAAGTATATTGAACGACCTTGCATTCCTTGAAAAGTATTTTTCGTCAAGACACAAAAGTCCAAACTCTTAAAAACCCCCCGTTTCTCTTTATTTTATGGAATCTTATGAACAATTGCTCGATAGGGCTTATGAAAAAGTGAAGGTTATAGAAGGAAATGGTGAGAGATTCGAGATGCCTAAAATTGAAGGACATTTTGAAGGCAAAAGAACGATTCTTACAAATTTTTTTCACATTGCGTCTTACCTAAGAAGGGACCCGGATCATTTTCTGAAATTTCTTACCAAGGAACTGGCAGCAAAGGCCGTTACTGAAGGAGAGAGAATTATCCTTAATATGAAAGTCCCTTCAAAAAAGATAAATCCTAAAATAGAACAGTATGTCGAGGATTTTGTCCTTTGTAAAGAATGCAAAAAACCGGACACGGAGCTTTTGAAAGAAGGAAAATTCACTGTTTTGCACTGTCTTGCATGCGGAGCAAAGCATCCGATCCAATCAAAGATTTAACTTGAACTCGGTTCCAGAAGCTTTAAAAAACGGGATAAATTTAGTAAATTACTGAATACAACGATAAGGAGGTCAAAAAAAATGGTACAAGGAAGATGTATGAAGTGCAAGGCGCAGGTTGATATAAAAGACCCAGCGATTACACAAACTGCGAGGGGAGGATTCATGGCTAAGGGAACGTGCCCGCACCACCCTGAAACAACTGTTTGTGCAATGATGTCAAAAGACAATGCTGAAAAAGCGATAAAGGCAGGAGCTAAAAAAGCTTACTGAATAAATTGATTTTTATTTTATTTTTATTGTAAATAAAAAAAGGAGATACCAATGTTTGTTAATATAATTGAAGCGTACAGGAATGTTGTTGCAATAGCAGATGATAATCTAATAGGAAAACAGTTCTTTGAAGGCAAAAAGCAGCTTGATGTGAAAGAATCTTTTTACAAAGGGGGGAATTCAGAGCCTCTCTCCAAAGAGGAAGTCCTCGACATAATCTTAGATATGAACCGCGAGGACGCGACATTTAATATAGTTGGAGAGGAATCTGTCGCATGTGCCATAGAAGCTGGCATAATCACAGAAGAGAGCATTTTGACAATTGATGGGATCCCTTACGGGATGGTTTTATTGTAAATGGAAGCCATTGCGATTATTTTAATCGTATGGGCTGCTATGCTAGCGGCATCTTTCTGGGAATCAAGGGTAGAAGGAAGAAATTCCTGGGGAAGAAAAAAGCTTGGATGGAAAATCAAATTCGGAAAATATTCTCTTCCTGAATACCACTTCTGGCTTTTTATTGTAATGTTTCCTTTGCTTGTTATCATTCTTCCGCTTGCGATAGATGGATGGAGCCTGAGACTTTTCGGGGTTCTTGTGAGTGCTTATTCTGTCGGGCTTGTTTTGGAGGATTTCGGATGGTTTGTCGTGAACCCGGTAGTCAAAATGAAAGAATGGGATTCAAAATTTGCAGATTGGTATCCTTGGCTTAAAATCAAGAGATTCAGGTTCCCCATCCCTTACATTATAGGAATCCTTGTGGCGATTTTGTCATGGATTCTTTTCTGGAGATAATAAAGAATGAATGGGTCCAGCGACACCAAGACTTATAAACAACTTCTTTCAATTATTAATATGGCGGGATACAAGAAAAATAAGTTCGGTCAGAATTCAGACGAACCTTCTATGACGAGAGCTCCGCTCCCAAGAGGACGCGAGGTCATAGGAATAATAGAGCAGCGTTACGGCGGGAACAAGATGAAGGTCAACTGTTTGGATAAAAAAGAAAGGGTCGGAAGGGTTCCGGGAAGGCTCAAGAGAGAATTATGGTTAAGGCCAGGGGACATAATAATCATAGAACCGTGGGAACTCGACGACACAAAAGGTGAAATACTCCTTAAATACAAACCCAGCCAGGTCGCATGGCTGAAAAAGAACGGCTACCTCGAAAAAGAGGACGAAGAATTCTGAAAATTTGTAGTAATTACGAAGTTACTATATGAGAAAAGATTTATAAATTTTGAAAATCATTAGAGGTTCATGGAACTAAATGCGCCAATAGATGAAATTGAAATTTATTCACAAACCCGGTTACAAGATTTTATTAATATTTTAAAATCAGAAAATTCGCCAGTTTATATTTCAAAAAGAGATGAAAGAGACGGCGAAGAAATACACCATAGCGTTTTTTTGGGGAACAATAGTTTCGCGACAGGTTTAGTTGAAGAATATGAAGATTATAACAGGACAAAATTATTTGGAGAACTGGAAGAAAAATTACAATCCCAGATGAGGAATAAATTAAGAAAGATAAAAACCGAAATGTGGATAGATGAAGGTGTCGAGCATGAGAATTTTATCAGATTCTACAAACCCGTCATTTCTTTCCTGAAATCAAAAAGAATAAATTTCGCCATCGTAGGAAGAGAGGATAATGATTATCCGCATTTAATAGGTTACCATGTAGACAAAAGAACAGAAATCAATCCTGATTTCAGATATGAGCATAGGAAACTCCTCGAATGAATTCAGATAACTCTTTAATTTCCCACTCTTCAAATTTTAATGACCATAAAACTAAGGAAATACAAAAAATCTGACCTGAAAAGGCATCTTGAGATTTTTCTGATGAACGGAATCTACAAAAAAATAAATCCGAAAATTGAGAAGCAGGAAAAAGAATGGCTAGATAAAGCGATTGAGAATTACAAGAAGGAGAAACCAGGATTTTACGTTCTTGCAATAACCCTTGATGGAAAATTGATTGGAAACTGCATAGCCGAAAAGATAGACTACAAAGGAAAAACTGCAGAGATCGGGTTCTGGATAGGAAAAGATTATTGGAACAAAGGATACACTACAAAAGCCCTTGGATTATTTTTTAAAAGGATAAAAGACAAATTAGATTTGAAGAAAGTTCATGCAAAGCATGAAAGGGGTAATCCTGCATCAGGGAGAGTGCTTGAAAAAGACGGTTTTACGTTTGAAGAAGAAAAAGGAAAATTAATTGCTTACTCAAAGACTCTGAAATAAACAGCTCATTATCATTTCTTAACGAAGCATCTCGCCAAAGGCTGATGCGAAGCCATCCATCCGCGAAGCGCAAATCTTATAACCCCCTCCTTTTTCTCATAAATCATGGAAAAGCTAATCTGTGATAAGATAGTAAGAATTGTAAAAAATCGAAAGAAGTTAGAAGAAGCCCTCAAGGTAAAGCTGACAAATGATAAAAGTGAGGTCTCAATAGAGGGAGAAGCCCAAAATGAATATGAAGCTGTAAAAGTCATTGACGCGCTTAATATGGGGTTCAGCTTTTCAGACGCAATCTCGATAAAGAAAAATGAACTTGAATTTGGTAAAATAAATGTGAAGGAATACTCGAGGAGCAGTTTAGAAAGGATAAAAGGAAGACTTATAGGCAAAGACGGAAAAGTTCTCAAAACCCTCTCGACACTCACAAACTGCTCTCTTGAAGTAAAGGGAAATGAAATCGGTATAATAGGAAATCCTGATGACATGAAAACTGCAATAGATTCGATAATCCAGATAATTCAGGGCTCAAAACATGCAAATGTCTACAAAGGACTTGAAAAAAGAAAAGAGGAACCAATTGTAGACTGGGGATTGAAGGAGAAAGAGAAATAGCTACCCCTTCAGTTAATCAACTTCCCAGATTAACCCTCACTCTTTCCCATATGATACCAAATAAATATAAAATTCCACAACGAAAACCTTTAAATAAGAATTTTCTTAAAGAATTATATTGTCCTGGTAGCTCAGTTGGTAGAGCGAACGGCTGTTAACCGTTAGGTCGTAGGTTCGAGTCCTACCCGGGACGTTTTTCTTTTTGGATAAAAATTTAGAAATAAACAAACTTATGTTCTTTTGAGATTGTTATGATATCGACTTTTGAGATAAGATCTGAAAATTTATCTTTCATGTCTGTGAGATACTTATCAAATTCCTCTTCTGAAAATACTTCGAACTCCGGCTCGTAATCCCAGTCACCTATGACTTTCACATTGTGTATAATGTTCTCATGCATCACAAAATAGTCGACAAGTTCGGATATCCTTTTTTCATTTATATTCCCAAGGTAAACGAGACACTTATAGAATTTTATTCCGAGTTTCTCATAACCAAGAGCGATTTTATAGCCGAGGATGACATTTTGTTTCTCAAGAGACTTTATCCTGTAATTGATCACACGAGGGGTAGATTTCAACTCTTCAGCGAGGTCAACTATAGATTTCCTTGAGTTCTTCGTGAGATTTTTCAGGATTTGCATGTCAAGTTCATCAAGTTCGACAATGCTGTCTTTTTTCATCACAGCTCTCGAATTGATAGCATTCTTACCGTCAATCAAAAAATTCCTATTGTAAGTCTCGGCCTCGACTAATATTGAGAAGGATTTCTTGATTATGTGGTTTCCAAAAAAGCCCAGAATTTTCAGTTTTATCTCGTCTGCCGATTCAACTGAATCCGTCTCGACAGTTATTATCAGGTCCCATCCCCCTCGCGAAGAGACAATCCATTTCACTTCTTCCATTTTCTTAAGTCTTGTGATCATCTCATTGAGCTTTTCTGAATTAAGATGCTGGAAAGATAGGAATATCTTGAAATGAAAGATCCCCAGCTTAGCGAGATTCACGATAAGCTGATAATTTGTTATTATCCCTTCCTTCTCAAAGCGTTTTATTCTGTAATTGACTCCCTCAGGTGTGAGACCGACTTTCTTTGCTATCGATGAACTGGGCATTCTCGCATCCTTGTCAAGCTCGTAAAGTATTTTCCTGTCTTTCAGGTCAAACTTTGTCTCCATTTTTTTATAATTCTTACATATTTTATAAACTTATTGTATTTTTACTAATATTTTCAAAAATAAGTTTTATATATAATACATTTCTTACTACTACAAGATAACAAAAAGAAGATGTTCTCTTCTGGTTATCTGAGAAACATAAACAACAAAAAAGCAAACAAGAAAATGAAAACACTAATGAACAGACTAAGAGAAAGGCTGGACGAAAGAAGGCTTAAGAAAGCCGCTCCTGGGTGGACAGAAATGCAGAGAAAACTCGGAGAGATGGAGTCGGTCAATCCTTCAGAGAGCCTGAAGTACACAACAGCTCAAGAGCAAGAGAAGCAGTATGAAAAATTTAGGGGAAATTTAGGAAATACAACAAAGTCAAACAAGCGGTTGAGAAAAGAATTAAACCAGATTATCATTCATACTTATTTGATCCCTCGAAAAACTTACAAAGTTACAATAGACAAAGAAGAAAATAGCCTCTATGTTGAAGCCAAAAGAGAGTTCGAGGATTATTTTGTCACAGAAGTCACTGCGTCCATTGATGGAAAACTTTTCAAGAAGGAGATAACTGAAGGTAATCTTCTCAAATTCCCAAATACAAAAAAGATTTCTTACAATGTGATCCTCAGTCAAGAGCGAAAAAATCTATATTTCAAAAATGGATATGATCTTGGATTTGTCGAAAAAAGATTTGGAGGAGGAGGCTTTGGTGGCGGACCTGCTTCAACAATAATAGGAAAATCGGAATTTGATTTCTATAACCGGAAGGGGGTTCTCCCAGCACTCAAGATAGCAGAATCCGTGCTTGGAAGGAGGCTTATTAAAGACGAAGATTATGTTCTTGCGCCGGGAGACTTCAATCTAGTTAACAAATATCTTTACACTGTGGAGGTAAGAGAATGAAAGCATTGTCAGAGTATGAAAAAGAAATTAGATATATAACAAAATATAATATCAAAAAGGATGATTTGGTAAAGCTTAATAAAATCATACTTAAGGGATTATCCCCATTGGTCATTTTAGTCGGATTTTTTGCAACACTTTATTACGTGACACATGGAGACAACCAAGAATCTTATATCACTCCACAAAACGTCCAAACTAACTACCAAAAAATATCAGAAAGAGGGAAGACCATTCTTGATTCAATCTACCAAGTAAGAGCAGATTCGATAAAGCAAGCTTTCGAGAACAAACTTGAAAGAGAAATCAAAAAGGAGGAAACAAAAAGAAAATGATAAAGATAATCATAGGTAAAAAACCAAAATGGGAAAAAGTTTTAGACAAAGATTTGAACCTTTATGAAACCCAAGAATTGATAAAGTCGCTAGATGAATCAACGAAAATACAAGCAAATTGCAACATAGGTTCATACAAAAAAGAGTTCAAAGATAAAACCCCTTCAGAGACTTACAATTTTATCAATGACAAGTTTAATCCTAAGCAACTCACGGACGTATATTTCGAAGCAAATCATAAAGTTTGGCTAAAAGGGAGTATTGAAAACCATCAGTTATACACAGCACAGGGATGTATTGAGGCAAAGTTTGGAGATGAAATGATAAAGGGCATACCTTACAGAGAAGCGACATTTGAATACTCAATAAGTCAGAAAAATCCTGATCAGCCCCAGAGCAAACTTGAGAAAAAAATCGGATATCAATAAGATCTCACGAACTAAAACCCCAAATTTATTTTATTTTTTATTTCCTTAAACTTCAAAACCTAGAATAGGGAATCCAAAACCCTTAAAACTCTTACCGTTCATCTAATCTTATGTCAAAAGAATTCGAAAGATTATTTGGAGAAGATCAAAAAGCGATTGAAACCTGGTCAGCAGGAAAAATGTCAGACAAGGAGTTCAACAAAATCAATTCTAAGTTAATAAATGAAGTTGAAAAGCTACTAAAATCCCAAAAGAAAATTTCAGGAAAAGATTATTTCACTGCAGCGATTATTTTTCATCATATGTACAAATTACCTTTTTCTAAGAGAGCGGTTGAGTTCGCAAAGATGAGCCATGAATTAGGGTACAAAAAAGGAAAATGGCTCATAACTTCAACGACAGACAGGCTCTTACAATTAGAGGGTAAACCTCAAAAATTCGGAACCCAAGTTGTGAATATGAAAGCAAAAAGACTAAAACTCTACAAACTCAACCCAAAAACAACAGACAAAGAAAGAAAAGAATATGGTCTCCCAACACTCAAACAAATTAAAAAAGAATATAGAGTAAAATGAAAACTCCCTTCTCAAGGAAGAAAAAAGAAAAAATTCTCCTAGCTATGTCGGGAGGAGTCGACTCATCTGTAGCTGCACTGCTCCTAAAAAAACAAGGTTATGAAGTCTATGGCGCATTCATGAAAAACTGGTCTGACACTAAAAATAAGATAACAGGTGAATGCACCTGGGTCGGAGAAAGAGAGCATGCAATAAAAATAGCAACTAAACTTGGAATCCCTTTTGTGACTCTTGATTTCGAGAATGAATACAAAAAACTTGTCGTTGACGAGATGTTCAAGAAGTACAAAGCTGGAATAACTCCCAATCCTGACATAGATTGCAATGAGAAAATAAAATTTCCCCTCTTAATAAAAGCCGCAAAAAAAGCAGGGATAAATTTGATTGCAACAGGACATTATGCAAGAATAAAAAAGAAAGGCAATAAATACGAACTCCATCGCGCAAAAGATGAATCAAAAGACCAGTCATATTTCCTTTACAGGCAAAGCCAGGAAGATCTTTCACACACAATTTTTCCGATAGGAAATCTGACAAAAAAGAAAGTAAGAGAAATTGCAAGAAAAAACGGCTTTCAGAATGCAGACAAAAAGGGGACTGTGGGAATCTGTTTCATAGGAAAAATAAACCTGAAAGATTTTCTTTCAAAGAAAATAAGACCAAAAAAAGGGAAGATATTTGATCCGGACGGAAAAATAATAGGGGAACATGACGGAATTTACTTTTATACTATAGGACAAAGGCTAGGTCCAAGATATGGCTTCGAAGTGGAAAGGCAAGACCCAAACACCAAAAGAATGAGCAGATGGTACGTCGCAAAAAAGAATGCAAAAACAAATGTTCTTATTGCTGCACCTGAAGGGCATTCATTACTCCTGAGAAAAGAGATAACTGTGAAAGAACTCCATCTGATAGATGAGGTAAAAGAAAATTTCCTAAAACATAAAAAAGTCTTTTCAAGGATAAGGCAAGTCGGAGAACTGATTCCTTCAACAGTTTACAAAAAAAACGGGAAAATAAAAGTCACCTTGGACAAAGGAATAACAGGAGTCTCAGAAGGTCAGGCAATAGTTCTTTATGATAAAACAAAATGCCTCGGAGGAGGGGTCATAGCCTTTGATTAACATGCCAAGAGCCCCAAAGAAACCCATAATATACAATGAAAAGATAAATCTTCCAAAAAAGATAATAAGATTCTCAACCCCAAAGGAAGCTGCTCTGCACAGAGCAGAAAGATTAAAATGCAGCAGACTTGCGGAGATAGGTTCTGGGGTAGCTGCACAAACTATTGCATTCTCACTTAAATGCGGGAAAGTTCTGGGGATAGAAATAAATCCTCTTTCATTAAAGATTGCAAGAGACAACATAAAAAAAGCAGAGGCAAAAAATATTGAACTCATAGAAGGCGATGCCCTTGATGAAGAT
Organism: archaeon; assembly: GCA_027343665.1. Classification (GTDB taxonomy): domain Archaea; phylum Nanobdellota; class Nanobdellia; order Pacearchaeales; family GW2011-AR1; genus GW2011-AR1. Next base: position 162,478 of record DAHWKL010000002.1, read on the forward strand.
TTGATAAAAAAAGTTGAAGAATTCATGCCTGAAATAATATTCTGCGACACGCAAAGACCTGAAAGATCAAAAAGAACATTATCTGATATAAAACCTAATATCTTAGCTTTAATTGAAAAATATTCAAAGATAACTGACAAAATCGCAATAGAAATACCTCCTTACACAAATGACATTGAAAAATTATCTTACAAATTCCCATTAGAAAAAGAGTTTATCTCCATTGACGGAAAACTGAACAGGCTGACTCTTTATTTCGGCTCACTAAAAACATGCGAAATATCCGTAATAGAAGCAAAAACCGAGGAAAAAATATCAGGAAGTCCAAAAAATGTGGATGAGAATAAGATGATCCTCTCGGAAATTCCAAGAACCGGAAAATACCTTGGAGTGATAAACCCAGCAATTTCCATTTCAGGAATGACTGCTAATTTATGTGAGAAGATGGATTCCAAGTTGATTTCACTTGAAGACAAAGAATACCTCATTTCAGACAAGATCCAAAAAACAGCTTTCGCGGAATATTATAAGATCTTGAGTTCATCCGATAAAAATAAAAAAAACATTTCAAAAAAATTAATCGAACTTAAAGCAAAACACGCAGTTATAAGATATAAGATTTCTCCTGAAGATTATTGGAAAGAAAGAAAAGAGCTTGAGAAAGGCCTTGATGGACTGAAAACTGTCCATTTATTTAAGTGCAAAGATAAAATCGTTTTTTGTGAAAAAGCAGACAAAATTTAACCAATCTTGTAAAAAAAGACTTTATCATAAGGGATGAACCATTTTGAGGCTTCTTCCCTTGAGGCTTTTTCGAAAATCTTTCTGAAAATCCTGATTGAATTCCCATGAGCGGAGATTGCAACATTGACTTTGTTCTTTTTTACATAATCCTTAAGCCAGACAATAAAAGGCCCGACTCTTTTTTCTACATCAGCGAAAGATTCACCTTTGGGAACACGAACATTGTAGCCCCTGTGGATAGCTTCATATTCCTTTTCCCCTATAAAATTTTCTATTTCTTTCGTAAGTTTCGGATCAGTTATATTTTCGAGAGCATCTCCATAAACCAGAAGGTTGTATGCCTTTCTGCCTATCTTTTTCATGAAAGCTTCGTGAGTCGTGCCTTCAAGAACTCCATAACTCCTTTCAATCATTCTGTCATCTTCAATCGTTTTTTCGCATTCAGGATGATATTTCAGGACGATATTCAAAGTCTCTTTGGAACGTGAAAGCCTTGTGCAAATTGCAACGTCAATTCTTTTATTTTTCAATCTTGAAGCAATCTCCAGAGCATTCTTTTTTCCTTTAGAAGTTAAATGTGCATCCTTCCATCCCGTAAATTTCCCGTCCCGGTTGTAAGTCGATTGTCCGTGCCGGAAAAGATAGATATAATTCACCATGAATCATTAACAAAAAAAGGATAATTAAATCTTTCCCATTTGTTTCTAAAAACTTAAAAACATCAACCCCTTGGATATTTTATGGAATTAAAGGAAGCAATTGAAGGAAGAAAAAGTGCAAGAAAATTCTCGTCAAAAAAGGCGGACTGGAGGAACATAATTGAAGCTATACATTCAACCCAATATGCCCCTATGGCAGGAAGCATTTTCCCTTTCAAATTTGTGGTAATCGATAACAAAGAGCTTATCGAGGAAATTGCAGGATGGGCAGAACAGGATTTCATAAAACAGGCAAAATATGCAGTTGTCGTTGTCTCTGATGAAGATATGGTGAAATCTTCTTTTCCAAAAAAAAGCGGAGTCTTCACGCATCAGGAAGCCGGTGCGGCTATGGAGAATTTTATCCTGACTTTAGGGGATTTTGGACTTTCAACCTGCTGGATTGGACATTTTAATGAGGAAAAGATAAAAAAAGCTCTCAAAATACCAGAAGAAAATTGCATTGAAGCAATCTTTCCAATAGGATACTCATCTGAAAAAACAAAAAAGCCAAAAGCTAAATCCAATATTTACAATATCCTTTATTTTAATAGATGGGAACATGACAGGATGAGGAAAGTGGAAAAAATTGAATCAAGAGGTCCTGAAGGCTATTGAAATTTAAAATCCCTTAGAATATTCTCAAGTTTTTCATTGCCATTTGTCCAGATAGTTTCTCCATTAAGCTCCCCAATCTCGTCATATCCTGATTCGGACGGGAATTTTATCGAGTAAACATCTCTATCCCAATAGGTTCTCCTAACAGTGTAACCTAAACCTCTTAAAAAATCAATAAGTTTTTCTGATCTTATTTCAAGAACTCCTGGAATATCCTGCTTGTCTGCTTCGTTTTCATTGAATAAGCAAAAAACTTTCCCTTTTTCAATCATGAAAAAAGATTGTTTCAAAGATTTATAAAATTTTCCTGGAAAAACAAAAAAGAAATCGAGGCGGATGAAAATCCGCCTCGGAGCTAAAAAATAAAGTTAAAAATTTTTTGGATTAACCGTAGATGTCTATTCCAAGGTCAGACATCTCTTTTGAAACCGGCATCGAAGTTTCTTCAAGGTCTCTGCCAAGAACATAAGGAGATTTAACTCCTGTCATTATCGTGATAACACGAACTTTTCCGACAAAGTCCTTTGCAATTCTCGCACCGATGATAACCTGAGCATCGTTACTAAGGTTTTCTGAAACTGTTCTACCAATCACATCAAATTCTTCTAACTTTAAATCAGGTCCGCACGTTATGTGCACCAAAGCTCCGCTAGCACCTTTGTAATCCACGTCAAGTAGAGGATGAGTAAGGGCTTGCTTAACTGATTCCTGCACACGATCAGCAGCGTCTGATTCTCCGATTCCTATAACTGCAACTCCACCGTTTTTCATAATAGCTGAAACATCAGCGTAGTCTAAGTTAATTAAAGAAGGCAATGTTATTGTCTCAACGATTCCTTTTACCATAGTAGATACAAGCTCATTTGCCACAGCAAAAGCCTGTTCCAATGGAAGCTGTCCGGCGATATCAACTAATCTGTTGTTATCTAGGACTATGCATGTGTCTGTCGCCTCTCTTAATTCCTGCAATCCAAATTCTGCCTTGTCAATTCTTGCCTTTTCAGACTCGAATGGCATGGTAACAACACCGATAACCACTGCTCCGGTCTCTTTAGCGAGCTGCGCAACAACTGGAGCTGAACCCGTTCCTGTTCCTCCGCCTTCACCGGCAAGTACAAAAACCATATCAGAATTGCTTACAGCTTTTTTAAGATCAACTAAAGACTCTTTAGCGGCTTCTCTTCCTCTTGTAGGTTTTCCGCCTGCACCAAGTCCTCTTGTCAACTCTTTGCCCAAAAGAATCTTTTCATCAGCTTTAGTCACACTAAGGTGAAGAGCATCTGTATTGGCTGCATATATTGTAGCCCCGTTGATTCCTTTGTTAAAAAGCCATGTAACCATATTAGATCCGCAACCACCCATTCCGATAACTTTAATCGCAGCTTTTCCTGCTTTAAGCTCGTCAAAATTTATGCTGTGCGTCTCTGCGTTTTGGATTGCTTCTTTTGCAAAATCAAGTACCATATTTTGTCCCTCCTTTTTATTTTTATTTATCTTTGCTATGCAAAGCTCCCTATATTGCAAGAATTAATTAAACCCTCTTTAAATATATTTATATTAGTAAATATATTTTCAAAAGAGTTTATAAAAATCTAATCAAATGAATCTTATTAGGGCAAATTCTCATCCCAACCTTCTATAGATTCGGATTTTTCCTCTTTTGGTTCCTCTTTTCTTTCAGAAAACTCCTTGAGATGCAGCCTTGAAATGGCAGCATTTATATCATAATCAAAAAATCCCCTTGCAAGAAGCTGTTCTTTTATTTCCTCTATGGAAAGACCTCTTTGAAGATTGGAGGTTATGTACCTTCCAATATCGTTTTTATCCATTATTTATAAAAGAAGAAAGATTATAAAAGATTTACTGAATTCTCAAATTTTTTTATCAGCTCCCAGCCCTTAACGATCTTCTGGTTGCATTTCTCTGAAATTAGGTTCAAAAATTCGCTGCTTACCAGAATTTTCCCATGATTTATAATAGGAAACTCCAATTTCTCTGTCCCGCGAATTTCAACAACAATATTTTTCCCCACGCTGATTATTCCTGAATTTTTCCATCCCGTTTTGAAACCTAATTCAAGGAATCTCTTTGCATCCTTAAGGGTTTTGCAGACTACATGAACTATGGGGGGATCAAGTTTAAACTTAACAGAGCCTTCGTCGGAAAACCTCTCGACTTCTTTTTTCAGATCTTCAGGCACTGTCTTTTCATGATTTGTCCACAAAAAAAGTTCCTTATCTTTAACAGGTTTATCGATCATCATGAGAATTCTGCCTGAACAAGAAGAGGTAGTATAATAGTTGCTTTTCCGATTGATTCTTTTACAAAGGTTTTCTATTTTTCCATCCCACTTCCCTGCATAAGATTTATCATCTTTCTTTAGGATATCATTCTTTCGCTGTTCGAAATTGTACTCAGTCATAAGGATAAGATAAAAAATGTAGTTAAAAAGATATCTTAAAACAGGGATATTTTTATAAAAGAAGAAGATATAAAAAGAAGCATGAGAGAATCTTTGACAGAAAAATTTGAAAACGCAAAACCCGGAGATATTTTCCTATTGGACTTGTATGACCCTGAATCTAGTCCTCCCCCAGTAATCGGAATTTACGAATCATTCCGCTACGCCGGAGAATCAAAGTATTCTAATTTGAAATTAAAGGATCAAGATAGCAAAAAAGATTATCTCTTAGTTCCAAGAGGTAATTCACTAGAACTCCGATTGCCTATAGAAAAAAACGGGAAAATCTTTGCAGATTACAGGATCATAAGTTTGCATCAGTTTATGGATGAAGTTTTCTCACCTCAGGGGGTATATATTGGAAAGGACGAGATAATAAAAATCCTTAAGGAGCATTCATTCAGAAACATGAGACATTATGCAGATATGCTTGAGAAAGATATTCTCACAGAGTCACCAACAATGTTTGAAAGATTCCTCACCAATTTCGCTTTTCCTGAGCGTATGAATTCGAATGGGCTCAGGTTTCGGAACAGACCTTTGAAATTAATGCCTTAAAATTTATTAATTCTTAGCTAAGAAAGGCAATAATTTATTTTCTGCCCTGCGCAGGCTTTCCTGGAAACTCTGTTTTGAGATTCCGGCTGCTTTCGAAAGCTTATTCAAATCGGTCCTGCGGGGAAAAGAATAATAACCGTTTTTTATCGCGAGGTTCATTGCTTTTCTCTGTTTATCAGATATCCCGGGCTGGACCTGAGGCAAAAACAGGTCCGACTTCTTTAGTTTCCCGACAGAAACAATCTTCATGTCAAAATGCGAGTTGTCCATCACTTTCATGAGGGCATCCTTGTCCCATGAAGCGAGTTCCCAGTCTTCGTAACCATCCACCCTCTGGACTACCGGCTTCACATAGATTATCCTTCTGTCGAATATCGCCCAGTATTCGGAGGATTCCTTCTTGCTCAATTTGTTCAGTGTGAATATCCAATTGTCCTCTGTCTCGAACTTGGAGAGAGTTTTCTCTTTCTTGAAATCACGGATGAACTTTTTTACATTAGATTCATCCCCCTCGAGAATATGCAGCTCAGTGTAACAAAATTTCCCTTTCTCTTCCCAGGAGTTCAGGAGATAGACATAATCATCCACTTTGAACTTGACACATCTCGGGCGTATCACGCAGTCCTTGTGCCAATTTTTGAATTTCGCTACCCACATGAAAAAGCTAAGGAAAACAACTTTTTAATTCTTACGAATCAGCCCTGACATATCAGGTAAAAATTTGATATAATGATTGTGCATGTAGTTATTATAAAGCGATTAAATTTGCAGGAGAAAAATGAAAACAGAAGCACAAAAACAAATCATATTCAAAACAAGCTTCGCATTTAGTGCGAACGGGAAATGGAGTGGAATAAGGGAAGAAATAAAAAGAAAATGAGAACTCTTGATGGACTTTTTATCGGGGAAGCACAAAAAATTGCCGAAGGAATTGAAAAATGGGAGGAAAATAACTTTGGGTTTAGGGGATTATCGGAGGAGGGACTGGAATTTTATATAAAAAATGTTGAATACCATAGTGGACAATGGAGCGGAGGAGGATTCAATATGTCTGTAAAGTATAAGGGAAAAACCCTGTCAACCTTTGAGTCGAGTATATTTAGAGATGACGAAGAATACGACCTCTTGAGTAGAATATTCTATTCAGCAAAAGATAAGTACGAAGCCTCTAAGAAGAGTAACATTGAGATCCAAGAGGCTATAAGGAAAGCCTTGGAGAGGACAAAATGAAAACAATAGAATCAAGAATTGACGAAGTGAAATCAAGAGGGCAAATAGCAAAAGCTATAGCAAAAAGTGTAGGTTCGGATATTCATGGTCTTGCAAAAAATGGCTTGAAGGCAACAGAATCTGCTGCAAAAAATATTAATGACAACGCCTATAAGGTTGCAAAGGCCAGTCTGAAAGCGGCAGGTTACATTGTTACTGCTCCAGTAATCGGAAACATGAGTGGCGCTGTTAGAGAAGAGTTTTACGGGGAAATTAAACACAACCTTTCAGGTGACGAGCACATGAGCCCAAACTCTTTATCAAAATGGATTGGAACCTTATCCGAAATTGTTGGGGGATTATATCTTACTGCAATAAACGACAGAATCGATGTGGGGGGAATTGTCGGATTGGGTCTCGTCGTTGATGCACTCATCTCTAAGAATAGGGATAGTTCTCTCATTGGATATCTACCCTCTAAAGCATACGAATATTTGAAGAGCAAATACGAAGCTGCAAAAGGAGAAAGAAAATGAAAACTTTAACAGAAAAACTAACGAAGGAAGATGTCGCGAACTTAGCAGAAAGGATAAAAAATTGGGAGAAAGACGGCAATTCTTACACAGGAAAAACAAATGGCGTAACGGTGGAAATTTACAAACATGTGGAAACAATATCGGGGAGCTGGGGGTCTCAAGACAGATCTAGCTATAATCTTGAAATCATAAGCAGCGGTAGGGATATTCCTTATGAAGAAGGATATGCGATAGAGGGAGGAGGCATATCTGTTGAAGCTGACGTGTGGTATACAGCCGAAGAAGCTTTTGAAAAATCCAAAAAGCGCAAATACAACAAGTCAATACAAAAAGACATAGCAAAAATCAAAAAAATCGCGAGAGGCAAGGGTTAACTAAGTACTCCAAGGTCATTCCTTCTTCAAAATTTCAACACTGATCCCTTCGTGCTCGCAGAGTTCCTTGAATTCTTCGGCATCTTTTTCAGTCCCGACAATTGTTCCCCAATGCATGGGAATCGCGATCCCTGGCTTGATTATCTTTGCGGCTTCAGCCGCTTCCTCAGCGCTCATCGTGAACCTGCCACCGACAGGAAGTAAAGCAACAAATTTTTTATCCGGCTGATTGTACCCGGTTAGTTTCTGCATTTCAGGTATCACATCTGTGTCTCCTGCATGGTAGATTATCACATCGTTCGTCTTAACAACATATCCGACAAGATCTTCCTCTTTTGTATGAAAAGTCTTATCGATGTTATAAGCCGGAACAGTTGATACCTTCACGGTTCCGAAATCAACTTCCTGATTCGGCGAGACTACTTCCATCCTGATAGGAACCTGAAAACGCGCGATTTTGCTCTGCGAATCGGCAGTCATTATTATCTTTGTGCCTTCCTTGACAATTTTCCCAAGATCTTCATAGCTACAATGATCATAATGTCCGTGTGTAATAAGAATTAAATCCGCTTTTGGAAGCCCATCAGAAATCTTGAAAGGATCTATGTAGATTATTTTTGAATTTTGTATCAAAAAACCTGCGTGGCCAAGCCAGCGCAAATCAATTTCCCCTATTTTCATAATTCTGTAAAACAAAAAACGGTTTTTAAGGTTTTATATCCATGAGGCTTTGCACGGAAATTTAAGTCTGCACGATAATTAATCTGTTTTGCACGAAAATAGAAATAGTTAAAAATTGGGCATTCCACTTGTTTAAATGGCAGATATTTTCAAGCCCGACAGTTTGTCCATAAAACAGGTATTTGATGCTGACAATTATTATCAAGTTCCTTCTTACCAAAGACCATATAGTTGGGATAATGAACAAATTGATGAACTTTGGGATGACCTTTTTAGTGCTTTTGAAGAAGGAAAGGAGGAATACTTTTTAGGTTCAATTATTGTATCTAAGGGAGAAAAAGAAAAATATCTTGATGTTATTGATGGTCAACAGAGACTAACAACCCTAATGATTCTTTTTTGTGTCTTAAGAGACTTGTATTATAAAGACCATAAAGAAAAAAATAGTATCCTTGGAAGAATAAGAAGCCTTGAGGATTCTGAGAATAGATTAAAATTAAGAACACAAATTCATAACCAGAATCATTTTGAACAAGATATTTTGAATGGAATAGATTTCACTAAGAAAAGAAAAATCTCCGAAATAAAAGCAGACAAATTCATAAATGCTGCACTTCGTTTTAAGGAAAAAGTAGATTCTATAACAGGAGATAAAGAAAAGATTGAAGGATTTAAGGAGTATATATTAGAAAAAGTTAAAGTAATTTTAGTAAAATGTTCAGACCCAACTTTTGCTATGAAACTTTTTGAAGTCCTTAATACAAGAGGTCTTGATTTAACAGCTGCAGACATAATAAAAAGTAATTTAATGGGCAGACTTAAACAAGAAGATTGGGAGACTTTTGAACAAGAATGGATTTCAATGGAGGAGAAAGCCAAACAATCAGAGGAAAGCATCAGTAACTTGCTTACATATTATGAATATTACATTCTTGCAAAAAATCCAAAAAAAACTCTACAAGAAGAATTAATAAAGGAATTTGGAAAAGGAAATTCATTAAAAATAATTAGTGAAATTAAGAAATTTTTTGATTTCTATCTTTCTATTTTTGACAAAAAGTCTAAGATTTTCTATTCTTTAAGATACTTAAAACATGATGTTTATTGGAAATCAATCGTTCTTTCAGCAAAGATGGAAGGGTGGGACGATGATGATGTAGAAGATTTGGGGGAAGCATTGAGAAAGTTTTATTATTTATATTGGATGGCAGATTACACAACATCCAAAACCAAACAAACATCATTCAACATCATCTCTTGGATAAAGTCTGGAAAAGAATTGGACTTTATAGAAAAAGAAATTGAAAAGAAAATTTTGGAAGATAAAATTGTAACAAGACTTTATGAAGGATTGAATGGAAATACATATGATTCTGCTTGGTGTAAACCACTACTTATTCTAATTGAATATGAACAAATTGACACTCCAAGACAAGATTTTATGGAGATTGACAGGAACATTCAAGTTGAGCATATTTTACCGAGAGAATACAAAAAAGACAAGTATTGGTTAGAAAATCAAAGATTTACAGAGGAATCAGCGGACTTATTTGTTAATACTATTGGAAATCTGACACTTCTTTCGGGAAAAAAGAATATTGCTGCAAGTTGTCATTCATTTCCTTCCAAATTGAAAAATAATTATAAAGGAAATGGTGAAGATGGCACTACTGGTTTTTTAGTTACTCAGAAAATTATTCATGACGCTGTAGAAGAAAAATCTTTAGAGTGGAATGAAGAAAAAATTAAGAAAAGGAAACAATGGATATTGGAACAGATTGAAGATATATTTGACATAGAGTTTGAAAATGCTGATGGTAACGAAAAAGAATTTTTAAAATATGGAAAAATCCTTGAAGGAAAATCAGAATGGAAAGATAAAGGAGTTCTTTTGTGGAGAAAAAATAAATTGGCTGCTTCTGATGTGGAAAGAAGCCCTGCAGGAAATGTCACGGGAAGATTAAAATTAGTTAAATCAAATTTCAAAGTTGGAGATAAACTCATTGACCAAACTTCTTATTTTAGGGAAAAAGTTTTTGGAAACCTTGAATGGGCTCCCAAAGAGCACACTGAAAAAGAAATCGCAGAAGCAATTTTTGTTATCAAGGTTATGGGAGAAGACTTAGGAGTCCATAGATTAACCATCGGTCACAATCCATACGGAGAAGCAGGTCAAAATAACTATACTACTCACATTTCATGGGGGGGTTTGTCTGATAAAATAAAAAAGTTGAACCTTGAAGGAAAAATGTTCTCAATTTATGCTCCTCCAGAAGGTCAAAGGGAACCCTTTTATATTGAAATTAAATAACCCTATTTCTATTCAATCTTCTTCTCTGCAATTTTTTCCAGATTGAATTTGCCATCCGAATGTCTTCCTCAGAAAATCCATAATTCTTTTTTAAGATTATATTGTCTGTAAAATTTAGTATAGAGTCTATATCTTTATTATCTCTGAACATCTCATCAATTTTTTCTGAAAGCTCTTCGTTATTTTTATGATAGGGTATCAAAATATTTTCTGCCTCACTTGGCATTAATTCCAAAACTCCCCCTCCATGACTCCTTCCGAAAAGTTCTGCCAATGCAAAAGAGAGGGAATTATAATAACTTCCGATTAATGCATCAATTTTTATGGGCTCCTTATTTTTATTTAATGAAACTCTATGCATAGTGTCTGTGGTATAAACTTTGGCTTTATTATTAATTAATCTAGGGAACAAATTGTTTCTTCGTATAAATAATGCATCAGAAATCCAAGCAGAAGGAACTATTTGCCACTCATCTCTTATACGGCATTTATACCATTTATTTATTCCTTTTTCTTCTCCAATCTTTATATAATTCATCGCTTTCTTATTTGACTTCAATTTGTTAAGTGAAGGAAATTGAATGAAAAATGCTCTTGCACCTTCAATGGCATTTTTTTTCCAGTCGCTTTTTGTGAAAACATTACCTTGAGATTGTACGCTTCTTCCGACAAGAGGGAAAGCATACTCTGATAAATTATACTCCTCAACAATCTGTTTTGGAACTGTAAAAAATTCATTTGAACCCATAGTCATCCCTACTTCCACTTTTGCAAAGTGCCTCAAGGGTTTTAGTCTTGGGTCATGTAAGAATTTTTCTAAAAAGTCAATTTCTTTTTGGTCAAGGAAATAAAAAGTCCATTTGCTATTTTTGAAATCTATTTTTTTCTTTGGAGCTTTTAATTTGGATACATCTAACTTTTCCAAGTCACTTGCATCATTGACCTCCAAGTGTTCTATAAGATGGTTTTTTTCAAGATGGTTTTTTTCACATAAAAGGAGAACAACTTCTTGTTGTATCTTTGGAAAAACTAATTTTTTGAAAGAAACTATGCTAATCTTATTATAAAAATGTGCTAAAAATTCTCTTAATTGCTTTGCATAAGAGACTTGAAGAATCTCTGCGGGGAGAACAAATCCAATCTTCCCCTTTTCTTTTAGAAGTAAACTTGAACCAACGACAAATGGCACCCAAATGTTTGTTAATTTGGAATATTTTAGTCCTGCCTTTTTGAAAATCTTTTCAGCCTCTTCTCTTTGATTTTTGTCAAAATATTGGTATCTTATATAAGGAGGGTTTCCAATTACCAAATCAAATTTCTGATTTGTTGAATTACAATATGACAAAAAATCTCCAGTTATAATTTTAGAATTTTTTACCTTTATTTTTTTACATTTTTCTGCTTCTTCGGGTACAAGCTCAATAGAAGTTACTGATTCATGCTCAAAATTATTTTCTTTAATCTGTTCTAGGAAAACGCCATCCCCTGCACTTGGTTCAAGAATGTCATAATTTTTATTTCCATTAACTGCCCATTTCAAGATGAATGCTGCAATGTTCTCTGGAGTATAAAATCCTCCTCTTAATTTCTCTTTTGAAGCATCTTCAATAAATTTCATTCCGTTAGCTCCAAATTTAAAATTGCTTTCTCTGGGCTAATAAGTTTAAAAGTTTTTTTTCGTTTATCTTCTTTGTCTTGCTTGACTTCAACCCAGCCTCTTTTATGAAGTTCTGAAAAAAAAGTATTGGTCAGCTTTTCATCATCTTTCAGACCATGTTTTTTTATTGCATCCTGGGCTTCTTTTCTTGAAAAAATCCTGTTACTCCGAAAATCTCTGAACAAAGCAGAATACCTTAACATCACCCAGTTAGGAATAGAATTTATAGCCATATACTTATGTAAAGTTTAGACTATATAAATATAACTATGTCCGATTGAGATATATTTTTATCCACTCTTCAAGTGTTTCCCAGACATTTTTCTTTGTTTCTTTCTTCCTTTTTCTAACTTCATTTACGAAATCTATCCAGAGTTTTTTATTTCCTCTGACAGTGACCCTTATTGAAATAGTCTCATCTTCTCCCTTCTTCTTTACTTTTTCACTATTATTTGGCATAATTGTCATAACTTTTTGGTATATTTAAAATGTATGACTGTCATACATATATTTATAATAATAAACCAACATCTTATCCAAGATAAACCAAATTTAGGTTAAAATGGATGAAGAACAGGATAAATCAATAGAAAAGAAATCTAAGCAAGAAAGGGGAGGGAAAAGAAACTACCCTCTTATTAATTTAGATGATTCACTTAAAATTGCGGAGGTTGTCAAAGAGATGAAAGGTAATGCAACAATTGATGACATCTCAAAAGGAACTGGCAATAAAGGAGGAGGTCTTCTAAAAAAAATAGCTTCTGCAAGAAGATGGGGGCTTATTGATGGGCAAGGAAATATGACTATCACTCCCTTAGCAATGGATATTCTTCATCCTGAAAAAGATGAGGATGTTCTTCAAGCAAAACTTAAAGCTTACTTTAATGTTCCAATTTTTAAAACAATATATGAAACTTATGGGTGGTCCTTGCCAAGAAAAGAACTTCTCACCAATGTATTAATTAGGCAAGGAGTTCCAGAGAAGGATGCAACTACACTTACAAATTTGATTTATTTATACAAGACCCTTTTTGATGAGCAGGTTTTGGAGATTGAAGTTGAACCTGAGGATAAGAATATATTTCATCCTTCAAATGGACCAAAAGTCATACATGGAGTTGAGGAATTTAAAAAATTGACAAGAGGAGGGGAGAGATTAACTGAAAATAGGTTTAATCTGATTCTCTGTTTAGGATCATTAAGAGAAAGCATCAAAAATTTTGATAAGGATAACGTTGAAAATCTTCTTGGAACACTTGAAGAACTGATTTCAGAATCTCCGATTATCAAAGGTCAAGTAGAAATTTTGAAATCTGATATTTCAATTCTTGATGAAGAGAGTATAAAAAAAGTAATGCCACAGAGAATTAATACTTTAATTCAAGCAGTTATGCACATATTGGGGGTTAACTTATGAAAATAATTTATAGTCAAGTAGGTCTCATAGCAAGCGAGACAAAACTAAACTTAGGTAGTAAGTCTTGCTGGGATAATTCAGAATTAGCACACTGAAGAAGACGGGTTATAACACCAAGAATATTCGTGCCGACGAGTTATTTTTGGGCGCCTATTTGACTGGTTTTTAATATGCTAAAATAAATAAGGCTAACCCCCTTATAAAACTATCCTTTCTAATAAAGTCATTTACTTACCCAATAGAAACATTTATATAGTTATTTATTTACGTAAATATATCACTATGTCACTTTAAAATTACAAAATGGAACAACAAACAATACTGGCTGATTATGACAGGCAATTCAGCTGGCATAACTACAATGAATCTCAAACTAAAGAGAAAGCTCTATTCGTGAATATACTAAATGACCTTTGTTCTTTACTTGAAGAACCAGAACACTATAAAGTAGGAAGAAAACCGACGAGAACAAGAGATGTAATCTTCTCACTTGTTCTAAAACAATATCTCAATATTTCATCAAGAAGAGTTCAGTCCGATTTGAAACTATTTAAAGAAGCAGGCTTTCTTGAATCCGAAATTCCATTTAATACTCTCCTTGACCATCTTGAGAGAAGAGACTTAAAACATATCTTCAAGGAATTAATTGAAATCTCTGCTTTACCATTGAAAGAAATTGAGCTTGACTTTGCAATAGACTCAACTGGATTTTCAACTTCAAGATATAAAACCTTCTTTAATATGAAGCATGGTGGAGAAGGAAAGTGGAGACAATATAGAAAGTGTCATGCAGTTTGCGGAGTTCAAACAAATGTCATTACTTCTGTTGAAATTACCGAAGGTTATGTGAATGACCAAAAACAATTTATTCCGTTAGCAAATGATACTGCAAGAAATTTTAAAATAAGAGACTTTTGTGCGGATAAAGGATATTTGTCAAGCAAAAATTTTGCTTTGATTAAAGAACTTGGAGGACAAGCATATATTCCATTTAAGAAAAACTCCTCGGGAAAATGTTCTGACAATCAAAGAAGCTACTTTAAATCTGCTTTCAAATTTTTCAAAGCACATAAAGAAGAATACCTGACTCATTACCACAAAAGAAGCAATATTGAGTCAGCTTTCTCAATGATAAAAAGACGTTTCGGAAATAATGTGAAATGTAAAAAGGAAACTTCACAGGATAATGAGATTTATGCAAAAGTTCTGGCACATAATATTTGTGTTCTTGTTCAAGAAATTTTTCTAAATAAGATAAATATAGATTTCAAATTTCGTGCAGAGAACTATGTTGCACGAGAATAAGATTTAATTTCGTGCAAAGCCTATCCATGATTTCCTGATTCAATCATCTTCTAATACCCTTTTTTTGAATATCTCGACATCTTCGATTTTCACTTGGGCAGCAGCAGCGGGGACATGTCCTCCGCCGTTCGCATCTTCAAGACCTTCAATGCCTTTTTTCATAAGTTCACCCATATCCATCCCGCCATTAGAGCTCCTTGCACTGAACCTGACCGAATTTTTCATCTTCATCATGAAAATCATGGTCTTATCAGGATCAGCTCCGCCTATGAGTGTGGCTACATAACTCAAGATATCGAAGGGGGACTTGATTTCATAAAAATATATCCCTTTCTTTGGATAATATTTCCTGTTTTTAGGGAAATCATCAACAGCTCTGTAAACTTCTTTTTCTATTATCTCATGTGTCTCTGAAATCTCTTCAAGGTTTTTTTCCTTAAGAAGGCTAAATACATATTTTGGATCATTTTTGTAATAAATAAGAGCAGAAGAGATCTTTCTTGCATTTATCCCGGGAACTGATGAAGATATTGTTTCAGGTTCAACTTCCGGATAAAAAGACTTTAGAAATTTCAGGTTTTTCTCTGATCTGAAAGAGTAGTCGGCAAATATTGCAGCACATACGAGCCACCCCCACTCTTCGGAGTCAATTAAATCTTCTCCCAAAATAAAAACAATCAGGCAGGTGCAGTCTTGGGAAACCGCTTTTATTATATTTGATTTGTCTATCAATTTTTCACCTATAGGGTGATGATCGATCAAAAAAACACCCATTTCATTCCTCATTTCCTCAAACCCTTCATAATCAATCCCTTCAAGATTCAGATCTGCGATTATAACTTTAGTCACTCCATTGTCTTTCAGTTTAACAAGAACCTCTTTTGCCATATCCGATTTTATCTCAAGAAATTCCACATAATCTGCTTTGATTCTTTTAGCTCCCAGGATTTTCTCCAAGAGAAGAGTCGAAGAAATCCCATCAAGATCATTATGTGCTAAAATAGCAACTTTATCCTGAAGACTTATGGTCTCTAAAAATCTAAAAAAATCCTCTTTTGAGCCAAGGACATAGTCAATATTCATCAAGATATCAAGCTAAGCTCCCTTTTTAAAATTTAGTAATATTATAAAATAGAATAATTAAGTTTATAATCCTTTAATTTCTTAATTTGCCATGGCAATAATAGAATCCGAAAATTACATCAACGCCCTGAAAAGAAGCAAGATGAAAGAAAACATCAAAATTGCCTCTTACGGAGGTCACGCGCTTCTAAAAGATCAAGATAATAAATGCTCAAAGTGCAAAAAAGACCTTAGAGCTGGCTATTACAAAATTGTTGTCGACCCAAAGACAAAAGAGAAAAAAGCTGTGTGCTCCGATTGCCTTGTTCAGATACCTGAAAGAAGATAGTTCAAATCGGAAATCACTTTCTGGCTTAATTCCTGTTTACCTTCTTTAATCAATCTAAAAAAAGATTAAACATGAAAAATTTCATGAAAGCAAAGCTATCTTCAATAGAATAAATAAAATTAAATTAGATATTAGAAGGAAATTTAATAATCCCCTTCATCACTATCCCAGTTGTCACCATCATCGGCGTTGGAGTTCTCTTCTTCTTCAAACTCACTTTCTTCTGGTTCCTGCTTCTTTTTTGGTTTAGGCATTTAAAATACCTCCAATTTAGTTAACCCTAATTTATAGCCGGAGTTTTTAAAGTTTATTGCACAAGCCCAAGTGACAGAAAACTAGAGAAAAATTTATAAGGGAAAATTAACGGATTTTGTGGAATTTTATTGACTTTATCTTGCTCTTGGGGCCATCAATATCTATGACTGCAAATTCCCCATGATGAACCGATCCGGAATTGACAGAAGTAGTTTTTCTGATTTTTTGAACGCCTTTGCTTTCTTCAATATGACCACAAAGATGCAAGATTGGCTGGTATTTTTCTACAATTCTTCTGAAAAGTTTACTCCCATAATGTTTTCCCCTGGCTTTTTCATGAGCATCTTTTGCAGTAATCAGATCAAGTTTGGTTTTGTAAAGAGGGACATGTGTGACAAGGATAACCTTACCTTGTTTATTCTCTTTTGAAAAGTTCCTGAAAAGTTCCTCCAGTTTCCTCCTTGAACGAGCATAAGCTTTGCTTTTTACCCTGCCGGGAAAGCTATGTCCTCTTGCACCGACAAAAATATAATCTCCCAACTTAAAAGAAGAGTAATCAATTTTATGAACATTCTCCAGATTATCAATGAATTTTGAAAAATGCCATGTTCTATTCCAATCCCAATTCCAATCTTTTTTTGACTTTTTTAAATCCATAACATCATCTGCATGAGGGTAATCATGATTCCCCAAAGCACTAATAACCGGAACAGGAAGTTCATTCAATTGTTTCAGAACATTCTCGCCTCGCTTGATATCTTTTAAAACAAGCTGTTTATATCTCTCTTTTCCTACAAAGTCCCATAGATAGGCATTCTTCTTCCCATAAACATACTTGAAAAAAAGTTTCCCAAGAGAGAAAGTAGGATAATCCCCTACTGAAACAACTACATCAATGTTGTTCTTTTTTATTATTGATTTCAGTTCATTAGGAAATTTTCCGTGAAAATCCCCTAAGGCTAATATTTTCATTTTTCAAAAAATCATTCTAAATTTAAAAATTTACTTGTCCTCGACATGGAAGGTAAATCGATATCTGTCTTTTCCGACGCGTTTTATCTTGTCAACTATGAATTTCCCGATTTCAGAGGTGTTTTTAACATGAGGATCTCCGCACGGGCGTGAATCAAAATCCCCGATAGAGACTATCCTTACATTTTGTGTACCTTCAGGAATCCTTAGATCTTCCACATTTTCCATTTCTCCACGATCATAAATCTTTATGTTGACGTCCATATCTCTCCCTATGATATTATTAACTTCAAGATTCAGCCCGTTTATATCCATCTCCCTCAGGTCTTGTGAAGATAATAATTCTATCTCGCCATAATCATCAAAAAATTTCGCGATCCTTACAGTGATATCTGAGATTTTGTTTTGTATGAATCTTGTCATTATATGCTCTCCACTTTGAAGTCTTCCTTCTTTTGGTTTCATTTCAAATTCTCCACAAGAGCTGCTGCTTCAAGCATTTTTTGTTCATTGAACTTATCTGCCATTATCTGCATACCTACAGGAATTCCGTTTATTTTACCTGCTGGGATGCTCATACAGCAGTTTCCTGCCAAGTTCGATGGGATAGTCAGAGAGTCATATGAATACATCTCCTCAACTGAGATCTTTCCTCCGATATTATGTGGAAGCCGCGGAACAGTAGGAGAGACAATAACATCAAATTCTCTAAAAGCTTTTGAATATTCTTCTTCAATGAGCTTTTTCACACGAAGAGCAAGATGATAATTTCTTCCTTCGTGCTCCGCTTTGGTTATCTCCGCTCCGCCGATGATTCTTCTTAAAACTTCAGGTCCGCAAGATTCTTCAATTTTCTTCCCATAGCGCCTGCCATCGAATTTCCTTGTTGCCGAGAAAAATTCTGTATAAACTAAAGGATAATAAGTCTCTATTGCAAGGTCGACATAGGGGATCTTTATTTTTTTTAGGGCCCATCCATAATTGTCAGAAGCTTCTTTTACCTTTCTGTCAACTAGGTCTTGTATTCTTTGATCCTGAATCTTCAGGTCAAGCAAACCAACTTTTAGTTTTTTCATCTTCCCCAATTCTGCAAGATTCAAATTTTGGCTTTCAACACTTATTGGGTCATTCGAATCTTTTCCTTTTATTATATCTAATAACAATGCTGCGTCACGGACATTTTTTGCAAGAGGACCAATCTGATCAAGACTCATTGATAAATCAATAAGCCCATATCTTGAAACAGAAGAATAAGTTGGTTTTATTCCGACAACTCCGCAATGTGACGCGGGATTCCTTATTGAACCGCCAGTATCAGAACCCAAGGCCATATCACAAAATCCCGCGGCAACAGCCGCCGCCGAGCCGGAAGACGAACCACCGGGAATCAATTCAGGATTAGTGGGATTTTTTACAGGACCGAAAGCCGAAGTCTCACCTGATGAACCACATGCAAATTCATCAGAGTTAACCATTCCAATTATAAGACCATCTTCACTCTTAATCTTCTTGATTACAGTCGCATCGTAAGTCGAAAGATAACCTTCCAAGACCTTTGAAGAACACGATGCATGAAGCCCGATGGCGTTTATGTTCGGCTTAACCGCAAGAGTATAACCTGCAAGCCTTCCTGCTTTCCCTTTTTTTATTTTATCATCTATCCTCTTTGCCTCTTCAAGCAACTCCTTCTCCGGACGAATCTCAAGGAAGATATTAAGCTCTTTATTCTTCTTTTTTATCAATTCAAGATAATCTTTGAGTTTTTCTACAGTGGTTACCATTTTTTCCTCTCCGCGATTATGAAATCTTTGTTTTTCTTTGGAGCATTGTCAAGAATTCTCTCTTTCAGAACTTTATCAGGTAAAATTCCGTTACCTTCTTTCCTGTAACCCGTTCCTCTTTCAATATCTGCTTCCGAAGGAAGATTCTTCGCACTTTCCAGTTTTTCTCCAAAAGAACTCATTATTTTTCCCGCTTCAACTTTAATTTCTTCCCTGTCTTTATCAGAAAGTTCTCTGAATAAAAATCCTGTCATAAGATTAGTTAGAAGACCCGATTTATAAGAATTTTGATGACTAAGGCGTGAGTCTGTCTCTGTCTCTTGGGAAGAGAACTACTTCACGTATATTTGCAAGCCCAAGCATAAGCATGGTCAATCTTTCGAGACCCATTCCCCATCCTGCGTGAGGAGGTGCTCCATATCTGAAAGAGTCTATGTAACTTTTAAAATCGGCAGGGTCAAGTCCTCTTTCTTTCAATTGTTTTTCTAATATTTCAGGTATATGAACCCTCTGGCCACCCGAGGTTATTTCCATCCCTTGATAAATCGCATCAAAACCTCCTGAGAGTCCGTCACCTTTTGGCATTATGTAAAAAGGTTTCCCTTTTATAGGCCAGTCATGAACAAAAACAATTGTATCTGGAAAAAGTTCCCCGAGCTTCTTTTCGGCTTCAGTAGATAAATCATCTTCACCGCAATGAGCCCCCTTGCTTTCAACAAGTTTTTTTACATCAGCAAAAGTCATATATTTTGTTTTCGGAACTTTAAGTTTCACTCCAAGAGTTTCAAGTTCCTTTGAGTTCTCTTTCATAACTTTTTTTATTATAAACTGAACACATCTTCCCAGAATATCCATAACCACGAATTCATCTGCAAAAGCCTGCTCATAATCGAACTGCCTCGCTTCATTCAGATGTCTTATGGTATTGTGTTTTTCTGCTCTCCATACAGTGAAAACCGTGAAAACTTTCTCCATTGAGCAGGCAAGCATCTGTTTGTAAAGCTGACAACTCTGCGAAAGGAAAGCTTTCTTATCGAAATATTTTGCTTCGAAAAGTTCTGTCCCGCCTTCAGAAGATGAACTGATTATCGAGGGGAACTGTGCTTCAATTGCACCCATAGAGACCATGAATTCCCTGAATGCCTGAAGTATTGTTGATTCGATTTTGAAAATAGACTGTATTGGCTTCCTGTGAAGATCCAAAAATCTGTAATCAAGCCTTTTTGGAAGTTCAGTTTTCGAATATTCAGAAACATCTATAGGAAGCTCATCAGCTTTTGAGATTAATTTGGTTTCTATTGGGATAATTTCTTTACCTCCTGGCGCTTGGTTTGAATCTTTCACTTTGCCTTTGACATAAACGACAGATTCTCTCGTCACTTTGTCCATAAGATCAAAAGATTCGTCATCTGCTTTACCTTTCACCGCTGTTATCTGAACAGCGCCGGTTATATCTTTAAGCATAAGAAACCTTATTTTCCCAAGAGCACGCGTGTCATAAACCCATCCTGCAAGTTCGACCTCAGTCCCTTCTTTTAGGTTGAGAACATCAGCAACAGAAGTCCTGTTTTTGTTGAACTCTTGAAAATTCAAATCCTTTTCCATACCAAAAAGGATATCAGGAGATTTATAATGATTTCTATTTAAGTAAACTGAAAGATTTATATAACAAAAAGATAATCCAAAATTCATGGAAAAACCTAAGGTAAAAGTGATTCTTGCGGGTGGAACAATATGCCAGAAAAAAGGTGTAGATGGTATTTTGAGGCCTTCTGATGAAAATTACCTTAGCAGGGTTGAGAAGCTTGATTCACTTGCAGATATCTCCATTGAAACTTTGAGGGCAATTGATTCCACAAATATGGAGACAAGAGACAGAAAAGAATTTGTAAGAATAATAAAAGATTCACACAAAGAATTCGATGGATTTGTCATAGTTCAGGGAACAGATTCCATGGCGGATTCAGCATGCGCAATAAATTATATGATCCAAAATTTGGGAAAGCCCATAGTATTCACGGGATCACAGATTTCTATATATGAACCAGGAACCGATGCAAGAATAAATGTCTACAACGCAGTCAAAACCTCAACAACAAATTTGGGTGAGACCGTCATCTCTTTTGGCCAGAAGATTATAAGAGGTTCAAGGGCAATAAAAGAAGATGAAAGGGGCATAAATGCATTTGCGTCACCAAAAGCTCCTCTCATAGGAAGAATAGGAGCAGGGATAGATTTTTCAGAGGGATACATAAAAAGGCATGGAGGAAATCCTGTTTTTTTTACAGATTTTGAAGAAGGCGTTGAATTTTTCCAGCAGACATCCGGATCAAAGAATAATCTTCTGGAAAAAATAATAGAAGAGGAAGAGGTGAAGGGAATTGTACTAGGTGGATTCGGAGCGGGAAACGTCATGGACAAATATATTCCCTCAATAGAAAAAGCTACACAAATGGGAAAACCTATTGTAGTTATAACATCATGCCACAAAGGCTTTGCAGATATGGAGATATATGAGGTAGGTTCCAATGCGCTCAAAGCAGGAGCCATAGGGGGATACGATTTAACAAGAGAATCTGCTTCCCAAAAATTGATGTACGCTCTTGGAAAAGCAAATCAGACCGATTTCAAAGGAAGAGACAAAGTTGAATTTGTAAGAGGGATTATTAAAAAAGAGATAGGAAAAGACATAAATTTGAATCCAACAATTTAATAAACTCGCTCCTTTTTTTAATT
Organism: archaeon; assembly: GCA_027343665.1. Lineage (GTDB taxonomy): Archaea > Nanobdellota > Nanobdellia > Pacearchaeales > GW2011-AR1 > GW2011-AR1. The sequence goes on from DAHWKL010000002.1 coordinate 184,202, forward strand.
GCATGGCAAAAATAGGCCTAGAAATACATGGTTACATTGATACAAAAGAGAAACTTTTCTGCACTTGCCTGTCAGACCACGGAAAAAAAGACACAAAACCAAATACCAATATCTGTCCTGTTTGCACAGGACAACCCGGATCAAAACCGCTCTTGCCAAACCAGGAAGCTATAAAAAAAGCGACAGAAATTGCTCTTTTGTTAAAATGCAAAATAAATGAAAAAATACCATGGCAGAGAAAACATTATTCATGGCCTGATTTGCCCAAAGGTTTCCAGAGCACTTTTTCCGGACCGCATGCGATACCCAACGGAGAAAGCGGAGAGTTTATGGGAATAAGAATAAGAGAATGCCATCTTGAAGAGGATCCGGCAGCTTGGAATCCGGATACAGGAGAGATAGATTACAATCGCTCAGGAAGCCCATTGATAGAAATTGTAACAGAACCGGATTTCAAAGAAAGTGAAGAAGTGGCAGAGTGGGTGAAAAATTTGATAGTTGCATTAAGTTACATAAAAGCCATAGACAAGAATTCCGGAGTGAAAGCCGATGTCAATGTCTCAATCCCCGGCGGAAAAAGAGTCGAGATGAAAAATATAAATTCCATAAAAAAGATAAAAGAAGCGATCGAAGTCGAGATTGAAAGACAGAAAAAAGATATCCCTAAATATGAAGAGACAAGGATGTACGATGAAAAATCAAAATCGACAAAACTCATGAGGACAAAAGAAAACGCGCAGGATTACAGATTTATAACTGACCCAGACCTTCCTGTTGTGAAAATATCAAAAGAAGAATTGTCAAAAATAAAAAGTTCTATTCCAGAGACTCCCCAGGAAAAACTCAAAAAACTCATAAAAGTTCACAGGATAGACAAAAAGATCGCAGAGATTCTGACAAAAAAGATAGAAATAGTTGAATTTTTCGAAGAGGTTGCAAAGAAAATTCCGCCTGAATTTGCACTTCCATGGGTGACAGTAGAACTTCTAGGAGTCCTCAATTATAATAAGAAAGAACTTGACGAAGTTGAGATAAACCCGGAGCATTTCATTGAACTTCTCGAAGCAGTTAAAGAAAAAAAGATAACTGAGCTTCAGGCAAAAGACATTTTAAGAAGCTGGATCCCAAAGTCATATTCACCTAAAGAAAGAATAGAGAAAAGCTCAAAAATCGATGACAAAGACGAGATACATTCTATCGCTAAAAAAGTTATCTCAGAAAACAAAAAAGCGGTCGAAGATTTCAAAAGCGGGGAAAAGAATTCTCTGAATTTCCTCATAGGTCAGATAATGAAACTTTCAAACAAAAGAGCGGATTACAAGACTGCCAAAGAAGTTTTGGAAAAGTTATTGAGATAACTACTTAGGAAGTTTCTGCTGTTTCCCAATCTTGCATAAGCTTCCCAGCCCTGCAAAAATTCTGATAAGCTCTCTAAAGAGATATTTCCTAAGTTAAACTGTTCAAGCTTTCTGTGCATATTCCTGATATTTCTTTTTCTCAAAAGCCTGAAACGGTAAAAATTCCTGAAGCCTACAAAATCGACTCCTCTTGAGAGATTTATTATCTTGGATTTGTCAGGATGAAGTTCCAGATCCAGATTTTTTTTTAAGAAATCCTCAATTTCCCTTTTCCATATCTCCAGCTGCTCCTTTGATTTATGCAAAATCACAAAATCATCGACATACCTTATATAATATCTGGCTTTCAATTTATGTTTTACAAATTGATCAAGCTCATTCAGGTAAATGTTCGCGAAAAATTGGGAAGTCAGATTTCCGAGAGGCATCCCTTTTGAAGATAATTTGACGCAGTCGCTCACCCCCCCCCGAACCGGAGCCGTTCTCAAGAATTTTCTTTGTAAGAAAAAGAACTTTTTCATCGGAAAGTTTCCTCGCTATTATCCTTAAAAGAATGTTTCGGTCTATCTCCTGAAAATAATGTTTTATATCTGCTTTGAAGCAAAATCCTCCCGAGGTGAAATTTCGGGTGACTTTCCTTTCAAAGTTCTCGAACCTCTCAAGAGCGAATAAAGTCCCTTTCCCTTTCCTGTTTGCGCAGCTGTCATAAATAAAAGTCTTGTCAAAAATCGGCTCGATTATATTGCACAATGCATGGTGGACAATCCTGTCTCGAAAGTCCGACTTTGAAATTTTGCGGGTTTTAGGGTCGCGCAAAACAAAAGTCTTCATAGGTCTTGGCATATAAGATTGGTTCTCAAGTTCATCATGCAAAATCTTCAGATTGTAAGCCAGATCTTCATTGAACTTTTTGACGTAATCCTTATATGTCTTTCCTTTCCTTGCCCTGCTGTAAGCAATAATCAGGTTCTTCAAAGAAATGATTTCTGAGTACAGGTTATTGCAGGTTTTCATCTTAAAAGTCCCGGAGATAAATTATTCCAAGGTCGGAATTGGCGTTAGACGGATTCCTGTTGCAATTCAGGTTAGCCCTGTCGGAATTCGCGTTGAACCTCGCGACCGCCTAGCCGAATTACCATTTGCCACCGCGGTTTCAATTTTCGCTTAAAGCTACCGATTGTCGCCGCTGAATTTTACTGGTCCGCTTTGCGGACACTAATAATCCGGCGTGTAGTCCATCTCCACATCTCCTGTTCAAAGAGACAGAAGTTTTAGGACAAAAACTCAAGTGCACATCTGTTTAAAATTTTTGCGGGTGGCTTAATTTCATGCCGGCGAGCAAAGCATTCATAAGCGCCTGACGGCGCGTACCCCAAGGTCGGAAATGGCGCCAGACGGACCCCGGTAGCAACTCAGGAAAGCCCCGCCGGAATCCGCGTCGAACCTCGCGACCGATTTATTGTCTTTCATAGGAGCATAATAATACAGTTTTCCTTCTTTAACATCCGACTTTGGAAGCCCCTGGGGGGTATGGTTATCCAAATAATCTTCAAGGGAGATTCCTGGAGTCCTGCTCGTCATCAGAGTATCGTCGGCAAGGGCATCAGAATCCTTAGGAATAAGATTCCCTGATGAATCAAGAATATGATTGTAATTCACATATAACTGCTCCCCTTTCACCTTGAAATCGGCGTCAAGCCACTCTGCTCTCCAAGGCGATTTTACCTCTGTGATGTCGTCATATATATCTTTATGGTTTACCTTGGTGTATTTAAGGAATTCAACGAATTCCGGAATCGTGAGCATTCTGCTGTTCTCACCCAAAAGCCCCTTGTGGCAGTCAAACCAATTCTCCCCAAGAAAGCTCTTTTCTCTCGCGACATAAAGATTTACTGTAGGAACATAAATGAAACCGTCGAGATTCGGGGCATTTGCCGGAGAAGCCTGCGAATTGCTTTTTGGAGGCTCCTCACTCATGATTCTTTCATAGACTTTCCTCATTTCTTCTTCGTTGCTTCCTTCAAACATCTTTGGTAGTTTCATTTTGTTTTGTCCTTATTTTATTTGCCAGCGAGCAAATCCTTTTACAAGCGCCTGACGGCGCGTACCCCAAGGTCGGAATTGGCGTCAGACGGATACCTGATGCAATTCAGGCCAGCCCCGCCGGAACTCGCGCCGAACCTCGCGACCCTTCCATCTATTGGGTGCCAAAAGTAGATCTTTTCTCCTTTATTATAACTTTGAGTTGAAGAAGTGCTCGTCGGGATTCCCTGGGTGCTCAGTTTGGAAAAATCAACCCATCCGTCTTGCGTCAGGCAAGATTCAAGGTCTTCTTTCTTGGTTACAAGATTATCATTATTGTCAAAACCTGTGACATACTCGATTGATTTTTTCTTTCTTGAAATGTCAAATTTCGCATTCAGCCATGTCCAGCAGTCCGAAGTGAGCTGCTTGTATAAGTCTTCTCTTGTTGCATCGCTTAGGAGATTTCCATTCGCGTCAAAAATGGTCTTCCCATTCTTGTAAGAATCAATAATGTGATTATGAAAAGCCATGAACTCTTTTATTGTCGGAACATAAAGATTCCTTTTCATCACAGCCAGATTTGCCCTGTTGTAGTCAAGCCCCTTGTCTGTTTCTCCTATCGCGATAACGAATTTCTCTCCGGGAATCTGAACATAATCTGAACCTGTTATATTGGACGGGATTGTTATTGGATTAGGGAGAGGATCCTGCTTTGGAAGCTCATTCTTTTCGCTCATGATTCTTTCATAGACTTTCCTCATTTCCTCTTCGTTGCTTCCGTCGAATGTCTTTGGGAGTTTCATTTCTTATTTGCCTCCTGAATTTTCCTCAACTGCTTTTTCTAGGAAATTTCTCATAAATCCCCACCTTCCCGTGAATCTATCAAGGATTTTCTTTGATTTCTTGCCCTCTTCAGCCATGATTATCCCTGCCTTAATGTTCTCTTTTTGGGATTCATACTGCGCTCTTGTTGCCTGCACTACTGCGTCCATAGTTGAATATTTGTCATTTTGATAAACTTCCCTAACTGCCATGTCATTGAGGATTCCGGAATAAGCCCCAACGAACTTGAAAGCCTGCATCATAGAATCAAAATAATTTTCCCTGATCTTATCCTCTGAAACTCCTTTTCCCTTCAGGACATGGTCAAAAGACTGGGACAATCTTAATATGGATTTTGCCGCCCTTGGAGAAACTGGCAAAACCAAAGCCTCGTCAGAGCCCTGCCCGTGATTTGTGACCTGATTTGGCCAGGCGTCTTTCATCTTGGTCTTGCTGTAAGGCCTTCCTCCGACCTCGACATAATCAAGCCCGTGAATTAGGTAATTTGCCACGACCATTTTTTCAAAAGGAATCTCAGACGATACAACTTCATTGTGAGCCTTAAGGACTTCCTTCTCCAGGCCCCCGTCTTCTGATTGTTTTGAGAAATCAACTCTTGGGTTCGTGTTCCCGGAAAGAATGTTGAAAGTGTCCCAGGCCGTGGGCTTGAAATAATCAGTGTCTATCGTGACATGCATCCTGTCTTTAAGGGCTCTTCCAAGATCGTTGTTTGATTCCGTGAATTTCTGGCCGATATTCCCTGTTGCGATTCCGACCGAATAGCCGTTTCCTATCGGAAAAGTTTTCCCGTTTATCTCGACAAATCCATCGAAAAGATTGAATAGCTGAGCTCTTACTGCAGGAACACAATTCGGGAGTTCATCTACTACAAAAAGATTGTAATTGATCTTGTCAGTCAGTTCTTTTAGCTCCTGGCTTGAAGAGGCTGTCTTTATCTTCCCAAGGTTTATCTGTTGGAACAATTCCCTTGTATCCATATCATTTCTTCCAAGAACGAACATCGATTTTCCAGGGAAATAATCCATCGCATCTTTGGCAAGCTGTGTCTTACCGGAGCCTGTGTCTCCCTGTAAGAATAAATTCAGTCTGCCGTAGAGGCAGGCATCGACAAAATCATTCATATGCAAAGGCTTTCCCGCGATGTTCGCGAGTTCCGTTGAATTCTGATAGACTCCTTTATGCCCTTCCATCTTCTCCCTCCAAAAATTTAGTGAGCGCGAATTCCAGGATATGAGACTTGTTCCTGAAAAATCCTCTTTTCAGTATTACTTCTATTCTTTTGACTTTCTCTTCGTCAACAGTTATGCTGAGTTTTTGTTTCATAGTATCTTTTGTTTTTTTATACTACTTTTTAGTTGTAAATAAGATAATATCCGGCTTTATAAATCTTTCGAATTAGTTATTACTTAATAATTACAAACAATTAATTATTTCAAAAATTTCTTTATGGCGCTCATCGCTTCCTCGCCCGTTATCGCGCCCCTGAACTCTTTCATCACAAGACCCATGTAAGCGTTTGGTGAAAGACCGGGTTTTTCTTTCATTATGTTCATTATTTTCTCTTCGACATCTGCGAAATCTTTTTTCTCAAGCTTAACAGCTTCCTTCACAGGAACGCCTGAAAGAACTTTTTCCAGAACAATCTTGACATCTTTTTCCTGTATTTTCTCTTTGTATACAGACTCAAGGACGAAAATAAGGACATCCTTTGATAAGATTTTTTCCATTTCTTCTTGGGATTTCCCGCTTTTTTTCCCAAATTCCTTAGGGAAAGTTATAAGAAGTTTTGATATCAGCTGGGGATTTCCGCTTATTTCATAGAGCTCTTTATAATCTTCAAGTTTCCCCTCTTTTAAGATCATCTTTACCATATCTTCTGAAAGCCCATGATTTTTCAATTCCCCTTCTATTTCACTCCTGAGTTTCGGAAGATTTTTCTTGACTTCATTGACAAAGTCTCTGGATATCTCTAAAAGAGGCAAGTCTGTTTCAGGATACATCCTTGCGGCTCCCGGCATAGGCCTAAGAAATTCTGTTGTTCCGTCAGGAAGAGCATTTCTGACTTCACTAAGGTTCTTCTTTCCTTTCTTCAGAGATTCCTGTTGTCTTTCCACTTCGAGTTCCAGACATTTCTCCATCATTTTAGGATCCTGGAATCCTTTTATTTCTACACGACTGGATCCTTTGACTGAAACATTAAGATCCTGCCTTATCGTTCCAATCCCTCTTCTGACTCTTGTGCTCCTCAAGATGTCACCAATTTTCAAAGCAGCTTCCTTTACTTGAGAAGGTGTCTTCAGATCCGGTCTTGTTGATATTTCAACTAAAGGTATTCCCAATCTGTCAAGCCTGTAAACAACTTTAGTTTCATCTTTTTCCATGGGCCTGGCTGAATCCTCTTCAAGATATATAGAATCAATACCGACTTTCCCTTCTGAAGTCTCTATGAAACCATCTCTTGCTATCATTACTGTCCTTTGAAATCCAGAAGTATTGGATCCGTTCACGATAGTTTTCCTCATTATCTGAGAAAGCGGAACAATCCTGCAATTCATCAAAAGAGCAATCTCTAGAGCGATTCTAAGGGCGTCTTGATTTATCTCATGAGGGGGCTCTTCATCAAGCTCGACAAGACAAGTGGTGTCATAAGTTTGATAGAAATAATCTTTTCCGCTCTCTGCCTGGAATTTAGCGGCTTCATCGACTTCTCCCGATTCACCTGCAACAAAATGAAGTTTCCTTTTCACAACTTTCAAAGGTTCATCAGTCCTCAAGACCGAGGGGCATTCACAATAAAGTTTATGGGTGTCCAACTGCTGGTGAATTTCAAGCCCGGATTTGAATCCTATCTCCTTGTAGTTTATCATTAAGGAAAAAGCAAGTGCCCGTTTATTAAACTTATTAATGAAAATCCTTGCATTGAACCCAATTGTAAATCATTGAATCAAACATCTGTTTAGAGACCTCAAAAAGAGGTTTTTTTCTTAGAAGAACGGCATCATAAAGTATTTCAGCGATTGTCTCTCTTCTTGAAACCAAATCGGCAGTCAAGACTTTTGAATTGGAAGGCCATTTAATTTTATCGAATTTTTCTCCGCCAACACAAGAATCAAGGATTACACATTTTTTACCATGAAATCTGGAAAGGTCCTTGGAGAGGTCTTCTATTTGGTAATGCTGCCCTACACCATTCCACATAGTTGACTTATTCGGATTAGAATGCCCCCAAAAATAAAAGATCACATTGGAATCTTCTTTTTGAACTTCCAATTCGGTTTTCAAGCCATCCAATCCCGCAATTTTTGGACGATATCCTTCTTTTGCGGCTATTGATTTCATGATATCTAAATCCCTTCTCATGTCCAAATTGAATTTTTCATAATCTTCCCCGACATTTGGAACTCCTTTGACTAAATATGCAATATTTTCCATATTAAAACCAGAATATTCTTATATATAAATCTTCCTCTTGTAATCACTGACCAAAGACAACTAAATTAAAAAATATTTTATTTCCAGCATGTTGGGAGAAGAGAATTTATAACTAAAAAAATTCATTATAATTCATGCCAAAAAAAGAGGAGAATAAGGTTACTCTTGAAGCTGCACTTGGAAGAACAAAAATAAAAAAATCTCCGAAACAAAAGGTAAAAAAATTATTCAACAGCTTAGGCCCGGGTTTTATAACAGGAGCTTCAGATGATGACCCTTCAGGAATCCAAACTTATTCTCAGACGGGAGCACAATTCGGCTACGGCCAACTTTGGGCAGCACTTTTCTCTTTCCCTTTCATGGCTGCAATCCAGGAGATGTGCGGAAGAATTGGACTTGTCACGGGAAGAGGCCTTGCAGGTGTTATAAAGAAGAATTATTCGAAAAAAATATTATATTTCTCTGTTATCATACTTCTTATTGCAAACACCATAAACATAGGAGCAGATCTTGGTGCAATGGCTTCATCAGGCCAACTTGTTTTTGGGATAAACTTCATCTATTGGCTCCTAGGCATAACTGTAATAACATTGACTCTTGAAATTTTTGTCTCTTACAAGACTTATGCAAAGATACTGAAATATTTTGCATTCACACTCCTTTCATATGTTATTGTAGCTTTCATAGTGAATCAGAATTGGCTCCAGATATTAATATCGACTTTCGTTCCTAGTTTCTCATTTTCAAAAGAATATCTCCTTAATATTGTTGCAATTTTGGGAACCACAATATCCCCTTATTTATTTTTCTGGCAGGCCAATGAAGAAGTTGAAGAGGAAGTCGAAAAAAGAGAACTCAAAAGTATGGGTGCTGGCATCCCTAAATTTAAGAAAAGGGATATAAACGATTTAAAAACCGACACCATAAGCGGAATGTTCTTTTCAAATTTAATAATGTTTTTTATAATAATTGCAACCGCTTCAACTCTTGGAATCCACGGGATAATGAATATTCAGACAGCAGATCAGGCAGCACAGGCATTGAAGCCTATTGCAGGAGATTTTGCTTATTTGCTTTTCGCACTTGGCATAATCGGAACAGGACTTCTTGCCGTCCCTGTTCTTGCAGGTTCAGCATCATATGCACTTTCAGAATCTTTCAGTATGAAAGAAGGGCTTTACAAGAAATTCAGGCAAGCTCATGGATTTTACGGAGTCATAACTATTGCAACAATGATCGGGCTTGTTGTAAATTTTATAGGCATTCCACCATTCAGGATGCTTTATTATACTGCAGTTCTGAATGGGATAGCAGCGCCCCCTCTTATGTTCATAATAATGAAGATCTCGAATAATAGGAAAATACTCGGAAAGTATACAAATAGAAAAGTCTCAAACATCCTCGGATGGACAATAACAACAATAATGTCCCTGTGTGCTATAGCACTTTTAGTGAGCTTGCTCTTGTAAAATAAGAGTAGATAGAAATTACAAAGTTATTTTCTCTCAAAGAATTTCCACACTTCAAAAACATCTTCACCAAACATTTTTGACGGCACCGGAAGGATTATTCTTTTCTCACTGAAAATTCCAGATTGAACATCTTCTATACTCTCAAGTGTCTGATAGCTTCTTATCCCGCCTGTTTCTTCAATTGGATTTTTATCTTTTTTTGAAGAATAAAAGAAACCGCTCACAAGCCCTGCCATTATCGAAGGAACCTCATTGAAAACTTTTTCATAAAAGGTATAATTGTTAAAAGTTGGGGCTGTAATTTCGGAGGAGAAAAGACTCACAAAAGCTGAAGGTTTGAATCTGTGCAACAATTCTCTCAGGTTTCTTACACTACGATAATCTGCTTTCAGGAGCTTTATCATAACGGCCGTACGTTCATTGGCATTCGTATCAATTCCCAAGTAACCGTAAGGCTTCGGGATCCTGAAATGGTAGAGCTCATTGGATTGTCCACACCCAAAATCAATCACACTATTAAAATTTTTATCTGAAGTTGTTATAGCTAAAACAGAATCATGAGCTTTCCTAACCGACGGTTCCAGGAGATAATCCTCGTACTGCTTGTAGAAATCATTGTTATATGCCATATGAAATTCAAAAATCAAAGATTTATAAAAATTTATATGATCCTTACTCTACCAGTCTCTTATTCAATTCACCTGCGAAATTTTCGAGCATTTTTTCTTTCACAGTCGCCGGAGATGAAGCCCATTCATTATGCCCAAGAACCCAACCAAGTTTTACATAAGCAGTCTCAGGAAGCATATCTTCAAGGTAGATTATTCCTGTATCAAGGAGTTCTCTTCCATTTGTATAAACAAGAGGATCAAGTCTTCCATATATAGTTTGCGGAGCAGCACATATTATGAGACCTTTTTTCTGGACTTCAGCAAGTTTTTTTGTCCAACCTTTTCTCGCTCTTGAAGTGGGAGCATGCCCAAGCCCAGACAATTCCAAAACAATTCCCTTGTATCCTTTATCAAGATAATAATCCAGTATTTCCGGATCTTGCCCGGGATAAACCTGAACCAAAGCAACTTTCTCTTCAAATTTTGTATCCGTTTCGACTTTATCCTTGTTTCTCATTCGATGAGAAGAGACCTTTTGGAGTTTGTCAGGAAATATCTTGGCGTAAGGTTCCGCATTTATTATCCTGAAGGCATCTCTTCTTGAGGAATGCATCTTTCTCACTTTAGTTCCCGGCATTGCATAACAGAAATCATCATTTGTTGTCGCGTGACCGACAAGCATCACTTCAGCCATATCCGAAATCGCTGCAAGGGCAGATGCCTGAAGATTCAAATTAGCATCAGAACTTCCCCTGTCTATGCTTCTCTGGGAATAAGTCAAAACAACAGGTTTATTCAAATTCCTAAGGAAAAAAGACAATGCCGCTGAAGTGTAATGCAAAAAATCAGTTCCGTGGGTGATAATAAGTCCGTTTATTGAAGGGTCATTCAAAATTTCCGCCGCAACCTTGGCTATTTTCTGCCAATCCTTGTAATCCATGTCTTCAGACGCTTTCATAAAAGGCACTTCAACTTTTTTCACATTGACTTTTTTAAAAAATTCGGGATAAAACCTGAAAAGCATATCCGGCGAAGTGAGCCAGTCAACACCGCCTTTCTGAGGATTCAGTCTTGCAGCGATAGTCCCTCCGGTAATTATCATAGCAACGTCGGGCTTTCCATCTGAACTTCCAAGCGTGAACTCTTTTTTCTCTTCATTTATTTTTTTCACAAGTTTAATCTTCAGGACATCTTTTTTGTTAAATCCTATATCATAACCATTCTCGAGTTTTAATAGGAAAGTTCCCGCTTTGGGACTCGGCAGAAGCGTTCCTTCATAAGTTTCTTTTCCCATTTCCACCTCAACAATATTCCCAAAATTATCCTCTATTTCCATCAAAAATTAAAACCTTGCAGGGTTAAAAAGATTTGGGAATTAAAGTTCAATTAATATCATGCTTAAGACGCCCAATCCTATCCCAATTTTATTAACTAAAGATAGTTTATCACCGAAGTACAAAACCCCAACAAGAGCGATGATCACAAGATTTAAAATAGTGAAAATAGAAATTGCTTTGGATAAGTATTCGTATTTCAATGAAAAAACCTAAAAAAAAACAGTTCCTACAATGTAAAGAAATATTCTCATATAAAAAAGAATATTTTTCCCGTTGATAGACCATTCTTTGAAGAAAATATCTCCTGCAATTTCAAGAAGAACTGCAAAAATAACTGAGCCGAAAAATAGTATTTTTATAGTCATAGGATTCATACATGGAAGAGATGATTATAATTATTAAAGATTATTAAAATATGCTTACAGTCCGATAATTCCGATTAGAAATTCCCAAAAAACTCCGATTATAAAAACAAACGAAATGGAAATTATTATGAACCAGTTTATAGTAACGGAATATTCAGGTTTTAGTTCACCTTTTCCTTTTGCACCTCTTATTATAAAAAGGCTCAGGATGCTGATTATACCCCCTGAGACAATCCCGCCTATCGAAAGTATCTTTGTAAATGAAAAGAAACTGAAGAAACTTATAAAAATATAAATTAAGATTGGAACTGCTGAAACTAAAACCCAAGATTTGAATTTCTTGAACCTGTCATCAAGTTCAAAATTTTCTTCAAGAGCATTCCCAAGAGAAAAATGGGCGCTGAACATCGTGAATATACCCAAAGTTACGAAGATTGATCCCAAGGCGAACGTCGCTATCTCGGGGGCATCCCTTCCGGTTATACCAATAACAATGAATGTAAATATCAAGTATATAACAAAAGACACGAGTGAGCCGGAGATTATTACTTTTTTCATCAGACTTTTGTCTTTCCTTAGCACAAGCGAAATTTCAGGTATCGCTTGAGCAGATTCAAGAGCAAAAAGAACAATCCCAAAAGGAAGAAGTGCATTAGAAAAATTAAAATAAGTAAAATTCGAATAATCAACCTTTCCAACAAAAAAAATGAATATCAACGAAACTAAGAGTAGTACAATCATCACACCGTATTTTTCATATTTTTTAAGTGCCCTCGTGCCTTTCCAGAGTAAAGAAGACATGAAGATTCCAAAAGCTACTCCGAAAAAGATCCCATAAGAGGCACTTCCGGTTACAAGAAAACTAAAACTGTCCCCCACACCTTTTAGATAAGCGACAATCGCGGCATAGATGCCAAAAACAAGAGCAAAATCCATCCATTTTTCAGCCCATTTTCCGACGTATTTTCTGGCGTATCCGGAAAGCTGATGTTTTTCTTTTGTCCTTAGGACAACTTCCCCGATATAGAGATTTATCAGCAAGATTATCCCTCCTAAAAAGACAAGATAAAATAATGTTATGAAAAAACCGGAAAGTGAAGTTATATGGGGAATCCCGAGAATTCCTGCACCGACACATGTCCCGACAAGGATCGCTGACGCTGAAAGATATTTTCTTGTTTTCGGATCCATATTCACCTCTACGAGCCTACTAGGAATCGAACCTAGATCTTCGGGGCCGAAACCCGATATTCTGATCCATTAAACTATAGGCCCTTTTCTCATTTTGTCTGCCCACAGTTTTCAGAAGTTGCTTCCTTCTGAACTATGAGCCATTTTCTGATTAAATAAAATGCTCGGGTAGATTTAAATAATTTGAGATTTTGATAAGAAAATGAAAAGGCATCATAAGATAATTTTAGGGGGATTTTCAACACTTATAATAGTTTCAATAATTGTCATAGCGATACTCCTTAATGGAATTATAATAAAGCAAAATATAGAAAATGCGGCACTTAGCCAGCAGGTTTCGGAGTTACAAAGCAGCACAAATGGGAAAATAAATGAACTCGCTACAAGCCTCATTGAAACAAAACAATCATTGAATAATCAGCTTGAAGGGATAAATCAGAATTTGAATTCAACAAATACAAAGCTAAGTGAACTGAAAGTTCAGTCAGGATCAGATTTTTCTGGTATAATAAAAGAAGACCTTGGTTCTATTGTAATAATTAGGACATTGACAGAACAGGGTTCAGGATTCTTTATTGCAAACGGTTATGTTGTGACAAATGAACATGTCATAGCGTCTCCAAACGGAAATGTGTCTGAAGTCATTCAGGTCGTTACAAGCGATAATAGAGTACATACAGGAACATTAATCGGTTATATAAAAGATCTTGACATAGCCCTTATAAAAACCGATGGTGGATATAGCTCTCTGAAACTCCAGAATTCAAGTGCGGTAAATGTAGGGGAAAAAGTTGTGGCAATAGGAACTCCTGAAGGATTAAGCTTCTCGGCTACGGACGGAATCGTGTCAGCAATCGGAAGAACAATCCCCGGAACAGTCGGGACTTATATCCAAACAAATGCTCAGCTTAACCCCGGAAACTCTGGAGGGCCATTAATTGACGAGAATGGCGAAGTTGTGGGGATGAATAATTTCAAGCTTAACAATTCAGAAGGCATAGGATTCGCCCTTGAGTCTGATAAAATAAAATTAGGGGTAAACACTATAAGCCAAGAACTTATGAATGAGACTCTAATAAGTTAACAACTAAATTAATTTAAATCAATAAAATTTCAGATTAAACATGAAAGAAACTAAATCAGAGGAAGGGCTGACTGTGAAAAAAGATGAAAATTTTTCGGATTGGTTCAGTGAAGTAATAGAAAAAGCAGAGATTGTTGATCTAAGACTCGGGATAAAAGGATTCATTGTCATAAGACCATGGGGAGCTCAGATTATAGAGAATATGTTTGAGCATCTTGAAAATGAACTCCAGAGAAAAGGACACAAGCCGACATTCATGCCTTCGGTCATCCCAAAAGAAAATCTTACAAAAGAAAGCGAACACATCAAAGGATTCACTCCTGAAGTCTTTTGGCTCAAGGGAATTGGCGAAAATCAGGAACTTGCATTAAGACCCACATCTGAAACTGTTTACACTCCTATGTTCAAACTTTGGGTAAGAAGTTGGAGAGATTTGCCACTCAAGCTCTATCAAAGAGCACATGTTTTCAGACTTGACACGAAAGCTACTAGACCTCTTATCAGGGGAAGAGAATTTATCTGGATTGAGTGCCATGATGCTTTTGAATCGAAAGAAGACGCTGAGAAACAGGTGCAGGAGGATATAGATACAACAGAAAAAGTGATGCATCAGATTTATGGAATCCCGTTTTTTCCTATGAAAAGGCCTGAATGGGATAAGTTTGCAGGAGCAGAATATACTGTCGGATCTGATTGCTTCATGCCAGACGGAAAACTAATACAACAACCTTCAACACACCTGATGGGCCAAAAATTCTCTAAAGCTTTCAGTGCAAAATTCAAAAATAGAAATGAAAAAGAAGAATATCTCTGGACAACAGCTTACGGTCCAGCAGTCTCAAGAATCCTCGCTTCAGTAATCGCAACCCATGGTGATGATTCAGGGTTAATAATCCCTTTTTCAATATCCCCCGTACAAACAGTCATAGTCCCGATATTCACTGCTAAGAACAAAAATGAAATATTGAAAAAAGCTGAAGAGATAAAAAACATTCTTGAAAAAAAAGATATAAAATCTTATGTTGATGCTGATCCTGAAAAAAGGCCGGGAGAAAAATATCACGTGTGGGAATTAAAGGGCGTCCCGTTCAGGATAGAATTAGGGGAAAAAGAGATAAAAGAAAATGAAATAACTTTGTTCACAAGGGACACAAAAAAGAAAGATAAAATGAAGATCAGTGAACTCGGAGAGATAAAAAAATTGGGTGAAGAGTTTGACAAGAGACTCCGTGAAAAAGCCGACAAGTTCTCGGGAGGAAGGATAGTTGATTGCAATGACAGAAAGAATATCAAAAAAATAATAGAATCCGGAAAGATGGCAAGAGTAAATTTTTGCTCAACTGAAAAAGAAGGCGTGAAGTGCGCAGAGATTGTGGAAACTGAAATGGGTGGTGATGTGAGAGGAACTCTTGCAAACAAGAATGAGATTCCAAAAGGAAATTGTGTGATATGCGGCAAAACTGCATCAAAAGTGGTTTATATCGGGAAAAGCTATTGATTTCTCCGTGAGAACCATCGGGAGAATTCATCATTAATTTAAGAGCAACAAAAGAATTTTTAAGCCGTCATCGAGAGTTCACCCTATCAAAAAAGTCTCAGGATCGGTCTAGTCCTCTTCTAGAAAGATCGAATTGAGTTCATCTTCCATCGCCAAGGTTCTTTCATATAATGAACCCAACTCTTTTTCCAATTCCATTTTTTCGACTTCCTTTTTCATTTTTCGCGTTATTATCCACGCGATCTGAATTAAACAAGAATCATATGCTTAATTTAACTCAGCCGTGTGAATTAAATCAAGCTCAGTTTAGGAGAGTAATAACTGGCTTAAAACAATAATTCCATTTTATGGATGCTCTAAGCTTTTTACTCATAAAATCTGCAGGACAATTTACTTTTTAACCTTTTTGCTTCACGAGAAGATAAAAAAATTCTAAAAAGGTTTAGATAAAATCTCTTAACTTCTTATGGCTATAAAAGCAAGAATGAGAGAAGCAAGAAAGATTATGATTCCCACAGCATTATTTGAAGCTGAACCAAGTGTTCCGATGGCATTACCATTCAGGTTCGACGATAAAAAGTACAAACTGAAAACAAAACCCGTGACAGCTCCTATCCCCATGACTGTTTTCTCAATACCCTTTCTCTTTTCTTGATTTTTCATCTTGCCAGCTAAAAGATAAAGATCCGTAGCGTGATCACGATCTGCCATTCTGTTAAAAAATTTAGCTAAAAGAGCCAACCCATTCGCGTCTTTTCCTTTCCTGAAATAATTTTCTGCATCCTTTAAATTATCATCTGCAGGATTATAAGATTGATGCTCACTAACCTGCTTATAAGCATTCCGATATTTTACTACACTTAATCCAAAAAGACCATTAAGGTCATGAATCAATTCATATCCTGCTTTTGAAAAATATTTGTGTGCAAGCTCTTCTTCCCCTGCTGCCTCATAATGATAAGCTGCTTCAGCCCAATATTTCATTTTAGCTGACAAATCACCAAAAACTTCATCAAAATTTTTTCTTGTTCTTGGATTGAATAATAAATCTCTCCTTGAATTCAACTTCTTAAGGTAATGATGCTTTGCATCATTTCCATCAAAAGAATTAAGCTTCTCTTTTATCTTTTCAACACTCATGCCAAATTTGGCTTTATGCCCAACCATCTCTTTTTTAGGGTCAGGGGCTATTTAATCTTTTTTATCTTCAAGTATCTTGCCCAAGTTCTCCTCGAAAAGATCAAGCTGGTCCTCATTCATCTGAGCTCCCACAGCATCTTTATGGCCCCCGTGAGTTGCGAGTGGAATATTTTCAAGCGCCTTTTCGACTATATCACGCGCGTCTTTTCCGCGTATTGAGACATTGACGCGCGCTCCTTTAAGGAATGCTACAACGATAAGTTTTTTAGGAAATGCAAAGTTCAGTTTATTTGAAAGATCTGCACTCATACTTATCTCACCCGAGTATCTGAAAAAAAGAAGCTTTCCGGGAGAGGATTTTTTCTTGGCCTTTTGGTACAAAACATTCATCTTTTTATCTATTACTTCAAACCTTCTGTGAAAAGAAAGATTTTCCGGGTTTTCTTCAAGTACTTCATAAGGAGTTTTTACATTCACCAGAAATTTTATCATTTTTTTCACGAGGCTTGTCCTGTCTTTTAATCCGGCACCCATCATCCTGGATATCTTTCCTATCTCAGAAAAATAAAAAATCTCAAACGGTTCTGTGGATTTTATACATAGTTCTGGATAATCTTTCATAAAATTTTCGTATTCTTTTGGAAAAAACTTATCAGCAAGGCAGCCGGCAATGAGAATCCATAAATCAGATTTATTCCTTGTAACTTCATAACAAATTTTGGTCACAGGTTCTGAATTTCCGTCTGAAAAAAGAGGGTTATAATAATAAACTTCTCTTGGAATTTTTTCCTTGTCGCTTTCATGATGATCCACCCACACGACAGGAATATTTTTTTCTTTTGAAAGAGAGAAAAATTCATCTGAAACCCGGGGCTGGTCAAGTATGAAAATATAATCCGGGTTTATTTCATCAGTCTTACTAAAATATTCTTTTCCAAGCGGAGAAGTTTTAACCGGAACACCATAACCTTTTTTATAAAATCTGCGAAGCAGAAGATATCCGCAAAGGCCATCCTGATCGTTGTCGAAATAAAAAAGCGGATTCTGGGCTCTCTCAAGATGCTCTTTTAATTCATCAATTTCATTATTATTTAACATTAAAAATAGAGCAAACTTCAGTATAAAAATCTAATTTACAATCCTTTCCCTAAGTTAACTTTTTCCTTTCGGTTTTGTTTGAAGAAGAAAATCGCAGAAAAGTTACAATCCTTTCCCTAAGTTAACTTTTTCCTTAAGATTGTAAATCTCTTCCCTAAAAAAGGAAAGCATGGATTCACTGCCTAAGACTTCAAGTAACTCCTCATTGCCTGCAGCAAGTATTGCCGACAAATCATGGAAATTTCCTATCAAGAGATCTACATATCTGTCGAGCAAATTTGTTTTACCGAGAAGTCTGAGTCCTTTGGGAGAGATATTTTTATCATGAAGCTCTTCAAATAAAAGCCTTGAAATATTCATTGGCTCAAGGAGGAAATCAAAGTCCATTTTCTCAAGAATTTCCAAAGATGATGAATGGTTCGGTCCAAAATAGTCCTTCAAGATCATTTCCTCTTCTTTTTGAAGCCCCCCCATAAGCTCTTTGAGTCTCATCTTCACAATTATTCCCTCCTGACCAAGCTCGATTAAATATCTCTGAACAAGCTCCGATATTCTTTTCATGATTTCGACTCTTTGAAGAACAGAGCATACATCATTTATCGTCGAATGCCTTCTGAGTTCTAAAGAGTTGAGTTCAGAGAGAAGTTCATCAAAAACATCCCTTTGCTTTTCCAGTATCTGAAGAGTTTCAGAAGCCCTTCTCAAAATTTCAGAACTCCTCTGAAGCTGATAACTTGAATTTCCATAATAAATTGAAATTTTATTTTTCCTCTCGGATACAGCGACAACAATTGAATTTGTCTGTTTAGCTGTCCTCTCCGCTGCCTTGTGCCTTGTTCCGGTCTCCTTTGTGGGTATTGACACATCAGGAGAAAGAAGAGTGTTCGCATAAAGGATGTCTTTGGCATCTTTTGAAAGAATTATAGCCCCGTCCATCTTGGCAAGCTCAACAAGCTTCTGGGCACTGAATTTGGTATTTACTCTGAATCCTCCATCAATTAAGGGCTCAACATTTCCGTTGTCCAAAACTATAAGTGCCCCCATTTTTGCATTTAGGAAGTCATCAAGGGCTATCCTTAAACTCGTTCCTGGTGCAACCATCTTCAAAACATCCATAAAATCTTTCTCGGGAATTTCTTCCGGATTTTCCTTTGAAAAAGGAAGAAAGATTTCTTCGGGATTTTGAATTTCAGCCATTTTTAATCACTACTTTTTTATTCTGAAAATTAATTTTTCAGTTCTATGACAGAAAAAATCTTCACTTCTATTTAAATATTTATCTGAAAAATGTGATAATTTGAAGAAGAATAAAATTATTTGATTTTGCCAAAAGAATAACAGCCAACAGTTATATCTCTGATAGAAGGAACAGCCACACACACAAGTGAAGACCCATAAGGGTTTCCTGATTCAAAAGCTGAAACATAATTTCCGTCCTTTCTGGGAGCTAAATAATAAAGATCCCCCTCTTCAACATTATTACTTGGCAAGCCTTGAGAAGTCGATCCTCCTTTGAGAAAGCTTTGAAGTGAAATTCCGGGTGCTCTATCTTGTTTTAAGGTATTGTTATCAAGTTCTTTCTTGTATGTCGGAAGCAAATGTCCCTCTTTTATTATGCAATTTTTCTTTAGTGTCAAAATCCCCTTGGAAAAATCAAAATAGTCTTCAAGAAAAGTAGACCTTGTTTTTGCAACTGTATGCGTTTTGGAAAAGTCAAACAGGACTTTTTGCATGTATTCTGTCTTCAGACGTTCTCCGCCGACTGTGTAAATCTCCTTCCCATTAAGACCTTCAAACAGAACTTTCATGAATTCTCTGGCTTCTTTTATTGAAGGGACCTTTTTCCCAAGATAAAGGTTAAGCTTCATAAATTCTTCCCAATTTCCTGCAAGACCAGAATCATTATCTCCTCCTATGAACCACCTTCCCATAGAATCTTGGGAAGTGTTGCGGAATTTTACTCCCATATATTTTGCAATCTCTTCAAGAGCCCTGTTATTTGGAGAGTCTTTTTTCGTAAACCTTAATCTGGCAGGACTCATGCAATAACCATTACCGAGATTTATCCAATGCTCTATGCTCGGTTCTGCAATCAGATAAGAATGATCAGGCAACCATGCCTCTTGAGGATCAACAACCTCGCTATCGCCCCCTCCGGGGTTACCAAAGCTAAACAAGCTCACAAGGGATTTAGAAACATCCTGATTATAAACCTTTTGAAAAGGTTTTTGCAACAATTAATGGGAAGATTATAGAAGCATCGCCATAGACCTTCACATGCTTTGCTTCAGGCGCAATTTTCCCCCAACTCACAGCTTCTTCAGGAAGAGCTCCGGAATCAGATCCGTCGAACTCCTGAGCAGTATTAATATAAACTGCATAATTAGCACCATTCCTGAACATATTGGCATTGCACAAGTGATGCTTAACAATTCCTCCGCCCAGAACGATTATCCCCGTCTTTTCAGGACCTAGAGTAGTGTTATTAATCTTCCAGATATCTTCAGTTACATCAACTACAAAATCTGGATGATTTGATTTGAAAAAATAGATCATATCTCCAAGACTTCCATCAGTTATAGCAGGGCAAAAAACATCTATCTTGTTTTTGTTCGCCCAATAATAGATAGAGGATTTATCGTTTATCTTTTCGCCTAACTTCCATATGAGCTCAGAGGGCGTAACGATTTTTCCGGTCTCTTTCTGCCTTTTGTAGAACTCTTCAAAAATTGGCATTATAAAATCCTCGAAATCACAATACCTTGAATTAGGAATGAAAATATTTCCCGCACGGTTTATTCCTTTTTCACGGAGAACTCTCCCGTCAGCTCTGAAATCTCCAAGCTTGAAGTCTCCCAAGCATTTTATTATGTCTTCTTCAATTCCTCCTGCGGTCGTCACAAAAACATTGACTTTTTTGTGTTCTGCAAGAAACCTTATAACCTCTCTCACACCGGAAGTCACCATATTTGAAGTATATCCCAAATATATGAAGGCCTTGTCGCTTATCATCCCGTTTATTATCTCCACAGCTTTTGAGAAGTTGCTCGCCTGAATCCCTGTAGTAGCAAAACTGTCAAGTATCTCACTATAATCGACTCCATGATTAAAGTCATATCCTTTTATCGGAACACCTGTTGCTTCCTCCGACTTTCTGAGGATATTACCTCTTGCAGTTTTCTCTTTCTCGCGGTTATTCATTGAATTGAAACACCCACCCTGTTTTTAAAATTATTCTTTAGAACCACAATAATATTTTTAAAACCTCCAATCATCAAAGTCGCATGGATAAATGGTTGAAAATAACTTTAGGCTTGGCAGTCTTGGTAATTTCTCTTTATCTTATCCTGCCCGGAATGCCACTTTCTTCCTGGGGGCAAGCAGCATTGGAGCTTGTTAAAGGCGGAATCACGATAGGCATTATTTTGACAGGAATTGCATTGATAGTTCTTGGTATAAGTGAGCTCAAAAATTAGCTGATCAGGATAAAAAATCAATAGAGATTTCTAATTTTATTTGACAACCCCGAAAGTGTACCCGTCGCCGCCGACGTCCAACCTGCCGCCGCCGAAGTCGAAGACCAACGCGGACACTTTTGCAACATCCATACTAACAGAACCAAAACTCCAAAGATAAGGATTAGGATTATAATTTGAAGCAATTTCTGCGATTTTCTCGGCACCCTCTTCCCCATACCTTGCGACAATGTAAGGATTTTTCTCGAGCTCTTTTGGAGTCTGGCTTTCAATCTTGTAACCGAAAGGCACGAACTTCACTTTAGGGTCATTTTCATTTAATCTTTTCACGAGAGAATTTTTGTCCATAGACAACATTCCGTTGATTATTTTTGGGTCATATTCGATTATGACTCCGTTATTGATTTCATCCTTTGATTTTGGAAGATAAAGATTCCCAGTGAATTCCCAAAGCCCGTTATTCCTTAGTATGTCGAGTATTTCCAATTCGAAATTTCCTTTAGGATTTTTCCAGGCATCATAAACCAATGATGCGACCTCAGGAGAAGTCGGCCTTTTGAGCCCGTCTTTGTCGATTTGCTTAGCGACGCTTCCAAAAGTTCCCCTGAATGCAGGATACTGGAAAGTAATTTCCCCTTTTTCATGAGGGATTTTTGTCAAATAAGATTTTCCAATTTTCGCTTCCATAGCAATTCCAAAAGGCTGAACTTTAAAAATCTTCCTAATTGTTACTTTTACAAAATTAAGACATTTAAATCCCCAGAAAAATCAGTGTCCCTTCTATTATTGCAGCAATTACAAGAAGAGGTATCACAATGAATATATACACCGATATTGACTTCTCAAAATATTCTACAAACTTTTTCCATTTATGCTTTTCAGAGATGAAAGTTGAAAATTTTATCCCGATTCCAAAGGAGATGAATATTGCTGGTAGCTCAAAGATCCCGTGAGGCAAAAGTCTCCACAAAGATAAGATCCCTTCCTGGGAAGCACTTAAATTTGAAGCGAACCCGAGCACGAATCCGTTAAATACTGCCGAGAAAAAAGGAAATATCCCTAAGATGAAGCCAAAAAAAATCCCCATAAATCCTGACAGGGCGTTGTTGCTGAATATGAAAGATATAAGGTCTATGAGACCCATGCCTCTTGTCTGCCCGACAAGATTTTTAAAATAATCTATCAATTGTGAGCGAAAAGGTTCCGGAACCTGAACAAAAAATCCGATTAAAGTAAATGCAAAAAAAAGTATTATGACCAGATAGATATAATTTCTTGACTCTTTCACATAACTCCATGCGATTTTGTACTGCTCACCAACTGATTCTGTAAGAGTTTCTTTCTTTTTGCTTTTTTTGACAGCTCTCTTTTTCATATAAGTACCTGCCTTGAAAGCAGATCGATTTTGTTTGGATATCTCTTCCTTAGATAATAACCATAAGCTAAGCCGATTATGAGTCCTCCGAAATGTGCAGAATTTCCTATGGGAAGAGGGATGAAAAGCCCGACTATAACAAGAGGGATTATTGCAAGTAGAGGTATTGCCCAGAAAGGCATTTCTATAGGAAGGGATATTCTGTACAACCGGGGATTAAAGGAAAATATTGCAAAAATTGAAACAAAAATGTAGATTGTGAAGAAAAGACCTAAGGATGCCACAAGATTAGAATTTGGATATGCACTTCCTAAAAAAGATTCAAGAATTATCACAAACAAAGGACCTGCAATAAGGCTTATTTTTTTATTTGGAATCAGAACTGCTAGAACACCGACAAGCCCGAAGATAGCCCCCGATGCGCCAACCCCGACATCAGAGGGATTTCCGAAAAGCTCAGCTCCAAGAGGACTTGATCCGAAAAATCCTGAAAGTATGGTGAAGACTATTCCCGCAAATATTCCGGCAATAAGGTAAAACCAAAAATATCTCCTCCTTCCGATTATTTTCTCCAAAAGCATCCCTACAAAGAAAAGAGAGATCATATTGAACAGTATATGCTCAAGACCTGCATGCATGAACATGCTTGTCAGAAGGGTCCAAAGGTTCTGCCCCTGAAGGACAAGCGACGGCACAAGACCCACTTCATTCCATGAAAGAATCCCTGCAGAAATGAGTAGATAGAAGATTACAAAAAGAAGGACATTAGCAATTATAAGCCACCATGTAACGCTCAACCTTTCCAGAAAAGTTCTATTTCTGGGTCCTGAAACTTCATAGACTTGCATCATAAAAAAATGAGAAAGAGTTATTTAAACCTTAAGGATTACTTCCTTTTTTTAGATTTGACTTTGGAAATTTTCTTTGCACTTTTTTTGGAAACTTTCCCGGAGGATTTTTTTTGGACAACTCTCTTTATCTTTAGATTTTTTGATTTGCCTTTTTTTGCCTTCAACTCAAGTTTTTCTTTTTCCTTCTTTAGTTTATTCCTCTTCTTCTTATCTTCTTCCTTCTTCTTCTGCTTTTCTTTTTCCTCTTTTTTCATTTCAATGTCTTTTTTCTTATTAAGTTTCAGCTGTTCTTTTGCAATTTCTGCATTCACAACTTCAAGTTTTTCATCTATTTTACCAATTGATTTTTCAAGGTCTTTTATAAGCTTGGAGTTATCCTTTATGGTAAAAACCTGCCCACATTCATCGCATGTGAAATCCATCAGTATTGCTTGGTCTTCGCCATATTCCAATCCGCACGATTCACATACATAGAAAGTTTTAGAGTTCCTGAGTGCAATCTCACTGCGCACCTCTTTCTTTGTTTTGTCAAGATGCTCTTTTAGGAAATCCAGACATTTTAAGATTTCAAATCTCCAATAATAAGTGTACCATCCCTTCTTTTTGTCCTTTTTTCTAACTGATGAAACAAGACCGAAATCCGAAATTCTATAAAGAATATTTCTTGTCTGATTTATTGTTATCCCAAGTTTTTTCGCGATTACAAACTCGTTAATATATTTTGGCGTGTCAAGAAGGTCAACAATCCCAACAGCAGACTTTCCAACGACAGAAAGAACTACCTCTTCTAAAAGTTTATTGAGCATGGAGAGATTAAAAGATATTCATTAAAATACCTTTCGGTTATCTTCCAAGAATTCCTGTTTCAAGAACAAGATTTTTAAAGTGTATACTCCAATATATATTTAGAGGTGAAAGATGGCATTATTTTCAAAGAAAAAAGATAACAAGGAACCCACAATTCCAAAACTTCCGGATCTTCCAAGCTTGCCTTCATTGCCTTCTAGATTCCCCGATATGAATTCTTCAGAGGACAATGAAATTCCCGAATTGCCCAGTTTCCCCACGGGGGGGGTCGGGGACAAATTCTCAAGAGACACTATAAAAAATGCAATTTCGGGGGATGATGATGACGAACCGATAATATCTCCGGAAGAACTAGTTCCGAAACCAGCCATGATTCCTCAAAAACCAATGTCAATGGAGAGGATGAAAAAAATCACCCCCATGGAAAGACCTGAAGAAAGAGCAATTCCCAAGGAAACAGGACCGGTTTTCATAAGGATAGACAAATTTGAAGAGGCGCTTAATATATTCAAGGAAACAAGGAAAAAGATAGAAGAGATTGAAAGTCTTCTTGGTGAGACTAAAGAAATAAAACAGAAGGAAGAAGAGGAATTGTCAACCTGGGAAGAAGAGATACAAGAGATGAAACAGCAAATAGAAAAGGTTGACAGAGATATTTTCTCAAGAATATAATGGGAAAAAACAGAATTTCTAAAAAGGCGGATGAAGATAAAAAAAGTTCCGTTTATATAAAACTCGAAAAAGATGAGGCAATTTCAAGCAAAAAGGATATCCTTTCCTCTGAGATGAACCTTTTAAAAATAATCCAGAGCATTCAGAATTATCAGAACCTGAGGAAGGATGAACTCAAGAAAAAAAGACTCATACAGAAAAAAGCCAGGGAGGCAAGGCTAAACATCGCAAAAATTCAGATGACAATGCCTGCGCTCAAAGTTCCAAAAATGTTCAAGAGGGAAATTTCAGGGCCTGCAGAACCTGAAAATGCAGAGGAAAAAATTCATATAGATCTCTCAAGAAAAAAAGGCACTATTGAAAATCAGCTTCTTGAAATACAGGAAAAGCTAAATGAACTTCAGGGAATGGGAGAATAACCCTGATTCTCACCCATCAAAACTCTTTAAAACCTGAAGTTTCTATAATTTTCATGAACCGAACAGAACTTATCAGAAAGTATATTGAATTTTTTAAGGGAAAAGATCATCTCGAAATTCCGGGAGCTTCTCTGATACCCGAAAATGACCCGACAGTTCTTTTCACAACAGCAGGTATGCACCCTTTAGTTCCGTTTTTAACGGGACAGAAGCATCCTCTTGGAAAAAGACTTGTTGATGTGCAAAGATGTATAAGAACAGGGGATATTGAAGATGTCGGGGATACTACCCATCACACATTTTTTGAGATGCTGGGAAACTGGTCTTTGGGAGATTATTTCAAAGAAGAAGCGATAGAATATTCTTTTGAATTCCTGACAAAAATTTTGAAAATTCCGAAAGAACGCCTTGCAGTCAGTGTCTTTGCCGGGGATAATGATGCGCCAAGAGATGAACTTTCCGCAAAAGAATGGGAAAGACTGGGCATCCCAAAAAAAAGAATTGCTTATCTTCCAAAAAAAAATAACTGGTGGGGACCGGCCGGAGAGACTGGCCCATGCGGTCCTGATACTGAAATGTTTTATTGGAAAATCAATTCAAAAAAAGCCCCGGAAAGATTCAACCCTGAAGATGAAAACTGGGTGGAGATATGGAATGATGTATTGATGCAATACCACAAAGACAAAAACGGGAGATATAATGAAGCAGAACAGAAAAATATAGACACGGGAATGGGAGTCGAAAGGACTGTTGCCGTCCTGAGCGGGCTTGAAGATAATTATCTTGCTGATATGTGGAAGCCGATAATAGAAAGAATAGAAAAATTATCCGGGAAAGAGTATGTTGAAAATGAAAAAACTATGAGAATAATCGCGGATCATATAAAAGCGGCCGTATTCATGATTTCTGATGGAGTTTCACCATCCAACACTGAAAGAGGATATGTCCTTAGAAGGATTATAAGAAGAGCGATAAGATACGGAAAAAAACTGGAACTTAAAGAGTTCACTTCAAAGATTGCGGAGCCTGTTTTCAGGATTTATTCGGACTACAAGATAGCTGAAAAAAGAGTTTTAGAAGAGTTGGAAGAGGAAGAGAAAAAATTCAATGAAACACTAGAAAACGGAATAAATATTTTCAACAAACTGACAAAAGACAAAAAGGAACTTTCAGGCAAAGATGGATTCTTGCTTTACCAGTCATATGGATTCCCGTTAGAGATGATTGTTGAGGAAGCGAAAGATAAGAAGATAAGATTTGACCCGAAGGATTTTGAAGCTGAATATGAAAAGCACCAGGAACTTTCAAGAAGCCTTTCGGCAGGAAAGTTTAAATCTGGACTCATAGACAATTCTGCCGAAACAACACGACTTCACACAGCTACCCATCTTTTGAACGAAGCTTTAAGGCAGGTTTTGGGTGACAAAACAATAGCACAAAGAGGTTCTAATATAACCCCAGAAAGATTAAGATTCGATTTTAATTTCGGAAGAAGGCTTACAGATGAAGAGATAAAAAAAATTGAGGATTGGGTAAATGACAAGATAAAGAAAGACCTTTCAGTCAGAAGGGAGGAGATGGGATTAGAAGAGGCAATGAAATCAGAGGCACAGCATGAGTTTGGAGCAAAATATCCAAAAAAGGTTTCTGTTTATACGGTGTATGATGAAAAAGATCCGGAACACTTTGTGAGCAGAGAAATTTGCACTGGTCCGCACGTAAAAAAAACTTCTGAAATAGGGAGATTCAGGATAACAAAAGAAGAATCATCATCTGCAGGCATCAGAAGAATCAAAGCTGTTGTTGAGTAAATTAATAGTTCAGATTATATTTTTTTCTTAAGCCATTCATCTGCGATTCCTGCAAGGGGTTTAAAGAACCTGAACTTTCAATCTGATTTGAAAGGCTATCAAGCAATTTTGCATCACCATAATCCGGAAGATTTCCAGAAAGGGATATTCCGTTTGAGACCATTATTATTTCGGGGGTACTTGATATCCTTTGCACAACCCCGTTATCGCCAAGATAAAGCCCCTCACTGAAAGAAATTGGGCTAGGCATAGTCGTCTCAACAAAACAATAACCTGTTCCCAGATAGCTATACTCAACAGGACATTTTATCCCAACAGCCTCATGATCTTCAGCAGGAAAATAGAAAAGAACAACTCCAAATCCCATCTGTTTTAACATATATGCAAGAAGTTCCGATTTCCCTTCGCAAGATCCCTGATCTTCACCCAAGACTTGGTAAGGATATCTCCCTATTCTGACCTTAGTCCCAAAAAAGTCCGTGAATCCTGATTCATTATAGGGAATATTTTGAACCATGCTTACCGCTGCTTCAGCCTGTAAATCTTTTGAGTTAGGATAAACATTTTCTATTTTGACAACAAGCGGGCTAAGAAAACTTGCCTGTACGGGATTATTTACTTTAGCAAGTTTTATATCACTAAGCCTTGGAGTTTGATTTATTGCATAAATAGTATACTGCGGAAGGCTCAAAAGGTAATTAAGAACTTGTTTGAAAAAACTAAAGTTGATGGAATTATTAACTCCATAAAGAGTATAATTAAAGGTTATAATTTTCGAAGAGTTTCCGTATTTTGACACACATGAAACCCCGTTAAACTGGAAATTATCCGGACACCCGCAAAAAGAGTCATTCTCTATAAGAGTCTGGTTTTCACATAAATAAGGCTTTGTTAAAGAACATTGACCAGAGAAAGTACCATCTCCACAAAATTGATAATGATATTTTTGCGGGGATGGGGAATAAGAAAGCAGGGAAAGGATTATAACAGCTATAATCACAACAATTCCAAGGATTATATAAAAAAGTTTTGAAGAGAGAATTTTTTTAAAAAAATTTGGCTTGTCCAAAACAACTTCTTCCATAATTAAATGAAGGGAAGTTCGTATAAAAAAGTATTGATAAATAAAAGTGCAAAAGATTATTCCTTATTCCAGCCACCATTGACTTTCTCAAGGAGATATAAAAGTCCAGGCTTGAATTTTCCAACCCACTCGCTGTAAGATTCATCAATGAATTTCTTCTCTCTTTCCTTATCAGCTTCAAGTCCTATTATTGAATGCACACTTGAGAATTTCATTGCCAAGGTTATAAGCTTCCAAATTGCGTTTCTATCTTCAGTTGAATTAAAAAGTTTCGCTTCCGTCTGACCGGCAAAAAAAGATGGATTTGGCATAAGGAGGTTATTCAGGTACCCATGCCAGTCCCTGTAATGGTCGACTATTCTAGCACACAATTGCCTTGAGAATTTTTCTGATACGAAACCCGATGAGAGCACAAAATCTTTTATCGAAAATTCTGCTTCCAATTCATCGAAAGTAGGTTTGAATCCCAATTCTTTTCTGGACCTGGAAAATTCCTGATCAAGCTCCTTCAAAATTTCTTTTTTGTCTATCATGAAATTTCTTGGAAACCAAGGTTTTTAAAATTAAGGGATGACAAATGATAAGATCTTCCAAATCTTAGGTATTTCTAACTCATTCAAACCAAATCCCGGGCATTCCGGGTTTTGCTTTCTTAGCGCGATCTTCGGGATCAAGTTTCATTGAATCCTTAACTGAATAAATAAAAACTTCTTTTCCAAGACCCTTTTCAAGTTTCTTTTTATCAAGTTCCCCTATTTCAAAAGGCAGAACATAAAGGTGAACTTTTGAAATTTTTTCCCCCCGATCTTCGAGTCTTTTCATTAAAGGAAGAACATTCTCTATAACTTTTTCGTTCATATTGATCCCAGTCCCCTTACTGAGTTCTATTTCTTTAAATTCCGGCCATGAAGAAGTTGAAACCAGTCCCTTACCCCCAAGTTTTTCCCAAAGCTCTTCAGCAGTATGTGGACAAAATGGGGCTAAAAGCTTCAGAAAATCCTCAAGAACTTTTTTTCCGAGCTCATTTCCTTTTGACATTTCTTCGAAAAGCTCACGAAGCTCTATTGTAGCTTTCCTGTAATCGAAATTTTCGATATATTCTCCTATATCCTTTATCGATTTATTAAGCTTTATCTCAATTTCCAATGGAGTTTTTCCGGTTTTAGTGTTCATGAAAAAGTCATAAACTTTTCTTATAAATCTAAAACTTCCTTGGATGCCTTTTTCACTCCAGTCAAAATCTTTATCCGGAGAAGCGACTGATACCAGAAACAGCCTGAGTGAATCAGCGCCATATTTTTCTATAGTGTCAAGAGGATTAACAACATTTCCCTTGGATTTACTCATCTTATCGCCATCTTCACCATGAAGCATCCCTTGATGGAAAAGTCTAAGGGCAGGTTCATCAAAATTTACAAGTTCAATGTCCCGCAAAAACTTCACATAATATCTCGAGTATATAAGATGCATGCACGCATGTTCTGCTCCACCGATGTAGACATCGGTTGGACACCAATACAAAACTTTTTTCTTATCAAATATTTCCTTATCATTATTTGGATCAGCATAGCGCAGGAAATACCATGAAGAATTCACAAAAGTATCCATCGTGTCTGTTTCTCTTTTGGCTTTTCCCATGCACCTAGGACATTTCACATTTATCCATTTCTCATTTGTCAAAAGAGGATTTCCTTCGCCAAATTTCACATCTTTGGGAAGTTTGATAGGAAGATCTTCATAATTAACTGGGACCACACCACATTTTTCACAGTGAATGATTGGAATTGGAGTTCCCCAATATCTTTGCCTTGAAATCCCCCAATCTTTCAGTCTGAATTGAACAGACTTTTTACCAAGACCTTTTTCTTTGAGAAAATTTGTAACTTCTTCTTTTGCTTTTTCATTTTCCATACCATTAAATTTTTCGGAATTTATCAGTGTTCCCTCACCTGTATAAGCTTCGGTAAGACTTCTATCATCAAGTTCAAAATCAACCGGGTCTATCACAATTTTCATAGGAATATCATATTTTTTTGCAAATTCGTAATCCCTTTTATCATGTGCAGGCACAGCCATAACCATCCCACTCCCGTAATCAGCTACGACAAAATTACCAATATAGATAGGAACCTTCTCGTGATTAATTGGATTCAGTGCATAAGATCCTGTAAAAGCACCTTCTTTTTCCAATTCTATAAGGTCTTTCTCCGAAACGGACTTAAGCTTTTTCAAAAAATTATCCACTTCTGTTTTATGCTCCGCAGTCACTAATCTTTTCAGCTCTTTATGGTAAGGAGAAATAACCACAAAAGTCACCCCATAGATTGTATCTGGTCTTGTTGTGAAGACAGGCCACTTTTTCCCATCCACTTCAAAATCAATTTCCGTTCCGTAACTTTTTCCTATCCAGTGTTTTTGCATCTGTTTTGTTGTCTCGGGCCAATTCATATTGTCAAGGTTGTCAAGAAGTTCATCAGCATAATTTGTAAGTTTGAAAAACCATTGTTTGAGATATTTTGATTCAACCGATGTCTTTTCATGTCTCCAGCATTTGCCGTCCACAACTTGTTCATTGGCTAAAACTGTTTTACATTCTGGACACCAGTTCACGAGAGACTCTTTCTGGTAAGCAAGTCCTGCTTCAAGCATCTTCAAGAACAACCATTGATCCCATTTATAATATGAAGGGTCTGAGGTGTCAACAACCCTTGCCCAGTCGTAAGTGAGACCCAATCTCTTCTGTTGCATAACAAAATTTTTGATTGAATTTCTTGTGTAATCCTGCGGATGCGTCCCTTCCTTTATTGCAGCATTCTCGGCAGGAAGTCCTAAAGCATCAAAGCCGATAGGATGCAAAACATTGTAACCCTGCATGATTTTATATCTAGCAATTATATCCCCGATTGTATAATTCAATGCATGACCCATGTGAAGCCCATATCCAGAGGGATAAGGAAACATCTCGAGGGAATAGAATTTCTTTTTTTTTGAATCTTCAGAAACATAGAAAGTTTTTTCATCAGCCCATCTTTTCTGCCATTTTTTCTCGATCTTACCAAAATTGAAATCTGCCATTATTTAGCTAAATAAAAAGGGTTTAATAGATTTTTGATGGAAAAACATTGGTTTCATTTTCCTTTCTTAATGAATTCCTTGACAATCTTCTCAGCAGGTTTTCCGAATATGCTGTATCCCTTGGGCAATGGGTCTGAGATATCCTCCCCGAAATCTGGCCTGTCTGAAGACCATACAAAAACTCCCCTTATCGTCTGAGATTTACCGTTTATTTCCGAAATTGCCTCAAGAAAATCTTTATAGACCTTGGCCTGAAGATGACTGTCTTGTATGCTCCAAGGTATATTCTTAAAAGGTAGTATGCCTCCGAACGTTTCACTTGGCACACCGAACTCAGTTATGAAAATGGGTTTCGGATGCAAGGTTTCATAGATTTTCTTCACAAAATAAAAAGGTATTTTATTTCCAAAAGGTATTGAAGGCATAGCAGGTGCATAAAAATCTATTCCCACAATATCAATGGAAGTTTCTTTGAGCTTTTTTATGCGATCTAGATCACTCAAACTCATAAAATCAGCAGCATAAATTGTCTTCCCTTTAAACCCTGAATCCTTAAGTGAAGATGATACCATATCGAAAAAAGAGGGATTTCGATCAAGTATTTTCTCAAGCTCAGATCCGACAATGAAATAATCAACGCTGTCATCTATCGCGACGCGGGAAAGATTATTTATGATTTTCATGTAAGACTCCGCCCATTTATTAAAATTAGAAGGATAGAAAGCCATCCTAGACCCGTTATCTCTTGAATCTATCAAGGGCTTCAATGCTGTTTTCATTCCGAGAGATCGGCTTTCTTTTATGACTTCTTCAAGGTTTCTTATACTAAAACTTGAACTATCCTCTATAATAGAGGAATTCGCAGAGTTCTGATAATATACCGGATTGAGAGCAATTGTTTTATATCCTGATTTCGCAAGAAACTCGAGAGCACTTAGATCAGAGGAATCTACCGAGCCCCCGTTAAATTTCGTCAGATTTATGCCGATAGGAGGAAGATTACCTGAGAAAGAAGGCTTCAAAGATTGCTCCGAAGACACCAATGATAATGCGGCAAGAAGTATCATCACGGTATCCGTAAAACGCTCTTTCATCTGTTTTATAAATTTTACATTGTTTAATTATTTTTTTAAAATAAAACACCACAAATAAACTTAAAGAAAATACGCATGAATTAGAATTAAAGCATTCTTCTAGTGATTTTTCTCGCAAGATATGTCAAAATGGCAAACACTACAAAGAATATCCCAAATGTTGTTAATTCAGAGGTTATTGAAGAAAATCCCAAACCAAAAAGTATGACTTTTTTGAAAGCTGAATCTAAAGCTATTAAAGGATTGAATATGGAAAGGCTCATGAATGTGGAAGAGATATTCTCTATAGGGAATAATGTGTTCGAGAAGAAAAGAAAAACTCCTGCCGCAATCATAGAAGCAAAAATAACTGATTCCTCAGACCTGAAGACGTATCCTATGAACATGCCGACAAAAATGAAAGCTGTAAGGGATGCAAAAAGCACGGCGGCAAGTTCAAGCGGAACAGCAAAGAGATTTACATGAAGTATAAGGTACACTCCTGCAAAAACTAGTATGAATTGTATAAGAAGTATTATTAAGCAGGTCACATAAGTCGAAATTATGAACACCGGATCTTTCGAGGGGGTCATAAAATTCCTAAAGTAAGCTTTTGTCTTTTTCTCTTTCAAAACAAATGCCGATGAAAGAAGTATTGCACCAAAAAGTGCAATCAAAGCAAGAAGAACAGGGGTCATATAATCAATTGTACTTGAGTTCTGGTTAAGGGGTCTGACACTTATTCCTATTGGTGAAACAATGTTTTGTGCGCTTGAAATGTTTTTTGATTGGACTTTAGTCAAGATGGCATTGATGTTCCTTAAGGCAGAGGCTAAATCTCCTGAGACCCCTCCCTGGAATGAAGCAACATTTCCAAGAACAATAGAAACATTCTCATTATTGCTCTTCATTGAAGACAAGAGTGCAATTGTATTATTTATGTAAGATTTCTCATTGGAACTGTTTGCAAGAGAATAAGCAGTATTAAGATAGCTTATTGCGGTATCAAAATCGCTTACAGGGATGTTTAAACCAATAAGGGAACTCTGACTTTGGCTTAGATCTGAAGAGGCAGAATTCAGACTTATCCTAGCTGAAGGAAGAACTGATTTAGTGAGATCTATAAGACTGATCAAATCCTGAACCGAAGCTTCACCTTCTTTTACGGATTGGTTATATACACTATTCTCCGCATTGTTTATGAGCGTTCCTGCAAGATTAAGTCTTGAATAATCCGCATAAAAAACGACGGAATCCCTGGTGAAATTCCCTGAAGAAGAGTTTGAAAAGATTGCACATATCTGTGATTCATCCAATTCGACAGAGTTTATGCAATCCGAAGACGAGGAATAATTCTTTATAATAAATCCGTTTTGCGAAAAGCCTGAGGCTATATTTTGAGAAAGGGTTGAAGAAGAATTGAAATGAACCCCAACGTAAACGCTAGAAAGCTGTGAAGAACTGAAAGCATATCCCGCAGCCAATATTATAATAAGAGGTATCAGGATAATTATGACTGATGAGATTTTAGATCTGAAAAACATAAGAAGATCTTTCTTCACAAGAGCAGAAAAATTTCCGAAGATCATTTTTTCCTATCGGAAGAGTAGAACTCCTCAAGTTCCTCCTTAGTAATCATATCCTTTATGTTATCATCATCGCTCCAAAAAGTCTTGTTCGAGAATTCCTCCTCTTTCTTTTCCTGTTTTTCATTTTTTATTTCAGTTTTTTTCTCGACTGACTCTTGATATGTCTTTCTCCCTTTTTTGGAGAATATTTTCCTAAAAGCTCCGTCCAAATCCCCTACATGGTATTTGTCTTTTATATCGGAGGGGGAACCATGTTCAATGATTTTCTCATTGTATAGTATAGCGACCTTATCACATATTTCTTCTGCTTCCTCAAGAAGTTGTGTTGTGAAAATTATGGTTGTTCCGTGTGAATTAATTTTCTTTATTAGTTTTATTATCTGATACCTCAAAAGCGGATCAAGATCTGCAGTGGGCTCATCTAAGATAAGAACGCTTGGTTTATGAATAAGGGAACACGCAATATCAAGTCTTTTTTTCATGCCAAGGGATAAGTTTTTCGAAAGGATATCCTTCGCATCTATTAGATCAACGAAATGCATGAGGCCTTTTACGCGGGGTATGAGAACACCTTCCTTGACACTATAAAGATGCCCAAAATAGAAAAGATTCTCCTCCACTGTCAGGTTTTCATAAAAAGAGCCATCTTCTATTGCGAGCCCGAAAGATTTTTTTATGTTTTGTATATCCTTGAAAATGCTCCTGTTGAAATAAAGAACTTTCCCAGCAGTCGGTTTATAAAAAGAAGCTATAATCTTCAGAATCGTCGATTTACCCTCTCCAGAAGCTCCTATTATTCCCGTGATTTTTCCCTCAGGGATTTCAAGGTTAACCGAGTCAAGAACGGTATTTTTGCCGAATCTTTTTGTCACCCCATTAAGTTGTATGAGCTTATCGTTCATGAATTATTCAGGAAAAAAGCCTTTAATAGATTTTTGATAAAGCATCCGGTTCAGGAAGATTTTAAATATATTGTTCCCTAAATCTTTAAATGGAAAAAAATGAAGAATTCACTGCACACCTCCTTGGAAATAGCCTATCAAGTAACTCAAAAAAAGCTTACACCTTCCTGAAAGATAATTTCTTAGGAGAGATGAGGAACGATAAAGTGTTTTATTCAGTTTATGAAGGACTTTTCATGCTGAGAAAAAAAGGGATGAAGATAGTCTGTGGGAAAAAACAATTGAATGAAAACGAAGCTATTCAGAAGTTCTCAAGAATAGAGAAAAATTTCCTGTTAAAGTCTAAGATTTATGAAGATCTCAGATTGAAAGGAATGGTTCTTAAATCGGGAATGAAATACGGGGCTGATTTCTCAGTATATGAAAAAGGGAAAAAACCCGGAAGAGATCATTCGTCATGGCTGCTTTCTGCAGAAAAAAGTTCGGATCAGCTAAAGATAAAAGATTTCATACTGAAGAACAGAGTAGCCAATTCAACTAAAAAAAAGACAATCCTTGCCATAGAAAATGGGGAAGGGGACATGATTTATTATGAAGTGATTTGGAAAAGATTCTGAATCTTAAAAACATTTATAATTGAACATAAATTATTCTTTTTATGCCCATAAATGATGCTGAAGCCGTTAAAAAAAGAATCTTAAATTTCCTTGAAAGGAATGGGGCTAGCCTTCCGGTCCATATAGCAAAAGAAGCCGGGATGGACATGATTTTTACATCAGCTTTCCTTTCTGAATTAATTTCCCATGATAAAATAAAAGTTTCCGATATGAAAATTGGGACAAGCCCTCTTTACTTCATTCCCGGAAATGAATCCGGACTTGAAAAATTCTCGGATTATCTTAAAGGAAAGGAAAGAGAAGCTTTTAATATACTAAAAAAAGAAAATTTTCTTGAAGATCAAAGGCAAGAGCCAGCAATAAGAATCGCTCTGAGAAGTCTTAAGGATTTTGCAAAACCATTCGAAAAAGATGGGAAACTCATTTGGAGATATTATCTAATCAACGAGGATAAATATATTACCTCACAGGAAAAAGTTTTGGGAGCAAAACCCGATATTTCAATCAAGAAAGAAGAGGTAATTAAAGAGGAAATTGAAATACCCGAGGTGTATAGGCTGGAGATTGAGGGGCCAAAAGCAGAAATTCATGAAGAAGAAATCCGCCCAAAGAAAAAAGTCCAGAAGAAGAAATCAATACCAAAAAAAGCAAGCAAGGAAAAAAGTGATAAATTTTTCAATAAAGTTAAAGAGTTCATTATCAAAAATGGGTTTGAGATACTAGATATATTGAGTTTCAACAAGAAAGATCTTTTATTAAAAGTGAAAAAGGATGAAAACGAAAGCATAATTGTGGCTTATAATAAAAAGAAAATAAGTGAAAAAGATCTCCTTGATGCTTACAAAAAAGCCGCAACTTACGGGCTGAATTATTCAGTATTCTCTCTTGGTGAAACGCCTAAAAAAATGAAAGGTTTGATTGACGCCATGAAGAAGATGGATTCATTCGAAAAGATTGAATAATCGGCCAACAACAAGGTTTAAAAAAGGAGTTTTGTAATTCTAATTATGGGAAAGATAAAATCAAAGCAGGTCAAAAGGGCTTCACACGAGCTTATGGAAAACGGGATAGAATTTCACGAAGATTTTGAAAAAAACAAGATAATTCTGGGTAAAGAGATGCCCTCAAAGAAGATGAGGAACAAGATGGCCGGTTATTTATCTAGATTTGTAAAGCACAAGAATAAAGAAGCGGAAAAATTAGAAGTCAAATAAGGCTG
Organism: archaeon; assembly: GCA_027343665.1. Taxonomy (GTDB): domain Archaea; phylum Nanobdellota; class Nanobdellia; order Pacearchaeales; family GW2011-AR1; genus GW2011-AR1. Next base: position 220,626 of record DAHWKL010000002.1, read on the forward strand.
CACTCTTTTTGAAAATCCTTTTAAACTAATTGCTTTTCATAAGTTTATTAAAACAGAAAGATGTTTTGGCTCTGTAGCTCAGTGTCAGAGCGCTGCTCTCATGAGGCAGAGGTCGGGAGTTAAATTCTCCTCAGAGCCATTTTTGATAACCATTTTTGCAAGAATAGATCACAAAACACTGATAAAAAATTAAAAACAAAAATTAAATCTCTCCAACCAAAAAGATTCTTTAAGTTATTTTAGAAGTTTACTTTTTCTTCTTTTTAGTTGTTTTCTTTTTAGTCATTCTTCTAGCTTTTTTAACGGGCTTCATTCGAGCTGTTTTCCTTTTTACAGTCCTTCTGGACCTTGAAGACCCAGAAATTTTTTTAGATTTCATGACTGATTTTTTCTTAACAGCCCTGCCTTTCCTTACCACTATTTTTAAACCTCTTTTTAATTTTCTTACCAAACTACGTTTGGTTCAGCTTGAAAAATCCATTTTTCCAAACTGTTGCAAAAATAATGATGAATTTATTTAAATATCTTTTTATTTTTCAAAAAATTCCATGGAAAAATTCAAAGGAAATTTATTTTGTCGACGGAAAAATAATTTTTTATTAATTTGATAATTACACAAAATTTTTCAAAAAATTTGTGTAAAAAGTGTGATCACTCGCCCAAAACTTTTATCAAAATGTTTTTACTCCTTTCACCGTCGAACTCTGCATAGAAGATTTCTTCCCATCTGCCTAGTTCAAGCTCAAAGTTCTGGACAGAAACAACTACTTCACGCCCCATAATGGTTCTCCATAAGTGGGAAAATCCGTTATCTTCACCAGTCAAGTGATGATGATAATTAAAATCTCGTGGTGCAAGTTTCTCTAAGAACTCTTTAAAGTCATCTATTAACCCTTGTTCATTGTCATTTATATAAACAGATGATGTTACATGCATTGGATTAACAAGAACTATTCCGTCTTGGACTCCGGATTCCTTCACGGCTTGCCTTACCAAATCAGTAATCCTCACAAAATCTAGTTTCTTCTTGGTTTTGATGGTTATTTTTTTTGAGTATACTACCATTTTTTGTTAAATGACCGGCACAGCCGTGATCCGTGCCGGTCTGCCATTTCTACAAATCGAAATGACTATGAACCGGATAAACCTCCATGATTTCATCCGCACTTGTGAACTCAGTTTTTCTTCTGCAGTATATATTTTCTTCTGAAAAGAAAATTCTGAAGCGGAGGGCGGGAGTCGAACCCGCACAAATTCGCTCTGCAGGCGAACGCAGTGCCGTTGTGCCACCTCCGCATGAAAAAATGATAAGTAAAATCTATTTAAAGATTGTCCTAAGAAAAGTTAGCAACTCCGAATTTTCTCAAAGCACAAGCTTTAAAAAAGAGCCTCACAAATAAATAACATGGCAAAAAAATCCAACAGTGGAATTGAAAAACCAAAAGAAAAAGCTGAAAAACCGAAAGAAAAGATATCCCAGCCAGAATACGAGAAAAAAGTCAAGGAACTTGGAAAATCGGGTTTAACCTCTGAAAAAATAGGCCAAAAACTCAAAGATGAAGGGATACATCCAAAGGAATATTCAGGGAAAATTTCAGAAATTTTGGGAGAAACACACACAAACCCTGACCTGAAAAATGTAGAGAAAAAACTGGAAAGAATTGAAAATCACTATAAAAAGAATCCGCAGGATAAGAGAGCCAAAAGAGAAAAAGACAGGGTCTTCTCTCAGGCCAGAAGAATAAAAAAATATCTAGGCATGGACTTGAAATAACGCGGATCCTTCTTTTGAAAATTGAAAAATGAGGAGTGAGAATCTTGATTTGCTTTTGAAAGAAACTGTTGAGTCTTTTCTCGAAAAAATAAAAGGGGAAAATATTGAGGTTATAAGCCATTTTGACAGCGATGGTATAACCTCTGCTGCAATAATGGCCCAATCGCTAAAAAGACTCGATCAGAAATTCTCACTCAAAATAATAAAAAGCCTGACGGGAGAATTTATACATTCACTTGAAAAAGACAGGATAATCGTTTTTTTGGATCTGGCTTCCGGAAGTTTAAAAAATATCAAGGAAGCTAGACTCAAGAAAGTCTTCATAATTGACCATCATGAAATCAAAGCAGAAGACATTCCGGAAAACGTAGAAATTGTAAATCCTGAACTTTGCGAAAAACAAAAGATTTCTTCAGCTGGGCTCACTTACCTTTTTTGCAAGAAAATTGATGAAAGAAATAAGGAATTTGCAAAACTGGCTGTCGTTGGTATGATAGGAGATATGCTTGACAAAGAGATAGGCGAGTTAAACTACGGAATACTTGAGGATGGAGAGATACAGAAAAAAAGAGGTCTTTTGATATACCCCTCCACCAGACCCATAAATAAAGTCCTTGAGTTTTCTTCAAGCCCCATAATACCGGGAGTCACGGGAGACTCAATCGGGGTGTCTGAATTGTTAAGAGAATCCGGATTAAAACCAGAAAATGGAAAATATAAAAATCTGGTGGATTTGACTGAAGAGGAAATGGAAAGACTTGTGACTTCTATAATTCTCAGAAATCCAAAAAAGAAACACAAAGATCTCATAGGAGATCTTTTTTTAATTAAGATTTTTGGAAAATTAGAAGATGCAAGGGAAATTTCAGCAAAAATAAATGCTTGTTCAAGGAATGGTAGACCGGATGTATCTTTGGGTTTTTGTTTAGAAAATCTTGAGGCAAAAAAGAAAGCCGAATCTATTCACACAAAGTATAGACAGCAACTGATAGCGGGAATAAAGTATGCACAGACTGGAGATAAGATAAGCGGAAAAGGATATGTAATAATTAATGCAAAAGACAAAATAAAAGATACAATGATAGGAACAGTATCAAGTATAATTGCAAATTCCCCGGGTTATGAAGAGGGAACTGTTATAATAGGAATGAGCTATGATGGGGGTAGGAAAATAAAGGTCTCGGCAAGAAATGTCGGAAAAGAAGGCAGAAATCTTAAAGAACTTCTTTCAGAGGTTATGGAATCATTCGAAGGAGAAGTGGGTGGACACCACTCAGCGGCAGGATGCATAATTGATATGGATGACGAAGAAGAGTTCATAGAAAATATAAAAAAACATCTTGAGATCGAAGTTGTGAGAGTTGGGAGGGAAACAATTCCTTCTCCAGATCCCGACATTTAAAAAGCTCAAGCGCACCCTGAAGCTATATCTGATGTACAGATTGGAAGATTATTTATTGTATCAACAGCACCACACTGAACATTAGATATCTTTGGAGCTATCTGAACCTCCGTCGGAGTTTCTAAAAAACCATTAAAGCAATAAGTCCTTTCGGACTCATTTCCCGGAGCCGCAACCCCTGAATTCAGATTTTTTGAGTTATAATAAGAAACATTTGTAATATTCTTGGTTGTACTAAACAGATAAAAAGATTTGGAAGACGTCGTGCTGGAAACTGAAACTAGGATAGAATCAAGAGGAAGATCGTTTCTCGAAATAGAGATTATCGTTTCATTTGTCCATGGATAATAACAGGTATACTCAGAATTCAGGGTAAGTTTTCCTTCAAGATTGTTGCATGAACCTGCATTGTTGAGATTAGTTCGGGTAAAATTTATTACTGCGGCCCCGATCGCCGAAGCTGCGCCAACAGTCAGTAAAATCAAAAGAACTGTGCTCACCACCTGACTTAAACCATTTTTTTGGACCATCTTAACTCAAGGAAACTTCTTTACCTTGATTTTGACATGTATAAGTTTGGTCGCCGTTTGATTTAGTTTGCCCAATCAAAACAGGGATTATTGTAAGACTTGTAGAACTGCCCAAGTCCAAAGATCCGCTATAAGTCTTGCCGGAATTCAAACCGTATTTAGGCCAATTGGAATCATTTGAACCAACAACAATTGTATCCGAAGTTCCGGCTCCGGAAAGCTGAGCTTTGAATTGATATATTGCAACATTGCCAGTATTGGAAAGATAAATCTCTCCGGGGCTTCCTGAAGAATAAGTTGCATCAAATTGAACATTATTACAGACCAGTTCGACATTTTGCCCGTTGAATTTGGTTATGGCTTCTTGGGTTATACCTTTGAGCCATAAAAAAACTATAAGTCCCAAAACAATGACAATAGCAACTAAAAGAACAGTAGCAATTACAGGTGACAATCCCTCTTTTTTCATTTCATTTAAAGGTAATCCGCATTTTTAAATTTAGCCCCGATAAAAATTCTAGTTCAAACTATAAGATGGCGATTCTTTCAACCACTAAGAACAAATGACTGGGATCCATCATTATATCTGATAAGATAGTATAGATTTTCACCGGGGTAAAAAGTGAAATTGTATGAGATATTATCCACTGTTAAAGTCACATTATTTGTTCCGGAAAAGAGATAGCCTTTCTGGAAAATGCCGATGTTTTCAACAGGAGAATTCCCTGAACCAGTATTAACACTGAGGGTTGTACCCGAAACTAGATTTCCTGATAATATAACGGCTGATGAATTTCCATAAAGGAAGAAAGTATTTTTATCAAGTCCGGTCTCATTTATGTAATATTTGGAAAAATTCAGGAATATCTCAGTCTGATTATAAGATGAGATCTGGTTGCGGGAAAAATAATCCATCAAACTGGCGATTTCTGTATTAATACTCCCTTGTTCTTCTGAGAGTTTTGGAGCTGAAGTATAAGAAATATTATTTGACAAAGTGATAAAACTTATGAAAATCGTCGCAAGGATGATCACTGCAATAAAATAAAATTGGCCTTTTTTGCTCATATTAACTTAATGATAAAAAGGATTTGGACTTATATAATTATTGAATTGCAGGCAAGACAAATTGCAAAGAAAATCTTAAGAAAAGCTCCCTTTGAAATCCCTCAGCTTTGCGACCCGCTAAGCACCCAAGCAAATGTTTAGGGCTGCTCCGATCAAGGCCTGACCCGATTCGCAAATGCAGGATCAAAGCGGACAAAGTGTCAATGGAAAGTCAAAGACCTTTCATAAGACCTCAAAACTTTTTGTCCGTCGTCTGCCATAAAGCCCGTTTGCATATGGGAAGGGGCTGGCTTCCCGACCAAGCCTGCAAAAATAAAGATTAAGGAGAGTATATAAAATTTTCTTTCATCAATCCAAAAATTAATAAGTATTCCAATAAACAAGCTTCCCGTAACTGTCCCTTACAAATATTGAATCTCCAGTATCTGTCCAGATGTAAGGCTCATTCCAATCTGAAGGGACAAGAAAGACTTCCTCCCCGGGCAAGAGGATTTTTTCAGAGAAAATATAATTCTTTCGTCCTTCATCTTTTACTGACCATCCAGTCACATTCAGATTGAAATAGCAAATATTTTTCAGAACAACAAGTTGTCCTTTTGTATCCCACTTTTCAACTTCTAAACATGTATTATTTGATTTCTCACATAAATTTATATTTTTTTCAAGGCAATCCCGCCATGCTGATGCGAACGGGTCGTAGAAAGAATCTTTTCCCACCGGGAAATAAGTGTTGGAATACCCTGATTCAACTGACTCTAAGTTTATATTTTCATTACCCAAAAAGATATATGCAAGTTCACGTCCATAAAGATCAGTCCTCTCACTCCCAAAAACAAGTGTGACATTCTTTCCCTCAATTTTATTTTTTAAGAAGTTCATAGCAATGTCATGCCCCTTTTCACCAACTTCAGGCGAGTTTATCCCAAGAAATCGCACAGATTTTCCGTTTATTATCGCGGTATCCCCATCAATAACACGACTTACAAATCCTTCGTTTGGATTTTGGAAAGAATCGCTCAAAAAAGAGTCTATGATCGGATAATCAACAGTTACAACCATCAAAAATAGAATAACAAATATGAGATATTCTCTTCGCATGATGGAATGTAGGAAAAAACTTTTATAATCTTTATTCTGATACAATACATGAATGAAGATTCTTTCTATGAAAAATGCTATAAAATTCTAAGGAAAGTTCCTCCAGGTAAAGTTACGACTTACAAAGATATTGCAAAATGTCTGAACTCAAAAGCTTATCGTGCTGTCGGGACTGCAATGAACAAAAATCCTTATGCGCCTTCTGTTCCCTGCCATAGGGTTATAAATTCCGATGGAAAAGTTGGAAATTTTGCAAGTGGACAGGGAAAGAAAATTATAATGCTTAAAAAAGAAGGAATAGAGATAAAGAACGGAAAAATCAACCTGAAAAAATTCGGATATAAATTCTAAAGAACCAAAGTTCCATAACCTTTTTAAGGAAAAAATGAATCTAAACCTTATTCTTTAAAAATGGATGGAATATTATTTGAGGGGGAACTCTTTGGAAAAAAAGTAAGGATTGTTCTTTATAATTTAGATCATAAAAAAGCCAAAAGAATTTTCTTCAAAGCATATAAAGAAGGGTTAAGGCTTCAAAAGATTTTCAATTTTTTTGACAAAGAGAGTGAACTCTCAGATTTAAATTTAAGAAGAAAGAGAAAAGTCTCTAAAGAACTTCTTGAGGTGATAAGAAATTCAATCAGATTTTCCGGTATGACTGAGGGGGCATATGATGTAACCCTCGGCAAAAAAATATTGAACAGAAAGATGGGAAAAGGAGAGATCCAGGTTTCATCTTCATACAAAGATGTTGATATAAAAGAAAATCTTATCCTGCTTAAAAATGATGAAGCGTTAGTTGATTTGGGAAGCATTGCAAAAGGATTTATTACAGACAAGATGGCAGAGATTTTGAAAAAAGAAGGAGTAAAAGATTTTATTATAGATTCGAGGGGAGATATCCTTTTTTCAGGAAATATTGAACACATAATAGGAATCGCTAACCCCAGAGACAAAGGGAAAGATATTAAAAAAATAAAGATGAAAAACAAAGCTGTGGCGACTTCGGGAGATTATAATCAATATTACGGAGACTACAAAAACTCACATATAGTGAATTCAAAAAGCATAATCTCTGCCACCATAATAGCAGATACCCTCCAAGAAGCAGATGCATTCTCAACTGCACTTTTCGTTTCTGAAGAGGCAATAAGAAAAAAGTTAATTCATGAAAATCCACAGATAAAAGTTTTTTTAATTAAAGATGACCTCGAAGCAGAGACTTACAATGGATTTGAAGAGGTGATTTATGAATAAAGAGGTCAGGAAAACCTTTGGTTGGTCCGCAATAATATTCATTTCATTGATCCCCGTGTTCCTTTTGTTTTTTGCGGGTCCTGAAACTACAGATTTTGCAGGATATTCTGGAATAACCCAGGGACTCGGAGAGATTGCAGGACTCGTAGGAATAACCATGTTTGCTCTCACATTTGTCCTTTCGACCAGAATAAAATGGATCGAAGACATTTTTGGAGGACTTGACAAAGTGTATATTGTGCACGGAATTCTTGGCGGAACAGCCCTCATATTGATTCTTTCACATCCCATATTCTTAGTATTAAAGTATGTCCCAATATATCTTCCGTTAGCTGCAACTTATCTTCTCCCGAGCTTATACTGGGCTGTCAACTTTGGTATAATTGCAGTTTTAGGATTAATAGCCCTTCTTTTTATAACTCTTTTCACAAAAGTGAAATATCATACATGGAAATTCACTCACGAATTTTTGGGATTGGTATTTATATTCGCCGCATTGCATGCCTTTCTCGTAAGAGGAAGTATTTCAAAAGATTACATTTTTCATGGATATTATTTGTATATTGCAGTTATTTCTGCAATCGGAATTCTTGCTTTTTCATACAGTCTTTTCTTGAAAAATCGGCTTATGAAAAATGCTGTGTACTCTATATTAAAGATTGAACATAAAAAAGACATGTGGACTATAGAAATGTCCCCGGAACATAAGCCAATTGATTATAAATCCGGACAGTTTATTTTCGTAAGATTTTACAATGAAAAACTTTCAAAGGAAGCTCATCCGTTTTCTATTGCCTCAAAATCCGGCTCAAAAAATATCAGAATAATTGTAAAGGCTCTGGGAGATTTCACAAAAGATTTAGAGGAGCTAAAAGTCGGAGATAAAGTTTCCGTAGAAGGACCATATGGAAGATTCAATTTCAAAAATCAAGAAAACAAAAACCAGGTGTGGATAGCTGCAGGTATAGGTATAACTCCCTTTTTGGGAATGGTTGAGGAACTTGAAAGTTCACCTAATTTTAAGATAGAGTTGTATCATACTGCAAAAGATCAGTCTGAATTGATAGGATATGATTTTTTATCTTTATTATCTTCAAAATTAAAGAGCTTCAGATACATCCCTTGGAACTCAAAAGAAAAAGGAAGAAGGATAGACACAAAGGACATTTCACAAGTAAGTGGAAATCTTAAAGAGAAGGATTTTTTTCTTTGCGGACCTGAAAATTTTAAAGAAGATATGATTGAACAACTGACAAATAGAGGAATAAAAAAATCCCATATACATGAGGAGGCATTCAATTTCAGATGAGATTCAAGAAGTTAAAAACCACTGTTGCAATAGCTCTCATTATATTCATCCTTGTTATTGGGAGTATTGTTATAATTGGGCTTGTTCAAGCTGCAAAAAATCAAAATCATACCCCACAACGATTAACTGTCACAAATGTGAATCAGGCAAATTCTCCACAGGTTAATAAAAACACAAATAACGTCCAGACACAAGTACAAACTCAGCAACAATCCCAAATTATTTTTCATCCCATGATAAGGACAATGGCTTCCTAATCTAAACTTTATGGAAAGTTTCCACTGAACCGAAATATTCTTTCCAATCACCTATCGATTCAGGTTTTTTGGAAAAAAGATGTTGTACACAGGGGGAAGTTCTGCCATCTGGATAGACCCACGCAGCTTTTAGTGTTATGCATTTTCTGTTACAGTCTGAACATCCGATCCCCCTATTTTCTTGGTGTCCGGTATATCTTCCAGATATGCTTCCCTCAGGAAATGCTTTTTCAGCATCATTAAGAAGATTTTGGTATTTGGAATAGTCTTTATCGAAAAAGTCCGGGAAGATTTTGACCTTCAGCCCTGCGGAAATATAAAAATCAAGGAAGTCCATATCTACATAAGTATTATTCGATGAATAAACACTTTGAATATCTGCGCCCATCCTGACTGCCCTGTCTCTTAATCTCCTATCTTTACTGTATGCACTTATATGCATACAATCGACAATATCAATAAGCTGATTCTCAAGTTTTTTCTGGAAATACCCATTAGAAATAAGGGTAGTTCTGCAATCATTTTCTTTGGCAAATTGAAGATACGGAACAATTCCCCTGTGAAGGGTGGGCTCTCCTCCGCTGAAGTAGACCTGCAGAGGATATTTTCCCGCAAAAAACTCTGAATATGCAGTTATTGCCTTGGAAACAGTTTCATCTTCTATAAAATGAAAATCTTTATGTACTTTTTCCTGAAAGTCATTCAAACAAAAAGAGCAGGCTAGATTGCATTTATCAGTGACAAGAATCCTTAGTTTCAATTCATCTCTGTGAATCTGCTTATCAAGCTCCATCTTAATTTGCAAATCCAGAATCCTGCGACTTATAAATATTCTTGTGATGAGATCCTCTTTATAAAAATGTGAGGGACAGGATTCGAACCTGCGTAAGGCAAAAGCCACAGGATCTTAAGTCCTGCCCGTTTGACCACTCCGGCACCCCCACATTATTTAAGTGCGGATCGGCACAAGACCGTCCGGCATACCCTTATAGACAAAAAAGTTAACAAGAATGAACTTAAAAATTTACCTATTGATGAATATGAAATGTCTTTCAGATAATAAAAAATTTTAAAATGGGATGGGGCTTCAAAATAAAATGAAAAATATGAGAAATCTTTTTTATGCTCTTCTTGGATCATCAATGATCATTTCAGGATGCGCTTCAAGCAATCTTATCATGGGTATTTATAATCCAAAAAATGGATTATTTGAATCAAAGAATACAAGATTGGATGAAAAGGTAATAAACAGGCACATAGAAGATTTCAGCATAAAAGATCTGCAATTGTACGCTTATGCTGATTTTCTCGAAGGAATCACCAGGTTTTCAAGATTAAGGATGGGTCCTGCGGTTTATTGGGATAGTCTGATCACAGAGAGGATTGAGAATAATCTGAAACTAATAGCAAAAGTTGACACCTCAAAAGATCTATTAATAGAAAAACAATATCCCGCAATAAAGAAGGTCACATCTGAACTTGACTCTTTGTATAATGAAGATCCAAATCCAGATTATGAAAGATTTGAAAACACTTATATCCATATCGGTAAGAACATAGATGATATGAGGGATAACACAAACCTCACACTTGAAGAAGTTCTTTCAGGTAAAGGGGGGGTCTGCTTAGATATGGTCTCAACTTATTGCCCGTTCCTTCTGTATTATGGATTCGATGCGGGATTTGAAGCAGACAGCATAATAGGCGATAAAGATTATCACACATGGATAAATATGAAAAACGATGAGAACGAATTTGATTTGGATCCCACCTGGTATGATAACGAACCAATTCCTCTTAAAGTAAGACTACCAAAAACAGTAATCAATATTCCAGAAAGGCAATTAATAACAAGAAAAGAAATTCTAAAAGAAAAATAATAATCACTTCTTCTCTTCAAAATTCACGCCAAGCTCACTGAGTCTTGAAAGATGCAATTGCATTATTTTCTCCACATTTTGTACAATCCTCAATAGTTCTGTCCTTTCCGCCGCTAAGGTATTTAGTGCCCCTTCATGAAAACTTATCTCTGATTCCTTACTCTTTGTTAAGATCTCTCCCTTTTCACTTCCCTTTTTTGAAAGCGCCTTTTCAAGATTATCTTTATTTACTTCCATTTTCCAGTTCCTCCTTTCAACCTTCTCTCAAGATTTATGTGCCTTCCGTATCTATTGCCTAAAGCCATCTTGGAAGATTTGGAATAAGCAGGGAAAAAATCTTTTCTTGAATAGTTCTCTCCGGAATAGGTCATATTGTAATTCAAGCGGTCCTTCTCATTGAAGAATCTTTTTTGGGATCCCACAAGATTGAAATTGAACAAAAACTGAAAATCGCTTCTCCCAAGAACAGCCATAAACAGATAATAAATCGAAGGGAAGTTTTCCATATTCTGGATAAAAAACTATGATTTTTAAAATTAATGCTATTTTCCTTTTTGTAGTGAGCTATAGATTAAATAGAAAAATATTCCAAAGACAGCACCCCAGATTATATTTGCGTAAAGTGGAAGTTTTGAGTGACAACTTGTAGGATAAGTAAGAAAACAGAATATGAATACAAACTGAAGTATGAGAAACACTGCAACTGCTAAAATGGCAGAAAACGATGTCTTCAAAAAGGTAGGCTTGAAATTCATTAGTCTAGAATGAATTTGGGGTTTAAATTATTTTTTGTGGATTAATTCCTGGTAATATTTTTCAGCTTCGAGAGCTGCCTGGCAACCGGTTCCTGCTGCGGTTATTGCCTGCTTGTAAATGTGATCTTGAACATCTCCTGCTGCAAAAACCCCTGAAAGATTTGTTCTTCTTCTTTCATCCGTCTTTACGAATCCGAATTGATCAAGTTCAATCAAACCATTAAATATATCAACATTTGGAACATGACCTATCGCAAGAAAAACACCATCAATTTTGTGATTTGAAGTCTCACCGGTCTGCGTATTTTTGATGATAACTTCTTTTAAAGGAGGTTCTCCAACAATACCTGCAATTTCAGAATTCCACATAAAGCCTATTTTAGAGTTGGATTTTACTTTTTCCTGCATTATTTTACTTGCTTTAAGTTCATCTCTTCTATGAACGATGGTCACTTTTTTTGCAAATTTGGTCAGGAAATTTGCCTCTTCACATGCACTATCCCCCCCTCCAACAACGAAGATCTCCTTGCCTTTATAGAAAAATCCGTCACATGTGGCACAAGTATGGAGACCGCGACCCTGAAACTTTTTTTCATTAGGTATGCCAAGCCATCTTGCAGAAGCTCCAGTAGAGATAATTACAACGGGCGAGGTATACTTCTCTTTTCCGACAGAAATTTCGTAACCCCCCTTAGACTTTTTGAATCCGGTAACACTCTTTTCAATGACTCTTGCGCCGAATTTTTCAGCCTGTTTTTTCATATTTTGAACCAGTTCCGGACCCATTATCCCATCGGGAAAACCGGGAAAATTTTCAACAGTTGTGGTCAACATAAGTTGCCCCCCTTCTTCAGCTCCAGTAAAAATAAGAGGTTCGAGTTCAGCTCTTGCGGCATAGATTGCTGCTGTCCATCCCGAGACTCCTGCGCCTATAATAATCAATTTTTCCATTCCAATCCAACGGAAAAATCATTTAAATATTTTTGTTAGTATTGAAGAAAACTGCTGAATTTTTGCAGTTGCGCTAAGTTCATGGATTGCAGCTGACATCCTCCAAAACCTGGGCGCTGCTGCAAAGAGCAAAATTTTCAGAGCTTCCCTGTGTCTCAAGTCTTGCGGGTATAATTTCAACTGAATAAATCTTTGTCCCGGCAGAAAGATTAAATATGTTGAGGGATTGCTTTCCAAGATCAAGCCCTACATTCAGATACCTTTTATTGAAAAGTATATAACTCTGCACAGTCATGCCGCTTTGATTGGCATTTTTGGCATAATAATTTGAGAGATCATAGGTTGCAAGCGTCTGGCTTGCATTCGTAGTTGCATGAATAGTATACCCGCTTACATAGAATTTTCCGTTGTTTTCAAGAGTTATATTAAATTGGTTTGAAGTACAGTTATATGAATAACTTTTTATGAGGAGGGAAATACCATCTGGACATGAGACCGTATCGGAAGGGACATAAGTTTTAAGATAATTATACACCAAAACGCTCAAGATTATTCCAAAAGTGATAAGAAGGACATATCCTACTACTACACTTACACCTCTCTTATTTGCCATAATGAGAAAAAGCTCCCCAATTTTATAAACTTATTTGGCGGATGTAGAAACTCTTATAAGGGAAGCCGGAGTTTAAAATTGATGGAGATAGAACCAGGAGATATCCTTGTATGCACTGTTGACAAAATAGTTGGTACAGTCGTTTTTGTGGATATAGAGGGTACTGATAAAAAAGGAACAATAATTTTTAGTGAAGTTGCCGCAGGGAGGATAAGAAATCTCCGAGATTATGTAGTCCCAAAAAAAGTAATAATATGCAAAGTTCTGAGGGTAATAAATGATCATGTAGAATTGTCTTTGAGAAGGGTACGCGACAAAGAGAAAAAAGAAGCGCTCGAAAGAAGTAAATTGGAAAAAAGTTCATTAAGCATATTAAAATCAATCTTAAAGGACAGGACAATAGAATTGATAAAAAAGATAGAAGAGAAAACTTCGATACATGAATTCCTCGAAGAAGCGAAGAATGATCCAAAGGACTTGAAAAAGATTGTTGGAGAGGAAGACGCAAAGAAGATAATGGAAATTATCATGAAACAAAAAGAGAAGAAAGTCTATCTAAAAAAAGAGATTCATTTAGTCTCAAAGAGTCCAGAAGGACTTAAAATCATAAAAGAAGTCTTATCTGAAGACGGAAAAGTCACAATAAAATATCTCGCAGCAGGAAGGTATTCAATCAATTCGGAAGGAGAGAGTTTAAAAAAAGCTGATCAGAGGATAAGAGAGACCATTGATAGGATAGAAAAGTCCGCAAAAAAGAAAGATTTGGAATTTTCGTATGATTAAGCAAATATCACTAAAAAAAGATAAGAAATACTTAAATACCCTAATTTTTATAAAGAGTCATGGAAAGCGCTAAGTTTAAAGTGAAGATAGTTGGAGTCATTTTTGATCCAAAAAAGAGAAAGATACTTATTGGGAAAGGAAAAGGAGAGAAAAGATACTCTTTCCTTGAAGGAAACCTTGTTCCTGAAGAAGAAATAGATAAGGAATTAAAAAGATTAACAAAGGAAAAGACAGGTTTCATAATACACAATCTCGGAACCATTTACTCTGAGAATGCCCTTCCGGATAAAGAAGAAATTAAAATCTATTTCCTGTGCGAAGCGACTGAAGGAGAAGAAAAAAAAGGTCAAAATGTAGAAGAGCTCGTGTGGATAAAACCTTCAGAAGCAGAGAAAAAACTTGAAGTGAAATTCCCCACAAGATTAAGGGAATTCGTGACAGGATTACAATAATCTCATGAAACTGAAAAAGTGCAAGAATTGTTCTTCATACACCTTAAAAGAAGAATGCGGGAAGTGCAGCGGAAAAACTAGCGATGCTCATTACAAATTTATAAAGCCTGGAATGAAAAGAATTTTTACTGAATGAAGCCCGGGAAAACTTATATAGAGTAGTATATTGAATTTTATGTATGGATTCAGAAGACAAAAAGAGCATATTTTCGCTCCTGCAAAAAAGCAGATATTCTGAAGGTCAGACCGATCTTATAAAAAAAACTCTTGCTTATCTTGATGAGAAAAATTCAAAAAACGTAAAGGCGATTTCTGAAATATTAAAATATCTCACTGGAATGGAAGTAGACAAAAGCGGGATCATTGCAGGACTCCTCGTTATGGATTATGAAGATGCAGACAAAAAAAAGATAAAAGAGGATTTTGGTGAAGAAGTTCTGGAAATTCTTGAAGAAAAAACGAAGCTATCTAATATCATATCTAAATCAAAAGAAAAAAACGAGTTTACCAGGGAAGTCATTATTTCATCAGCGGATTATATAGAGTCTATAATTCTTGAACTGATAACTAAACTTGTCTTGCTAAAAGATTCATCAGACAAAGAACTAGCAAAACTCGCTATGGAAGATTATGCACCTCTTGCTAACAGGCTTGGTTTTGAAAAGATAAAGAAAGAGATAATAAATAATTCATTCAGGATCCTTAATCCAAAGAAATATGAAGAGATCTCTAAATTTTTAAAAATGTCCGAAAAGGAAAGAGAGAATTATATAAAAAAGACCATCGAAGAATTGAAATATTATATAGGAAAAAGCATAAAGAGCTTTGAGATAAAAGGGAGAGAGAAACAGATTTACAGCATTTACGAAAAGATAACAAAAAGGAAAGTTCCATTAAATGAACAAAAAGACCAATTTGGGATAAGGATTATAACGAATTCGGCCGAAGATTGTTATAAAGCTTTTGAAATTCTCGGGGAGAGGTACCCCGTACTTGAAGAGACGGTGAAAGACTATATAAAAGAACCAAAAAAAAATGGATATCAGTCCCTGCATTTTTGCATAAGGAAAAATGACAAAATCATTGAAGTGCAGGTAAGGACAAAAGAGATGGATGAAATAGCGGAAGAAGGTGCCGCATCACATTGGGCTTACAAAAAAATTAGCGGAGATATAAAATTTGAGAAGAAAACTGCATGGTACAAAGAACTGCTTAAGCTCAAAGACAAAAAAAGTTCGATGCTAGACGGTCTTAAGATAGGACTTTTCAAAGACAAGATTTATTGCTATACTCCAAAAGGGAAAATGATTCAGCTCCCGATTGGTTCGACTGCTCTTGACTTCGCTTATAGCATCCATGCCCAGATAGGAAATAGTTCTGTCGGAGCAAAAGTTAATGACAAATTTGCCCCGTTAAAAACTGAATTGAAAAATGGAGACAGTGTGGAGATTTTGACAAACAAATTTCAAAGACCAAGGAGGGATTGGCTCAAATTCGTAAAGACAAAATATGCAAAAAAGATTATAGCTAAGGAAATCAAAAAAATAGAAAATATCCCGGTCCCGAATATAAAAAATAGAGAAGAAGAAAATGAAGAGGGAATTGAAATTCCTGCGGTAATACCTGATTTCCCAAGCCATATATTAAACTTCGCAAAATGCTGCAACCCTCTCCCGGGAGATGAAATTACGGGGATATTAAGATCTTATAAAAGGGCACTCGTGCACAAAAAAAAGTGTGAAAGAATAGGCGATGCAAGAAAAAATGAAGTAAAGGCTGAATGGAAGGATAAATTTGAAGATCCGATAAAAGTTTTCGTCGCGACATCAGACAGATCCGGTAT
Organism: archaeon; assembly: GCA_027343665.1. GTDB lineage: Archaea > Nanobdellota > Nanobdellia > Pacearchaeales > GW2011-AR1 > GW2011-AR1. Next base: position 236,598 of record DAHWKL010000002.1, read on the forward strand.
TCTCGCTGATATAATAAACACAATCTCAAGGAAAGGGTTCAAAATAACAGAAGCCAATGGGAAGCTCACAGGAAATAACACTGCAGAATGCTATTTCGTGGTGTCCATTAATGAGCTTAAAGATTTAAAAGAAGTCATATCAGGAATAAAAAAAATAAAAGATGTGAGAAAAATATGGCTTGATTGATTGTTTTCCGATGTAATTAATTATAAATTAAAAAAATGAATACTTCAATATGATTGCAAAAAAACCGGTAATTTATGTGAAAGAATTCACCTCTGAAACGCACTGCAATGACACATCCTTTCACGGAAGCCCTAATATAAGATCATCTCAGGGAATAAGCAAAGAAGATAAAGAATTAAGGAAAGCAATCATTTCAAAATATTCTTTTAATGTTAAGAATTACTCAAAATGTAATGAGGAACATGAAGGGTTTGATGGAAGAGAACAATATACCTTCAGGATTTTTTCTGAATTTCCTGAAGGAACACAAGACAATCCTGGGACCAATGTAAAGTATAAAACTCTATTTTCAATAACCAAGTGTGGAAGCCCGCAGGATGTCAGATTAAATCGGGTTTCTGATCTTGAAGAAGAACTTTTATCAAATAAATTTGAAAAAGTGAAACTCGAAGATTAAAACAATGTTTTCTGCACTGAATTTTCTTTTATCTCTTTTTTAACAATTTCCATATCTTTTTCCCACAAAGGAAGAAGAGACTGTTTGTAGATTATAGCCGCAGGATGGAAAAGAGGAATGAGCTTAACTTCCATACCATTTATCTTTACAGTCCTTACTTTCCCATGAAGATTAGTGATTCCCGGTTGTTTGTCCATCTCATCAACATTGCACCCTGAGAAGAAAAATTTTGTAGCATAATTCCCGAGCGAACATATGACTTTTGGTTTTATCTCCTTTATCTGTTCTAAAAGCCAGGGTGTATGAGCTTTTATTTCATCAGGTAATGGATCTCTGTTTTCGGGGGGGCGGCACTTCAGAATGTTGGCAATATAAACATCTTCCAATGAAAGCCCAACTTTTTTCAAAAGTTCATCCAGGTTCTTTCCGGCCTTGCCAACAAAAGGTATTCCTTGCAAGTCTTCTTCTCTTCCTGGGGCCTCACCAACAAAAAGAATTTTGGCTTTGATATTCCCTTTCCCAATAACAATATTTGTACATCTTTTGCAGATTTCTGTCGTTTTCACAAGTCTGACATACTCTGGTTCATCCATTGAAAAATAAAAACAAATCTTTTTAAATAAATTTTCTTTTGAAATTACATGGAAAGAACTTTAGTACTAATAAAACCTGACGGAGTTCAAAGAGGCCTTGTCGGAGAGATAATAAAAAGATTTGAGAATACTGGGCTCAAGATTATCGGCATGAAAATGGTTTATGCTGATGAAGATAAAGCTTCGAAACATTATGCAGATGATGAGGAATGGCTGAAAAGCGTAGGAGAGAAGACTCTCAGATCGGCAGAGAAAAAAGGGATAAAGATAGAAAGAACCGCCATTGAGCAAGGCCGCTGGATAAGAGAAATGCTTATGAGTTATCTTACGATGAGTCCCCTGGTTGCGTTGGCTCTTGAGGGAAATGAGGCAGTCTCAAAAGTAAGGATGATAACAGGGCCAACTAACCCGCAAGAAGCCCTGCCCGGAACTATAAGGGGGGATTTTTCGGTTGATTCATATATGCTGGGAGATTCACTTGAAAGGCCAATACAAAATTTGATTCATGCTTCAGAAAGTCCTAAAGAAGCTGAAAGAGAATTAAAAATATGGTTCAATGACAAAGAGTTGCATTTTTTCAAAAGGGTTGACGAAGATTTGATTTACAGAAGGGGAAGCAAAAAATAATTTTCGGAATCAAAACCTTTAATTAACCAGAGATTTCTTAATCTATTGTGTCCCCATAGTTCAACGGACAGAACATAGCGTTGCGGTCGCTAAAATCGGGGTTCAATTCCTCGTGGGGATGTCGAGATCATTAAAAGGAATGAATTCGCCGGAGTGTTTTACCTCAAATTCTTTCATTTGGTCTCTTCTTATAACAACATTACTTCTCCCATCGTCAAAGTATTCTTCAAGATTCTTCCCGGTCAGGAAAAAACCGTCAAGTGAAGCTATCGACTTTTCGGGTTCACACCTCGGTCTTATGTAAAGGATAGTATCATAACTGGAGTTAGGATTAGGAAGTTTTTCCCTAGAAGGATCATAAAATTTTCCAAAGAGATATAAAAACTCCTTTGCCATAATTTTACTCCTTGTCCTTTATGCCGTAATTTGTCACGTAATATATCGCTTCTCCATCAGGCAAATTTGGACTATCTATAAGTTTTGCCACTCTGGACCCTTGCTTTGCACGTCTCAGATACATTCTGAACGTTGATGCATGTCCGACAATATTTCCGCCTATTGCAGTAGTTGGATCTCCAAAAAGCTGCGCAGGATTTGCCATTACTTGATTTGTAACATAAACTGCAAGATTGTGAGTTTCAGCAAGCTTCATAAGATCATGCATATACCTGTTAAGTTTCTGCTGTCTGTCCGCAAGTTGCCCTCTCCCCGAGAATTCAGCTCTGAAATGAGCGGTCAGCGAATCAACTATTACAATTTTTATTGGCTCACCTGATTTTATAAGATCCCCTACTTTTTCCAAAAGAAGCATCTGATGGTCTGAGTTGAAAGCTCTTGCAACAAGAATATTTTTCAATACCATTTCCGGATTTGCACCCAAGCCTTCAGCAATCTGCCTTATTCTCTGAGGTCTGAAAGTTCCTTCAGTATCAATATAAACTGCTTTTCCACCCGCGCCACCTTGCTCAAGAGGCAGTTGCACATTAACAGCAAGTGAAAGTCCAAGCTGCGTTTTCCCAGAACCATAAGCCCCAAAAGCCTCTGTTATAGCTCTTGACTCTATCCCCTTTCCACCCAGAAGTTCATCGAGATTCTTGCTTCCAGTAGTTATGTAAGACACACTCGCTCTTTTCTTAGCAAATTCCATCCCATCAGAGAATCCAAGTTCAAGAGCGCTTCTTGCCGCTTGTATTGCTTTTCTTGCGACAGCGCTCGAAACTCCCGCAGCATCCGCAAGTGCTGTCGGACTCATTACAGCAAGACCCATCATGTCAAAGACGCCTGCACTTTCAAGCTTTGCAAGTGCTGCCGGGCCTATCCCCGGAAGATCTGTAAGCTCTGGGACTTTATCCTCTTTCTTCTTTTTTGCTGATTTTTCGTCCTCATCAGAAATAGCATCTTTTATTTCATCAACTTCCTTCTTAGCCATGGATAATCAAAAAGGTTTTCATTTATAAAGTTTATAACGATTAAGAATATATTTTGAAATGCAATTTGACAAATTTAAAAATAACAGGTTCTTAGATTAATAATGAAAAAGCCATATGAGAAGCTTCTGGGAAAGATAGGTGACCTTAAGATTTGGATTGTTGACGGAAAATACATTCGCGACAAGCTTAATGAAGAATTCACAAATTGCGGAGAACATTACTCATTTAGATTCATACCAAAAAATGAACTTTGGCTTGATCATGAATTCGGGACAAAAGATGAGAAATATTATATAGATTATATCCTCACAGAATATGAGCTCATGAAAAATGGCGTTCCTTATCATGAAGCATTAAAACAGGGAGATCTTTTACAAGAAAGAGAACGTGCCAAAGAAAAAGAATTCAAAAATCTGGAAAAACTTAAAGAAAAAAGAGATTATGAACTCATTGATAAAATACACAAAAAGCTCTTAAAAGAATATAGCAATCACCTCAAAGTATGGATTGTCAACGGAAAAATAGTCCGGGATGTATTTTTTGTGGATTACGTTGAAGGAGGACACGACAAAGTTTATTCGTTCATTCCTTATGGGGAGATATGGATAGACGACGATATCTCACAAAAAGAAAGAAAGTATATCCTGCTACATGAAGCTCATGAGAGATATTTAATGTCAAAAGGAGAGAACTACCGCACTGCACATTTTAACTCATCAAAGCTCGAGCATAGCTATAGGTTAGGGAGAAAAGGACTTGACAAAGAGCTTAAGAAAGAGCTTGAGAAAAACGATGAATTAATAAAAGAAAAAGAAGAAAAGGGGTATATGAATTACTAGCCTAAAAGATTCAAGATATTTACAAAAATTGCCTGTGAGATTAAGATTATATCTGCAACTCCAAGGATAATGAAAAGGGAATTTTCCGCTACTCCGCCTGTTTTTATGAATCCTTTGATCTTGAATTTAAAAGGGTAGAAGATTCTCAATCCTTGTTTAGTCAAGAGGTCTCCGAAAAGATGGATCCCATAACCAATAATAAATCCCAAAGAGATTAAAGGAGAATAAAATTTTAATATCACGCCTATCAAAACGAGGAAGAAAAGGCTGTGGATTACTCCCCTGTGTTTTGTGAAAGCGGTGATTACTCTGGAAGAAAATTTCTTACCTATTTTTGAACTGTAAGAATCAATGTCCGGGATAAAAGAAGAAACAACCACAATAACAAGGAAAAGAGCAGGATTTGATACTGATTTCATTAAGACAAGACCCGCAAGAAGAGACATGACAAAGTGGGTTCGAGAGAGCATTAATTCAAGAATAAAAAGAAATTTATAACTTTATTCCAGTTCATCAATAAGTCTTTCCACATTGACTTCCTGAACTGAATCGACAATTAATTCTGGATTGTTGAAATAGGAGTTCATTCTCACATTTCCTCCAAACACCATCTCTTTACCAAGGAGGCCAGCTTTCTGGGCCGCAATTTTTTCAGGGTCATCATATTCTGTAAGTCCGAGTTTCTGAACCATTTCATGGAAGAGGACAGCGCGTGTACTTTCCGTACCATCATCTATTACAATGTTTAATATCGCACGCTTCTCAGTCGGAATGCCTGATGCAATCTCTTCATCCGTCGCTTTCTTTCCAGTCTCCAAATTTGCATTGAAAAATCTCGGATCAAAAGCTTGGACAATGAAAGCTCGGGTGTTCACCTTATCTCCGACATTGAATTCCTTTATGTCTTTCTTCTTGACGGGTTTCTCAATCTTGACATTCGGAAATTCTTCATCGCTGAGTTTTAATTCGGCAAAGCTCCCCATGTGAACTTCCCCCTGCCTCATGCTTCCGGATAAAACTTCGATTGCAACGCCTTCCGTAATAGCTCCTTTCTCAATCATATCTATATGATTTATATCCCAAAGAACAAGTTTTATATTTGAAGTGTCATCAGCAACAATCATATTTACAACTTTCCCCTCCTCCCCATTCTTATTCTTGAAGGTTCTTATAGGATAAAGAGTGATAACTTTTCCGGTAAAATGGACTTTCCTCATCCCTGGGAGAAGTTCGTCTATTTTAAGTTTCTCATTGTCAAAAGAAATCCCTAATTCAGCGGCAATGACTTGGAGCGCACCTTCTCTGCTTATAAGACCAGAAAGTTTGGAACGCTTTGCTTCAACTCTCCTGTCAATCTCCTCTTCTTCTATCCCCGATAGCTTAGATAATTTCGATAAAATCTTCTCGTAACTTCCATCCATCGCGTAAAAAATTCATCAAGCTTTTTAAGCATTTTGCAAATTTTGGAGTGATAATGAGAAATATCTTTTCCAAAAATAAAGTTTTATAAACCCTTCAGGGTTTTTTGTAAAATGACGGGAGTAAACGGAGCAAAGTTCAAAATTATGCCTGATTCGCCCCAAGCAGATCTGAAAAAGATAGAAGAAAAGGCAAAAAGTGTAGTTGAAAAGTTCGGGGGGACAAACAAAGGGTATACGGTAGAGCCTATAGCCTTTGGACTCAAAGCTATTATTGCTTTCTTTTTTTACCCGGATAACAAAAGTGTCGACGGACTTGTGGACGAATTCCAAAAAATAGAAAATGTTTCCTCAGCTGAACTTGTGGACATGAGGAAAGTTGCCTGACAACTCGCTAAATACTTATATAATCTAAATTCTTAGACCTAAAATGCCTGAACTCAAAAAAGACCTTGAAAATATAAAGCAGAAATTGACAGAGCATATTAAATCAAATTATGATCCGGAAAAAGCTGAGGAATTTCTGTCAAATATAAATTCGATGTCTGAAGAAGAATTTGTATTTTTCCTAAAAGAACAAGGGCTCATAAAAAAAGGGGACGAGAAACAACGATGCATTTTCTGCTCAATTGTTTTCGGTGATGTGCCTTCTACAAAGATAGGAGAGAATGAAAAAGCAATAGCAATCCTTGATCTCAATCCTGCATCATTGGGGCATTCTCTGATAATCCCAAAAGAACACATAGAATCACAGGAAAAAATACCGGGAGAAGCGGGGAAGCTCGCACTTGAGACCAAAGGGAAACTTGAAAGGACATTTAATCCAAAAAAAGTGGAAATGATTGCTTCAAATATAATGGGGCATGAGATAATAAATATTCTTCCAGTATACCAGAATGAATCATTGGATTCCGAGAGAAAAAAGATGTCTCAGGATGACCTTGAAAAGATAAAAGAAACTATAGAGAAAAAAATCAGTGAGGAGGATCCTACTGAAGAAGAAGTCCTAGAGGAGAAAAAGGAAAAACCTGCTGAAGAGATAAATGAAAAAAACACCTGGCTGCCTAAAAGATTGCCTTAGATTCCAATTATCTTTGAGAAGTACTGGAAAAATCCTATTACATAAGAGAGGATTAGAGTTATCAAGCTGATCAAAAACACAGGAGCAAAAGCAAGGCCTCTCCTTACAAAAACCTGCTTCTTTTTTTTCAGAATTTTTATTTCTTCTTCACTTAATCCGTCCCAACTTGCTTTTATTGTTTTCCCACCCACTTTCACATCTCTATAAAGCCAATCACCCGGAGTCAAAGCTGAAATCGAGACTTTTTTGATCATGCAAGATTCGTCGACAGATTCCAAAAAAAGATAAAAATAAGGGAAAATAAAAACAAAAATTCCTAGATAAGCAAAAAAAGGATCGTTTAATCCCATAAAGATAAATATTACTGCAAAGATATCAAATATAATTATCAAAAACTTTTTTTCGAAAAACAATTTTAAAAATCTACCTTTGAAGCTCTTAAAATTCTTTAAACTTAGGTAGAGGCTCATCAGAATCCCGTACAAAGAGCCGGATATAAGAAAGATTATTATGAAAAAGAACATGAATTCGAGATTTTGCAAGATTGAGGGAAAAATCGGCAAAACTGCACCAAGAGAGACCATGAGTTTCGCATCGCCGCCGGCAAATGCTCTACCATAATTCAAAAGATTCCCAATAAGAAAAAAGATTCCCAATCCCATCAACCCTTCATAAAAAAATGAGAAACCAGGACTTGAAAGAATGGTTGGATTAGAAAGATATATCCATATAAATACCATAAAAAAAAGAGAAGCTGCAAAAAATCCCGCAATTTCTCCAGATTTAGTTCTGAAAGATGAATCAAAAAAACTTATAAAAATCAAGATTCCGAATATTCCGAACATGCCTGCGACTAAAAATCCGCTCCCATCACCTGAGAAAAATGAGTATAAATATCTGAAAGCGAGTGCAAAGATAACAAGACTAAAATTAAGCCAGTTTGGAATTTCTTTTGTTTTAACATCAGATATTGCGGCAAAAAGGACCCACAAAAAAGCCAATACAAATAAGATTGCAACTTCTATCATAGGTTAGATTAGTAAAAAGAGTTTATAAAAATTAATTTTTACCCTCTGAAAAACTCTGAGATTTAATATCAGAACTCCTGAATCTTCCACCCAACTTGTAGGGGTGCTTCTTTTTTTCTTGTTTTTTGTCCTTCCATTTATTCCTTCTTTCTCCCCTGTCCATGAAATAAACAAAACAAACAAATTTAAATTCTTATCGAAAGAAACGAAAAAGTCGTTTAGTTAATCACACATTTCTGCCCTGCAGGAACGTCATTTGCGAGAGCTGTGACATCATATTTGTAACCTGTTGCGGATGATGTTATAGTGCCATTCTTTCCGTCAATTATTATCTGGGAACATTTCAGGTTGCAATTAATCGTCGAACATTTGGGAACATTGAACTGGCTGAAAGTCGCCAAGCCTGAAAAGACATCACAAGATGATTGGACATTCACATTATATTCATTGGCACGAAGAGTTCTTGCGCCAGAGCAATAATCATAAACATTATTTGATGAACACGCAAGACTGCAATCCTGAACAACTGTGTCTACATTGCTTGGATTCACAAGACTGCTTATGCTGCTCCAACCTGTCATGAATCCCCACACAAGAACAACTAAGATTATCAGACCAAGAATCAAGAGCACTATTGTGCTTGTGCTAAGACCCTGCCCTCTCTTGTTTTGCGATGCCATCTTCTTAAATAGAGTAAAAAATATTTATAAAACTTCCTATATCAGCAATCGGCTCATGGTAAGAATGCAGACGAAGGGATTTGATATTTCACAGAAAAAACAAGTACAGGTGATCCTCCTATTATCCCTAAAAACCCACCCTGATTTTCATATTTGCTTTCAGATAAGTATTCTTTCCCACCTTGAACAGTCACATTAAAAAGAGGATTGAGTTTTGCTGTCGGAACTTGATGTGACTCAAAGAAAAGATATTGATCCATAAAAGAACTGACATGACTAGTTGAACTTATACCTACAAAAGAGTTGCTTATATTGAAGTCTGATATGAAAAAAGTTAGGAGTGCAAAAGCACACACTGCAAAAATTCCTATAACCAGAATGGTCACCGGGAGATCTCCCTTCTTTGAATCTGTTTTTTCTGTCATCTTAAACCGTAATCCAGCATGAATTGCTTTTTTGTCGCATTATAATCTAAACTGAAATTACCTCCTGCTGCCATTTTTTCAAGAGCATTATCAAGTTGGAGTTGAGATGAGCCTGGCCCTGAAGAGACATAAGTGAATAAGGATTTTTGAAGGAAGAAGTCTGTCGGCTCCTGCTTCTGCGAAGAAGTTATGCTTTGCCTGAAAGATGTTGTGACGGATTTTGTTCCCCCAAGAAGAGAAGAACCGAATATGAAAAAAATGATGATTACTAAAATAATGATAGTTGCAACTATCCACGTCAGAGTCTCTCCCACTTGTCCTTTCGAATTTTTTTTATCCATTTGTGTTTTCAGATACCTTGCTTACGACAGCAAGTATTTTTACTGTATAGATAGTCCCTGAAGAAGTTTTCATAAAAAATTCCTTATTGATGCATTGTGCAAGGTTTTGATTATTGGCTACATTTATGTTACAATCTGGTCTAAGGTTGCTATTCCCTTCCATAATCCCAAAAGAATTCGCAAAATTGCCCACCCCGTTCGAAAAGTTCACCTCAAGATAATATGGAACCTGAGTGAATTCTCCTTCGACGCTGAAATTGAGAGAACATATTTTCATGAAATTGTCACGGAAGTCCGGCCTGAAAACCCCTTCTGTTGAAAAGAGGAGAGGATTCACCTGCCCACCATAATAAATGCAGTTAGCAGCATTATCTGCAAGAATACCTGCCTCGACCTGCCTTACGTCGTAAGGATTCCCATAAAACGCGTTCACCATCAGGACAATTCCAACTGCAACTATGACTAGAATTGCAAACCAATACACTGAAATCAGTTTGTCGCCTTTTTTTCCAATTTGCCTTCTCATGTTTTCTTAGAGAACGTGAAAAAATAAAATCCGTTATATTTCCCGCTATTGTCTTTCTCCGGATAATATCCTGTCACATTTATATTATTAAAAAATTGATAGCTCTTGCTTTTGCCCTGATCAAGAGTGATTGTAACATATTGACCTTTAACAAGAACAACCTGATCAAAAGGAACTCCGTTTTTATTTGCAACACCAAGAGCACTTTGCATGTTTACTGTCATCTGCATCCCTGGCCTCGCAGAATCTATAAGGAGAGCAATCTCTTTTGAGTATGCATCCTCAAGGGTTGAGACGCCATTCCCCTGGTTAATTAAAAAAATTATAAGTATAGTAAGAAAAAGGACATTAAGGAGAAGAAAAATTATATTCTCCACAAGTATTTCCCCTCTCTTCTGCCTCTTTTTTATCATAATATAGATAGAAAAAAAGAATTAATAAAAGTTATCCTCACAATTAACTTGCGGTAGTTATCTCGCTGCAATTAAGCGCCGTAAACTGTGCAGAATTGACCTGAATAAGAGACGGGGGAATATATTGATTTCCACTCGCTCCTTCGACAACAGGTGCAACAAAAACCCCTCCAAGAACACCCCCTGCAGTAGCACTACCGGCAACTGTAAGAACTCCAAGAAGGGAACCGAGACTTAATCCACCGGTAACAGGCGAGAGAACTAATGCTGTAGCAACAACTCCAGCAGCAGCTGCACCGACCCCAATCCAACCAAGGGTACTTATTTTGTTTGTAATTCCCATCAGCGAATAATACTCTTTGGTCATATCAACTGTGCCTAAATTTCCTGAATAACTTGTGATTCCTGTTAAACCCATATAATCTGCATAAGTCTGTCCGCTGGACATTTTTGCTGTTGAAAGATACTGGTAGAAATCTTTCATGCTGAAGTTAGTGTTTCCGCCGAAAACTTTGTACACTGAAGGATCAAAAGCTATCTGACTGCAAAGAGAGCAATAAAGATTCTTTGTTATCCCGGAACCGACATAATTTATTTTCCCCTCACCGAACATCCACCAGCAGTTTGCCATTTGGCCTGCAAGAGCTTGATAAACTGCAGTTTTGTTCCCGACTTTTATTATTATCGGTTTGGTCATAGGAGCGCAATTCCCATTAGCACTTAAACATACATATTGCCTTTTACAATCTAAGGGAAAAGCACTGGAAGGTACTATTGATGTTCCCCTTTCAACAACAGAATTATGGCATATATTCTGGGCATTCTCTCCTCCAAGATTAAGCTTCAGTATGAAAAAAAGTATAACTGCGAAACTCGCAACTAGTATGATTATAATGACAATTTGCTGAGTCGTGAGTTCCCCTTTATTATCCATTCACATCACCCCTAGACTATGAAACAAAGAGTATAATCCTAATAAAGCTATTGCAAAAATGATTATCCATATGAGGTATTTCACCATTTCATCGAGATCCATCAGTTCAACACCTCTATCATTTTTCCGGCTTTAGTGATATTTACCGTTGTTCCGCCATTGCTTACACTTTTTATTCCAAAGGTTCCGAAACTTTTCAGATTCTGGACAGCTATACATGCACCTGTACTGTCGCATTGGCTTATTTGTGAATGTATTGTGATAATTCCAAGGATGGTACTAGGTGTATCGCATATACAAAGGCAGTCGGCTCCGGCACATAGATTTGGTTTCTGTTGGCTCCCTACAAAGCTCACAAAATTCCATGACACGGGTGTTACATCAGGTATGGACTCACTTGCAATCGCACCATTGTTCAGTCTTGATATGATATCCCCTATCCTCCCGACAGTCGACTGGGCTTCTTTCTGATTCTGAGCGTTCGAATTTGCGTAATATATCGAAAAAAGAAGATAAACCAAAAAGACTATACATATCACTGCAAGAACTATCTTCAGGACTTCACTGGCTAAAAGCATCCCCCTTTTGTTCAAAATCTTTTTATCCATATAAAATTCTCCAAAATCCTCCGACACTTGTCGGCGGCGAAAGCCCTTTGAAAAAATCAGCAACTCTTTGTCCGAAGAAAAGATACAGCCCGATTATTACTGCAATTACAACTAGGACTCCCAAAATTATTTTTATCAACTGATCAATTGTAAGCTCTGACATTATGGTCCTCCGAAAAGATTTTTGAATGCTCCGATAAAAGAATCTCCATTTCCCTTAAGGAAGAAGATTGCTATCATAAGTACCACAAGGATAGCTACAGCAATCAAGATCCATGGAAGATATTCCGAAATTATCCCTCTTTTGCTCCTCATAGAACAACCAGGGAAAAGGATTTAATAAAGTTTTTGAGAGGGTATCAGCCAAGAATATTTCCGAGGACGACTGAACTTAATATTGAGAGTGAGATTATACTTATAAGAGCCACAACAAAATATAAACTCATGCCTCTCTTTAGGTTTACTCCTGTTTGATTTGTAAGTTCAAGCCTATCTTCACCTGAATCTATAGTCACAAGAGTTGAAGTCAATATGAAGGTTATCTCTATAAGATAAAGCCCGACGGCTATCTGAAGGAAATAAGGAGGGATCATAAACTGATATTGGAATATACTCAAAAGATTTGTGAGAGTTCCAAGATTAGTTGCACCTGCTGCTCCTGAAGAAAGATTATTCAAGCCCAGCATTCCGAGTATTGCTGTTATCATTGCAGCAAGCCCGACGACAATACCTGAAAGCAATGGAGCGAGAAAGGTCATATTACTTTTCATATCACTTATAATCTCGGCGAGAAGATCTTTCAATCTCGAAGTAATCTTTTCAAGATTCTTTATGTATTCGGAAATGCTCATAAGGCTGACAGCCGCGATTTTCAATCCTTTCTTTGAAGATTCCACAAGTATTCTCATTGAAGTCGCAATCAGGTTGGATGGAAAAAACCTTATAGCACCCCTTTTATTGTCAAAGATAGCGCCTTCAACGCTCATTCCCATCTGTCTTATGTTATAATTGACTCTTGCAAAAAATTCCCCTGATTGGAGTCCTTTGTTCGCTTCCGCAACTTTCCCGAAAACAAGCTCGGGAGGAACACTATTTCCCAGTCTGTTTCCAAGCTGAAAAAGCGAATTATTGAATTCCCCTTCAAGTTCTTTTGTTTTCTTTCTTTCAACAATAAGCTCTTTTGTCTTTCCTGAATATGCAACTGAAAAAAATATAGCAATTGAAAGTGGGAAAAGCATGCCAAGAAGAAGAGCGCCAAGACCAAAAGGACCTGTGACGCTAGATCCCGTTGTGACAAAATTAAATACATTCCCACTACCCAAAAATGAAAGCCCCAATTGGGAAAAAGTGAAATCGCTTGGAACTCCCAACATCGCAGGAAGAGGAGTGTATTCAAAAAGGAGGGGTATAAGGCTCAACAAAAAAAGAGGAAATGCAAGAAGAAATGCCTTCCTGTAAGGTGCATTGCTTTTATATTTTGGATAAAGGGGGTTCTTTTCAAGGAGAGCGGTTTCCCCATAACCTCCGGGACGAAGACTAAGTGCCTTGTCTGTCAGATAAAACACCATAAAGGGGATAATAAGGTTAAATAAAATTATGACATGAACATAAGTGAGAATACCCCCAAGCATTGCAGAAGCAAGAGGGATCAATGCAAGACCAAGAGTCGGAAGAACAACACCAAGCATATAGACATTTGTCAACGGGCTCCTTACAGAATGGCTGAATGCAAGCATTTTCTCATAAACTCCATCAAGAACGACCTGGAGGCCTTTTTCTAAAGTTGAGATTCTTCTTCCTTCATCAGGTTCAAAAAGACTTGATTCTATGAGATGGAAACTTTCAATGAACTCATTTGAGTATCCCCTCCAACTTTCAAGATAACTGTCAAGACTTTCCTTTATCGTGGAATATTTCCCTATTTCAACATTGTAGAATATTTTTTTGAAATCAAGGGCAAGAGGATAATCAAGATGTTCTGAAGCAAACTGTATCGCTTTTTCAAGATTTGATGTGTGTCTCATATAAACAACGATATAAAGTATGGCGGGGACCATCTGGCTTGAAGCCTTGAGTCTCCATTTCCTTGCAGCCCTTTCCGGATATCCATTAAGGAAAGTGAAAAGAAAAAGTCCGAAGAATATTACAAGGAAAAAGAAAAGAAGAGGGAAACTGTTTATGTCTCCGTTATTGACAAGAACTACTGCGACTGAGATCAGAAGCCCTACAAAAAAAACTGAAAGGAAACTCATTATGGAAAGGCTTGCTGCCTGCCAAGGTTCTATGGACAGATGAGCCGAATCTATTGATCTTTTTAATCTTGCTTCATCTTTAGAAGAAGGTTTGACACGAACCATATTTCCAAGGCTGTTCGCCCACCTTTCATAAGTTGAATATTCCCTGGCGATTTCACCTTTAAACATTTCATATGAAGAACTATTTTCACCCGGAGAATTTATCTCATTTTCTATCTTCGCACTGTATTTTTTTAAAACGTCCTGAACGCTTTGCCTTTCCACTTTACACCTCTGGATATAGAAGAGAAAAATAATTAATAAATGTTTAGAATCTTGAATAAAAATCAATTATCCAAACAACTTTGCAAGCCAGTTAAGAATCTGCTGTATTATATTCTGACTTACACACTGATTATTAACACAGACATTTCCGCCGCACTCAAAATTATTCTCACATGCTGCATTGCTCCCAAGCTGAGGAACAAAACTCCCGTTAGCAGCGCAATATTCCCCATTCTGCCTATAACCTATTGGAAGGCATTCACCGTTGGAAACGCAGCCTGATGTACATGACATTGTGGAAGAGTTAGTGGAATTTGAAACTTTTAAATCATTAACAGAATAATCTATACTCACCAGTGTAGCTTCTTTATGGCCGCGAGTAATATTTTCCGATGGAAGAATTTCACCAAAAGTTACCGAAACACCAGATTTAAATTTATAAGTGTTATTCCCATACATTTCAAGAAAGGTTGAATTTTCCCCATTGTAATTTATAATTACTCCTTTAGAGTTTATTAATCCCACTGAAAAACCATTTGCGGAACCGCCTGGCGAAAGAAGGCAGACATTATCCTCCGTAGAAGTATTGAAGCAAGAATTTACTTGTGCATAGGTAAATGCGGTGATCAACCCACCTTTATAGCTAGAGGGTATAGAAATCCTACCAGAAGGGATCTGAGATAAATTAAAAATTGCAGTTGGAAACACGAACATCCCTGAAGGAAAGATGTAAAAGGTTCTTTGTGGCTGAATAAAATCAGAAGTCTCAACGGAATTAAGATATCCGCCAGGATAATAATTCAATGAAACATACGAAGAATTCACAGATGAAATTGAAAAGGCTTCCCCTTCATTGTCATTAATTATGACTCCAGGTGAAATAACACAATTATGTTGAGAACAAAAATTTATTGTAGAATCGGGGAGCTCACTGACATTTCTAATTGTACTTGTAGAATCGGGGAGCTCACTGACATTTCTAATTGTACATTTATTCCCATTCCAAACATAACCCGAATTACAGACATAGCAAGCATATCCTTGAGAGCATGAGTAAGAATCATTTCTCGTAGCATTTGGAGGGGGTACAAAAGCTGCAGAACCTGCCATAAGATTGACACATCCAACAGAAGTTCCGTAGACTGCGGGAGAGGGACATATAACCCCTGAAGAAGTTGCATAACCGGTTATGCTGGGAACATTGATTATCTTTCCATTGAAACTGTTCCATAAGTCCGTGAAAATATTAGCTGAAGCAAAAGAGATGGACAAAAGCACGACGACGAAAAGAACCGCAAAAATTATACTGTTGTTTTTTCTTTTCACCATCTCCATCCTTATACAAAAAATAAAAACTATTTAAATATTCCTATAAAATAAAGGAATAATTTCACCGAAGACAAATGAAAAAATTTTCATTCCTTGAACTTCTTTATTTCATTATTTAACCATTTCTGCCACTTTGGAAAAACCTGATCCCCCAACGGGAGCCCGACTTCATTTATGACCTCATCTGAAATCCTGTGAAAAGCATGATTTGAAAGGACATTGAACTTTGCCTCAAGTATCTCTTCTTTACCTGAAGATTTGGCAACTTTCACTATTTCATTTTTTATCTTTGACCTCAGAAGAATATTATCATATACTGCATCCCAATTTCCAGCCCAGCCTTTCACTTTTGAAGCAATATCTTTTATGACATCGCTTTCACCATTGATGAGAGCGTCGCTTGCTTCAAGCTCATCTTTCTCGACAATATATTTCATGAGATCACTGAATCCGCCTTCTTTTTGCGGATCTTCTTTCCAATGTTTTTTTACTTCTGAAACCTGAAGAAGTCTTCTCCATGAATGGAGCCCATCAGCTGATTTTATGGGATTTGCAACTGCGATCACATCTGTAGCTTTGAACGAAGTCGCGGGAACTTCAAGATCATTCACGACCCTATCGAAAACTCCGTAAGGTGAAGCGCCGTGTATTGTTCCGGCGACAACATTAGCTAAGGCTCCCACCCTCATCGCTTCATAAAGGGCTTTCGCCTCGACTGAACGAACTTCGCCAACAATCAGCGAACTGTCTCCAAGACGCAAAGATGTTCTTATCCCATCGTCAGCCGACACTTCCGCTCCGGATTTCAAAAGAGCAGAACGTACTTTCATCCTTAAGATATCATAATTCAATGCGCGCAGCGCCTCTACAGGAAGTTCAAGTGAATCCTCTACCGTGATTATTCTCGAATTTGGATTTATCTCAAGCATGAGGCTACCTAAAAGGGAAGTCTTTCCTGAGCTTCTTGTCCCGGCAATTAATATTGTTCTTGCTCCATCTATAAGAAAACTCAAAAGACCTGCAGCCAGGGGATTCAGCATCTTATTTTCAATGAATAAAGGAAGAGTCCAGGGAGATTCCCTGTGCCTTCTTATCGAATATGCGAGACCCTCCGGACTGAGAGGCTCCTGAATGATAGCAATCCTTGCTCTTAAATTGTCTATCTCAAGTTGCGTATCAAGTATCGGATTTGCCTCATCCAAAGGTCTTCCTGAAATCATTCTGAACTTTGCGGCCCATGAATCGGCATCTTCACGGCTTGGAAGGATATTTGTCGTGCATTCATCATAATCCTGGTGCCTGACATAAATTGGAGTTTGGGAGATCGGAGCATTGAGGGAAACATCCTGAATATTTTTGTCTTTGAGCAAAACTTCGACAAGCCCGAAACCGATTGTATGCCTTACGAGTATCGCTGAGAGTTTCATGAGATTTATGTAATCCAACTTTATGTTTTTCGTCTGAGCAAGATCCCTTATCAAATCTTTTGATATGTTGAAAAAGACTTTCCTTGTCCTGTCAACATTCGTGAACTCTTCTGCTTTAGGCTGATGTTCTATCAGCACAACTCTGGCAAGGTTCAGAAGGGAATTTTCTTCTTCAGTGAGTGTCGATTCCGGAGGAGAAAGATGGTAAAAAAGTTTTGATTCATCTTTTTTCTTAAGGATAGCAACATTACTTATATCAAAATCATCTGTCGAAATTTCGTACTGGTCAACTATCTCAGCGTCCGTCGGGAATCCTCCAACAAGTCTCGTGAAAGTGAAATTGGGAATTATATCCGGTTGAAAGATCTTTGAGTACACCCCCCTTCCCCCAAGCGTGTAGTTGGAAAGGTAAGGCAATGAGTCCCTTATTACTTTCATGTTTTCAACAAAGCCAAATATTCTCTCAAGAAGTTTCAGGTAATTTCCCTCATCTATCTTAGATTCTCCATTAAGCCTCTGAAAAATTACCCTTTCATTGATCATAATCCTTCTGAGCTCATAATAAGAAGCTACGGGATCTTTTTTGAACATATAAAGGAATGAAAAAAGATTATTGTATCTCTTGGGGAAAAAAGACTCATCAAAAGTTACGAGCTTTTTGTGTGAGAGTACCTCTTCCTGTTTCAGGAAAAAAACATAAAGGCTGGCAATTTCAAGAAGATAATTTGTCTCCTTGAATCCGTAATTGTAATTTTTCTCGGTCACAAAAACAATCCTAGAGACATTTGGATTTTCAATTAGGGCATCAACCGTCATTTCCATGACTTCAGGAAAGTCGGCAATGCTTGGAGGGTATGAAGAACCATTAAAATTGAAGTAAAGGATATCTTCACCACCTTCCCTTTTGACTTCATGTGCATAAAGCTTAGCCTCTTTTTCAAATTCCATACTTCTTGTATAAAGGAAAAAAGGTTTATATTAATTTATGCGTTGTCCTCGAAACAAATTTAAACTTGCCCTTCTCTTATCTTTCATGAAAGAAGGTGAAGGCATGATTCCTCAAAGCTCTGCTGAAATGAATTTCATGGATCTCGAAGAAAGACAGAAAATAATAAAGGACAGACTCATTTTGATAGGACAGAATTTGATTGATTTTAAGGGAAAGTATGAAGATGAAATTATTTCCTTAAAAAAAGACATTGAAGAGTTGAAAGAAAATATGGGAAGGATAAAAGATTTCATGGAAACTGCATCTTCTGAATTTCAGAAATTCGCAAGAAAAGACGATTTGGAAATCTTAAGAAAGCAGGCAAAAATGTTCCAACCTCTCGATTTTGCAACCAAAGAAGACTTAGAAAAATTAAAAAGCAAAAAAACCATAAAGTAATATGGCATTAGTAGACAGGATAACCGACTTGAAGAGACAGGGCTTGCCGGATTCGGAAATAGAAATAAGATTTAGAAATGAAGGAATTTCACCAATGGAAATAAATGATGCAATGAACCAGGCAAAGATAAAAGAAGCCGTTGCTGGAGAAGGAGATTATTCTACAAAGGGCATGACTCCTTCCATGATGGGAGATGAGGAACAGGAAGCAAATTCTGGAGACGAAGAAGTTTACAGCCCGACGCCGCCTTCTGCATATGCTGCGTCGCCTTCTCCAAAGCAGGGAAATGACTACAGAAATTACGCTTACCAGGAAAACCAAAACGGGAATTATCCTCAATATCCTGATTCGGGAGATCAGGAAGAATATTATGAAGACGGATACCAAAACGATTCTGGGTACAATCAGGGTTATTCAATGAATTCAGAAACAATGATAGAAGTCGCTGAACAGGTTTTTTCAGAGAAGATGAAAAAGATAGAAGATGACCTTAAAGTTCTCAAAGAGTTCAGAACCATATACTCTCCCAGAATTGATGACATAAACGAGAGACTCAAAAGGATTGAAAGAAGCTTTGACAAGATGCAGATGGCTATACTTGACAGAGTCGGATCTTTCGGACATTCAATTGACTCTGTAAAAAAAGAAGTCGAGATGGTAGAAGATTCTTTTGAAAAGATGAATAAAGAAAGAACAAAGAAATAATTTTTAAATTTATTTAGCAGCCATATCTTCAAAATCTTTTTTTGTGAATTTTTTTCCCTTTTTATCTCCTTTTCCGATAACTGCAAAAATTCCCCCAACAACAAGAGCAATAACAATTATCCAGCTGAGATTATCCTGAAGCCACCACCAGAAAGGCCCGCTTGTAAGGCTGCCCCAAGGAAAGACATCTGAAAAGCTTTGATAAACAATGACTAAAAATCCTATAAACACCAGCCCACCTATTACTACCTTTACAATTTTATTGTCAAAGTCCAAAAACAGACTCAAGAGGATTATAGCAACTAGAATTATAGACAATAAAACTCCCATTCTTGGGAAAATCTCGGCGAAGAAATATGAGACAAAATTGAACTGAAGAGACATCAATGCAACAGCAAGTGAAAGTATCACTTTTATCCCCCTATTGCTTCCTATAAAATTAGTCTTCTCCAGTATTGCAAAAATAATCGCAAAGATCATAAGGAATGGAAGGACATAACTGAAAACCCCCATGTTCTGCAATTGATAAAGAAGATTTCCGACAGTTCCTCCTCCGACAATCCCGAAAGAATCCAATACAATCAAACCTCCAATCATGGAAGATAAAGAGAAAGATTATTTATATAGATTTCTGTTATTTCCTGTCACACAAGTAGAAAATTTAAAAAATAAATCGGTTACTTCCCGCCGCTCTTTCCTGTCGCTGCCCCAGCTCCTTTTATAGCTGCAAACACAGCAGCAAGAACCAACACAACAATCAAAAAGTTAGTCCAGAATCCTTCAGTTCCGGAGGCGAATGCCCAGTTGTAGACATTCTCAATGAAAGTCCACAAAGGTGGGAAAGCTCCTGTCGCCCAGAAAAGCGCGACAACTAAAGAGATTATGACAAGAACTCCAAAGAATTTCAGCAATTTGCTATTGATAGTGATACTCCCATTGTTTATGAACCCCCAAAGGACAAACCCCACAAAAATCACAACAACCCCTACAGTCATGAACAAGATCAGATTATTCACAACAATGACCGGATAGATCACAGAAACAAAAATCAAAGAGACAATGAGTGAAACAAAAGCATTTATCTGAGGCTGATTGTCTCCGAGAATTTTGGATTTCTGGAGAAGAGCATACATTATGAAGAACATCAAAAGGAACGGGTACAAAAAACTGGTAAAAAGCGAAGCTTGGAGGATGTTTGACATTTTTTTACATTACGTCTGCTTCTTCCATATCCATTTCTTGGCTTGGGAGTGCAGCTTTATTTATGATGAAAATATCGCTTATTGCCTTCACATACTGGTGAGGAATAACTACCCCCCTTGCCCCGCCAAGAACAGAATTAAGATGAGACGCCACTTTTATTCTCCATCCGTCTATCTTGTTTTCGAATAAGTTAGCTTCCTCAATAGTGCCGAAAAAATCTCCGGCGTCCGTGTAGACCCTCTTTCCAAGAACCTCTGTGATTTTTCTTACTTTCATAACAAAAAAAGGGTTATTTTTGTTTAAATAGTTTTCCATACTAAATCAAATATAATTTTTTGATGAATTTAAGCGGTAAAAATCGAAATTTTCCGAGGAGAAAAAATATCTCCTCATTAGAGTATTCCAAAATAACACAATTAAAGATCGATGCAAAAAGAGATATTTTCAAACCCAATAACCTTTATAAGAAATAAATATCTTAAATTAGCATGTTCACAAGAAAAGAAATTTTTTCGATCCTGGTAATTTCGATAGTTCTGGGACTCATTATTTCCCTCGTCGAAACATTGAATATATTCCTCATGACGACGCTTTTTGTCTTTATAGTCGTCGCTGTAAATGTGCTGGCAAAGAAAATTATGAGCTTTTTCCTTGATATAGACATAGAAGTCAAGATTTGGGAGATAAAACAGCTCTGGGTCAAAAAGCACATGCACTTCAAAAACAGTGTGCAGGTCGGAATTTTTATCCCCCTGATAATCAAATTTGTTACTGTGGGACTTGTAAATTGGATGGCCTGCTTGACATTTGATGCATCTGGAAAAGTCTATAGGGCAGCAAAAAGGCACGGAATATATTCTTTCTCCGAAGTTTCTGAAGAGGAGATGGGCTGGATTGCAGCGGCAGGAATTGTTGTGACTCTGTTATTTGCGGTTGTTTTCTATTTCATAGGTCAGGGAACCCTTTCAAGACTTTCCATAGTCTATGCATTCTTTAACATGCTCCCTCTTTTTGACTGGGATGGGGCAAAGATATTTTTCGGAAACGTTACCTTATGGTCTTTTCTTGAAATAATAACCTTACTTGCACTCGCTGCAACTTTCGTGATTGTCTGAACTTCAGGTTAGATTTATAATCAAAGGCCATTTTTATTCTAAATGGAGTTTCTTCAAAATATAACACCACGAAAGTATCAAGAGGATATTTTCAAGACCTGCGTTGAGAAAAATTGCCTTGTTGTTTTGCCTACAGGAGTAGGAAAAACATTAATTGCTCTTATGGTAGCAATTGAAAGGATGAAAGAATTTCCGGGGGGAAAAGTCGTTTTTCTGGCCCCGACAAAACCACTTGCAGAACAGCACTTAAACTATTTCAAAAAAAATCTTCCCGAACTTTTCGGAAGCTTGGAAATTTTCACCGGAGCGGTCCATTCAAAAAAAAGGAAAGAAATTTGGGAAACAGCAGATATAATCTTTTCAACCCCGCAGTGTGTGGCAAATGATCTCAAAAAGAGATTGTATAACCTTTCAGAGGTATGCCTATTAATTGAGGATGAAGCACACAGATGTGTGAAAAATTATGATTATAATTATGTCGCGCAGAAATATTCAGAGCAAAGCTCGCACCAGAGGATAATCGGTCTCACGGCTTCTCCAGGAAGTGATCAGAATAAGATAAAAGAAATCTGCAAAAATTTGTCAATTGAAGAGGTTGAACTAAGAACCAGAGACTCTCCTGATGTGAAAGGCTACCTTCAGGAACTTGAATTTGAAAAAAGAGAAGTTGAACTTCCGAAAGAAATTGAAGAAATAAGGTTCATGCTAAGAAGAATCTTTGATGAGTACACAGACGAGCTGAAGATAAAAGGGTTCCTTTACGGGCCTGCCAACAAAATAACACTTCTTGATCTCCAAAGGAGACTCGGAGCAAACTTACACGGAAATTTTTCTAGCCCGTCAGCATTCTTCGCAATTTCCCTCACAGCACAAGCGGTGAAATTGTCGCATGCACTTGACTTAATTGAAACGCAGACTCTTGAAAGTTTCTTCAAATATCTAAAAAGCATTTTCAGCCAGGCTGAAAAAAGGCAGTCTAAAGGCGTCGTTAGATTGGCCAATCG
The DNA here is from genome assembly GCA_027343665.1 of archaeon. Taxonomy (GTDB): domain Archaea; phylum Nanobdellota; class Nanobdellia; order Pacearchaeales; family GW2011-AR1; genus GW2011-AR1. The sequence goes on from DAHWKL010000002.1 coordinate 258,875, forward strand.
TGAAGATTTCAGGACAATTTTTTCCAAGACAAAATTTCTTCTCGAGAAAGGAGAAGAGCACCCTAAAATAAAAGAGATAATAAGAGTGGTAAGAGATGAGAGAAAAGACAAGGAAAACTCTAAATTTATCATATTCACACAGTTTAGAGACACTGCAAACCTGGTTTCAAAAAGTATAAACAAACTCTCTGGTGTGAAATCAAAAGTTTTTGTAGGCCAGGCAAAAAAAGAAGGCCAGGGCCTGAGCCAGAAAGAACAAAAAGAGATTATAGAAGAATTTTCAGACGGAAAAACAAATGTGATTTGTGCCACTTCAATCGCTGAGGAAGGTCTTGATATTCCGGAAGTTGATGCTGTGATTTTCTACGAACCCGTATCTTCTGCTATAAGATCAATCCAAAGAAGAGGAAGAACTGCCCGTCTGGCGAAAGGTAAATTGATAATTCTTATAACTAAAGGAACAAAAGATGAATTCGCCTATTACGCTTCCCGCTCAAGGGAAAAGAAGATGGAAAAGTCGATAAAAAAGATAAAAGAAGAGTTGAAGAACGGAAAAAATGAAATACAAAGAACACTACAATAGAATCTATACAAATCTTTATTAATTCTAAACCGTATTAAGTAAAAATGTATGGCAAGAATTATTGGTAAAGGTTTCTCGTTTGATGATGTTTTGATTTTACCAAAGTATAACAAAATATTTTCGAGGCGTGAAGTTAATTTTAAGACAAGAGTCACAAGAAACCATTATATTGACATTCCTCTGATTGCAGCTAATATGGATACCGTTTGTGAATCAGAAATGGCAATTGCTCTCGGGAAACTCGGAGGCTTAGGAGTGATACACAGATTCTTAACTCCTGAAGAAGAAGCAAAAGAAGTCGAAAAAGTGAAAAAAGAGGGGCTTCTTGCTGCAGCTGCTATAGGTGTTAAAGATGTTGAAAAAAGAGCGGAAGCTCTTGCAAAAGCAGGGGTTGATATTTTTGTGATTGATATTGCACACGGTCATTCCAAATATGCAGGGAAAACTTTGGAATACTTAAAGCAAAAATATCCCCAGATTGATGTTATGGCGGGGAACATTGCAACAAAAGATGCTGCAGAGTATTTTCTGACAAAAGGCGCTGATGCCGTAAAAGTCGGGATAGGACCAGGTTCACTTTGTACAACAAGATTGATGACGGGGGCAGGAGTGCCGCAGGTGACAGCAATAATGGACGTTTATGAAGCAACTAAAGGTGAGATACCCATCTGTGCTGACGGTGGAATAAAAAAACCGGCTGATGTCGTGAAAGCAATAGGTGCAGGTGCTGACACTGTAATGATGGGATATGTTTTTGCAGGAACAAAAGAAACACCGGGAGAAGTGATGAAGAGAGGAGACAAAAATTTCAAAATTTACAGAGGTTCGGCAAGTTATGATGTGAGCTTAAAGAAAAAAGAGCTGGACAAGGATGAAAATAAGGATGTGATAAGTGTAGAAGGTGAGAAGACAGTTATACCTTACAAGGGTCCAATAGAGCCAATTGTAAAAAAATTTTTGGGAAGCCTCGCTTCAGGCATGACTTACATAGGAGCAAGAGCGATGAAAAATATAATCGGAAAAGCAGACTTCCTTGAAATTTCAAATCTTGGTCTTGAAGAAAGCAGAGCCAATGGCGTTCAAGAATTTAAATGACTTTGCTTATGTTGAATTTTTTTCCTGAAAAAAGGATCTCTGTATCAATATCAAGATGCCCATCGAACCATCTATACTTTACTCCAGCTTCATCAAACATCTCAAGAGCGTGATTTATTGATATCTGCCATTCCGGCTGTCCTTCGCCTTTTGAGGTTTCTTTCGCCATTTTTTCAAGACCAGTCCATCCCACAACTTCTTTTATACCCAAGTTTATTATTGCATCAGCACATGCGGAGCATGCAAACCATGGAACATAAAGTGTAGTTCCTTTAACATTATTCCCCTTATTGATAGCATCAAAGATTGCTCTTCTTTCTGCATGACCTGTAAAATCATATTTTTCAGGTCTTTTGAGTCTCTCAGGAGTTATCTTCACTCCTGTAGGGAAAGTATTGAAACCCGCCCCTAAAATAGCATAGCCCAGAGGATCCCCCCTTATAAGAATAGCCCCGTTTTGAGTGCTTATGTCAGGGGAATTTTTCGCGAGAATGTAACTTTTAATCAAAAGAGAAGCATCCATTTCGTGTTGATTCATAAAAAAATATAAAAATACTTGCTTTAAAAAAATATATATCATGAGTTATATTCATTCTCATAAATCTTTATTAAAGGTGAAATTTTTTTCAGGTGATGGGAAAAGAGGTTTCAGATCTTGAGAATATTATTGGGAAAACACAAGCGCAAATACTCAAAGAAAAGTTTAACATGCCTCATTTCAGATTGACAATCTCAGGCTGGCCCGGCGCAGGCAAAGGGACTGTAACCAGACCTCTAAAAAAATATTATGGGGTGGAAGCGATATCGGGTGGGAAGCTGAGGAGGGAATATGCTAAACAGGCTGGAATATCACTGACTCAGCTGAACGAAGAGGCTAAAAAAGATCCTGCTTCGGATATAAGGGCAGACGAATATCAAAGAAACTGGATTGAAGAGCATGGTGATGGGATCGTTGAATCAAGATTGGGATATCACTTCGTACCTGATTCAATAAAAATTTTTATTGAGGGTAACAAAAGAACTCTTGCAGAGAGAATTATGAAGCATCCGCGAAAAGGTGAGGAAGTGGGCAAGACTGTGGAAGAAGAAATGCGGATTCTTGATGGAAGATGCAACAATGACAGGGAAAGATACAGAAAAGCTTACCAGATCGAAGATTGCTATGATTCGGATTTATTTGATATGGTAATCAATACGACAAAACCGGATGGATCAAACAAGCCTTTCAACAAGGTGGCCGACCTGATAAAAGTGAAAGTTTTCGATTATTGCCAAAAAGCAGTCCATCCAAAGTTTTATCTTGCACATCCGACAAGTTCCAGAGAAAAAGTTAGGAGATGGGAACTTGAATTCGAAAAGAGAACAGGGATAGAATTGATAAATCCTTTCTTTGAAGCCAGCTCTATGAGCCCTGAAGAAGAAAATGAGGGTGAATCTAAATACCTGAGAATGGGAAAAGAAGTGAGCGGAATATTTGATGTGAATCTTAAGCATGTCGCCAGAAAAGATGTAATTGGAACTGTGGTTGTCATAGATGACAGTTGGACTTGGGGCACCCCCGAAGAACATGCAATAGCCTGGCTTATGTCAAAACCAGTTTATGCTATAGTGACCCACAGTGAAAAGAACTATTTTAATCATCCTTCCGTGATAAGGACATCTAATGGAGTATTCAGAACAGAAAAGGAATTTGAAACTTATATGGTCAAAAACAAAAGCAGACTGTTCAGGGAACTTGAAAAAACAAGGAGGAAAAACCTTGTGAATCCGGTGTATGCGATGATATTTAATGAAATAAAGAAAAATGAAGAGTTATTAGGTTAAAAATGTACGACATTTTCTCAAAACCGGAAAAAGAGAAGAAAAAAATTTCTCATCAACCGACTGAAATTATAGAAGTCGACTTCAGAGAGAAAAATTCATCCGTTCCTATTGAGCTAAAAAACCTCGGCCTTGATGTGAAATTCAAGGAGCTTAAAGTCGCTGATTATATTGTGAAAGGCATAGCAGTAGAGAGAAAAGAAGCAAAAGATTTTTTCTCTTCCATTTTTGACAGGAGACTCTTTTCCCAGATGGAAGAAATAAATCAATATAACAGGAGGCTTCTGATAATAGAGGGAGATGTCAAAAGATACAATAGGATGAATGAAAATGCACTTCGCGGAATTTTGCTTTCAATATCCCTCAGTTTCAAAGTACCAGTTATATTTTCAAAAGATGAGAAGGAGACTGCAGATTACATAAGACTTATAGCAAACAAGAAGAAAAGTGAAGAAACAATAAATCCGAAAAAAAGAAACCTCTCACCTTCAGAGGAACTGGAGTTTATAATCGAGTCATTCCCTGGAGTAGGACCTGCAAAAGCAAAAAAGCTATTAGAAAAATTTGGAACAATCTGGGATATTATAAATTCAAAAGAAGACGAACTTTTGCCCATTCTTGGGAAAAATTCTGCGAGTTTTATCTCGTTGGCAAAAAGAAAATACGAACCTAAATGAGAGGATAACCTTCAATCTCTTCGTACAAAGGACCTTTTGGGGTTAAAGTAGATTTCATAAGACAAAATTTATCCACTTTGAAGCTGATCTTTTCGAGTTCAATTCTGCTAAGATATTCAAAAAACGTACTTTTATCTATCACCCGCTTCACTCTTGCGACAGTCAAATGCCCCATGAACCTTTTTTCCTTCCGAAAAATTCCTGCAAGAGATTCATCAATACTTTTTTGCAATTCCTCGACCCCTTTTATCTCAAGCCAGATTATTCTCGGAAAAGATTTGGAAAATGCCCCGATTGAGTTGATACTTGCATGAAAAGATTTTCCTTTTATTTTTTTAAGCTGGGTTTTAATTTCCCCCATTCTCTCACCATCAATCTCCCCCAGAAACTTCAAGGTTAGATGCAAGTTCTCCCTTTCAGTCAATTTACCATCAAATTTCGGAAGTTTTTCCTGAATATCAAATATTTCTTTTTTGATTCTCTCGGGCAGACTTATTGAAATAAAACACCTCATTAGTCCTCCGGAACAAGTGCAAAAAAGCTGTAATTATTAGCAGCTTCTGAGGCAAGATTCTTAACTTGATCGAGATTCACAGCTTTTATCTTTTCCCTGAAGTCATAGAATTCGTTCGCATCACCAGAGCATTCACTGTAAAGAAGATTTGCCATCTGAATCTGAGAATCTTCAGTGGATATTTCATAATTTCCGGCAAGCTGCTCTTTAACACTTTCAAGCTCTTTCTCTTCAAGATTCTGAGATACTTTCTGAAGTTCTGCAATAATAAGTTCTTTAACTTTATCGACACCATCTTTTGTAGTTCCGACATAGATAAGCGAATAAGCATAATCTTTTCCGATGCTTGAATCACCTGCAATTGAATAAGCAAGATTTCTTTTTTCCCTTATTTCTATAAACAAACGGGATGACATTCCTTCGGCAAGGATACCTCGAAGAACAACAGAAGCATAGGCATTCTTCTCATGAATCAAAGGTGAATGAAATGCAAAAACAAGATTTGCCTGGTCTATCCCTTTCCTTTTCTCTATTTTTATCTCATTCCTTCTCCTTACTTCAAAATGAGGGACTTCACCTTTCTCATCACCGAAACTTCTCTCAATTATACCCTTAAGTTTCTGGAACTCAAAATTTCCAACAACACATGCAATTATATTGTCAGGCGTGTAGACTTTCCTGAACTTCTCAACCATTTTTTCCCTGTTTATTGAACGCATGGTTTCTTCATCCCCAATCAGATTTTTCCCAAAAGGGGGCTCATAGAGAGAAAATTGTATGCTATCAAGCACATATTGCCTTGGCGTGTCGCGTCTCATCTTCATTTCCTCAAATATGACTTCCCTCTCTTTCTCTATCTCTTCAGGGGAAAAAAGAGGATTTTTTACCATATCTATTAATACTTCCATCCCTCTCTCTGCATGTTCACTTGGAATCTTGCACCAGAAAGCTGTAAGAGTCTCATCCGTGAATCCATTGAGGACTCCTCCGCTTTTTTCTATATCTTCTGCTATCATCAAGGCACTTCTTGTCGGAGTCCCTTTATACAAAAGATGCTCTATGAAATGAGATATCCCTTTTTCCTCGGAAGATTCATTTATCCCCCCATTCCTTACTGCAAGCCCCATACTCACAACAGGAAGATCCCTCTTTTCAAAAAGGAGGGTCATACCATTAGGAAGAACTTCGCGCCTGAAATTATTTTTTAAATTCATCAAAGCAAAAAAGTAAGACGGTATATAAAATTAACTTAATAGATAAGCCAGATATAAAGGGCTATAAGAAGAAATAAGACTGCCCCGCCAACAATAAATTTGAATATGAGGTCTTTCTTGGATTCTTTTTTTTCCTCTTCTTTTCTTATTTCCCTTCCTTCAACTTCCTGATACTCAAATGCCTTTTGACGTTCAAGATTCTTTTTTTCAAAATCACTCATCTCTCTCTTTTCGTCAAAAGCTGATTTGCTGTCAGCTTTAGCATTATCTTCCGGAAGGGTCAGATCTTCCGCATTAATTTCTTCAGTCATGAACAATTAAAAGCCGGAAAGATTATAAATCTTTTTTTGAGAATATCAAGTATTCTTCATTACCCAATTCAAAACTATTTATTAAATTAAAATTTGAATTTATGAACTTCTTTATCCATGTCCTGTCGGCAAAGAACTTCTTTCTTTTCATCATGCTTCTTGTGGCAAAACTCACGGCAACACGATCAACAAGAGGTGTGATTTCATCCAAAAATTTTTTGGAATAATCGTGTTTGATCATCTCTAGACTGTCAATGACCTTAAAAAGGAAAGCTACCTTTACTCCTTTGTCCTCTTTGATTATTCTTTTTATTTTTTCGATGTCAAAAAGGCTCTCGTGCAGGAATGATGCTTTTTTTTGCTTTTCTTTTTCAAAGAATTTTTCCTGAGTCTCCACAATCTGACCAACTGCTTCAACACCTTTATAATTGGCTTCAAAACCTGCTCTCTTAAAATAAGGGTAACTAAATCCGTTCGTTCCGCACCCAAGATCGTATATATTCACCTTTTCTGGAAGACCTTCAAGAATTTTTTTGTAAATTTGACCATAATAAGGAATCCTTTCCCTTGTTGAAAGGTGTTTATTAAGAAACCATTCAGTATTTTTATCCTTAAAATTAAGGAGCTTTTGCGATAGGAAAGCTGTATAAACTTTCCTCAATAGGTCTCTTGTCAGTTTTACTTTTTCTTCATCTGTAAGATTGCCTTTGTCAAATTGCCTGAACGCAAGAAGAACATCCTCTTCTGGCAATTGGGAGAATTCTTTTTTTGAAGTTATTTTCCTTAGGAGTTCATTTTTTCCTACTGGCATATCTGTTTCCATCAATATAAAACCTCAGGGGAATGTTTAAATCTTTCTTCACCCCGACACGAAAACTTTTCTTTATTTTTAAGACGCGCTTTGCATCTTCTATCCATAGACCTTTTACTTTCGAAATTGTGACTCCATTAAGTTTTCTCTCTATATGAATCTCTTTTGTAAGGAGCCCAGGACCGGAACATCTTCCTTCAAAGTTCAGCGGTTCAAGCGCTCTTATTAGAACAGCCTCGGCTTTTCCGGCAGGGCCTGTCACAAAATTCAGCATCAGGTGTTTGTGCACATTTTTTATTAATATTGTCCCTGCACAAAGCCACATCGCAAAATTATCCTTCCTTCTTCCTAAGCGCGCCCAGCTTGCAGGATCATTTTCATCGAAATAAGATTCATCTTCCACGATCCTCGCTCGAAAGATTTTCTTTCCAGTACGATGAACAATAATTTTCCCAATCAGATCTCGGGCCACAATATCTGCCGGACGATTGAAAAATTTCTGAGTCAACCTCTTAGCCATCAGACTTATAAAATTCACAAAATTAAAAACATTATGCCAATAAATGTTAATGATCCGGAGTACACAAGGGCCGAAAAAGATTACTTCGACGCAAAAACCGCAGAAGATAGGCTCGAAGCCTTAGGCAGGATGATTTCTCATGCACCAAAACATAAGGGTGCGGAAAATCTCCGCCAGCAGCTCACGCAAAGGAGAAAAAGGCTTGAAGAAGATCTTGAGAAAAAAAGAAAAAAAGGTAAAAGTTCAAAAGATGGGATAAAAAAAGGAGATATGCAGGCTTTGCTAATCGGCAAAACAAACTCCGGAAAATCCTCTCTTATGAGAACTTTGACAAACACAAACCAGAAAATCTCTTCAGTTCCATTCACAACAAAAGAACCTGTTGTGGGTGTGATGGAATACGAGGGTTCTCCAATTCAGATAGTAGAGATACCTGCAATAGGAAGTGAAAATTTTGAAAGGGGATTGGTGCACACGACAGATTTGGTTATAATCATCATTGAAAAGATAGAAGATATTGATTATATAAAAGAAAAGTTGCCTCCGCATAATGGAAAAGAAATAATTGTTGTAAACAAATCCGATCTCATGACTCCTGAGATAAAAAGAAAGATATCAGCAAGGCTTCAAAGTAAAAGATATAATTTTGTTCTTGTTTCTTCCTTCTCCTATTCAAAAGATAATGGAATTGAAGAACTCAAAAGAAAGATATTCAACTCTTTCGAAGTATTGAGAATATTCACAAAAGAGCCCGGAAGTGAAAAAAAAGAGAAACCCATGATTCTAAGGCCAGATTCTTCCGTAAGAGACGCTGCAGAAAAGATATTCAAAGGCTTTTCAAAAAGGATTGTTGAGGTTAGGATATGGGGACCATCATCCAAGTTCGGAGGACAGGTTGTTGGTTTAAATCATAAATTGAAAGATCTGGATACTGTGGAGTTTAAGACAAAATAAAAGAAAAAAGAAGATAAAATTTCTTAGTCAGATGACCAAGCAGCAATTCCTACGAACACCAAATAAACCAGGTTCAGTATAGGTATGACCATGAATATTGCCCACCATCCTGGTTTTTTTACCACTTCAAAAAGTTTCCACATCCATATGACGCCGAATATTGCAAAAGCTATATCTGCAGCTATGTTCACAAAGGGTATGAAGAAACCAATCATAAGGAGCCACGGCCACCAATGCATCTTTGAGGATCTGAATGCGATAATCAAAGGGCCAACGCCGGGAATCCAAGCGATTCCGGGAGAACTCTGACTTGCCTTCTTTGCGATAGCCATGAAGGCAAAAGACATATAGATATAAATTCCTATTATGAGAAGGAAGACTACTAAAAACAGCACGATGCCTAAAGCAAGAAGTCCCGTCAGAAAACCAGAGTTTGAAGACTGCTGAATTGATGTGACAGCTGTATCTAAAAACATTAATTAAACCACCTCCTTTTTTATTCTCTCTTTATTGCAAAAAACAGAAAAGATTATTTAAACATTTGGAACTATCTTGTAATCAACAATTTATCCATTCTTTCTTTGAGTTTTTTTATTTCCGGTTTGGCAAAATGTTCTCTTGCAGGTTCCATTATCTCGACAAGTTTGTCTGCCATCGCAGATTTAAAATCCATTGGATGAAGTTTTTTCTCCTTGAAATCTGACAGAAGCTCTCCATAAGATTTATAATTTTTATTGCCGCCGAACTTTTCCGGTCTTTTGACTTCTAAAGAAGATTTATCATTTATGAAAACAAGATATTTCGCCCAGTCAAGGAGTGGGTTGAAATCGACTTCTCCTTCGGGACAGAAAGCTCCGCTTATCTTTTTTCTGACTTCTTCCTCGCTATCTGTCATGTATATTGCAGAGCTTGGAATTGACTTTGACATTTTCATCTCACCCCATAATTCCTGGATCTTGCCCTTTGGGACAGGCCAGACAGTCGGCTTCTGCAGACCTAGTATAAGATGGCCATGGACGGCAACAGGTTTTATTGGATTTCCTTTTGAATCCTTGAGAGGATTTTTCAATTTCAAAGCGACATCTCTTGCGATTACTTGGGCTTTCCTCTGGTCATTTCCTGCATGTGCAAGGTTTATTTTCTGATTAAAAATGTCTGCAACCTGCATTGGAGGATAAATAAGCTTTGCAAAATCTATTGCTTCACCTTCTTTTCTTCCCATTATTGTTGTAGACCTTTGTATTCTTCCAAGGGTCGTATTTTTGCTCACATCAATCACAGTTTCCCAGTAAGAATCATTATTGTGGTAAAGTTCAGAACCTAAAACAAATTTCAAATCCTTTGGATCTCCTCCCACACATTTGTAAGCTGCAATAAGAGCTTCCTTAAAAAAAGGAACTCCAACTTCATGAATTATTTTCATATCTCCGCCCAATTTGTCGTTTATCCATGAATGCCAGTCCGCAAGGAAGATTGAACAATCAACACCTGCATCAACAAAATCTTTTATCTTTGACATGCAAACAAGGCCATGGCCAAGATGGGGTTTACCTGAAATCTCAAACCCTATATAATGATATAATTTTTCTCCATCTTTAAGGAATTTTATAAGGTCCTCCTCAGTTAAAATCTCTTCTGTGTTCCTTTTTATAAGATCAAGCCTTTTCTTCCAGTCCATAAAAATTCTTAATCAAAACTATTTATTAAATCTTTCCAAAAATTAATTCAGTTAGCTTCCTGGAGCTGTGCTAGCACCAAAGACTATGTAACCGCTGCAATTTCCTGCAACGCCTTTTGGAACGTAAATACGCCAATAAGTTGCATTTGTGTCATCTGTTCCAGCTTTGAGATCATTTTGCCTGCTCGCAAGATTGAATTTCTTTACCGTGTAAGTGCTTGTCAGATTTGTGTAATTTACTGCAAATTGGGTTAAACTAATTGTTCCGGGGTGAGAAACAGTCAAGTTATATTTCTCATCACTCACCGGAATGTAAGGAGTGCTTCCAAGAGTACAACTCATGGCATAATTATCCCCTGGAGCCCCCCCATATCCATAAAGGCTGAGGTTAAGTTTAGTATTCCCTTCATTTGTCACATTGGTCAGATTTTGATTTGACACAAATGTTCCGTTAACTGTCCCATAGTTTATTGAACTTGGAAGTCCGACTGCAAGGAGTTGAGCAACTGTCGTGTTTCCGCTCCCATATCCTGTTAAGTTAGTATTATCTGTAACTTTTGCAGTGCAATTCCAAGTGCCCGGATTAGCATAATACCAAACATGGAATGTACAATTAGCAAGAGCTGTATAAGGGGTATCAGGAATGCTATTCCAGGTTCCAAAAGTCCTGTTTATGAAGCAGCTGTTATTTGTATAATGAAAATTATTATCATTAGGGCCGCCATAGGTTCCGACTCCTTGTTCAAAAAACTGAGCCGTAACATTAGTTATTGTTGTGTCATTATTCCAATCCCTTACAAGTGCTTGGCAGTTGACAAGTTTTGTTGAGTTTGGTATTAAATTTATTGAAGAAGCATAGTTATTGATGCTCACATTTAGAACTTCAGGAGCAACAGCACCAACCTTAAGCTCAGTCAAAACCGTTACATTCCCTCCGGAAAGACCTGCAACCCATCCGCCGAAAGAGGAGATTATTACGAAAAGAAAGATAATCTCAACTAAAAAAACCAACGAGAGTTTCATGTAAGATTCTGATTTTTTCTTCCATTCCATATTTTAACTTCCTAATTCTATGTAAAGATAATATGCTGTTGAGCCTGTGAATCCGGGTGTTCCATAATCCGGTACGATTGCCTGAAAGTCATATTTTTGCCCATTATAACCAACAGAACCTGGTTCCATTATAGTTGCATAAATTATACTTGGCTTGCTATAAAGAGCCATTTCATAAAAGTAATTTGTCTGCGAAGCATTGTCTACATAAGTGTTCAAAGTCGGACATGAATTTGCCGCAATTGGGACCGCACCAACATAAAAAGCAGGGTTTGAAGGACTGAGATAATTGAAAGTCACATTAAGATTATCACTTGGATTAGTAAGATTTAGCTTGGAGTTTTCCGCATCTAAAGTTGTGATATTAGCACATTTTATAGCAGCCCAGCCTATGGTCGAGCTATTCCTTGTGGCATAAATTCTTCCTGTCAACGTCGAAAGCTGCCAGTCATAAAGAGTTGAGCCTGAAGCATCAGACAAGGTGAAACTACCCGTAACATTACCTACAAAGCCTTTCCATCGGGGATCCTGAATCCTTGCGGTAAGGTTGAATACAGATATGTGTCCTCCTGAAATATTAAATACTCCTGCCGGGCTTGACCCTTTTGTCTGGTTTGAAATTGACTTAAGACCATCTATTCCTGAAGGAACTGCTGAAACTGAGAATAGGATCAGCATCCCCAAAGCAAGGCTAATAAGGATTAATACAACTTCTTTTGAGTACATTCCGACTTCGTTTTTTTTAATCATCTTTTCTTTACAGTATCCACTTTAATTCTGAATAAGGTCCAAAACAATAACAAAATAATAGGACCTTATTGCAGCTGCACGTAAAAGTAATACGTTGTCGTGGCAGTGTTTGTCTTATGGCCGTTTTCAGGAACGAGCATCTCAAAGTCATGTTGCTTCTTGTCAAAACCCAAAAGGTTTCTATTCAATATGGATGTCCATATCACACTTGAAGTTGTAGGCTCATATTGGATAACTTCTTCGAAGTGACCTGCAACACCTGTTCCACTGTTGTCGTATATTCTGCTAGTCTGGCATTCTGACCCATTGAACTCAAGGTTTGCTGTGTAGAATGTTGAGTGCACAGAACTTGAAGAATTACCTAACAGATAAAATGTGTTGTTTACACTGTCAAAGTCATTTGCACCGATGCCAAACTCATTCTGCAATTGAGTCAAGTTCATCCCTTTCTTGTTAGTCAATCCAGGTGTTTCTCCTGTATCTCCTGCTCCAGGCGTACCTTTTGCAGAATAGTTGAAACACTGAACATTTAACCAACTGATGGTACTATTCGTTGAAGAATACACTTGACCAAGTGGGTTTGCATCACTCCAGTTGTAAAGCACATTATCGGTTCCATCGACCAGTTGGATTGTACCGCTGACATTACCGTAATAACCTTGCCAAGCCTGTGTGTCAGTATAACCATAAAGATTCATCTCTGTCACATTTCCTGCAATCGCTGCCTGAGAACCAGCAACATCTGGGGCCATTGTCTGATTTCTAATTTCTGTTACACCCGCACCAGATGGCTGAACAACAGCAAAGACTCCCGGCAGTATGAACAAAGCTGCTACAAGCAATGCTAAAAAGCACAACCAAAACGATTGTTTCATCTAACTCCTTTAACCTCCTTTTTTATGAGTAGTAATCTTATTAACTACTCTAATGAGATAAAAAACAAATTACTTTATAAAGTTTTTGTAAATTTTTTGCTTTTTTAGATTTTTGGTAAAACCAATTTTTTCATGGTTATTCTCGGAAAAACCTAAAAAAATCTTCAAAAATCATTTTTTTCATATGAAAAAAATAACCCTCTTAGCACCCGAAAAAAATGAACCGGGATGATAAGATTCCTTTATTGCCGTCAGGGAAATGAATTAATCCAACTCGACATAGATATCTCCCGACGATGAAATAAATTTATAATCCCTCAATTTTGCGGGAACTCTTACTTCGTAATCATAAATTCCATAGGTGCCTTTAGTATGAGGATGTATTTTTGAGGCAAAGACAAGATCTTCTTTATCGGCAATATCAAATTGACCGTCGTGGGAGATATCATCTGAGGAATCCCAAAGGATCCCTGTTGTGAAATTAGAATTATTTATTGAATCTATTACCGGAACATTATTTATTGATGTGTTGTAAATCAAAAAGCTCGTCGTATTTTTAGGAACCCCTGCGTTTGTGTAAAGATTATAAACTGAATCATTGAACCCGGTCATGTTAAGAAGGGTATCTATATTGGAGAAATCATTTGGTGAAGCAACTGCACCAGAAGTTGTCCTTCCTATTGCAACCAAAGAGGGCCAGGAAACTGAAGCGCCTGAACTGGTTATGAATATATTCCCTCCAGAAAAAAGATTTGCAGGCCAGCTGATTAGTTTTGCATCAAGATTGTTTGAAAGGCTGTAATTACTTATGGGATTTATGAATCCGTAAAGGTATTGCCAGCTCCCGACGGTGATGTTTTTGCTCCATTGATTGTTGCTCTCATTCCACTCTGTATAAGCATTCGAAGGATCAGCAACAGCATAGATGGAGCTTGTTCCTATCTGTGCGACCCATTTGTAAAAACTTACATTAGAGCTGAATTTTGATATTGAGATACTTTTAGTCCCGATAAGAGTCCCTCCTGAAATTGGATTCCCGTCATAAACTTTTATTACCACGCTTTTTATATCTGCCCCGCCACGGTTATAAGTCGTAACATTTATACCGACAGGATCTCCCTCACCCGGAGAAGTCACATTGAACTTTATACTGCTTGCATTTATGACAAAATCGGGATAGGTAAAATTGAAATGATAAGTAGCACTGGAATTGGAATTTCCGACTTGATCCGTACAGGTGGCATTCCATCCATGATACCCCTGAGACAATGAAACCGGCTTTGTTGCAGGTATCCCGCTAGAGACAAGCATATTAGACACCTTAACAGCACCATCGACATAAACATTGCAGGTTATAAAAGGATCATAAGGATCCCTTGCCGTCCAATTGAGTATTACACTTCCAGTTCCATAATAAACCCCGGAATTATTTGGGGGATAATTAAGAGAAATTATCGGAGAAGTCTGATCAACAGTGAAATCAAAAGGTGCAGGTTTTCCTGAATTTCCGTCGGGATCCGTACAATTTACCGTCCAGTTATGGAATCCTTGATGTATTCCCGAAACGGAAAATGAGTTCTGCTGATTATTTAATATCGAACTACTTGACTGATTGAACACCCCATCAATGTAAAGACTGCACTGAGATATTCCAAAAACATCATCCGGGGTATAATAAAAATTGATATTAGAATATTTTGTGATATTATTGTTCGGAGGAGAATTTAAGGTGATTCTTGGGACTCCTTGGACTGTGAAGTTTATCGTTGAAGTTGTGAAAGTATTGCCAGCAGGATCATTGCATGTTACACTCCATGTATGATTTCCATTATGAACTGCATCATATTTTATTGTATAAGTTCCATTTTGTGCTGGGAAATTCTCAAATTGAGGAAATCCATCTAATGTAAGATTGCAATTAAGTGAAGTTGCAAGGTTATCTCTTGCGCTAAAATTGAAGGTTACATTATTCCAAGTAAGAACACTGGTACCGTTTGGAGAATAAAGATTGACTGTTGGGGGGTGCGTATCAATAGTGAAATAACTATCATTAGTCTTTGTTGAAAGCCCTAGTGCATTAGTGGCTTTAACGCTCCAATTGTAATGTCCGTCAGATAAACTTGTAAGTGTGAAATTGTTTATTGCATTATTAACCAAAGGTGTCTGGTTTATTTTGTTGAAAATATCATTAAGATACAATGTCGAATTAACAAGGCTGTTTGTCACGTCTGAAACGTTGTAAGACAAAAGCACGTTGGAAGAATTGAGCCACTTATTGTTTGCAGGACTTGTCAGATTGACTGTTGGCGGGAAAGAAAGTTTGAAATATCCAAGACTACTTGTGTTCTCATTATTTGCCCAATCCCAGCAAGTTACATACCAGTATTCATCTCCTCCCGAAGAGAAATGAATTGTCTTTGTCACATTAAATCCGCTTGAAGCTGAGAAATTCGATAAGAGGTTAACACTATTTACGCTAAGATTACAATAAAGGGTCGGATCAAAACTGTCTGAAACCTTAAAGGTAAAATTTACATCCTCTGTAGTTAGTGCAGAACCATAAGTGGGACGATAAAGTGTAATAGATGGAGGAAAAAGATCGATCCCAAATCTTCTGGTTGACGTCTGTGCACTGACACTTGCGGTATCTGTACATTTAACATACCAGTTGTAATATCCTTGTGAAAATCCGGAAAGAGTGAAATTATTGACGCCATTAGGAGGATTGCTCTTTGATTGGTTAAGATTGCCATTTATATAAAGGCTGCATGTTGCAAGGCCGGTGGTGCTTGTGGCATTATAAAACAGAACAGGAGATGATGTATTAAAATAAGTATTATTCGCAGTCAAAAGAGAAACTTTAGGTTTTGCACTTATATTTATATTTCTTAACTGGCTGTATCCGACATTTCCAGCTCCATCCATACATTGGACAAACCATTGTGTGAACCCGTTCTGAAGCCCCGTTTCGAGCCGGTTTGTAAGAACACCTGAATTTACAGAAAAATTCAGATCAACATGGCTTCCAACAGTAAGATTACATAAAAGTTTTGAATAGATATTATCTGTTGCTGTGAAATTAAAATTTATACTTGACGTGCTGAACTGGGAATTATTTGCCGGAAGATTCAAACTCACTGTGGGGGGAGTTTTATCGACAATGAATGTCCTTTTAACAGCTGTCCCATTCAATCCAAATACATTTGTTGCATTGACAGTCCAAGTATAATAACCATTGGCAAGATTTGTCAAAGTGAAATTGTTTAGACCCTGTACAAGATGGCTCTGATTTGATTTGTTAACAGCACCATTAAGAATAAGTTTAGAAGAGATTATTCCGCTTCCTGTCAGATTATAAAGAAGAGTTATGTTTCCAGTATTTGTTGAAGTCATATTGGATGTAATCAGCTTCACAACAGGAGAAGTTGAAAGGATTGTAAAAAATCTTGTTGCACTTGTGTTGGTGTTTCCGGCAAGATCCGTACAAACTACGTTCCAATAATAATTGCCTTCACTCAACCCAGTTAAATTAACACTTGCAACATTAAAAGGTCCGCTCTTTTCACTTCCGGTAGTGTATGTCGGAGTCACAGATGAATATTTTCTAACAATTAAATTATCCCACCACGTTGTGTAAGCTGCTCCTCCTGCATCCCCCACAAGACCAATATATCCCCCGTTATTTGTAAATGTGTAAGCACCACCGCAGGAAATTCCATTAATGTAACTCTGAGCTGTCGTGGAGCCTAAGTTAATTTGAATATTATACCAAGTACTTGCTGTGAGATGAGCACATGATGAAGGGGCACTCCATGAAGTCCATGAAGTTGCAGATGCAATTCCTGCACTCTGACCAGTTCTTGTCTCAGTTCTGAACATCTGACCTGCACCTGCCGAGTTTGTAAGGAAGAAAAAATTACCAAGATAATTCGACATTGAATCAAACATTATTGTTTCGTTCGGTTTCAAATTCACATTCTTGTACATATAATCACCACTCTGAGAAACCGCATAATAGCTTGGGATAGGGTTTCCTGTCGTTGCTGTCTGTCCCGCAGATCCGACAATCGTCCAGCTTGAAACACTTGATCCACTGTCGAAATAATCAAATGTCGCTGTCCCATTTGAATAAACGGAAGCCGATGGATTCCCATAATAAAGGTAGATTGAATATCCTGTAGGACTCAGAATCTTATCCAACTTTACCCATGCTGTCATATTGTGCCCCGAAACTGAACAACTTTGAACCCAATAAGGCAGCGTCGAATTTTGGTATGAATTCACAAACCTTATCCTGGAAGAATTAGAATTGACACACTCGCTTGACCAACTGAAATCAGATCCGACATTGCTTGAGTTTAAAATTATCTTTGTCTGATATCCTGCAGGTGTTGATCCTGAAGGGACAGAGAGATTGAATTGCTCCCTGTATTTCCATGATCCGTTCCACCATGTTCCAATCCCAGGAGACCCAAGAGTTCCGTTATCCACATTGAAAGAACTCCCTTTCTTGACACCATTTAAGTAAAGTGAACAAGTCATCGTCGGAGCAAGATTATCTGTGGATACAAAATTGAAATTAACATCGCTCGAGTAAAGATTTGAATTATTTGATGGCGATGAAAGAGATATTAAGGGTTTCTGGGTATCCACAATAAAAGTTCTCTGGGAACTGCTTCCCTTAAGATTTGTTGTATCTGTAACATTTACACTCCAATTATAATAACCCTGTGAAAGTCCTGAAAGAGTGAAATTGTTCGTTACTGCATTTCTTAATGGCGTTTGATTTGTAAGGTCAACGAGTCCATTTAATATCAAAGTAGAATTCGCAAGATTATTATTTGCATCTGATGGAATATAATAAAGAGTAGGGCTAGTCGTGTTAAACCATGTATTATCTGGTGTGACCAGACTTGCAGTCGGCGCTTCTGCTCCCTGAACAATTCCAACTTTTCTTGTTGTTGATCCTATATCGCTTGAATGATCAGAGATCACCATACATCTAAGATTATTTATCGAAGCTATATTTCCTTTGAGAGTGAAATTCGTTGAAGTTGTCCCTGCACCAAGATTTCCAAGATTATGCGGGTTTGTTTGTCCTGAGTTCAAGATGATATTCCCTGAAGATCCGACACTTATCCAATCAGCGGAGGATAAGTTATACTGAACATATGCTCTCGTGTTATAACATGTTCCGATACTGCAATTCACCTGGCAAGTCACATTGAATGTTGTGCCTACATTAACATTGTAAAGATCACTCTTTGGATAAATGAGGTCTGTGGTTATGTTCCCTATTGTATTGAAAGAAGTGAATTGTAAATCTGAAAGATCGAGGTTATCCCAGTAATGTGTAACTGCAATTGAAGATCCTCCTGCATTATAAGCATCAATGACAAGTTTTATCTGGTCTCCGGGAATCAGATAAACTGATGATGGGTTATTACAACTCCCCGTCCATGTGGTTTTTGTCGTCGAGGTTATCCTTGTTCCGCCTGTGCCGTCATTTCCTGACTGGCATATGAGATAATCTCCTGTTGAATTTGAGATATAAGCTTTCCAAGTTAGATAGATTGAATTAATAGTACTTGCCTGAACAACAGCACTGAATGAAATTGTGCCTGATCCAAGAAGTGCGCCATTGTTTCCCATATAAGGTGAAACCGCACTGACAAGCTTGTATAATGAGCCTGAAGGAACAGAAACAGCAACGTTATTTTCAGTCGCATCCCTCGAATTACTAAGATTTATGTTTGCTGTCGAGGCATAATTTGAACCTGAGGTCTCATAGAAAATTGGAAGGAAAGTAAGATTAGGAACACTCACATTCACTGTCCTCGTCTGAGTCTGATTTAGGTTTCCGGCAAAATCATAACAATTGACAGACCAGTTATGGACTCCAGGTGAAAGATACCTGTTGACTTTTGTGGGAACCCCCTGGATCATTGAATAATTTGTATAAGAATTTGCCCCATCTATGAAAAGCGAACAGTTTGCCAGGCGGTTATTGTCTGTCGCATTGAATACAAAGTTAACACCATAATTCGAAGTGATATGACTGTTGTTTGCAGGGCTTATCAGGTTAACATGGGGCGGAATTGTGTCTGCAGCTATTGTTATCTTCTTTGTCGTCGTGCCTGTTGCGTTTGAATAATCGGAAGAAGCGATGCATCTTATATTGCTCACTGAGCTTGCACCAATAAGTCTAAATATTGTGGAGTTCCCGATGGTTCCGACATTTCCGAGCGAATGGCCATTTGTTTCTCCTGATGAAAGGACGATATTTCCCGAACTTCCTATATTTGTCCAGCCTAAAACAGAAGTGTTATACTGGATATATGCATGAGCATTCGTGCATATTCCAATACTGCAATTTAGAGAACATGTCGCATTGAATTCCTGACCAGAAGAGATATCTTGATTTACAACTGGCTGGGTTAGATCAACATTTAGATTTCCCAGAGAACTAAAACCCACTACATTCACATAAGAATTGTCTGTACTATCCCAATAATGTGTAAGCCTCATTGTCTGGCCTCCTCCAAAACGTCCATAGTTGTATGCATCAAGAACCAACTTAAGCTGATCGCTTGGTTTCAGGTGAATCTGGGAAGAAGTCGTACAGCTCCCAGTCCATGTGGATTTTGTTGTCGAAGAGACAGCTGTTCCGCCAGTGTTGTCATTCCCCGACTGGCATACAAGATAATTTCCGGTATTATTTGAAACATAAAGTTTCCATGTCAAGTACGCTTCAGCTCTGAAACTCGAGACATTTGCCTGCGCGACAGCGCTGAATGAAATTGTTCCCGCAGGGATAACAGCTCCATTGTTCCCCATATAGGGAGAAGTTGCATTGACAATATTAGACAAACTGTTTCCGTTTATTGATATTGCGGCATTGTTTTCGGTTCCATCACGAGTAGTGTTAAGATATATATTTGCGGGAACAACATAATTTGAAGTCCCTGTTTCATACCATAATGAAGAGAAACTCAACCCACTATTTATGACATTTACTTTTCTCGTGCCTGTTTGATTGAAATTCCCTGAAAGATCATAACATTTGACGCTCCATGTGTGAGATCCCGGAGAGACATAGGTCTGGAAACTCGTGTTTGCTCCCTGCACAATAGAAGTATTTGTATAAATTTTACTTGAGTCAAGAGTGAGAGTGCAGTTTTTTACATAATTATTATCAGTTGCCTTGAATATGAATTTAACGCCATAATCTGAGCTCACATTACTGTTATTAGCAGGGGAAATTAAGGTCACATTTGGAGGAGTGGTATCAACTAGAGTGCTTATTTTTCTCATTATTGGACTTATTGAACTTGAGCCATAAGAAGTTGCATAACATCTGACATTGCTCGATGAACTTGCTGCTGTTAGAGAAAAATTCGTGCTTGAACCCGATGTAGTAGTTGTTCCAAGAGAATGCCCGTTTGTTTCTCCGCTGGCAAGGATAATATTTCCGGAATGACTTACATTAGACCAAAGAAGACCATAAGCTTGAAGCGTCTGAACAGAACCCACCGAATAAAAAGTTGAAGAGTTTAATTCATTTCTGTAAGTTGCATTTATCCATGCTGAACTTCGCGCAACATTTGAGATTGTAAGCTCATCTATCTGTCCTGTATAAAACTGATTCCACGCGGCATGATGCCCTATTTGAGTTCCCGACAATCCTGTAAGTGGCGAAGTTGGAGTTCCTGCCTGATTAGAATAGACTTTTGAGGAGTTTTTTCCATCGATGTAGATTGCAAAATTTGAAGCCGTCAGAGTCTGACCAGAGGTCGAATTAAAAACACCCGTAATATAATGCCAAGCCCCATTATTGACAGTCATGGAAGAATTTCCGCCAACACCTCTCCATATCGCATTGGAATCGACACCGACTGCCGGAACACCAGAGATGGCACCAGTACATCCGCTGCTTCCGCAGCTGGGATCTATAGCAAGGGTTATACTAAGACCTGCGCCGCTTCCCCTGTCCTGAACAACCACTCCTGATGCAGAAGTTGTTTTCACCCAAGCAGAGATTGTATATTGTGTTACAGAACTTTGAAGATAAGTTGTATTAAGGTAGCTTGCTCCGTTGAAATTATCAGCTCCGTCAATTTTACCGCTTGTGCCAGAGATGCTTCCGACACTTGTTGCATTGTGACTTCCGAGAGAATCAAGAGCATTTATTTGGTTCATATGATAAACTGTTTTATATCCATTGCTCCAGACTGAAGAAGGATTTGCATGACTTGAAGAACCTGAATTATTGTAATACATCCAGATATAATTATTTGAAGATGCAGAAAGATTCATCTTCACCCAAGCAACAAGATATGCTTTAGAAGAAGTGTAAGATTTGTTAAAATATTCTATCTCATAAGGCAGAAGATGAGCTTGTGAATCTGTGAAGAGGATATCATTCCCGTTTGAAAGCGCATAGTTATGCAAATCAGAGTCCGTTATATTTATTAAAACTGGGAAATTCACAAGATTTTGGGTGACTTTACCGGAAGGAATTGTTATTAACTTTCTCCTTCCCCAATTAGAATTGTACCATGAGGAATTTGTTCCTGTACTATACTGCGCATATACAAGAGTTCCGGGACACTGTCCGGTTGTGCAATTAACACTGCAGGTTATGTTAAAATTGGTTCCTGAGTTGAATGTCTTATCACTTCTTGGATAAGTTAAGTTTGTCAATATAGAGCCTACTGGGTATATTCCGCCACCAAAGCTAACATAAGAATTGTCTGTGCTGTCCCAATAATGTGTAAGCCTCATTGTCTGGCCTCCTCCAAAACGTCCATAGTTGTATGCATCAAGAACGAGTTTGATCTTGCTTGTAGCTCCAATATATCTTGAAGAAGTTGTACAACTCCCTGTCCAGGTGGATTTTGTCGTCGAAGAGACAGCTGTCCCGCCAGTATTGTCATTCCCCGACTGGCATATGAGATAATCTCCTGTTGAATTCGTAACGTAAAGTTTCCATGTCAGATATGCCTCAGCTCTGAAACTTGAAACATTCGCCTGCGCGACAGCGCTGAAAGATATAGTTCCGGCGCCGATAATTAATCCGCCTCCACCTGCGAAAGCAGATGTGGCATTGACAATATTAGAAAGCCTGTTTCCGCTTATTGATATTGCAGCATTGTTTTCTGTCACATCTCTTGTCTTATTCAAAAGTATATTTGCGGGAGAAACATAATTTGAAGTCCCCGTTTCATAAAGAGGAGAAGCAATATAATTTGATGAAATGGCAACGTTTAATTTACGCGCAACAGGAGTTGAAGTGTAACCTGCACCATCCGTGCATTGAACACTCCATGTATGAACTCCATTTGGGATATAAGTGCTGAAACTCTGATTGTTTGCATAAGCTATTGATGAATCAGTTTCATATATATTTCCATCGATGATGAGCGAGCAATTAGCAATAGTATCAAACCTATCTGAAACATTATAATAAAAAGTTGTCCCAAAAGGAGAGTTTGAATTGCTGTTGTTTGCAGGGGAAATTAAAGTTACATTTGGAGGGGTGGTATCAACAACAAAAGTGTAATTTTGAAGCGCGAAAGCTGGACCATTAGGAAAATCCCAGCATTGAACATTCCACTTATACACTCCGCTTGAATAATTTTTGGAAAAAGAATTTTGGGTTCCGTTCACGGGACTTAAGTCTGATGCCACAGATGAGAAAGTTCCTGAAGAGTTATCCCAAAGGGTACAGTTTTGAAGAATACCGTCAGAATTTGGGACATAATGAAAGGTAACATTATTTTTCCTTGAAACATAACTATCTTTGGGTGAAGTCAAATTGACAGATAAAGGACCCCCTGTTGTGTAAGTTACTGTAAGATTCGCGTAATCAATGTACAAATTTGCTGTACTAAATCTGCTCGCAGGAGGAGCCATTGTAACATTAAAGATAATTTTATCCAGTTGTGAAGGTGTAAGACTGCTTAAATTATGGCTCTCTGTAGATTTAGTAGTATGCCCCACACAATTGCTGTTAACTGTATTCCAACTTGACATCCCATCATCCGAATAAGATATTGTACATCTTGATGGAGCAGTTCCACCTATGTAATAATTAAGATTAAGTATCGCTGAATTTATGACTGCTCCTGAAGGAACAAGACTTGAATTTGAGAGGTTTACGACTGCAAGAGCGCCGCCGCCACTGTTTGTACGAGCCCTAAGGACAGTTCCAAGATAAGTGCTGTCTATTGCCGAAATTTGAGAGCATGTGCAAGTCACAGAAGACCCATAGCTCAGGCATTGTATTGTTCCTGTACAAAATCCTCCAACTGTTTTTGAAGGGTCAACAGCAACATACCAAGGTCTTGGTTCCGAATAGTTATTCACTTCCAAAGGCCCGAGCTCATAAAGATAAGGCCAGACATATGGGACAGAATAATTATAACTGAGATTGGTATCACTTCCCACCACCTCCCATGTCAGGAATTTCGCATCTCCGTGAGTTGATATTTTTGCATGGGTATTGAATACTTTGAAAGACGAAGGTACAGATTCTGTTATGTTCATTCCACTGCCAACATAAGATCTGACTTCTATATTGACAGAAAAATTATTTTCTTTTGTTGGATCTATTTTACTTTCAGTGTGCCTTATAATCTCATAAGGAGGATTATTATCTGCGAGAAATCCTGTCTCAAATCCGAGAACTTCTCCATCGACTAAGGTTTTTACATTTACCTTATAATTCCCCTCTTCACTCACAGGATAAACTGCATAATAAAGACCGCAATCAAAACTGTCTCCACTGATATTTCCAATCTCACTTGTTAAATTTGAAGGATCTGTGACCGTTAAGGAAATCGGAGCTCCACAGACCCCTTCTCCCTGCTTGTTAAGTACAACTATTTCAAAAGTCGCATTATCTCCCGTGCGGTAGGTACTTTTTAGAGTGTTGAGAGATATGAGCCCCCATATGAAACTTTGGCTATAACTGCCAAACCAACCATCGACGATTGCGGTATATTCTCCGGGTTTTATCGCTCTTGATTTTTGTATATTAAGAGAGATATTATTCCCTGAATCATTCAGAGTAGTATTGAGATGGACTTCTTCTCCTAAGCTGTTATAGATGGATACCGTTGGGTTTGGCTCGATAAATCTGGCAAAGGATGAAAAAAGACCGTTACTTGAATTTCTTTGCATATTCAGACGCACATTTTCAGAAAGGGAAAAAGATCTTTGGGATTGACCTGATGGGATAAAGTTTGAATATGGATTCGAAAAAATTTCAGAAACTGAGACAGTCTTTGATACTTGTGGGACTGTGCTTTCAATTGATCCATTCGATGAATTTCCCACAACAGAAAAAAGATAAATATTTCCCCCAAAGATTATTTTATAATTTCCTGTCTGATTTGGCTCAAAAAGGAAAGAATTCGAATACTCCCTTATATACGAGGAAATCGGCGTTACTATCTGGACTTTTATATTATCCCCCGGCAAATTGATTTTTATTCTATCCCCAAGATTATACTGACTTTTTAATATAGGAGTAGAAAGAATCGATGGAAGAACGAGAAATATTAGAAGAACTAAAGCGAGAATTACTCCTATTTTAACAGCGCCTATCTTGTAAGCTCCAAATTTATTCATCTTCACCAATTTCCTTATCAAGAAGTTTTATAGCCTCCTCGACTATATGAGATTTATTTCTAAACTTTCCTTTTTTTGAGAGTTTATCCAGAATATTTATTGTCTTTTTATCAAAAGTAAAACTCGCTCTTTCTTTCATTAATCACCTCTTCACCCAGAAGATTAATAAGTAAGAAAGAGAAGATTTATAAATATTACTTAATATTATTAGATAATACAAAATAATACTTTAATATGTCAATCACTTTTTTGAAGAAAAACGCTCCAGCAGGATTGAAGGTTCTGTCAGTTATTTATTATCTCGCAACACTGTTCTCAATACTAATTTCAGTTCTTGCATTTACTAATTCGGGCCCTTTGAATAGCATTGTGAAAGCAGGAGCAGGACCTTCACTAAATGATGCTAATTTTGCATCTCTGGGTATAATTTTTTTTATTATGGCTGCCTTTTCATTCTTGGTAGCTCTTGGACTCCAAAACAAAAATAATATTGCAAGAATTGCCCTTATCGCATTCTCATGCTTGAATGTCATAGGCGGAATAATCTCCATAATTGAAGGATCTTACATAAGTTCAGTGAATTTGGCATTCAATGCTCTTGTTGCTTATTACCTTGTATTCAACAAAAAGGTAAGGGAAGAGTTCATTACTCCTCTTTAAGAGAATATTTTTCCGATTATTCTTCCCTGAATCCCAATAAGTTCCGCAAGATTTGTATCCATAAGATTGTTCAACGATAAGAAGTCCCCTGGATTGAGAATAGAAGGAATTTTTATGTCTTTGTAATTTTTATTTACTATTGCAATCTCATTTCCTGTGAAAAATCCGCTGAAGTACATATTTTGACTGTCCTGACCAACGAAAGTTATATTTTGTTTTTGCCATCCATTGACAAAGCTCAATAATGAAATATCTGATGGATTTGAAGAGCTGCTTTTTGGCACCTTGAATTCAATATAAGTCCTGTTCACATAATTTGGAGAACTGCTTGAAGTGACTGAATAACACCCCACAACTCCTTTGACAGAACTGCACACATTTCCGGAAATCAATCCAAAATGGGCATTATCCATTGCGGACTTGGGAAAAAACGCAAGTTTTTCGATGCTATAATTTCCACTCAAAACATAAGGTCTTCCGGGTGAAATAACTGGATAAGTCCCGCCGTAATATCCAAAATTCTTATGTGGCGGGACTCTTATCGGGACAAAATCAAAAAAATTTCTGACTTTCACTTCTTCTGAATTTATATTTATCCCTCCGAGAGAAGAATAGAATTCGTAAGAATATGAAAGTGGCCACACAATATGGGGGGATACGACAGTATAATTTTCATATATATTTCTTCCTGAGATGTTCCATATTATGACATTATAAGTTGAGTTATAACTCTGAACAGATCCTGTAGTATTAATGATTAGAAAATCCGAAGGAACATATTCTTCAAGTTGGAAATTTGATATGCTGTTTGAAAGGTTAAGAAAAATACTGACCGAAAAATTTTGATCCGGAGGGATCGTTGATTTTCCGCATCCATTGCATGTAAAACTCCTTTGAAAGGTAATCTTCTTCAGAAGAGCAAGATTTATATTTTGCGAGAAAACGAGATTACCAGAAGAGGCTGACAAATTCAACGAGTTCATCCCATAAGATAAATTTATTTTTCCTGAGAACGAAGTGCAGTTATCACAAAGAAGGATTTTTGAAGAATCATTGCTAAGAGTCACATGATTGTAAGGGCTGAGAAAAGAAGAATTAAGAAAAAGTGACGGAGTTGAAGAGATAATAAGACTCTGTATCGGGCTAAAAATATTTATTACTTTTTGGATCTGCATATCCGGGAAAAGATCGTAACCTTCTCCTGTAGTCACAATGGAAACTGGGCCAGCGACATAACCTGTCTGAGGAGAATATACTCCTGCATTAACAGTATCCCCTATTTTCCACGGAGTTGAAGAAGGAATTGCCTCTGCATCACAGCAATATTTATTTCCATCAGGTGAGACTTCACAGGCCGTAAAATTCGATGGTGAAGACGGGTAAAAGATTTTTACCGGAAGCCATGCAGCAGAAACATTCTGAGGTGAATTAAGAACCTGTCCGCAAACAAAATGTGCGCTGACAGGGTATGAAAGAGAAAAGACTATGATAAAAAGAAGCCCCATTAAGAATAATTTCTTTTCAGGAATCATAAGGTTTCCAAACTTTTTCATTTTTTAAACCTGTGTCCAGTTGCCTGTAGAGACCACAGACACTTCATACCCCTCTGTTATCTTTATTGGGAAATTAGCTCCAAGATATATTGGACCAACAAGATGGAGATAACCCTGTGACGATTGTGTTAAAGGATTCCATCTCGAAACAGTATCTGAAATGCTTATTCCTGTAAGAAGAGCTTTTGCATTTGATAAGGTAGTGTTAGCGTATATGGAGATCCAGTTCTCTCCAAAAGAAGTGGAATTCTTCACTAAATGTACATTAACGGGACTGTTGACAATTCCAACCCCACTCCAGTTCACAGATCCTGGCGCTGAAGAGTTTATATTCACTTCATAACCTTGGCCTGTATTCAAGTTGAAATTGCAGTTTGTTCCAGTGCAAGAAGGATAATTAGGACATGAAAATTTGTTGCATGTGACTCTCTTTTGTATTGTGGCATTCCAAAGGTTGAATGAAGTCGCATTCGTGATGCTATAAAGCGTTTTGTTTGCATTTGTCAGATAAGAGAAATTTACAGGGAAACCTATGAGATTACTCGTTCCTGTCGTATGTGAAAGTGTGTACACTATTGCTCCAAAATATTTGGAAGAGGAATTTCCAGAAACAGGATTTGCCGATTTCACAAAGTAAAATCTTGAAAGTTTTCCGGAGAAAGTCTTATCTGTATAATTTGTCTT
Source organism: archaeon (assembly GCA_027343665.1). Taxonomy (GTDB): domain Archaea; phylum Nanobdellota; class Nanobdellia; order Pacearchaeales; family GW2011-AR1; genus GW2011-AR1. The sequence goes on from DAHWKL010000002.1 coordinate 286,262, forward strand.
AGTTGTGTTAGCTAAAGATATGAACGGACCCTGCATGTTTGGAGAATAATAAACATTATAATAAGTTGTGTGATTGGTTTTGCTCCAGTAAAGGGTTATATTCCCTTTTCCATTTGTTTTTGTCTGAGTTATATTGACAAGTAAAGGTTTAGTGGGAGGGAAGTAAGCTGCAAAAGTATAATTTGTTGAATTCCATGCATAATCCCCATAACCATCATTGCACTTCACATTCCATTTATAGACTCCGTCATTGCTGAAATTTATTCCTGCAAAATTGGTTGTAACATTCGCAGGAACCGACAATAAGGTCTGGTTAAGAGCCCAACTCCCGCTCCAGTTTCCCCATAGTTGACATGTGGAGAAACTTGAATCGCTTACTGAAAAACTGAACTTTGAGGCAGTATGGTTAGAGAATTTTGCATTCTTTGACGGATAGATTAATTTTATAGTTGGAGGAGCTACCGTTATTATTGTGATATTTCTTGCGTTCGATATATTTGAAACGCTCTGGTTTTTTGTAAGATTCCCGAATGCAAAGAATTTGTAAGTTTCTGGGTAACCAGTGGCATTCACAAAAAAAGTCAATAGTTGACTTTGGCTCACATTAAGACTGTTTGTCAAAATGGGGTTTGCATTTGCATAGAAGGGCTTTGCACCAACTGAAGTGCTTATTATAGTTTTGGGAATAATCTCTTCCGCTCCCGTATTATAACTCGGAGTCACAGATGAATATTTTCTAACAATTAAATTATCCCACCACGTCGTGTAAGCTGATCCTAAAGCATCACCCACAAGTCCAATATAACCTCCATTGTTTGTGAAAGTATAAGCTCCTCCACATGATATTCCGTTGACATAGCTTTGAGCTGTTGTAGAACCTAAATTAATCTGTATATTATACCATGTGTTCGTCGAAAGTGCAGAACATGCTGTCGGTGCTGTCCATGCTGTCCACGAAGTTGTCGAAGTGAGTCCTGCACTTTGCCCTGACCTTGTTTCGGTCCTGAACATCTGGCCTGCACCCGCTGCATTAGTAAGGAAAAACAAATTTCCAAGACCATTTGACATTGAATCAAACATTATCGTTTCATTGGGTTTAAGATTTATGTTTTTATACATGTAATTTCCATTCTGAGAAACTGCATAATAACTTGGAGTAGGGTTTCCTGTCGTTGCTGTCTGTCCCGCAGATCCGACAATCGTCCAGCTTGAAACACTTGATCCACTGTCAAAATAATCAAATGTCGCTGTCCCATTTGAATAAACGGAAGCCGATGGATTTCCATAATATAGGTAGATAGGATAACCCGTCGTATTCAAAATCTTGTCAAGTTTGACCCAAAGGATCATAGTTTTTCCGGAGGACGAACAACTTTGAACCCAATAAGGCAGCGTCGAATTTTGGTATGAATTCACAAATCTTATCCTGGAAGAATTAGAATTGACACACTCGCTTGACCAACTGAAATCAGATCCGACATTGCTTGAGTTTAAGATCATCTTTGTCTGATATCCTGCAGGTGTTGATCCTGAAGGGACAGAGATATTGAACCTTTGCCTAAACTCCCAATCCCTGTTCCACCAGTTAGTTGAAGGGTCAAGAGTTACATTTACCTGACCACAGTCGGAAACAAGGCAGGTAACATTCACACTAAAATTGAATTTGGAATTATGAAGGATATTTTCATTTTTCAATGGATAAGTCACATTGAGGAGAATAGTAGGATATGAAACATTGAAAGGGACACTTAAACTGCTATTAATATTCCCCGCAGTATCATTGCATGAGAATTTTGCAGTATAAGTTCCGGGGGCGGGGGAAAATGAATATCCAAAAGATGTACTTGAGAGTTTATCCATTGTATAATTAGTCATCCAACTGTTTATGCTTAGATTGCATCCTCCGAGATTCTCATTGCCTGAAATGTTAAAATTTATTTTGGAAGGATAATAAGTCTTAGTGACTGGAGATGAGACTGTCAGATGAGGAGGAGTCGTATCAACGGTGAAGTAGACGAATGCATAAGCTTGGCCTCCCGCAGAATTATTAGCATAAACTCTCCAGTCATTCTGACCTTCGTGGCTGGTGAGTCCGGTAAGATTCTGATTACAAGAAGTTGTTATATTGGTCGCGCCTCCATTAAGACTGTACCAACAGGAATCAAGACTTTGTGCGGTCGCAGAAAAATTCATCTGAGTCACATTATGAGCATAAGTTAGGTTCTGGGGATAGAAAATTTTAACTGAAGGAAGATGGGTGTCTACCAAAAATGAAACCATCTTATAAGATAAATGACCTAAAGTATCATTTGCATAGATTGTCCAATTATAATGTCCATCGCTCAAAAACACAGACACTCCTGTACTGCCACAGGGAATTGTTATATTAACTGTCTGATTTAAATTATACCAACATTGGGAGATTAGAGGATCCGAGATGGTATAATTTAAATGTGTAATATTATAACCATAAGCGAAGTTATTCACTGGGAAAGTCGTTGTAATCACAGGTGCATGGGTATCGAGCCTTATCTTCCTCATCGAAGTCACGTTGTAATTTCCCGCTAAATCTGTTTCACTTGCTTTGTAATAATAAACGCCGTCCGCGAGTTTAGTCCAGTTTATATATTTCTTAGACAAACCGATGTAAGAAGTTTTGTTGACCAGATGTGTTCCACCTGTTCCGTTATACAGATAAAAAGTAAGATTGCCTGGATTAACCTCAGTCACAGAAACATTTGCATATATCCAGTTATGAGAGATATTAGTATTATTAGCAAGGGTACCGGAAGAAAAGCTGATAAGTGGTGTGACATTATCAATTATTATCGTCCTATTTTGGGTGTTTGTCACATGGCCTCCCGAATCAACAACTCTATAGAACCAATGGAAAATCCCATCATATAAAAACTCATAGACAACTCCGACAATATCTTTTGTACCTGAAAGAACTATCGTTGTAGTGTTTATCAGAGAACCCGTTGAGTTATACAAATTGAATATTGCTTCTCCTAAGCCAACGCTGTCATTAGCGCTCAAAGTGAAATTCTGTGTGGTTTTATTTGAGTAAGTGTTATTCTTCGGGCTAATGAGACTTGCATTCGCACCGAAAGCATCAACTGTAAAACTGACTTTCGCGCTGCTGTTTACATTTCCAGCAAGATCTTCACATAAAAATTTAGCAGTGTATCTGCCATCTGCAATATGAAAATTGAGCTTTGAGAATACCGTTGAATTGACTTCAGACATCTTATAATTCGTTACAAAATTATTAAAGCTGAAGTTACAAAGACTTAGGTTTTCATTACCAGAAACACTGAAGTTTATGTTTGAAAGATTGTAAGTTCTGTTTGACGGACTTATCACAGTTACTTTTGGAGGAACATTGTCTATTGTTACATTCCAAGATTTAGTCATATTGGATATACTTAGATTGGAAGTCAAATTTGCATAAGCAAAAAAAGTATTCGTCCCTACACCTGTCGAATTGACCCAGAAAGTTACTTTTTGGCTTTGACCCTTCGAAAGTGAAATTGTTGTGCGTGGGTTGGAAGCATTTGTATAGAAAGGAACATCTCCTACATGTGCGGATACAAGACCCGATTTCACTGCCGCTTGCTCTGTGCCCAAAGTTATGGTAGGTGTCGTCGTGGAATATTGTCTCACGATTAAATTATCCCACCATGTGGTGTAAGTAGCTCCAAGACCATCACCTATAAGCCCTATGTAAGGTCCGCGATTTGTATAAGTAAAAGGAGAACCGCACGCAACTCCGTTTATATATGCCTGTGCTGTACTAGCGCCGATATTGACAGTAAAGTTATACCAAGTGTTAGTAGCTATGTTTGAACATGTTGATGAAGGCACACTCCATGAAGTCCACGAAGCAGTATTGCCAAGACCTGCGTTGTTTCCTGCTCTCGTTTCCGCTCTGAACATCTGGCCTTGACCTGTAGCACCTGTTAAGAAAAAAAGATTACCCAAACCATTTGATCTGACATTGAAACTTATTGTTTCATTTGGTTTCAGACTTGCGTTTGTGTACATATAATCTCCACTGGCTGAATTTGCATAATAGCTTGGCGGGGGGAGTCCCTGCGCTGAAGTCGACCCTGCAGCTCCAACAATTGTCCAGCCTGAAGTACTGTTTGCTGTATTATAATAATTGAATGTCTTGGTCCCATTAGAGATTGATGAAGCTAAGGGATTTCCATAATACATTGTGATCGGAGTCGCTCCCGAAGCGCTTATGATTGGAACTTTAACCCAAAAACTCGAATTTCCTCCCGCAATATTACAAGACTGAATCCAATAGTTAAGTGAAGACCCCGAGGAGTTGACAAATCTTATATCACTGCAATCAGAATTTAGCTTTCCATTTTTGTAAGCTGAGGTCAGATTAAGGTTCACCAAGACCTGGTAGTTAGTCAAAATTTTTCCTGCCCCGGTCAAATTTATTGTTCTTCTGTAAAGCCAATTATTATTCCACCAGTTGGATGGATCAAGACTTATATTTGACGTCCCACATATGCCTGAAAGACAGCTCACATTAAGGGTCACATTAAAGAATTTATTTTGCCCGACAGTTATACTGCTCTTTGGATAGACCAAAGATAATCCTAAAGAAGGTTTTTCATATTTTATCGTCCTGTTTGAAACACCAAAATTGCAGTTTCCTAGAAAATCACATGAAGCATAATTCCATCTGAATGTATCATAATAAGAAAGATTTATGGAAATGTTTGCAGATCCCGATTTTCCTGAAAGCGTGACTGTCGTCTTATTCACAATCTTTCCGGTAGAGTTCCATAAGTACAAAGTTGCATTGGACAGATTATTTGCATCATTAAAGTTAGCTGAAAGATGAACTATCTTCGTGGACAGGGAATTATTCGCAGGTGAATTTAATGTAACAGAGGGGGGCGTAGTGTCTATTGTTATTGTATTGTTTGATGTCAGAACAACATTTCCTGCCATATCGAAAACCCTGTAGAACCAGTTGAAAACACCGTCGTAAAGGAATTCATAAACTATCCCACCCACAACTTTTGTTCCCGAGATGAGTATTGTCGTCGTGTTTATCAGTTTTCCTGAAGAGTTGTAGACATTCAGGGTCGCGTTCTTAAGGGCGATATTGTCTGTCGCATTGAATGAAAGATTCTGATTCTTAGATTTTGAATAAGTATCATTAGCAGGAGTCATAAGACTTGCATTAGGCGCAGTTGTGTCAAGGGTTATCTTTCTGGTTAATGTTGAGTTTTTGTTTCCTGCAAGGTCATAAACTGTCACATTGTAATAATATGATCCTTGTGGGAGTGAAGACCATTTCTGGCTTCTTGTGCTATTTGTGTAAAGATTAGAGTATATTTTGCTCCTGGTGGAATTGTAAAGATTGAAGGTTATATTGGCAAAGTTGAGTTCGGTCACACTTGTATTTACAAATATTGAAGTTGAATTTACATAAGTCCCGTTTGAAAGAGTTCCGGAAGAATAGCTCACGAGAGGGTCTGTAGTATCGACAGTCGCTTTTCTGGTTTTTGTTGAATTGGAATTTCCGGCAAGGTCTCCTGCTGTTGCATTGTAATAATAAATACCATCTGCGAGATTGGTCCAGTTTATCTTTGTATTCTCCAAGTTATAAGTGGTTTTGTTGACTAAGCCTGTTGAATTATAAAGTGAGAATGTCAGATTCGCGAAATTCAGGTCATATGAAGTTACATTGACATAGATGTATTTTTTGTTTGTGTAAGTGTTATTTGAATAAGTCCCCGCCGAGTAAGAGATAAGAGGATTTATTGTATCTATTGTTAGTGTGTTATTTGTTGTATTGAATGAATTTCCGGCAGCGTCAAAAATTCTATAGAACCAATGGAAAACCCCGTCATAGAGGAACTCATAAACGACACTTGCAACATCATTTGTTCCTGAAAGGAGTATTGTCGTCGTGTTTATCAGTTTTCCGGAAGAGTTATAGATGTTAAGAGTTGCGTTTCCCAATTGCAGATTATCTGTTGCATTTAAGACAAAATTCTGTGAAGTCCTGTTTGTGTAAGTATTATTTTTTGGGGAAAGGATAGTCCCTGATGGAGGAGTCCTGTCGACAATCTCTATTGTCTGCCATTGGACAATGTTTGTCTGGGAAGTTGTCCCTTTGTACAACGTTAAAGTTGTCGCTCCGGTTATTGCACTAGAGACTATACCATTTGCATTAGTATTACCTGTGCCTGTGGAAGTATGACTTTGCCACCTGAAAGATTTGGAGACATTCGCTAATTGAGGGATTGTGGTCGTAGTAGAAGAAGTCATGCTTACTGACCCATTATTCACATCAAACATGTTTCCTGAGACAGCAAACCAGTTCGCAATATAAGTTCCTGAAGCTGTTGATCTTGTAAAAGTAATTGAATTTGAGCTCAGAGCGCCGTTGATATTCCAATAAGCAATTCCCGTGGAGCTTCCTTCGGTTCCAGAAAAAATAAGAAAACTTTCACTTTTATTCACAGGTGTTGCAAGAGAACTTGTATTCGTTGTCGCTGTAGACCCTAGGATAGTTGCTCCACTCTGAACACTTGCCCCTTTCCAGCTGACAACCTGCCATGAAACAACACCCGCATTCCCAGTAGTTGTCCTTTGCACCTGTATTGCTGTCGAATTTACAAAATGTCCTGTCCAAAGCCCAGAGATATATTGATTGCTTGTTCCGGAGTTCAATCTATTGTATACAATTATGAAAGAAGACGAAAGATTAACTGCAGAGATTGGAATAGTTATTGAACTTGCAGTTGAGGTATAAGAATTTTCTCCTCTTTGGGCTTTTATATAAGGACCTGTTATTGCTTCCCATTGGACTGTCGCTGCTCCTCCTGCATAATTATAGAAAGATAGGTCATTTGGATCCGAAAAGTTTCCTGTTACCTGAAGAGCACTCGGTGCAGATGAAGAGCTTACTGCATCAAGGATTATGAAAGACTTCGACGGATCAATTTCATTTATAGGGACGATAGAATTGCCGTTCACGCTAACTGATCCCCTCTGAACATTATAAGTAGAAGTCGGGATATAACTTGTGTTTACAAGGAAGCTCACTTTAGTTAAGTTTGTATTTCCAAGAGTATCATTCGCATAAAGGTAAAGTGTATGCTCCTGAAAATCGCTTGTGCTAAAAGTTGTGCCCTGATTACAGGTGATTGTTATATTAGCTGAATGATCAATATTATACCAGCAGGATTTAAGATTTAAGTCAGTAGCTGTAAAACTCAAAGGTAAGCTCACATTTGTGCTGTAAGTTTCATTCTTTGGTGTTATTATATGAACATAAGGGGGAATAGTATCAATAAGTTCTATTGTTCTTGTAGAAGTGTGATTGAAATTACCATAAGTGTCTTCTGCTGTAACATTATACTTATAAGTGACATTTCCGCTTGCAAGATTTGTCCAATTTATAGAAGTTACTGAATTACCTGCGTAAGTTGTTTCATTCACAAGACCTGAAGAGTTGTACAAATCAAAAGTTATATTAGAAAAATGCATATCTGAAGCACTTGTGTTTACGTATATCCAGTTTCCTTGAAATTTCGAATTGTTAGAAGGAGTTCCTGTGGAGTAAGACACTGATGGGGCAATCGAGTCTATGGATAAGGTATTGTTTGATGTCAGAACAACATTTCCTGCCATATCGAAAACCCTGTAGAACCAGTTGAAAACACCGTCGTAAAGGAATTCATAAACTATCCCTCCCACAACTTTTGTTCCTGAGATGAGTATTGTCGTCGTGTTTATCAGTTTTCCTGAAGAGTTGTAGACATTCAGGGTCGCGTTCTTAAGGGCGATATTGTCTGTCGCATTGAATGAAAGATTTTGATTCCTGTTGTTTGAGTGTGTGCCATTGAGTGGAGTAATCAAGTTTGCATTCGGTGCGGTAGTGTCAAGTGTTATCTTTCTCGTTGAGGTTGAATTCTTATTTCCGGCCCGGTCATATACTGTGACATTGTAATAATAAACCCCTTCTGGAAGATAATTCCATGTATCTGACCTTGTTGAATCTGTAAAAGTGTCTGAATACAGATTTGTGCCGGTCCCGTTGTAAAGACTAAAAGTAATATTCGCGAAATTTAATTCTATAACGCTTGTGTTTACAAAAATCGAAGTTGAATTCAGATAAGTATCATTTAGATATGTCCCTGCGCCGTAAATTATCAAAGGATTAATTGTATCTATTGTAAAAGTTTTATTCACAAGGTTGAAATTTGATTTTCCGCTTGTATCATTACACCATACATTCCAAAGATAACTTCCATCAGAACTGAAATTAACAAGAAATGAATCCATTGACCAGTTCTGAAGGCTATGATGTGTTTGATTTATTTTCCATGATCCGCTCCAGTTCCCATAAAGTGAGCATGAACTTATCAAAAAAGCGGATTTCGGGATAAAACTGAAATTGATATTCTTCTTATAGCTCAGATAAGCGTCTGTTATGGGGGTAAGAAGCTGGACAGCAACACCTCCTGCGCTCGTGTCAAAAGTTACAGATGACTCTGCAAGGTTTCCAAGACTATCATTTGAATAGAAATACAATGTGTGTGTCCCAACACTTGTATTGAAAGTCGTGTTTTCATTGCAGAGGATGGTCTGATTTGGATGGTTATCCAGATTCCACCAGCACTTCGAAACCCCAACTCCTGCATCAGTCACACTGACATTCAAGGGTAAGCTTATATTTGTGAGATATTGTCTTGGCTTAGGGGATAAAATATTAATCACTGGGGCAGTCGTATCTATTGTTATTTTTCTCGTCTGAGTTGTATTTGAATTATCTGCAAGATCATAAACCTGAACATTATAATAATAAGTTCCGTCTGAGAGTCCTGTCCAATTTATGTATTTTATCTGAGAATTGTAAGTTGTTATATTTACAGGGTTCATATTTCCATCATAAAGGGAATAGGTCACATTTGCAAAATTTATATCAGAAAAACTAACATTGACATAGACATATTTTCTTGTTGTGTTCGTATCATTTGTTGCTGTGCCTGATGAATAACTCAACAAAGGATTGGTTGTATCTATGATAAGAGTATTATTTGGAATAGAATGGGTATTACCTGAAGTATCATTTAATCTGTAAGACCATCTGAAAACCCCGTCATAAGGGAAATGATATATTATTCCGAGTGTATAACTTTTTCCTGAGATTAATTTTAGAGTAGAATTTATGAGCGAATTGCTTGAATTGTAAATGAGAAGCTTTGCCGAGCTAAGAGCATAATTATCTGATATTACAGCAGTCAGATTTTGAGTTCTGCTATTAAGGTAAGAATCGTTTGTAGGTGAAATCAAACTCCCGGTCGGAGGATGTATATCTGTGAAACCGCACGAAACATTGATATAATTCGGACTTGTGTCCTGGGTTGAAGTCACGCTGAAAAGAGCTGACAAATGGCCAACGGTTGTATTTGAGCATGTAAAATGAACATTTGAATATTGCATATCAACAAGATTTGACGTCGTGAAATCATCTGTTATATAAGAACAATTTCCTGAAGTACATGAGATTTGAGTATTATTGTTTGTCAAAAAAGAATATATTTGCGCAGTTCCTGTCAGATTCCCGTTTTCTATTGGCTGGCTTCCAAGAGACAAGCTTGACATGTTCCATGTAACCGAGGGAGGATTGTAAGGTAATTTCACTGCCTCCCACCCAGAATATTCAGTCCCGGCCGAAGTTCCTCTTCGGATATTTAAGGTTGTAGTGCTTGTTATTAGTGAAGACAGAAGCATATAAGTCGGAGCTGTACTTATACTTGTCTGATTAAACGAAACAAAAGAGATAGACCTATTTGCCACAACGGAAGAGATTGGAACATTCACACTTGTTGAACTGCCAAGATTTGTAGCTCCTTTTTGTACAACTGCACCAGGAGTTGAGATTGCATACCATTGGACTCTCGCAGTACTCCTGGCACCAGAATTTCTGGATAACTGGAAAGCTGTAGAGTTATAAAATCTGAATATTATTCCCTGATCTTCTGCTCTAGTGGCTGTACTCCCAAAAGCACTTGAAAAATAAAACCATGTATTCGAGAGATTTATTGGATTTACATAAGCGTATGAAGAACTGCCAACATTTGAGATAGCACCACCCTGTATATTAGAACCATCATCAAATTCGACGACAAAATAAGATACTGAGCCTGCACAGTTTCCAGAATAATCTCTCTGAATGTACAAATTTGTCGAACTTGTAAGGCTGCCCGTCCATCTTGTCTGGCCTAAATAAGTATTCGTTGTGGAAGCACAGCTTCCAAGACCCATAAAAACGATAGATCTACTTATGTTGGTAGAGGTTATGGGAATGTTAAAAGATGTACTTGTTGTGGTATATGATTGAACTCCGCTCTGCACTTTTAAGGAGCCACCTTCTATTACATACCAGTCAACTATCGCTCCGAAAGAACTTGCACTGCCCTGAATGAGATTGAATCTTGTTCCATTGACCCACTGGAGATAAATCCCGGAGTGGCTTGGATCATCATAAGTTGTACTTGCCCGGACACTGTATAAAATGAAAGCTCTGCTTGTATTCACAGGGGTGGGAATATTGACAACGGTGGTCTGCGCGTTCATTGTTGTCTCACCGCTCTGTACTACCCAATTGAGTCTTTGTGCGTAATTATGAGCCTCAGCGAGATTCCCCCCAAAGTCAAATTGAATAGTATGATTTCCGGAGATTAATTCTCTACTTGTTTCTGTGGAAGCGACATTGCATGAATAATCAGGTATAAAAGCAGTGTCAGAATTAAGCCAAGAAAAATGTATTGAAGAATTCCCACATTCAACAGATTGAAGAGATATGTCAGTTCCGAAATGAGTCCCATTGATAGAACTGATTGTAAGATTTGACTTTCCTATTGTCGTAAAGTTGACTTTCCAATCTCCACCCACAACCGGGAAACTTTTAAGATTCATGATTTTTATAGAAGAGTTTTCCATATTATATCCGGACAATGAAGTTGTGGAAAATGCCGCAAGAGCTATGAGAATCAAAAACACAAATATTCCAAAAAAAACTGGGAAGACTGAGTATAATCTTATTTTTTTACTTGGATTTCTTGTATTTTTTCTTTTTCTCATTTTCAAAACCTCTCAAAAGAAATGCTCGAGCGAATATATGTAATCCTCGGATTTCGATTTTGCAAGAGAGATTATACCTATTATTGAAATTAATACTCCAATTATCACAATAAAGAAAGCAAGATTGCTTGACAACCCCAAGTTTAGGTAATCTCCTGAGGCAATTATCATATTAAACCCGACCATAAGAATTCCTATTTCTCTCAAAAATCTCCCCCCTATGAAAAAAAGGATAATACCGATTATTACTGGAGCAAGAATCCCGCCCAAGGTCACATAAAGGGTGCTTGTAAGGTTTGAACATAATATTTGTGTATCAGGAAATCCAGCGCTGTATACAATCTGTCTTGATGCACATTGGTAAAGATAAGAGACCATCAGATGACCAAATTCATGTATAACTACTGTCCCTATAAATACTAAGTTTATCAAAGCGACTATGAATACAAAGCTTCTCAAAAAATGAAAAAAATAACTCTTCTGTTTCTTTGAAACGCTTGACAAAGAAAGAGGTTTATCCTTTATATAATCAAAAAAGAAAATCATAAATCCTAAGAAGAGCGCGCCATAGAAGATACTAAAAAAGTAAAGCTGTCCGACCCCTGCAAGAACCAAAACCTGCAAAAGTAGTGAGAGACCTGAATAGGACATCCCGAATATGCCTATATTTCTGTAATCATCTTCTCTTGAGAAAAGAGCGATTGATATCAGTAAAATAAAGAGGAAGTGCACTTCTACGAAAATTTGCATAAAAGAGATATGCACTAGAAGCACAGCTATAAATGTGAATAAATAGAACCCTAAAAAGTAGAAAAGATTCTTGTTCCTATTTGAAATTTTGTAGATAATCATAAAGAGAATTATCCCCTGAATAAAAGATATCAAGGAAAATATCAGGAGGAAGTCAGAAGGATTATAATTAAGGATTTCAAAAAGCCAAAGGAAAGAGAAAACTGCAATAATCAATGCTGAAAGTCCTAAGAAAGCAACTTCTTTCATGATTGAATTGATTCTTTTATCTTCGCGATACTTAAAATAATAAAATTCAAGCATAGCGGTTATTGCAAGATAAACAAAAAAATTGATTATAAACTCTGCTTCCATTTTAGACTCCCGCTGAGGTGCTCGCCCCAAAAACAACACTCCCAGTACAATTTCCCGAAACGCTTGGAGGAAGGTAAATTCTCCAGTAAGTGAAGTTAACCGCATTATTTTCCATATTGTTTGTTCTTTTGGATAGTCCGAAATTTCTGACAGTATAATTTGAAGAAAGGTTGTCATAGGTGGAATCGAATTGTGAAAGGGTAAGATTTCCCGGGTTTGATTGTGTAAGATTGTATCTTTCGTTATTAATTGGGATCCCTGATCCTTTTGTGCAGTTCATTGCAAGATTGTCCCCAGGAGTTCCGCCATAGCCATAAAGACTGAGATTCACTTTTACATTTCCATAATTGGTCACATTCACTGAGACTTCATTCGAAACATTTTTCGCAAAAACTAGGCCAAAGTTGATCTTTGACTGAACGCCGACAGATAAAAGAGGATTTACAAAAGTGGAAGCTGAACCATTTCCCGGCATTGAAAGATTGTCATATCCTTTCATTACACAAGACCAATTTCCTGAATTCGCATAGTACCATACATTGAAAGTGCATATTACTTGCGAAAGATTCTTTGCGCCATAACTGGAATTTACAAGACAACTCGAATTGGTATAATGTGTATTATTATCATCAATATCCAAATAAGTCGAACCTGAATAAAAGAACCTTGCGCTCGCATTGTAGACCTTGCCTCCGTCAGGATCATGCATTACTGAAGTACAGGTTACTAACCTGGTTGATGCAGTGACCAAATCTATCTGATTAGGAGGACTCGTGATAGAATCATCTACGGTTACTGAGGTGACATTTATCGGAGAATTCAAGATGAGAGTGGGGGCCACATCATATCCTGCTCCCGTGACAGTCACAGAAACATTACCCGAATTGTGATTGTCCCCTGTATTCAAAACTCTCAGCATAAGTATATTTCCGACATTGCATGGATGTAAAAGTGCGGAGCAGTCAATCATATAATAATTGTCCACTCCAGAGTTTCCGGAAGGTCCGATTATATCCGTAAGATTATCGCTCTGCCCATAAGTTGGATTCCAAAGCATGATTTTGTGGCCATTGGCAAGAACCCCGTCAACGGAATTATTAACCTCCCCAACTACATAATGTGCAGCAGAGACTTCTCCGAATCCTAAAATCACGATTGCAAGTGTCATAAAAAAAATTTTCTTCATGTTATTATGGGAATATTAAGGTAAGATTTTTGGAGGAGTAAATTTCATAGTTAATACCACTTTCAATTTCGAAATCTTTTCCAAGCCCTTTCATGAAATTTACATAGCCTACTGTCTGATTTCCAGATTTGTAAGAGATCACTTCAATTCCTGGATTTAGCTCAATAAAAGTTGAAACATTGAACCCTCCAGTAATATTAAAAGATAAATTATTATCCCCCTTGTACAGATAAATTCCGCTGCTGTTCGGCAGAGAACTCACTGCAATGATTGAAATTCCTACCAAAAGCATAAAAACCCCTAAAATGAAAAAGTCCTTTCTTGAAAGATTAACCATACTTATTCACCTCCCTTAAATGCTTCAGTTTGGAGATTTTTTTTGGAAGATCAATTATTACTTCATAAAATTCTTTCTTTTTCTTTGCAGTGAGGAATTTGTATTTTACTCTCAGTTCATTGTACAGTTTCTCTGATTCCTGCGCATTTTCTTTTCTTATAGAAGCATTAAGATCTTCAATTAATTCCATTATTTCTTTCTCTTCTCTGGAAAAATTTCCCCCTTTTAGGAATATAAAATAAATGAAAAGTATCACAATGATTATTACGGCAAATCCTATTCCTCCATAAGTGGCTGTCTCCGAGCCAAGGTTTATTACCCCTCCAGTTATCGGACTTGAGCCTGAAGACTGATTAGATAGTTTTATCAAGACTAAACTTGTCCCTTTAAGAGCGGGGACTCCATCCTGACCTTCTACATAATAAACAATCTTCTTTGTATCTGTCGTGAAACTTAAGATGGGATCAGACTGGACAACTGTGAATAAGCCAGATTTTACATTTATTTCACCTGAACTTGATGCTATACTTTTCGGAACATTCTCTATAAAGTAAGAGTTATCCATTTTTTCAACCTGACCGAGAATATTTCTGGAAACAACAGAAATCGTGTCAGTTGACCCGTCAAGATATGTAATCTGAACATCATAATATTTGCTGTCAACTTGGAATCCTGAACTTTTTATGTAATCCTGAGTCTCTGCTACGGAATTTGCAAGATTAGTTTGATCAATCGAGGAATTAAATTCTAATATTGCTTGGGAGATATCGTTCGCTGAAGGGATATAACTGTCTGACCCGTTGTCAATTATGGTTATATCTTGGGGAATTTGCTTCTCAGCCACACTAAGTTTCAGACTTAAAGCATTGAGTTGCGAAGAAAGCTGATCTGAAGTCAGAGCTTCAAGTTTAAGTACATTTGCACTTCTTTCTATGCTCTGTATCTGGGAAATTGCCTGTGTGAGTTCACTGTCAAACCCAAGATCAGAAAAAAGCTGCTGCTCTTCCGGACTTTGAGTGCTCATTGATGATTTTATGCTATTTATACTTGACAGGACTGAGTCTGCTTGTATTATAAAATTCTGAACCTGGCCGACAAGGGTAGGAGAAAGTCCTGAAGCATTTAGAGAACTATTTGATGCAAGGGAAGTGGATGAAACTTCATTTGACAAATCAGCAATATTCCCCGCGTCATCTACCGCAGCCACACGATAATAATAAGTCTGCCCAGGAATAGCCCCAGTGTCCGTGTAAGAATCCCCCCCTGAGACATTAACATATGCATTTATATACTGGACCCCCGGTGAAGTGCTTCTGTAAATTGTATAATGGTCTATATTGTTAGAAGCAGGACTCCAATCAAGAACTACTTTCCCTACATAACTTTTTGGAGTAAGATCTGTGATCATCGTTGGTTTTTGTGTATCAACGGGAAAAACACTCTGCCCAGTTATCTGGTTCCCAGCCTGTCCGGAGAGATCTGCAGCTGAGAATTGGAATGAAATTGCCCCCTGACCAATCCCATTTGGAATGAGAATATAACCTTCCCAATTTAAACCAGACCCATATAAAGGAAGGGGGAAAAGAGTTTTCCCCCCGTCAAAGGAGTAGGTAATATCGGGGGTTCCCTGAACCAATTTTGTTAACGAAAAGTCTGTTTTTATTCTTCCTGCAGGAAGAGCAGAAGTGGAAATATCCGGAAAGGATATTGCTTTCAATTGAACAGGAAGGTCAACACCCAATTTAATATGAAAAACAGGAGGTTCAGCATTAGGTGAACCGGTTCCATTAAAAGTAGAGTTGGAACATTTAACATAATAATCTTGAACCGACCCGTCTGCAAGACCACTAAAATCTTTATAATAAAAACCATTATAAGAGAGATTGTTCATATCTACAAATCCTTCCATAAGATTTGAATAACGACAACTCAGGGCATTACCAGGAGCATTCACTCTAAGCTCAAAAGACGAGGAATAAATAGTTTGGGATAAAGAGCCATTCTGGAAGTTATAATTTATGGAAACAGGGGTTGAAGGTATAGCACTTACCATTCCAAACTCAATCAAAAATAATGCGGCAAATGCAATCAAAAGGTAATTTATTTTCTTCATTTTCTAAGCCTCCTTAGCGCTTCTTTGTATTTCCATTTTTCCTTTATTATTTTGAGGAAAAGAAAGATTATGATCAAGATCAGAACTGCATATAATAAAGGAAGGAGTACATTAAAGACAGAGTTTGATGAAACCTCAACGGTAGCACTTGATTCATAAGTCTGCTTACCTGAATAATACACTCTTCCGCTTATTATGTAAGCCCCGCTTTCTCTGGGCGTGAAATAAAAATTGAAATTTGATATTTGGTTTATTTGAACATTAAATGAAGGACTGTTCAAAAGCTGTACAATCCTCCCATTATAAGTTATCTGACCTTGAAATTGCGCACTCACCTCTTTTTCTCCAGTATTTTTGAAACTTGCTTCTATTGGAATAGTTTGACCTGTCGTCGCGGTTTTCTCTGTTAATATATCAAGAAGAATTCCATTGGCAGTCAACGCACCCGGTTCCAAAACATCAAATGTAAGGAGACTAGAAGCCAGACAATCAACAACTGAAACATCCGCCCAATACTGCGAAATCGGAAGCCCGGCGCTATTCATACTTACTGAAATCTGCTTTTGAAGAGACGGAAGAATCTGCCCGCCGTTCACATCGACATGTTTCACTATCCTAGTCTGATTCTCATCCCAGACGTCTATTGCCACTTGGGGATTCATTATAACATTGCCATTATTTGTGACATTCATGTTAAAGATTACATTATCACCCTGCTCAGCCGACTGCACAGAAAACTTGGAAGCAGAACATTGAAGTATTTGTGTATCGACAACTTCAACAGTGACATAAACATCCAAGGTAGACCTTACAATTCCCACAAACTGCCCCTGTGATCCGGAACTCAAAGAAGCTGTTTCTATTTTTAAAAATCCCGTATAATTTCCATTTGGGATATCATCAGGCGGAGTTACAGAAACAGGCAAAACATAAGGATTATCCCTAGATACCGTGAAATTTTGCGTGAAGTTCAACCAGCTTGAGATGTTCCCTATAGGCGAAACGGTAATATTTGTGGGGCTTGTCGAATCTACGGAAATTACAACATTTCCTTGAGAATAACCTCCCCTTAAGACATTTTTGAAAGTAATTGTCGCGGGACTTACTCCAACATTAACTGCCGAAACCATCCCGGCAAGTAATAAGATTAAAAAAACAGCCACAAAGATTATTGCAAGCTTACTTTTTATTATTGAAGATTTATTCATTTTTCCCTCCCGCAGCAGAAGAACTACTTTCATAAATAAGGTGCAGATTAGAAAATTTTGAAATTGAAAATTTATCTGACTCATAAAATTCAATTTTAACCTTGGAATTGACAATCTTTGTAAGTGAAGATTCCTTTTGGCGGACTTTTGCAGAATCGGAAAAGATTAGTATTCTTTCTTTGCCCTCGGATAAATCCAAGTATACGCATTTTATTTCTTCAAGAAACTCACTTACTGCCCAAAACACTCTTTCTACAACAGAACTCAGCTTCTCATCCGTTATAGACCAGATCCTGAGAGTGGACTTTCGTAATTTGTTGACTTTCAAAAATTTTTTGTCTACTTCTCCCCTTGCAACAAGAGTAATTTGAAGAAAATCTTTTGAAAGGAAATAAATATTTCTGGGTTTACCTTTTTGAGATGAACCGGTCTTTTCTTTGATTACAAACCCGGCCGCTTCAAGAAGTTTCAATTGCTGACTTATATAAGCAATAGAAGTCTTAAGATCTTTTGAAATCTCAAGGGGGGAAGATGGCTTTTTTGAAATAATCTCTAAAATCTTCCATCTTTGTGATCCCAATAGGGAATCTAATTCCATCACTTCTTTAACTCCTAATTTTAGTTAAAAAACGATTATATTTAAATGTTTAGTTTAATTAGTTTAATTAGTTTAATTTATATATTAACTTATTATACTAATTACTTAAATAGATTATTGTAACTCAACATAAAAATAATAGGAAGTGGTAGCAGTGTTGGTGCCATGACCATCCTCTGGAACCACCATTTCAAAATCATGAGTTCTGTTGTCAAACCCAAGAATATTCTGATTTAGAAGGGAGGTGTAGACAACATTCCTCGAAAGAGGATCATAAAGTAGGACCTCTTCAAAATCTCCGGAAACACCCTTGCCTAAACTAGTATAAAGTCTCGTACTCTGACAAGTTCCGTCTGCAAATTCTAAGTTATTGGTGTAAAATGTCGCATGATTCCCGGGACCCGAAAGATTGAAAGTGTTATTCACACTGTCCACAGAATTAAAAGGGATACTGAAGTTCGTTTCAAGCTGAGTCAGGTTAAGCCCATATTTGCTTGTTCCGCCACGATTAGCAGAGTCATTTGCAAAAGTTCCTTTGGCAGTGAAATTGAAGCATTGTATATCTGTCCAGCTGACTGAATTACTCGTAGAAGCATATATCTCTCCTTTTGGGTTCATATCACTCCAGTTATAAAGAACGTTATCCCCCCCATCCGAAAGTTGTATTGTTCCAGTCACATTACCATAATATCCTTGCCATGACTGCGTTGAAGTGTAACCATAAAGGTTAAGTTCAGTCACATTACCCGCGACTGCTTGAGAACTTCCAGCGGGGTCGGAAGGTCCTGTACTATTTGAGATTTGGGTGACTTGTGCCCCTGATGGAATCACAGCCTCAACAAAAAAAGATATCATAGAAATAAGTACAATTATCATAAATAGGAAAGCAAAAAACTTCATCATACTCTTGTCAAAATCAAATTCAATTTTTTTCATCTTCTAAGTCTATTTCCCAATAAATTCCTCTAGGTGATTTAACTATAACTGAACCTCCACTAACCTTTCTCCTGAATTTCCTAATACCAAGGATTTTAGATTTTTTTATGATCTCTTTTTCCATCAAATTGTTTAAGCGAGGGGCAATTGCAGAGGGGGATAAACCGACAAGTTTTCCAATTGTACTTCCCACAAGAGTTCCTTTTGCATAAAGAACCCTTAAAATTTCTTTATCCAGCCCGTCAATCTCTTTTTTCTTCCTTTTTTGCATTTTCTTTTAAAATATCAAAAAAGATTTTACCAGATTCATTAACAACAAACTTGATTTTATCTCCTTTTTCAAGGAAAAAATGCTCCCTAATGTCCTTTGGTACTCTCAAAAGAAGATTTTTACCATCGCTGCTTAAAGTTGAGATTTTTTCAATTACCGAATCGACTTTTATGAGATTTTCAAGTTCTTTTTTTGTTATGCTCATCTCTATTTAAATAAAAAGTACTTTTTAAATTTTATTGCTATTTAATTTTAAAGAAAATAAAAAGTACGAAAAGAAAAAATAAAGAATCACATATCTAACTAAAAATAATTCAAATAGACAAAAAAAGCAAATAAAAAGTGTACATAAAGATCATATAAAAAAGCAAATAGATTCAAATGATATATGCAAGAAACCCTTCTCCGTTAAGATTATCAATAATCTTCCTTTCAGATTTTAGTCCTAGAAGTTGGGCAAATTCTTTAGAGATAATTATTTCCCACTTTACATGATCCAACATCTTTTTGGATTTAAGAGCAAGATGGTTAAGCATCCCTTTATCCTCATTGAACAATTCCGAATTAATAGAAATTTCAACAGGAGAATTTTTTAGCCTCGAAATTTTTAAAATCTCTTTGGAAAAATTGAGAAGTTTTGACGCAGAAGCTTTTTCGTTTGAATAAAAAAGAACAAAGAAAAGATGATCATCAGCTTTATGAAGTGTCCAGCCATATTTTTCCGAAATTGGTTTGGCTTCCTCAAAGAAGCTCCTAAAATGAATAAAAGCTGAGTAAGATATCATCTGACTGGTGGGAGTAATTTCATTTTTATTCTGGTTTAATTTAGGGAGGGGATTTATCTTTGAAAGCAAAAGTATTTTTCTCGAAATAAAAAATAGCGCGAGAACAACAAAGAATAATACTCCCAAGAAAAGATAATTGAAAGACAGATCTCCCGAAGAACCGATAGAAGCACCAGTTAAAGTAAAAACTCCTAATTTTTTGCCACCGGCAGAAAGATTGTAAACTCCATTGTATTTTAAAGGATAATCCGAATAACCCCCGGTGCTTAAATTCACATTGACAGATTGATTTTCTTCCCAAGAAGAATTTCCTAAATGATAAACAACTACCCCATTATAAGGAACATTCCCAACATTTGAAATTCTTAGATTATTATTCATAATTGAATATGAAATTTCAGAATTCTCACCAACATAAATTTCTGATGAGGAAAAAACAGAACCATAATACATATTAAATGCCCAAAAGCCCTTTTCTGCATTAGAAGGAAAATTGTAAGTGTAATTTCCGTAGCTTGGAAATGTTCCATTGAAAATTATATTCTTAGATGGATTGAATATCTTCATAATTAAAATTTTATTACTAATTCTGTTTCTCCCCTGATCATAAAGACTGAAATTGAGGGTTATATTTTTAGGCGGAGAAAAAGAGGATAAAGAAGAATTAATGATTATTTTACTCGGAATTGACACTACTGAAACTGTAAAATTAGATAATCCAAAATTAAGGGCGATATTATTTGGATTGATATCTTTCGCATTCAGAAGAAATTGATAAATTTTGGGATATGCATTAAGGGGGATATTGAATGAGTATGAAAAATTTCCATTTTTGATAATCAAAGTTTTATTTATGAGTCCAGAGGAAATGTTCAATGTCCCATTGATATGAACCCCATCGGATTTTATAGCAGTTCCATTTATAGAAAAATAATCTCCGGGAGCAAAAGAAAGATCATTAACCCGATAGTCCAGTTTGATTTGATTGCTTATCACAAATTTTTCGCTTACTGCAGTCTCTCCGTTGAAATTGGATTGTACATTGCAATTACCAATGTAAGAAGCCGGAAAAGAAAAAGTGATGGATTTTTCTTCATTAGAATAAACCGAAAGGTAAGTTTTCCCGACCAGAATGGCATTCCCGTTGCATACGAGGTAAGAGTTTAGATAGTCTGAAATTGGCAAAGAACTTTGTAAAGAAATGTTCACGGGAATTAAATCGCCGGAACTATAAACCGGATTGAAACTATTACTGAAGATTATCTGAGAACTGACAAAAGGCATTGCAAAAGCCAGCAAAATAAAAATAAAAAGTTTAGGCTTCATATTTCAATAAATCGTATAAAGTTTAAAACCTTTTATGTGATTATTTCAGACCATCAAGCAAAGTCTTCAACTGATCGATATCTTTTGACATTGAGGACTTCTTCTCCAAATCTTTAAGCGCATCGACATATCTTTGGACTTTAGAAATAAGCTTATCTAAATCTGATTTTTCTGCCAGACTACCGATTTTATCCTTAAGAAAACCAACATCTTTTGTATTCTGCTCAACTGCAACTTTCATCTCTCTCAAAGAAGAATTAAAAGAGTCTACATCCTGAAATTTCCCCTTCATTTCTGAATAGATAGTATCCGCACGATCCACTTTTATATTAACCATAGATTCTATTTTTTTTATCTCAATAAGTTCTTTTTTTACTTCTTCACTAAGTTTGACTATCTCTTCGACACCTCTAAAAAAATTTATTTTTTTTCTCATTTCACCAAGCTCGTCCATGACTCTATTCATAATTGCTTCATTACCTTCAAGATTTGCTTTCAGCGCTTCAATTTTTGCATCCTCTTTCTGAACCATCGCGGAAATCTTCTCTGGATGAACAGAATCTACAAGGTCATAAGCTTTCACGGACTTTAATTCTATTTCCTGAATACTTCTGTCTCTCTCAAAGATCATTGATCTAAGTTCACCTATCTGTTCATTTAATCTTGAGAAACTTTCAGAAAAAGATTTTCTGACCTCACCGAAAGCTTCAACCCCCGCATTTAGTTTAGTTATTTCACTTGCAAGTTTAGTTATCTCCGGATTATCAGATTCTATCTTAACTTCAGGTTTTGCTTCGGGTTTTGCATTTTCATCTTTCTTGTCTTCGGGATTTTCAACACTTTCAATTTTCTCCTCTTTCTTTTTACCTATCCCGAACATTTTATCTTTTTATCTCCCATTCAATCTTTTCAAAAAGATCTTTGACTTTAATAAAATCCTCTTTGTGAAAAGAAGCTGTAAAATATTTTATTCTCGACCCAAGAAGAGCCACTTCAGTAATTAAAGTGAATTTATTATCTTTTTCCAGAGATTCATCTTGAATTTTTTCTTTTAATTCTGCATATTTCAATTCCAATGCTGATTTTATTGAGTATTCAAAAAGCCTGACTTGCTCCTCTTTGTCTTTTATGCTTTTTATCTTCTTTATAAGTTCTTTTTTTAAAACTCTTTTTGCAACATATTTTAGAGTTTTTAATTCCGGGATCCCTACCATATAAAGCTAAACTCAAAATAATTTAAATACTTTTCACAGACCATCTTTTAGAGGTTATTTTTTCTTCCCCTTAACAGACCTCTTCACAGGCGATGATTTCTTCGCCGTTGTTTTCTTACTTCCAGGCGCTTTCCCGGATTCCTCTTTCGATGCCGAAGCTGTAGGTGCTGCTTTCGCAGCAGCTTTTGGCGTATTCTTCCCGAC
>DAHWKL010000003.1 GCA_027343665.1 archaeon
TTTGCCTCGATTTAATGTAAAGCAGCAAATCGCATGCCCGGCAGGAACGCTCGAGATAGAATCAACAGGCGAACTACCTGTCAGATTAAAAGATATAATAAGAGGGTATGCACTCTATTCAGACAGAGGTATCCAGGGTAAACTATCAAGAGAATATGAAAAATTTGGGCTCGTATCGCTTGCTTCATATCTCCCAAGACATCCAAAGCTAAAAAATCCCAGTATGCTCATTCTGCTTGATTACCTTGACAATGAGTCACATTCACCCCAGTTTGATTTTCCAGACCTTCCAATATCAGAAAATCCAAATGTATATTCTGCATTTAAAGCCTTTGACAGGATACCATTTACAAAAGCCCTCGAAGGGATGATGCGTCTTGCGTCCAAAAAGATTACACTTGAAGAATTGACTGAAGAGAACAAAAAGATAGAAAGGATTTATTTTCCGTGGCTCAAAAGTCCCAAAAAATAAAAGCCACAGCCGAGATTTAAATAAATGTCCCTTTTTTATGGGTTTCAAAAATCAAAGTTTGTAAAGATAAACCCCCCAAGTAGTTTTATCTTCATATTTTATTTTCCCTATACGTTGAAAAGCAAATTTATTAACAAAGAAATTTAGTGAAGTTTCATTCTTAATCGGTCTTTCTAAAATTTCGCAGATTATATATTTAAAATTTCTTTTCTTACACTCTTTAATAAAAAAATTTAATAGCTTTTCGCCTGCTCCTTTGCTCAATATATCTCTACCTATGTGGCGAAGATAAATCAATTTCTCTTTCTTGAGAATTTTAAACTTTGATGGGATAATCCCTAATCTTTCTAACCAGTATTTCTTGATTTTTATCCATTCATCTAGAGGATAAGATAAAATATACCCAACAATTTTCTTTTTCTCTATTGCGCAAAGAATTATATTCTCGTAATTTTCAAGAACTTTTAACAACTGCTCTTTATTTATGGAGTAAACTAAAAAACCGTTCTTTTTCTTATCTCCTGCTTTGAGATTTTTTATCAAAAGCTCGTTCTGAACTTTTAAAATCCCATAAACATCGCTACATTTTGCAAAATTAATTTCCATAACTTCTTGAAACAAACTAAGTTAATAAAATTTTCATAAACCCTTACTTTTGGAACAAATAATAAAAGCCACAGCCGAGATTTGAACTCGGGACCTCTACCTATCTGTGCGAACCCACACGTAAATCGCTTACCAAGGTAGCACTCTTACCAACTGAGCTACTGCGGCATCAAGCTAGAAATAAAAAAGAGTTATTTAAAACTTCCCGTAAACCCTTTCAAGATTGATTTCAAAAATACTTACGGGCATCTTGATTTTCCAGTTTCTTAAGATTTTGGGATGGATCTCCCCTATGAGCCCTATCCTTTCACCTTCAAATATAATTTCGGCAGAACGTCCTTCTACAAAAAAAGAATTGAGATTTTGTTCTTCCTTAACTTCAAATGAAAAACCAAGATTTTGAGACAAATAATCTAAGGTCTGTTTCAAATCAGTATAATTTCCCGGCGTAAAAGCTACTCCCAGATGATCCTCTTCAACAGTCATTTCATTCTTGTCTGTGTAAAAAACCCTGCCGGTTTCAAAAATCTTCTGCGGATATTCTGAATCACTGTTCTCGGAAATAATCTTAAGAAGATAATGTAAAAGGTCTTTTCTCATTATATTGTAATCCGTTTTTGAACCTGAAAGTTCTATAAAACCTGACTCTTCTTTCTCCGGGACCCCCATCTTTTCAAACTGATCCTGTTTTTTCGTCAGATGATAATTGGAGATTTCAAGAAGTCCTAGTCCCGAGAGTATTTCGGAAATTTTTCTCTTTAATATTTCATTTTTGTTTTCTTTTCCTATCGTTGAGATATCAGGAATTATAGGCTCAAAATTATTATAACCATGCGCTATAGCTATGTCTTCAATCAGGTCAATCTCATGAAGTATATCCATCCTCCACGGCGGAATCTCAACTTCCCCATCAGCAAAATAGTTGTAACCCATTTTTTCGGCAAGCTTTTTCAGGCTTTTCTTGTCAAGTTCCAGCCCTAAGATCTTGTTTGTCTTTTCAAGGGAAAGTGCCATCTTCTCTGATTTAAATGAAGGAGTAATATTATCCTTAACTTTCATCTGATAAACTTTCCCGCCCATCTCTGCAAAGCTTGCAGTTATTATCGAAAGACACTTCTCTAAGATTGCAAAATCGAAACCGGAGCATTCGACAAAAATATCTTTCGTTTCATTCGTGACCCTTCCTGTCTTCTCAGAATTGATTATCGGAGGCATGGAAAGTATATTCTCCTGCGAATCTGTAAAAATCGGAAATTTCATTTTTCCGGCGAGTAGATGAGCAAATTCCTTCCCTGTCGGATGTTTCTGGAGTATCTCAAGCCCGGACATTTCCTTCGGATAATCAAGTGGTTGGAATTTTATCTTGTCCGGCTCAACTGCTTTGTAATATATCGGAAGGACAATCTTGTCAAGTGGATAAATTCCAATAGCAAGTTTTTTTCTGTCACGCCCAACAGTCAGGTGGAGTTTTTCCTGCAGCTCAATTATCTCTTTTATTTTTGAATCATCCAGCTTGAGGCTTTTTATTATGGCACATGCAGTGAAAGGCCTGACTTCTTTAACTGATGAGTCCACTATTACTTCATAATTTTTTTCAGGTTTATTTATGGTATAAGTCCTCATTCCCGTTTTCTTTCCAAGAAAAGCGAGAAAACTTCTTTTGAAGTTTTGATAACTCAAAAGATCGGGCCTGTTTGGGAAAATCTCAAGTTCCAAAGTATCATCGCTCACACTTTCAACGGGGGTCCCAAAAAGAGCAATCATTTCCTGCATCTCAGAATCAAGTTTCCCAACATCACTTTCAAAATTTTTCCTGCCAAATTTCACGTTTGCCATTTTATAATTTTATCTCTCCAATAGATTTAACAACTTTTCTGGAAACCTCTTCCCAATCTTTTATTGTTTTTATTTTATTATCCCATGAATCCAACCCTTCTGACACAATAATATTATTTTTATAAAAATCACTTCTTTGAGGAATCAAGAATAAGGAAGCATGACTCGCATCAACAAGGACCCACGAACCCTTGATATATGCTTCAACAACACAATGGCCTTTATTCCAAGGAGAACATCTGTCAATCCCAGTCAGATACTTTGCAGGAATGCCCAATGCACGAAGTAGCACTGCGGCAATTAAAGCATCATCATGGCATCCTGTAGAAAATTTATCTTTTATCATTTTATCAACTGTCCGTGAAGCAAATATTTTTTTCACTTTCTGAAAGTCCTTCATTTTAGAGATATTATTAACTTCCCAATCCAGAATTTGAACAATTTTTTCTATATCACTTCCATTAAATGTTCCTGCAATCTTTTTTATCGAAGGTGTTACCTTGCTTTGATTACCTTCTCTTAGCCAATATGAAATGTTCTTTTCCTCAATTTTTT
This sequence comes from archaeon, assembly GCA_027343665.1. GTDB lineage: Archaea > Nanobdellota > Nanobdellia > Pacearchaeales > GW2011-AR1 > GW2011-AR1. Next base: position 3,470 of record DAHWKL010000003.1, read on the forward strand.
CCATCACACTTTCACCCACGCTTTCATTTTTCTCAGCTGATTTATATCATTCTTGTAAAGCTCACGCAGATCTTTTACTTGATAATAATCCATAAGTATCCTGTCAAATCCGGGACCCCACGCAAGCACAGGCACATTCATCCCAAGAAGTGTGGTCACAACTTCAGGCCTGAATATCCCGGCACCGCCCAGCTCGAGCCAGACTTTCTTCTCCGGATGCCACCAATGTATCTCAACAGAAGGTTCAGTATAAGGGAAATATGCAGGAGTAAATCTTATCTTCTCGTATCCCATCTTCTTGAAAAACTGTTTCAGATAACCCAAAAGGTGTCTGAAATTAAGATTTGGAGCAACTACTATTCCTTCTGTCTGGTTGAACTCAAAACCATGTGACCAGTCTACAGTTTCATTTCTGAAACATTTTCCTATAGCAAAATATTTTTTTGGGAAGTCTTCTTTCTTCAGACTTGCAAGAGTCCTTGCCGAAAGACAGGTTGTATGAGTCCTAAGAACCATCTTTTTAGCCTCTTCTTCATCCCAGTTGTAATTCCATCCTTTGCTCCCAGAGACGCCTTTTTCATGTGAGAGTCTCACAGCCTCGACAAGTTTTTTATCCGGTAATTCTCCTTTGCGCCCCAGAAAAAAAGTGTCTTGCATCTCTCGCACAGGGTGATCTTGGGCTGTGAAAAGTGCATCGAAAACCCAAAAACTGGATTGCATAACTTTTCCATTCATTTCCTCAAACCCCATCTCTGTCCATATTTTTCTCCCGTAATCTATTGCCTGATTCACAAAATGCCTTTTCCCACCGTTCACTCTTGGAACCGTCGCTGTCACATCATATCTCCTGAACTTTTTATTCCTCCAGTTCTGCTCCTTCTTAAGAAGTTCGGGGGTAATCTGCTCGATAAGCTCTCTTGAAATATCCTTTGAACTCATCACTTCTTTTCCCAGAGGAGTGACCTTTATATGGAATTTTTTCCTTTCTTCAGCTTCAATTATATCTTTCCTTTTTAATAATACTTTAAGCAACGATTTCTGCTCGGGCGTCAGTTCATCCTCTTCAAGAGGAAGGGATTCGATAAAGATTTCTTCAGAGCTTTTTTTCGAGATTGCCTCTTTTGAAGCGCTTAGAATTATTTTACCATTCTTTATCTCTATGAATGCTTTTGATTTCAGGACTCCGAGTGAAACTTTGAACTCATCCGCGTTCAGCCCCGATTCTTTTTCCGCATCTTTCAGGAGGATTATCCTTCTTTCATTAAGCAAAAGGAGAAGTCTCCTCTCAGGAAGACCTTTTTTCCTGTAAAGTGCACCATTAACACCCACATCGATGACTTTCTTTTTCTCTGTCTCAAATTCAATTATTTTCTTGTTTGAAAGATACTCAAGCGCACGCAGGACAGAAACTTTATCCAGATTCGACTTTTTGCATATTTCTGAGAGCCCTTTCTCTTCAAGATAAGGTAAAATCTTTTTCTCGTTTGTGCTAAGTGATTCTATAAGTTTGCTCATTCTTATTCATAATCCCCCGCAATTAAAAACATTTGGTTTCACATATTCAAATAAATTTATAAAATCCTCGGTCATGTTAAAGAGATGAGCAGTAAAAAGGGGTTATCTGAGGTTGTAACAACCATAATAATAATCCTTATTGTTCTGGCGGCAATTGCTATATTATGGGCAGCTTTAAGCGGATTTCTCTCCAGTGGTGCAAAATCGATAAATCTTGGGGGAGTAGCTCTTGATTTTGTCATAAACTCCGCCACAGTAAACTATTCAACAGGCATCGCTGCTGTCAAGGTCACAAGAAATTCGGGCATTGTGAATGAAACAGTCACAGCGCTGAAATTTATTGTCGCAGATAGTAAGAATTCAGATATATTCACAGTAAACCTGCCAAATGGATTTCCAGAACTTGCAACAAGAACTTTTGATTTAAACCTCACACAAAGCAAAATATTAAATTTAAGTGATATAAAAAGTATATCTGTTGCTCCTGTGTATTTAACAGGGACAGGGACATCCCAGGTAGGCCCGGCACAAAGTCAATTCCAGTTCGCGGGATTGGGAAATGTGACTGTAGGCTCATCCGGATGTTTGAAAAATTCCGATTGCGGTGTAAGCGGATGGGTATCCCCTGCATATTGTGATACAAACATCACTTCTGCCCGTTATTGGAGAAATTACACATGCATTTATGGAACATGCACAAGTTCAACATCAAAGGTAATCACGAGCACCTGCTCAGGATCAGAAACATGCTACAATGGAAACTGCACTCTTCAGAAAGTTGCATGTACTCCCCAGAATGTGACTCTTGACTGCGGGCAAAACTCATCCGTTGGATTCCCTTACTGCAATCCCACACATAGCCCAGAAGAGGTTCTTCAGGATTACACAACTTACCAATGCCTTAATAATTCATGCATGCAAGGATCAAACTCAACTGTGATTCAATTATGCAATGTGTCTTCCAAACAGGTCTGCGGAAATGTGAATGGGGCGCCTAAATGCTTTACCCCTGCACAATGTGCAACAAACGCTGACTGCCAGTTCGGACAGATATGCACAAACGGGAACTGCACCCAGGAATATGCAGCATTGAACGGGACAGTCTCATCATCATGGCCTCCCGGAATAAATGTTTATTTTGACAGCGCAGATTTGCCAAGGACAAAGGGATCCATAAACTATGCGGGTTACACTGTAATTTTCCCCGGAAGCAATCAGACTTCATGTCTCACAGTAAAAAGTTATTATTATCCCCCATCAACTTCATATGATGCTTATATAGAACTCAATCAGTCTCTGAATAACATAACGACAGGGGATAAATTCCAGATTTGGCAGACTTCTTACGGTTGCACTTTTATTTAATAACTTGACTTTAAGCATAATTATATCTCTTTAGTCATCCATGTCGGCATTCCAAGAACAAGGCCTAAAGATTTCAGAAGAAGTGGGTCCCTTTTCTCATTGCTTTCTATAAATACAACTTGCAATTTGCTTTTTTTGCACAATCCTATATTCTGTTTTAGTCTGGATAATATTCTTTCTTTCTCATGAGAATTTACAAGCTCTTCAATATCAAAGCATATTTTAACACCATTTTTTGCGGCAATTTTCGCCATGACTTCGTTGAATCCCGAGTTTCTCTGCTTCAAAAAATCTTTCCTGCCTGAAAGATGAATAAGAAGCATATTTATAGGGAGCTTCTCCATGACTTTCCTGTTAAGTTCATCATCAGATGAAGAAAAGATTATCTCTTTCTCCCGATTTTTTTTGACTTCCTCCCTGAGCTTATTAAAATTCTTTTCAGTTAGAATTACCCTTTCCATAAAAGCAATAAGAAATGGAATTTTATAATTGTTATGATTCAATTTTCAATAGTAGTACCAACAAAGCTTTTTCCTTCAAGAAAATTCTCCAAATCCTTCACATCTCTCATTATGAAAGTCTTTATCCTGTGTTTCATTATTATCTTCGAAGCGCCCTGATCGAGAACAAAATGCTGTCCGGGCTTGAAGCCTATCTTCTGCGCCATTTTATCAAAGCCTTTCCAGGAGATTTTTTTTATCAGTTTTGCATCTGAATATTTTTTTGGGTCTTTATCATAAAGCCCGTTGACATCAGTAAGATTGACAAATTCGCCATTGAGCGCTTTTGCTATCGTGGCGGCGGTCGAATCGGATGTCTGTTCCGGCTTGTACTCAAGACCGCCGCAAAAGACAAGATTTCTCTTTTTGAGGTATTTTTCAAGAGTCTCCATGTCTTTTGGGATCCCCCATTCCGGATCAAATCCGAAAAAGTACGAAAGGAACCTCGCGTTCATCCTTGTAGCTGCAATTCCTGAAAGAGACTGATGATAAACATTCCCCCTGTTCATCTCTATCGCTTTTATGTATTTCCTTGCAATGCTTCCGCCACCGCAAACAACAACAATCCTGAATCTTTTGGAATTTTTCATGATGACTTTTTTGAACTCATTTAGATATCTGAAGTTCACATCATCAGGAATTATCAGGCTTCCTCCTAAACTAATAACTATTGTTTTTTTCATTCTCTAAACAGACAAATAAGTTATATAAATTTTCTTGAAAAGCAATCTTTAAATAATACTTGACATTAAGAGAGATATAAGATGAAGAGGTTTTCAGTAATTTTAGCTTTTGCAATTGTCATCCTTCTAGCTGTAGGAGTCCTGGCTGAGACTTCATCAATAGTCCCATCATCAAATTCCACCAATATATCATCGACAGCAATCTCAGGCGAAGTGGCTCAATTCGTGAAAAACATCGCGGGAAACAGAGGCATACCCCAGAATCAAATCACAGGGGTGAGACAAGTTGACTTTAACAACTTACCTAGCGAGGTTAATATAACTAATATTGATAACACCACTCTTGCAATGTATCAGGTGAACGTGAACGGAAGCAAACCAATTTATGTTATAACTGCTTCACAGGTGGAATTCAAGAAAGAGCTTCAGAATTTCGTCGGGAAGATGCTCCTTAATCTCGGACTGCCCGGAGAGATCACTAACTCGACTTTCCTTATGTCTGCTGCCGGTGTACAAGGATCATATGACCAAGGATATGTAATGATAAGAGATGGGAGCATAACAGGAATATCCACAAGTCTCGACAATGAAAATCAGATGTCAGGACAGATTGCACAGATTGTGATTTATAAGAACGGACAACCCATTGGATTCAGGAATACTTTTGATCTTGGTGAAACAGGTTCTATGTCGGATTATAATACCGTCGGAGACGGAACAATAAATTTCAACAAAGGCGATGTCATCTCCGTAAGAGCTATTCTTCCTGATGGGGCGAAGGTGTATAATATAAATACCCTGTTAGAGATAAATGAAAAAGAATAAGATTTAAATACTCTAATATTTTAAAAATAAAATGAGAGATGAAGTTGAAAAAACAAGGCTCATAATAAAAGCCCTTATTGCTATTGTAGTTGTATTAGGGCTCGTTGTTGTATACCTTTTGGTGGCTCTTCCTGCATATAATAGTTCCCTGAACAATGCTTATGGACAAGGTGTAAATTATGGAGTGAACTACACTGTTCTTTCAATCCTTCAAAGTATACAGACACATGGTTATGTCGCAATACCTTTAGGAAACAATCAGACAGCTTACTTAACTGCTTTCAATCCTAACGCTGTTGGTAATTCTTCTGTAAAAACAGCTGCTTCGACTAATAAGTCAGCTTAAGGATTCAAACGCAAAAAGCTTCGGTTTTCTAATTTAGACTACAACAGATTATGTCCTCTTAATTTTATGTAAGTAAAAAAACATTCAAAACCCATCTTTTTTGCAGCACACCAAAAAAACAGGTGAGATGTAAGTAAAAATCTAGCTCATAAAAATTTAAATAGATATTCTTCTTAAAAATTGAAAAGAGGAGTTACTTACAAATTGGTTTACAAGAAATACATTGAAAGGAATGGGAAAATATACGGTCCTTATGTTTATAACAGTAAGAGGGTTAATGGTAAGGTCATCTCGGAATATATAGGAGCAGAAGAACACAAGAAGAAGAATATATTCCCAGCATTAATCATCGCCTCGGTTTTTATCATCGCTGCATTGTCATTTTTCATTTTTTTAAATCATGGGATATCTGGAAATGCTGTATTTAACGTTCAGGGAAAGATAATAAATGGAAGCTTGTCAAATGGGCAGCTGAACTTTGTGCTTAACGAAGGTGAACTTATCCCGGCAGGCTCTCAAATCATTATAGAGAACAATGGATCATCACAAACCTATAATTTGAGTGATTTGCTTTCTGGAAATAATATCTCTAACGGAAGCTTTTATTTACAGGGTTCATCTTTGTCCGGCTCCGGAAAAGGTTATGGTCTTGAAGGAAAAGAAACTGTTTACCCTACAGTCAACTTCAGGATTGAACTATTAAATAAGATGCAGAACACTCAAACCAATAACTCTGGATTTTCTGGTGGAAGCACTCAAAATAATCAAAGTACTGTAAATTCATCCCTGCCGGCATCAAACTCCTCAAATGTAACTTTCATTATGCCATCAAACTCAACACAAAAAAATCAAAGCTCATCAAATGCAACAATGAATCGGACAACTTTGCCTGGTAGTTCACAGGGACAAAATAATCAAAGTATCGGAGTCCAAAACAAAACCGGAAATCAAAATCCGCCAAAGAGTGCATCTAACTCAACAATTAATCCTTCAAAGACCAAACAAAACGAAACTCAAATATCAAATTCAACACCTCCAGCAGTATCTACCTCCCAAATAACAGGTAGTGTAATCTCCGGAAAGATAAATACAACTCCGCAAAACATTCTGGTAATATCAGGCCAAGCTTCTAGTGGAAACAATTTTATTTATAACTCATCCGGAAAAAGTGGGATCATAATATCCGGGAGCGTTAACTCACAAGGAGAAAATTTGTCTGACAATGAAATTGTTCTGCAGAACACAGGAAAAGAGATAGTTGTAAGCACAAATTATTCATTTACACAAAATGGATACGGCAAAAATTTCCTGGGGCAAAATACAAAAACTTATTCTATAGACCTGTCAAAACTGAATAAGCAAATAAAAGAAGGGACAGTTACAGTAAAATTGATTTACAATGGAAATGAAATTGCATCCTTCTCACAGGATATATCAAACGGGAGCTTATTAAATCCCAATTTAAGCTCAAACAACACAAATCTCTCTATAAACCTCACTGCATCAGAGAGGGAAACATTATTGTCTTATATAAATGAATCTTCAGTACATGCAGAAGTAAGCACTTACAAGGACAAATATCTCGTAGATTTGACATATGGGCCTTATAGCTCTGAGTATAGCTATTCCCAAAATCTGAACGAAAATGAACTGCAATCATACATTGAAAGGGATAAAACTCTTTGGCTAAAGGATATTGCAGCAAGCCTTACACAGACAAGTCCGCCAAGAATATCATCGGATAACTTAAGCAAGAACTACAGTTTATAAGAAAATTTACGGAATTTAATTCTCAGTTACAGATAATTTAATCTTATTGAAATCCTTTTTGCATAGCAAGTGGTCCCGGAGGAGGAGAAAGAGTTTCGCCTTGCGAAATTTTCTCAATTACAAATCTTGAACTCACAGAATCGGATATCATAGCAGTTATAAGAAGTTTTCCAACAGCAACCCGAAACATACCACTTCTCTTTGGTATTTTTGACATCTCAGAGAATCTGTCTATAACTTCATCTATTTCGACCTTTGAAAGTTTTACATTTGTGGGTTTCCTGCCCATACGACCGTTTACATAAACCGGCTCATTCTCACCTTCAGTTTCAAAACTTAAAACATTTGCATCTTCCACCAAGGGATTAAGCTTCCCAAGATCTATAGAAACTTTGCTCGTCGCTACTGGCTTCACATTTGAAAGGTAAGGTGGAAGTGAAACTTTGGGAATTTTAAGAACTCTCTTGACCCCAAAACTAGCCGGTTTTTTCACGGAAACAACAGGAGGCTCATGTGTCGGTCTTCCTGGAAGAAAAGTTTCCTCACTCAAGTTCTCTTTTTTTATTTCTGATTTCTGAGGTGAAAGTTTTTCTTTGACCTTTTCCCTTATCTCTTCTTTTATTATCTCCTTGACTTCCTCTTTGGAAACTAATGGAGGAGCAGAAGTTTGGATTTGATTTTCACGGAGAATTTCAGTTAACTTGAAAATTTCCGCACTTCTGGAATTAACTATAAGATTTCTTACAACTTTCAGAAGCGTCTCAAGCCTGACCTCATCTGATACAAGTTCAAACATTTTATCTTTCAAAAGGCGGAAATTCCGGAGGATTTTCAGGTTTAGAAGAAGTGTAGCTCTGATCCTCTTTTACTATCTGCCTTTTTTCAACTGTCTCCTCTTTTTTAATTCCGACTGGGATCGTCCTTTGCGTAAAAGAACTCCTTGAATTATCGCTTTTATCCATAGACTCATATATCAAAGTAAGCCCTTTTGCAATCACTTTATTTTGATCAAGAATTGAGATCATAGTATCAAGAAGCTGTCTTTCTCCGTGATCATCCTTCTTTTTGTCCATCTCATTCTTCACAATAATCTTTGCAGAGTCTTCAAAAAGTTTCAGAAGTTCAGAAATCTGTCTTGTAAGGTCGTCGAATTTAGCAGAAAGATTGACAAGAACTTTTTGAAGTGAGACAAAATTTTCTATAAGGAGTTTTTCAGTCTCCCGGGGATAAACTGGATTTTTTGTATGAGAACTATGTGAAGAACTTTTGTGTAAAGAATGTTCATGTTCACCTTTTTTTGCCATAAAGACCTTAAGAGAAACTTATTTATAAATTTTTGTAGATGAAAGTATGCAAAGATTACAACCCATTTGGTAACTGATTTGAATCCGATTTGCTCTCCCCCTTTAGGTATTCTTCTTTCATTTTTCCCATTTCATATTTTCGGGGCTCAGAATCAGTACCATGAATAAACTCGCTCTCAAAGGAGTATATTTTTTCGGAGACTTCTTTAGCTTCATAAGGATTCGCAAGGACAAAATCCACTCCTTTTCTTACAAGGTATTTCAAAAGTTCATCACTTCCGTTAGAAGGCATTATGAAATCTGTCTCAACACCATTTCTTTTAGCAACTCTTATCATATATTCAATCTGATAAAGGAAAGCTGGATTCATTTCATCGAAAAGGACAGAGACCGAATCGTTTTCCCTATCGACTGCAAGGAGATACTCAAGAAGTCTTTCAGAATTTATCACTATTGAACTGACCTTCTCCTCACAAAATTCTTTTATAAGTTGTATAGCCGCAGGAGTCTCTATCATCACACCCAATCTGGCATTTTCAAATCCAATCTTCTTAAGAATACTCTTCACCTCATTAAGTTCACTTATTGAGACGACGTTTGGTATCAAAATCCCTATATCTGATTTTTGGGATGCCCTTTTCAGAGCTCTTAGTTCAGCTTCGATTATGTCTGGATATTTCAGGCTAAAACGGATGCCATGAAGTCCGAGAAGGGGGTTGTTCTCCTTAATATTCCTTGATCCCTGAAGATTCGAAAATCTGTCTGACAAAAAATCACTCGTCCTTACAGTAACTTCTTCAAAATTTCCTGCGACAAGATTTACGCCTTCATAGATAAGATTTTCATACTCGTTTATATAATGCGAATCCAGAAAATAAAGAGGATGTTTTCCTATTTTTTCTATCATTTTTTCAATTTCAAAAAGTCCTATCCTCTTAAGACCGGTAGCTTCGCCTTCTTCAAGTATGAAAGGAGAATCAAGAATGAGCTTCATTTTAGTTTTTGTGACTTTCTCTATCTTTCCAACACCGTAAGATTTTTTGGGCGTATCATTAGTTTTTTTGTCGGGACTCACCTTTAATTCCTCTTTCTTTGCTTGAATATCTGTTTCTTCAGATTGCATAACATATATTCCCGATTCATCTATTGCAAAATCTATCTTCTGTGGAACCCCAAAATGTGACTCAATCTTTTCAGCTAGATCACCTAATCTTTGGATTTCATAATTATTAAGAACTTCAGAATTTTTCCGTTCTTCACTTGATGGCATTGCCTTAAGGGCCCCAGAAGAACTCCTAACGACATAAAAATTCTTTTGCCCTGTCCTCTTCTCAGTAACTGAGAGGTCTCTTGAAAGAACACATTTGTCGGGAGTAACCCCTTTAAGGTTCATTCCTTCCCCTATTCCCCATATTGAATATAAGCTTATACTTCTTGAGGAGTCTCTTGACAGCACAAAGCCAGACTTTTCTGAGTTGACCATTTTCTGAACAATTACCGCAATTTTCAAATCGCTAATCTTCACACCTTTTTTCATTTCCCTTCTTATAGTCTCCGTATTGAAAAGCGATGCAAAAGCATTTTTGATATGGTCAATAATTTCGTCATTTCCCTTTACATTAAGATAAGTGTCCTGTTCTCGCGGCGCATCTCCCCTGTGAGATTTAAAACAGATACTGCTTCTAATTGAAACAAAAGATGGTTCGCTTGCACTGTTTAGGATATCCTTAGCGCTGCCTTTTCCTATCTCAATCTTATCAGCTCCCAAAGCTTGATAATAATCGATTATATCTTCCTTAAGTTCCTCGGAAAACTCTGCACTTGTTATAAGCCCCTTTATTTTGAAGACAATATCCGAGAAGGATTCCGGTTCGTCGGGGTTCGCTTTGCTCAAAAGTTCATCTATCTTGTCATTTATTCCTGAAGAAGACAAGAAATCAACATAAGCTTCTGAAGTCACAACAAAACCGTTAGGTACGGGAAGATGATTTGAAAAAAGCTCACCAAGATTGGCCCCCTTGAATCCCGCAATGGAAAACATATCCTTGTTAATAGTTGAGAACCATTTCACAAAATGAGCATTATTTTCCTCTTTCATAAAGGCTTAAAGAAAAAATAGTTAATAAAGTTTTTCGAAATTCAGTCTTCTTTTGATATAGCCCCTTCGGGGCAGAATTCTATAGCTTCATCAACGCATGGGATATCCAGTTCCTCTTTCACACGGGCACGGCCGTTAACCACTTGAAAAACTTCCTCACATATTGACTCACAAGTCCCGCAGCCTTTGCATGCATCATTAACTTTGATTTTCATGATTTCAGGCATATGTTGAAGTTTAATAATCTTTTTATAGAATGCAAAGATGAGAAAAATATGTTCAGTCAGATAGACCTTAATTATATGAAACTCGCGCTGAATGAGGCGGAAAACTGTTACAAAAGGGGAGATTTGCCTGTCGGGGCGGTACTGGTTATAAACGGAAAGCTCGAGGGAATCACTGGAAACTCGGCAAAGACAGACAAAGACTGGACTTCTCACGCAGAAAGTTCTCTACTGCATAAGTTATCATGGAAGATAAAACAAGCCGGAAAAGATGCTGATTCAAAATTATATACTACTTGGGAGCCTTGCTTAATGTGTACAGGGGCATCCGTCATAGCCAGAGTCAGTGAGATTATCTACGCTTGTCCTGACCCCTTAGGAGGAATGGCTAATGTGAATCCAAAAAACCTTGGGTACTGGAACGAAAAACATTGGCCGATTTTCAGAGAAGGCCCTTTTAGTAAGGAATCATTTGAACTTCTTGTCAGGTACATGGAAGAGAATAGGATAATTTGGGGAGAATTCCTGAAAAAATTCGTTTCAGAATTTTCGATTCATTAGATTTATAAATCTGAGTTAAGTTCTTCATCCATGATAGAGTGGATAATCCTTGCGATAGTCGTGTTAATTGTGCTAATCGCGATTTTCTATTTCAACAGATTCGTGGTTCTGTCAAACAGGATAGACAATTCGCTTTCTCAGATTGATGTTCAGCTTAAAAGAAGAGCTGATCTTATACCTAATCTTATCGAAACGGTTAAAGGCTATGCCAAGCACGAAAAGTCGATAATGGAAGACGTTTCAAAGGCCAGAAAAGCCATGATGGAAGCAAAGGATCTTGTTGGCAAGGTAAAAGCTAATGACGTTTTATCCGGCGCTTTAGGAAAACTTTTCGCTGTCGCGGAGAATTACCCTGATCTTAAAGCAAGTACAAATTTCATAGAGCTTCAAAGGGAACTTTCATCAACCGAAGACAGAGTGGCTTACGCAAGGCAAAATTATAATGATTCGATCTTGAGTTATAACAATATCATACAGAAATTCCCCGGCGCAATGTTTGCGGGAATGTACGGAAGAAAATCAAAAGAATATTTGCAGATTGCCCCTGCGGAGAGAAAAGCTCCAAAAGTTAGTTTCTAATTTATAAAATTAAATTTTCTCAAAAGCGACCACGAAAAACTGTCCGACATTTTTCCGGTCATAAGGGAGTATTTTCTTCTCAAGAACCCTGAATTTCGAGGCAGAAAAGATTTTCCCGTACTCTTTTTTCGATATAAGGGACATTTGCGAAGTTTCCGTCCTTTTTCGCAGTAACTTCCTAAGAAAAGATTTCACATGAGGCTCCAGAACATTGTGCCTGAATTTGTCTATGACTATGAACTTACCGCCATGTTTCGTTATCCTGAAAGCTTCCTCCATGACCTTCTTCTTCTCATCAATGTGGTGAAGTCCTAATCTTATTATTACAAAGTCAAAATAATCAGAATCAAATCCTGTGTGGGCTGCAGAAGCGATTTTGAGCTTTACATTTTCATCATTTGAGAATTTTTCCCTGCATAAACCGATTGCGTCATGTGAAATATCAAGCCCCCAGATTTCATCTGCACTCCTTTTCAAAAGTTCAAGGTCACCACCATAACCGCACGCAAGATCACAAATCTTGGAAAGTTTATCCTTTGAAACATATTTTAATATGAATCCATCAAAAAAATTGTCCCTTTTTTCCCTTGAAAATTTTTCCATTTCTCTCCTTTGTTATCTCCTGTAAACTACCAAAAAATCCTCATCTGTCCCTTTTGCCTTTCTGGCCTTGTCAAAAATATCCTTTTTAATCTTAAAGAATTTTTTTGGATTATTAAACCCCTGATTATGGACATAAATATTTTCTTTGTCATATCCTATGACAGGGACAAAATGACCTTGATATTTTTCCCCATTTTTCTCAAGAACGACATTCCAGTCAAGGAGCATTATCGGAATGCTATCTTCTGAGATAAGTCTGAGAAAATCTCCAAGGGCAAAAGTTTTTTCTTCCATTTTAACTCCCGCTTTTTTTGCCATGAGATTTATCTTATCAACATCACTGGAAGTTTCATCTGAATATTTTTTATAAAAATCGAGCTTCAAATTCTCCTCATTTAATGAAAGATGTTTTGAATAAAATTCCGTCCTGAATCCATACAAAGCTGCAGCCGCTGCAATCTGAACTGTGAAAACCGCTTTCCCTTCTTTTATCCCGACCTTTTTCTCTATGTCCTCAATAGGCTCAATTTTACCGAAATAATCAAGCACCATCTTAAGTGCTGAAGGCCCGCAGTTTAAAAGAGTCGTCTGCTTGAAAAAAGGCACATCAATTTTCATCCAGAAGAAAAATATCGGATGGTTATAAATCTTCCATTCATTAAATTTTAAAACTCATTCACCCTATCTTTTTTATGGAATATATTGATTTCAGGGATCAAATATCAAAGAATAAAAGAAATTCTGTATTTTTGATGATTTCCGTATTTTTTGTCATAGTCCTCTTGGGATATGTTATATCACTCGCCTTTGATCCGAGTTATTTCTTTTTCATAATGGCTCTTGCAACAATAATTTCCATAATATACACATGGATCGGGTTTTACAATTCTGACAAAATAGCCATAAAATCTGTCGGAGCAAAACCCGCTGACAAGATTAAATATCGGGATTATTACAGGCTTGTTGAGAGTCTAACTGTGGCTTCCTCTCTTCCCATGCCAAGACTTTATGTCATGGATTCGCCATCGATAAATGCTTTTGCGAGTGGAAGGGATCCGGAACATGCAGTTTTATGCGTGACGACAGGAGCTCTTGATAAACTTGAGAGAAGGGAACTGGAGGGTGTTCTCGCGCACGAGATGGGACATGTGAGAAATTATGACATAAGATTCACGACTCTCGTTGCTGTTATGGTCGGGATGATAGCAATATTCTCCCAGATATTTCTAAGAAGCTTATGGTTTGGCGGGGGAAGAAATGAAAACAGAGATTCTGGAATTTTTATAATATTGGGTATTGTCCTTGCGATTCTTGCGCCGATTGTCGTAATGTTCGTGCAGCTTGCGATTTCAAGAAAACGTGAGTACACAGCTGATGCGACAGCCGTTAAGTTCACAAGAAATCCCGAAGGGCTCATAGGAGCTCTTGAAAAGATACAAAAAGAAACACAGCCTGAAAGAAAGATATCAAAAGCCGTGGCACCTATGTTTTTCTCAAATCCATTCAAGAACCTTTCATCAACACACCCGCCGATAGATAAAAGGATAGATGTTTTGAAAAAGATGTAAAAAGAGAGATTTATATATCAAATCTTACTCGGTTATTGATGGCAAAGGTCGATCTGAACGTTTTCGAAAAGATTTTGATGGTTATTTCTGTCATCGGCTTTGTAATTGTCGATTCTCTTTTCTTTCATGATATATTCAAACCCGGAGAGATAATTACATTCCCCCAGATTCTGACAGGGATATTAAGTGTTTTTGTTTTCATTTTCTGCATAAGTCTGCTCTTCAAAGATTGGTTGAAGTGATTCCACCACAATAAAATTTAAAAATAAAATATATTTTTGCCTTTTATGAGTTCAAATTTGATGAAAATTCTCTATATCCCTTTAACTGCAGTATTCATTTACGGGGGAGTGTTAACCTATGACGGATCTGAAAAAATAACTCAAAGAGGGGAAATGCTATCAAAAGAGAAAAATGAACTCAATACCACAAGAGAAGAGCTTGATAGCACCAAGTCAAAGTTGACAAAAATCCTTAATGGTCTTGAAATAAGGGAAGTTCCTTACAATTCTGAATTAGTGAGAAAACTTAATGGAAATCTTTTGATGCTTCAGACATCACCTCTTGTAAGATCATCAAAATATTATTGTAATGAAGCCATTAAGGAGACGGGTGAAAAGATTCTGGAGATAGATAAAAAAAGGAATTACCTTGAAAATAGTCTTCCCCCATTAAAAGATTACATGGAAACTTTAGGAGGCCTGAGCATTATGATTCTGTCTCTTGCTATTGGCAGTAAGATGTTGGGAGACAAAAAAATTTCCGAATAATTTTATAAACATCTTATTATTCATTTGATAATGGGATTAATAAGAGGTACAATAATTTTTACTCTTACCGTATTGCTTTTTATATCCCTTTTCGCAGTTAATATCTTTCTGACCTTAAGCTCATCAGTGAACTACAATAATGTAGAACCTTACATGATAAATATAACACAGACTTCAGCTTTAAATTCCGGATCAAGCGCAACAGCACTTCAGGAAATTTATCAAAAAAAAGCGGAATGCAAAAATTCAACTTCAGTCAATTTCACGTTTGAAGGTAGCTCAATAAATATTCCGTGCCAGATAATTAGTTCGGGTGAAAAACCCACAATTGATTACTTGGTGAATCAAACAGCGAAAAACGAATATTACAAAAATTATACCTGCAGTTTTATAGAATGTGTAAAAAATGATCCCTCTGCCTTAATCTCTCAGATGGCCAAAGAATATTGGGATTCTGAACTCAGGACTATGATCCTGCTATCTCTTGCTATATTCGGCTTGCTATTCCTCTTCTCGAAAGAGAAACATAATGCTTTCATAGTTGCAGGCATAGCCTCTGTTTTGTCATCTATTCCTTTCAGGCAAATAAACTGGCTTATATCTCTTATATCTGAATTCCTTCCATTTAGAATCCTTCCTGCATTTTTCAGCAGCGCTCCGGCAGTGTCCAATCTCATGCTGATAATCGGCATAATACTTATTTTTTCAGGCGTAGCTTTCGGTTTTTTCAAATGGGGGATAAAGATTGGAAGTTTCATAGAATCAATACTGAAAAAGATGAAGAAAGAGGAAAAGAAAGAAGAGGAAGCGGATAAAGTTGTAACAAAAGGTGAAGTTGAAAAAATTGTGAAAGAAGATATAAAGAAAGAGATGAAGAAAGATGTTGATGAGAAAGTCGAAAAAGAAGTCAAGTTAGATGTAAAAAAAGATGTCCCGAAAGAAGTAAAAAAAGAGATAAAAGAAGATGCGAATGCAAAAGTTAAAGAAGATATAAAAAAAGAAATAACCAAAGATGCCAAAGAGAATAATCAAGGAGAAAAATCCAAAAAGAGCCAGCCAAAGAAAAATGCAAAGAAAGAATAATTAGGA
Organism: archaeon; assembly: GCA_027343665.1. Lineage (GTDB taxonomy): Archaea > Nanobdellota > Nanobdellia > Pacearchaeales > GW2011-AR1 > GW2011-AR1. The sequence goes on from DAHWKL010000003.1 coordinate 19,270, forward strand.
TTAAAATAAATTTATATTAAACTATCGGCATCATCACTTTCACTATCTGATTCTTCAGGAACTTTTTCTTCATTTTTGCTTTTCTCTTTATCCGCTAATTTTTGCCTTTCCTTTTCCTGCCTTGCAAGGAAACCGGAAATGAAAGTTGAATGCCCTTCTTTTTCTGCAACACCTTCGACGCGGTAAGCTTTCATGCCTCCGATATCAAGGGGGCTGCTTTTTATATTCTGATCAAGATTTCCCTTGAAACTCTCAGATAATAATATTTCCCCATTTGAACTGTTTGCAATTTTCTTTGCTGAAATCATGATAGTCCCCAAACTCATGAATTTTATGACATTGTGTTCAGGTTTGGTTATCACGGGTCCATAATTCAGAGAAATCCCATATTCTATTTTTTTCCTGAATTTTTTATTATGTTCATCCAAAACTTTCTTTATCTTATGAGAAGCAGAGAGAGCCTCTTTTTGGTTCTTGAAAGTCTTCGTGAACGACGGCGCAAGTATGAAAAAAAGATAAGCTGCATTTTGATATAAAAAACCATTGGAGCTTTCTATTATTTCACGCACTTTACCCAGAGTCTCCTTGACATTCCCTTCTCCTGAACTTATTTCAGGATAATTCTTTAACGAAATGCAACCGACCGAAGAGTTCTGTTTAGTTCCCGAAATTGAAAGGGAAATTTCAGCTCTTTTGCCTGAATGGAAAAAAGGCTCCTTTTTCATTTGCTGAGGAACTTGCTCTTTGCTTTCAGACTTTGGTTTTGCGGAAAGGACAGCAAAGCTTCCCAGATTCACTTTTGATTTTCCTTTTTTGACCATGAATTTTCTCTTGTAATTTCTTCTTATTATTAAGTAAAGCCCGAGAGCAAGAATCACTATTATGAAAGCCCATATCATAAGGTTCACATTCCAGTTATTATCATTAACTTTTTCAAGGCTTATTGCATTTCCCGAGAGGAAAACAGTGTTATGGGAGTTTCCGACAGAGACATTATACTCCCCGTCCGGCGCACTGATCAAATATTTCTGGGACATGCCGATGCCAAGTGAAACGGGGACTTCAACACTTTGAGATCCTATATTAACCGCAAGTGTGCCATTGTAAAAGACATTCCCTACATTCGTGATGGTAAGAGTATTATTTACAATTTTAGAGGAAACCGCTCTGTTTACCATTATCTGCGCGTAAGCACTGTTTATTATTCCGCCGACATAAGCTGAGATTGTAAAGTTTGAAGGTGCCTGAGTTGAATTAACGTCATAATTGAATTCATTTCCTGTTTTTGTGACTATCTGGTCGATGATGTTTCCTGAAGAATCTTTCACTGCAATGTAAGCATCCTGTCCAGCGATGTTTTTTCCCGTCTGGTCATGCAGGATTATCTTTCCGCTTATGGAGCTTCCCGGCATTACTTTCATATTGTCAAGGAGAACTTCAACATTTGTCGGCACCTGATTGACATTCAAAAAGTATATTTTACTCCCGAAATTTGAGACGCTTCCACTCGAGTCTTCCTCAGAGACATTGAGATAAAAAGTGTGCTGTCCTGCTGCAGTATCTGAAGGGAGAGCGAAATTTATTGAAAAATCTCCGTTCTTTACATCGCCGTTGAAAGTGTTATTATCCAATCCGGCACTGTAAAATCCGTTTGCAGGCATCCCGTCCTGTTTTATCGCAGAACCAGTCAAATTCACCTCATTTCCGGGATTTACTGAAACTTGCCATCCGGAAAGATTGACATTTATGAAATTCGAGATAAGAAAATTTCCGGAGGTCGCTTCAGAAAGATTATTATCATATACCTGAAGATTGCACTGACCTGAGAGACCGCCTACAAAAGACTTCAAAATAGGAATAAGTATCTCTTTTTGAGACCGTGAATCTACAGACAAGAACTCTTTGTATACTTCTGCTCTTGTACCGCCGCAATTGAGGTAAACTGAAACGACACCGCTGAAAACATTTTGTGGGACTATTGATATTGTTGTATTTATGCTATCTCCGTAATTATAAACTGAATTTGGCTGATTGGCAAAATTTATCTCACCGGCAGAAACAAAAGACACAAAAATGAGGATAAAGGCTGAAAAGACCAGAAAAGACCAAATTTTTTTCATTTTCATCACTTCTTCACCAAATTTCAACGATGGATTTATTTATAAAATGTATGGTATTGAAAAATAACTTTGCCAAAAAAAGATAAATATATTAATAGGTAAAAATAAGAATTTCCATGACAAGAAAGATGCACAGACTCCTTGTAAAAGTGGTTGGAATTGCTTTGTTTATCTGTTTTATACTTCTTCTGACACTCGTTCTTATGGGATCCAAAGCGACAATAACAGGAAGCTGGTGATTATCCTTTGCACCTTAAGCGTTCAAAATCTTTATATAGAAACATTGATTGTCTAGAAAATGGCTCAGAAAGTGAATCCATATGAGGTGGAAGGGAAAATAGATTATGATAAATTAGTTGATGAATTTGGTGTCAAGAAGATAACTCCTGACATGCTTAAGGAGATTGAAAACATCGCGGGAGAACTTCATCCATATCTCAGGAGAGGGATATTCTTCGCTTATAGGGACCTGAAAAAAGTCCTTGATGAATATAAAAAAGGGAACAAATTTTTCCTTTACACGGGAAGAGCACCATCAGGGCCGATACACTTGGGCCATATAAGCGTCTGGTTATTCATGAAATGGCTCCAGGAAAAGTTCGATGTTGAAGTCTGGTTTCAATTTCCGGATGAAGAGAAATTCCTTTTCAAACAAGAAGCTAAATGGGAAGAGATACAGAAGTGGACTCATGAGAACATGCTTGATGTGATAGCTTTGGGCTTTGACCCAAAGAAAACTCATTTCTTAGTCGACACTAAACACGCAGGTATAATGTATCCCGAAGCTGTGAAAGTTGCGAAAAAAATAACTTTCTCATCCATAAAAGCTGCTTTCGGATTCACTGATTCAAATAATATTGGAAGCATTTTTTATACATCAATGCAGACTGTTCCGATTTTCCTGCCAAACGTATTGAGAAGAGAGGATAGACCATGCCTTATCCCATTAGGTATAGACCAGGACGTTCATTTCAGGTTGTCAAGAGATGTCGTGGAAAAATTAGGACACCAAAAACCGGCAATAATCCATGCTAAGTTTATGCCTCCATTGACAGGAACAGAAGGGAAGATGTCTTCATCTAATCCGGATGCGGCAATACTCATGACAGACTCGCCTAAAGAAGTCAAGAGGAAAATAAACAAATATGCTTTCTCCGGCGGAAGAGACACCGCTGAAGAACAGAGAAAATACGGTGCTAACGTCGACGTTGATGTTGCATGCCAATGGCTCAAATATTTCGAGCATGACGACAATAAGCTCAAAAAAATATACGACGATTACGGCAAAGGAAAACTTCTTTCAGGTGAGGTTAAAAAGATTCTTATTGACAAGATAAACGATTTCCTTGCAGAACACCAGAAAAGAAGAAAAGAAGCTGAAAAACTTATTGACAAGTTCATTTACAAAGTTGAGAAGAATTAAGGTTTAAAGATTATTCTTGGGGTATCAACGCATATTCCCAGACAAGGTAACCAAGTTTTCCCAACAATCACAAAACTTATTTCACAAAAGGCCCATATACTCTTGGTCCGGCATCTCCAGGATTGTACACAAGATAGAAATTTCCACAGTTAACTACATAAGTGTCATAAAAACCGCCAACCATCCCGTGTCCCGGAGAATATGAAGCCACATGGATAGCCGCAAAATTGTGATTGTTGCAACTGAACATGTTTGTTGTCGAATTGTAACCTACAACCTGACCATTGACATTCATTGTCGAATTGATAAGCCCAATGGGACTTGAAAGGAAAGCACTGCTGTTAAGAGCTGGATACAGGGTAATCATGCTTTCATTAACGGTCTGATTAACTTCAGGTGTATTCACATTACTGCTCTCATTAACACTTGCATTTGTCTCATTTCCTGAAGAAGTCACATTTCCTGATCCTCCGAAAACAAGGAAATACCACCAAGGTTGGCTATAATGCATGACTTCACCATTTGTCGCATTTATCTGTGCCTGAAGCATTGCCCTGACTCTGAATAAACCCAAAAGAGCAACAGTCTTGTTTGTTGAAGCTTCATAAACTAAACTTGCATTGGTCCCATTTCCGACTTGTTTTAAGACAACAGAAATATTCCTGCTTTGAAATTTACTTATCGCAGTCTGTGAAGCAACATCCGGAAGAACCTTCACATCTTTCTCCTGGCCGTCAGAGAGTCTCGCTTTCATCATGATTCCGCTCCCGTTTCCATATCCTGAAAAATTAACTCCCAGCCCCTGAGCAACTGAAACATTATATCCGTGCATCTCGACTTCATTCTCAACTTCTCCATCATTACCGACACGAGACCTCACAGTTATTTGATTCCTTGAGCCATTTTCACCCTGATAAGAATAAACACTTTCGTTCTCATGTTCACTTTGCCCTCCGTCATTCAACGGATGCATTAATCTTTCCTGTTCGCGAGTTTGGGATTGGTTCATCTCTGCCTCTCTTTCCTGTGTTTGATTCTGAGACCCATCACTATAATTCACAGAAGCATTTGCCCCTGCATAAGCTGAAATCAAAGGCCCTCCGACATCTGAATTAGCACCAGTCCTTGCATTTATTCCGGAGTCATCAGCATAAGCGAAGCCAAGGAGAGCGACAACAAGCACCGCAACAAGCATTAATGATACCACTTTTTTCATTCATTTTTGAAGGAAGCATATTTTATAAATCTTCGCTGCCATATTAATCGATGCAAATCATTCCTGAAGCAATATTCATTTTCATAGCTGCATTAATATTCGCACTCTGGGAAATAGAGATCGAAGGGAAAAACGGATGGGCAGGAAAACTTCCAACCTGGTATAAAAAATCAGGATTCTCAAAAGTTTTTTCGAACATCGCTGCAAAACGTCCTCTTTCAGGATATCATATGATGATGATGTTATTCATGCTCGTTATCTTCCAGTCTGTGTTTTTCTTCGGAGTCCCATGGAATTTCCTGAACGAAATAAGTGTCCTTATGATGATGATCCTTATGCTTTTGATAGAGGATTTCTTATGGTTCGAATTTAACCCTTATTATGGCCTTAAAAGATTCAAAAAACAGAATATCTGGTGGCATGGAAAAGGAAAATGGTTTTTCAATCTCTTCCCGATAGAATATCTGAGGGGGATATTTTTCCTTACTGTGATTGTCGTGATCCCGGCTATAACTCTCAATAATAAACCTTTTTTCTCGGATTATCTGGAGATTGTCGGAGTGGAGATAATCCTCATAATAATCTCAAATATATTCGTCGGACCTTATCACAGATGGTATAAAAAGATGAGAACACTTGATGAGAGCCGTTCCTTCAGAAGGAAAATAAAGTTCGATAAGATAAATTAGAAACCATCTCTCCATTTCACTATTTTGTCCGCTATCTTCTTTCCTGCAAGGTATATCAATATGACTGCAACAACAAGGGCAATGAGATAATAACCTGCATTGTTGTAATAATGAAGAACTGAACCTGCAAATGCTCCGAAGGAATATCCAAGTATGACAAAAAACACTGCTCTGGGCAGGATTATTATCGCACTCCAAAAGACATATTTTTTCAGCGGAACTTTGCTCGCTCCTGCCATCATCAGACCTGGCACTGAAAGCACGGAACTCATCTTTATCAGGAACATTGTCTTGCCCAGATGATTCCTGAAATGCGAATCAACTTTTGCTAAAACATTCCCTTTTATTCCGAAGAAATGCCCGTACTTTTCCACAAGCCTTTTCCTGCTGAAATATCCGATGGTATAGGCAAGAACATCCCCCACCGCGTCACCAAGGAAAGATAAGAGGAGAATTATCCAAACATTGAAATAACCCAGCGAAGCTGCAAAAGCCGCAGCAGTCGTTATTATCGGCCCTTCTATAATCATTATAAGAAATATGAGGAAATATCCGTGAAACTGGACAAAAGAGAGCATCTGCGAGAAAGAAAGCAGGTTCACCATGCTTGATATTGTGAAAAAATCTTTATTAACATTCCTAAAAACAGAAGGAGCTCCTTTACATAGGATTTAAATAACCTCGGAGTTTTTTTGATACATGGAAGTGGCTGTGATCATTCCCACGAAAAACGAGGAGAAAAGCCTGCCCCCTCTTCTTGAATCTTTGAAAAAACAAGACTTCAGAGGGTTTAGGATAATCGTTGCGGACGCCGGGTCATCGGATAAGACAAGGGAGATTGCAAAAAGGAGTAAGTGCATGGTGATAAGAGGCGGATTGCCTGCAATAGCAAGGGACAATGGAGCGAAAAAAGCGATTTCATCCGGAGCGAAAATATTGATTTTTATAGATTCTGATGTCATTTTGCCGAAAAAGGATTTCATAAAAAAATCTATAGGTGAGTTCAGAAAAAGAAAGCTGGATGTCGCAGGCGTAGAAGTCGCAGCTTATTCAGATAATCCAAAAGACAAAGAATTCAAAGAATCGAGAGATCCGCGATTTGCAATTTTTTACGCGATATTCAATCTCATATTAAAAAGTTCACAGAAAGGAAAAAATCCATTTATGCAAAATTACATGATGGCAAGAAGTGAAGTCCACAAAAAAGTGGGAGGATTCGGAAACCTCGAGTTCGGAGAAGATTCAGCTTACTGCAAAAAAGCCGCAAGGATGGGATTCAAATTCAGAGTTCTCGAAACCCCCGGCAAGATACTGATCTCTCCAAGGAGGTTCAAGGAAAAAGGATTCTTCAGGCTTGTCATCTTATATCTTTATTTCAACGCGAGAATCATCTTAGGTCATGAATTTGTAATAAATAAAAAGAATATGTATTTTGAAAAATGAATTTCAAGGAAGACTTCCTCAATTTTAACAAAGAGATAATCTTAGGAGAAGTCGGAGCAATAATAGGTGCTCAGGTCACAAGTTATTTTGTCTCGAATGCGACTATGTCTGCAAGCACCATCTCAACTTCGGCAGTCTTAGGTTCAATAGTCGGAGCCTCACTTTTCTGGGTCGCGACAAGAGTATATGATAAGATAAAAACTTCAAGAAGAGGTTTCTCAAGTAAAAGTTTCGTAGAAGACCTTGCATATTTCACTCCTGTTGCTTTTATCCTTACTTCATTGATATATTATCCGTCACTGTATTATTTTTCTGAATATCTCATAAAAAATTCAGGCCATGTCACAATCCCCGTGTTTTTCTCTCAGACAGGAGCCTTCCTTCTGCTTCTTATGGCGCTGAATTTTTACAGGTACCTGCTGTATAAGTATGCAGGAAAGGAATTGTAAACCAAGTACTCATTGTTCAATAAGCTTTTAAGTGTATTTTCCTAAAAAAAGGTAAAATGAACGAGAAAAAAGGTTGGATTGATTACGTCATCTATGTCATTTGGGCTTTTTTCGGCGGGACAGGAATCTATGAACTATTTCAGAGTTTTTCCAAGGGATTGATATACCTTTTGGGATTAATCGCCATCATTGTTGTATTTTATGAGATAAAAACACCTAAGCTTGCTTATCTGGGGATACTTGTCGTCGTTCTTGGAAACCTATTTGGAGAGATTTATTTTGGATTTTTTTATCATATTGCAATTTATGACAAAATACTGCATCTCTTTTCCCCAATCGCCGCATGCACTTTCTTTTATTTCATGTTAAAAAATAAAGTCAAAGACAAAAAAATGCTCATATTGCTTTCAGTTGCTTTATTGCTTTCATGGGAACTTATATGGGAAATATGGGAATTCACATCAGACCATTTATTCGGAACAATGGCCCAAGGAGTTTTCATTTATGTTAAAAATTCAACAGGCGGAATGCAGCTCAAACAAGTTATGGATCCTCTGACAGACACAATTTATGACATGCTTTCAAATCTCATTGGGGCATTGGTCTGGGCTGCAGGAGCATTATTCTTCACAAGAAACAAGAAAAAAATAAAAAAGCTGCAAAAATAAAAAACTGAATTGTTATTTGTCGAACTTCATGACTTCGACATCTCCGAGAAAACGTTTCTTCTCTTTGACTTCCTTGTTAAGGATTTCTATCTCTTTGAAAGAAAGGTCTATTATCCCTGAACTTTCTTTGCCCTTGAAGCACACAGAAACATAAGCGTCTTTCGGCTTCAGAAAATCCTCATTTATCATGAACTCTTTTATTTCGCCTGAACTCTCGAGGCGGACAACACCATCCCTGTTTTTCTTCCTTATCCTGACCTTCATGGAAATTTGAACTAATACCGATTTATAAAAATATATGGACTCAAAAAGATATTCGGAAAAGTTTATATGTCTTTGGATATTTAGAATAGGACATTGAAAAACCTCGCTAAGAAAATATTTGAAATTGTAAAACCTGATGTAAAAGTTGATGAAAATGAAAAGACCTTTGAGATAACTTATGACGGGGTTCTTCTTAAGAAAATTACTGAGTCTTATTATATCCTAAGAGGATATCGGCAAATTGGGAATGAAACAGATTATTCCCTTCCATAATTCCAGATCGAGAATTCATTTAAGCTTATTATAAAGCCAGGCGAACACAAATGTCAGGACAAAACCGTCTACAAATCCGTAGACCACTCCGAGCACAACTCCGATGAAAGTGTAAGGATTGTATCCCAAAAATCCGTAGCACTCATATATTAGCTCACCCCAGAAAGGGAAGAATCTTGTGAAAAGCGCGATTAAAAGCACAAAGACTGCCCAAAGGATTCCCCCTGTAAGCCCGAACCTGACCGGATTCAAGTCAGCATAATCTCTCTTCACTATTTTCTTTGCCACGAATCATTGAATGAAAAGCACTTTTTAAGATTTTTTATAGATTATTAAAAGTTAAAAACAAAAAAATAAAGGATAATTTTATTTTTTAGCATCCCTTGAGAGATATTTATCTTCTTTTGATTCACGGATTGCTTTGACGGTCATTTTAGCGGCTTTTCCCAAAACATAAGCAGCAGTGACAGTTCCCAATGTTTCAAGGGGCTTGTCCACAATATTTTGTGATGCATTCCCGATTATATGAAAAAGCTCACCCATCTGCCCATTGAAAAAATCTCTTATTCCTACATTCGCTGCATAACCGGACACACTATCCCAAAGGACCTTCCCGGTCTGGTAAGGGCCATAGAGAATCTTTTCAGGAACATTGTATTTTGGATCTGCTCCGACAGTCAAAACACTTGCAACAGGAGTTGCGAAGTCTATAAGTCCTTCAAGCCCTTTTGCTACTAGAAGTGTCGGGTGCTTGATCTTCAAGGCAGCCCTTCTGTATGAATCTTTCATTTTATCTGCAACACTCATTTTTTTATACCTCCTTTTGACTTTTCTAAAAACAATAATTCCTTGAGAACTTTCTGTATGCTGAACTCAACAGCATGTGATTTGTTCCTGAAAAATTTGTTCTCGACAGATCTCTCTATTATCTTCACCGTTTCATCATCGACACTTATGCTCAATCTTTGCTTTGTATTATTTGTTACCATTATGTAATAATAATTATTACACTTTATACTTTATAAATCTTTCGATTTTGTTATTATCTTACAATGATGACAAAAATAAAGTCATGTAACACCAAAAAAATTTTTAAAATCAAAAGGGCTATTTAACTCTTTTCTCATCCGGCTTCGGGAGCGGCTCTTCTTTTTTCTTCTTTATGAAAAATGAGACAGCAAACATCACAATGCCAATTCCTCCGATGACGTAAGCATAAGTCTGGACACGTGAAGAGAGGGATAATATTAAGTCAGATAAGACTCTGTTCAAAAAGCTGAGATTTCCTGTTATCCCGCCCAAAGGAAGCGCCGAGAGTGCATTTCCGAGTATGAGCACAGAAATTCCTGAGAGGACAAAATCTATACCGCTCCATCTTGTTCTTGTGTCAGATACAAAGAAGATTATCAAAGTGAAAACGATCACAAGGGCAAAAGCAAGATAAAGATAATTCTGATAACTTTCAACATAATTTCTAGCTTCTTGCATTCCGCTCATGTTTATACCGAAAACTTTCACGAGATTAACCTGGCCGCTCGGCGGGATGCTGAAGTTTGTTTTATTCATGACGAGATTGACATAATCAGAGACATTGACGTAAGATGGCCTGCATACAGGAGCATTACCGCTGAATGGGTCTTCTCCGGGTGAACAGATTGGAAATTTCTCTGCGCTCTGTATCAAGAAACCTTCCAGTTTCGAATTGTCCACTGTAAGGGTAAGGTTAAGCTCCGGAGAATCGCCGCGAAGATAGGATAAAGTGTTTGAGAGATAATTATTCACAAGTTCCGGAACTCCTCCAGAAGGGATGACTATGAAACTTCCCCCGGGAAGCTCTGAGACATTTATCTGAGGATAAGCTCCGCTTTGATTCAATGCATGTTCGTAAATCTGCGGATAAAGAAAAGCCTGAATGCTCCATAATATCCCAAGAGCCATAAGAGACACGACTAAAAGAACAGACAAAAACGAGATAAGTATCCCTCTTCCTATATGCATTTTAGAAACAGGAAACCCTGAGTTAAAAGGGTTTTGATTTTTCAGGGATCTAAAAAACTTTTAAACTTCCGAGCCGTCTTAATTTAAAGAGAGGATGAGATGAAAGAAGATAAAAGTTTTTACGATAAATTCGGAATGTTCGTTTTTCCGATGTTTATCCTTGCGATGCTGATAATCGGCCTTCTCTTCCAATTTGTGAGCGGGGATGCACAGACTGCTTACATATTTTATATAATTGGGATAATTCCGGGTGCAGAACAGCTGGTCGCCGAAAGTTACGAGACGCTGAAAAACAGAAGTTTCGCTCTTGATTACATAGCAATACTTGCGATAATTGTCTCCGTGATAGCCGGGGAATATCTCGTCGGGAACATTATAGCTTTGATGATATCAAGCGGGAATGGCCTTGAGAAATACGCGCAAAGAAGGGCGAAAAGTTCCCTCACAGCTTTGTCAAAAAGGATTCCTGATGAAGCCCTTGTTTATGAAAGCGAGGCGAAGGCAAGAAAAGAAAAGATAAAAGATGTGAAGAAAGGGACCCTTATCCTTGTGAGGAAAGGTGAGGTCGTGCCTCTTGACGGGAAACTTGAGTCTGAATTCGCGCAGATAGATGAATCCTCCCTTACAGGAGAGCCTTATTTTGCCGACAAGATAAAGGGGGATATTCTAAGAAGCGGAACTGTCAACATGGGCAACACCATAATGATAAGGACGACGAAAGAGGATAGAGATTCAACATATAGGCAGATAATAAATCTTGTCAAAAAAGCCCAGGAGGAAAAATCTCCAATGATAAGGACAGCCCACAAATACAACGGATTTTTTGCGGCATTGTCTCTTGTGATAGCTTTCGCGGCTTTCCTTTACTGGCATGACCTGGATCATGTTCTTGCAGTTCTTGTCATAGCGACGCCATGCCCTCTTTTGATCGCCGCTCCTGTAGCTTTGATAGGAGGTATGAGCGCCTCAGCAAAGAAAAAGATAATCGTGAAGAACCTATCTGCGATGGAAGCTGTCTCAAGGTCAGACACTCTGGTGTTCGACAAGACGGGGACCATAACTCTGGGAAAACCAAATCTCAAAGAGATAGCAGTGAAAGACAAAAGATACGACAGGAGAAAAATATTGGAGATAGCTGAAGCGATAGAAAGGAATTCTCTCCATCCTTTTGCGAGATCCATTGTTTCTGAAGCAAGGAAAGAGAAACTGGTTTCTCTCTCGGCCAAGGATGTTGAGGAAAAGCTGGGTGAAGGGATATCAGGGACGGTCGGGAAGAAAAGATACACTATCCTCAAAGGGAAAGATTCTGAGACGAACCATCTGCATCTTATTGAAGGCAAAAAGGTCATAGCTGAGATAATGTTTGAAGACGTCCTTAAAGACAATGCAAAGGAAATAATCCTTAAACTGAAAAAAAAAGGAATAGACATGCACATTTTCACAGGAGACAAGAAGGAGACGGCCGAAAAGCTGAAGCTCTCTCTTGACCACGGGATAGACATAAGGTCTGAGATGTCCCCTGAAGACAAAGAGAAAGGGATAAAAGAGCTGAAACAAAAAGGCAAGACAGTCGCCATGGTCGGAGACGGGATAAACGACGCTCCAGCACTTGCATTGTCTGATGTGGGAATGGTTTTCAGCCACGAAGAGCACACGGCTTCTTCTGAAGCAGCCGACATCGTCTTTCTTGGCGGGGGATTTTCGGAAGTTTATGATTCCATAAAGATATCAGGAAGAACGATGAAGATTGCCAAAGAGAGCATGATAACGGGGATAGGACTCAGCATCGCAGGCATGCTCTTCGCAGCAGGCGGTTTCATTGTCCCTATCGCCGGGGCGATAATCCAGGAATTGATAGATGTTTCTGTCATAATAAATTCTTTAAGGGCGATAAAATACAAAAAATAAAAAATAAAAAGCTTGGATTTACTTTCCGAATCTGAAGAATGCGCCCAATCTTGCCCAAAAACTCATTCCCCTGTCGGAATTTTGGCTCGCATTTCCGCTTGCGTTTGCAAGGCCGTATGCATTTCCTCTTGGAGGAACTTCGTTTCCAAGGACCCCTCTTGTCTCGCTGTTCATTGTTGCGAAGCTTAGACTGTAGCTTTCTCCGGAATTAAGAGCAAGTTCTCCCTGCCATACTCCGAAACCTGAAAGAGAAGTTGTCTCTGTGAGATTAAGTGTTCCCGCATCACTTCCCTTGTTCATGACTTCATAATCTCTGCTTCCTGATGAACTTGAGACAAGTTTAAGGTTGAAAGCAGGATCACCCATTATTAAAAGTACGCCGTTTCCAAGGATGACTGAAGAATTATCTGTCTCATTCACGAATGGTCTTTGAGTAAGAAGCACGTTTATGAAACTCCCGTTGCCTTCATTTGATATGGCCCAGCCGGTCCCATGATCGACTTCAACAAACCCGCTTGCTACAAGCCCGTTATTCTGAGGGGCATTAAGCATATTCAGACTGTTATTGAGATCCATTGAATCATTGCCTGCAAATTCGAAAGAACTTTGGTTCCTCATCTCATCAGATATCTGCCCAGGATCCCTTATCATTAATCTCTGACGGTCCTGCTGTCCAAAGCCTGCTCCGAGTCCCGCATTGGCATGGACTGTTGCATTCGCGGCGAATTCCGGATTCATGACATTAGGATCGGGAGATCCTCTGCCCTGAACACCCCCTTCAAGTCCTGCAACCATATGGCCATTGACTCCGAAGTTAGGATCCGCTGAAACCAAAGCTGCACTTAAGAGCCCTGCAAAAAGCACTGCACTGACTAACATAGCGCTGATTTTCTTTGTGTTTTCCATTTTTGTTTTCCTCCCTTTTAACTTTCTTGTTTCCATGCAATATCCAGCCAAAAAATCTTTATTTAATTCATCTGGAACCAGAAGTGGGACTTAAGTGGGACTTATTTTAGGTCATTTCACAAGCTCTATGATCTTATTCCTTCCGTCACCGCTTCTTTTTATTATATTTTTCTTCTCGAGCTCCTGTATATGCCTGAAGAAAGCTGATTTCGGGATGCCTGTAGTTTTCCTCAATACAGAACTTTTCATCTTCCCCTTATCCTTGAGAGCGTCCACTATCAAGTTCTCGCGCACTGAGAGTATCTTCTGGAAAAGTTCTATCTTATCCTGCTTTTTCCTAGCGCTCTTTGCTTTCTTCTTGGCAGGAGCGCGCTCTTCATCGCGTTTCCTGATTTTGGACCTGAAATGATACAGAAGCCATATCGCAAAAGCAAGGATTATCACAATTATTGATATGAGGAGCCAGTCTGTCCCGGGAGTCTCCCCTATCGAGTAAGATACATTGACATTGTCATTTGCGAATACGGCTATTGTTCCGCCATCTATAGTGATTTCGCCGTTCGTGCTTTTCACTTTAGCCCCCGCGGGCAGGAAGACTTCTATGTTCGAATCAGGA
>DAHWKL010000004.1 GCA_027343665.1 archaeon
GTGCATTTTCTGAGCATGCCGCTCCACTGCGCTGTTGGATCAAAGACAATAACCGCGACATTGTTCAAAAGGGCTTCTTCTATTATAACCTGGGCGGATATAGATTTACCACCCCCGGTTGCTCCCGCAACAATTGCATGAGTTGTAAGTCTCAGAGGATCAAGATAAGCAAGATTGCTTTTTTCCGCAATCTTACCAAGATAAAAAAAACCAGAAGTTTTTTTTGGAATGGATTTTAAGTCAAGTTCCATTTTATACTTCTTTTTTCTTTCTATCATTCTCTTTATGAAGATATAACTCAGGATAACAAAGAGGATAAATCCCAATCCGGAAATGAGGACCCACATTGGCAAAAATCCAAAAATAATAATGTTCATGAAAGCCTTTTGTAACTTTATGGGAAATTGGTTATTCACAGACTCACCGCCATAATTGAGAGTGGTTGAAACAATATAGTCTCCTTCAGCAGCGGCAACCGGAACCGAAAAACTTTTGATAAGTTCTAAAGAGTCATTCAGATTCATCTTCTCAAATCCAAGAGGATAAGAGATATTATTTGGACCCAAAAGGGTATAGTTGATAGTCGCATTGTAAACTTCAATGGATTTAAGTTTTTGTATTTCTACCTGAAAACTAATATTCCCACCAAGGGTAAAAAAGTTTGCAGAAGGATAAGTGTTAAGCAAGATCGGAGTTTGAAGATTATCTGAAACCACGGTAATATTTACAGGTATTGACTGAACAATATCTCCCTGTATACTTATGTCCCCGGAATAATTTCCAATATCTTTTCCTATGACAAAAAAGTTCAATTCACTTTTATTTTGAGCGGTAATGGACATTTCAGACGAATTAAGATCAATGACCCCCACCAGAGAATCACTTATAGAAAAAGTTAGGGATACTGGGCTGCTCTTTAGGTTTGTTATGCCAAGAGAATCTGATAAGAGATTTCCTTGTTGAATATCCCGATTAACAAAACTCCTAGAAAGGATGTAAGATGGGGTTTGTATGGGTGGACCATAAGATGAGGCTGCGAATACATAAGAAGGAAAGCAAGAGAGGACACCTAAGAATAAAAGCGCAACAAAGAATATATTTTTTAATTTGTTTTTATAATTTGTACCTTTCATTTTCTTTTTCTCTTTGATTTTTTAGTTTTAGATTTCGAATTTGATTTGGATTTGTTCACCTTTGCTTTTATAGCGGTTCCTTTCACATCTGAACTTTCAGTATCTTTTCTTCCATCATTCTCTTCAGATGGAGTATTTCTTTTTACATCTGATTCTTGAGATTTCTCCGACTCGGTCGAAGGTGAAATATCCGCAGATCCGTGATTCTCTTTTTTGGAATTTTCAGTCTTTTTTCCTTTACTTTCGGTTTTTTCATTAGGATTACCTGACTCATCCCCCTCTGAAACTTTTTTTACCTCCTCTTTAGTCTCTTCACCGCTTGAATCAACTTCTTTTTGAAGCCTTTCAGAAAGAGCATTTATCTCCTCCTTTAGTTTATCTTTGTTCTGGAAAGCAGACTCTGAAACTTTTTCGCCATATGCGGATTTTATTCTTATATAAAGATTAATCGCACTTTCGCTATCCCCCTCTTTTATAAGCTTCTTTAGCTCAGTCAACATAAGGTAAAGGTTAAGGAGTCTTTCTTTTTCGTGTTCTCTTCTATATTTAAAAAAGAGGGTCATTGAAAGTGCAGATAAAATAAAGATTGCAGAGACAATTGCCCCATATCTGAAGATTGCATCAAAATTAAATGAGCTTCCGACCTGAAAAGTATCTGAATCAATAGTACTGAAATTTCCAAGACTCGCTCTTGCATAAAAAAGATAAGTCCCTGCCTGTGAGTTCGAAGGAACCGTAAGTCCTTCTTGAAAATTAAGCTTATTCAAAAGCGTCAAATTTTCTTCTGAATAATTATAAATATTCCCTGACAAGTCTTTTATAGCATAATAAAGAGTTATTTTAGAATTTGGTTCATCTTTCAAATTTTCAATAGAAATATTTGCTTTTACAATTCGGCCAGGGTTCACATTTTGATATTTCGACGGGACAGTTACATTGATTTCAAAATCCAATTGATAAGGATTCACATCCAAAACAACGGGAATTGTAACAGAATTTGAAGGGGAACTTCCGACAATAATACTCCCAAAATATTCCCCCGGAGGTGTGTATTTCTGAGTAAAAAAATCTATTGTAATACTCTTAGATGCCCCAAAACCAAGAGAAAAACTGTTTGAACTTAAAGTTGTAAAATTGCCCACCGAACTTACATTCACTTTAAAAGTTAGATTTGTATTTCCCGTATTTGTTATTTTAAGGAGTCTTGTCTGAGAATCGCCCTGCTTTAAAGAGACCTTGAAGAGAAGAGGATTAACATTAAATGATGGATTCTGTGGAGGTTTTGGGACGGTCTGATTTGGCGCTGCAGTTTGAGTGCTCCCCGATGGAGGGCTCTGACCTGATGGGGCTACTGGCTGCTGTTGAACTGTAAAGTTTTGCATCTTTGTGCAATTGTAATTACTACTTGTGTCATAACCGCAAAAAAACCAGGAAACTACCGTTCCGCCGGGAGCACTTATTTCTGTATTCTCCCGCGAGGTATTAGACCTGCCGCTGAAAAAACCTGTAGTATTCTGCCATGAATTACCTTGATTGATTGAAAAGATAAACTTTGCAAGGGCCACATTATCTGTCCAAAGAGTAGTAAAATTGACAAAAGAGTTTTGATAAATCTTGGCAGGGCTTATGGAGGGATAAAACCATTTCGGAGGCTCTGTATCCGTTCCAACGTCCAAATAAACTAAATTGCTTTCACCCGAAAGATTTGAATCGGTTGCGATGAACCTCACAGTCTCATTCCCAGAGTAATTATGGGCTGGAAAAAATGAAACATTCCCTCCCGAAGAAATTGAGATGTTTATATTTCCAGAGTTATTTGAGAAAAGATAAGAGAAATTCAGTCCATTTCCAAGAGGGTCTGAAAAGTAGTCATGAAGATTGAAAGCATTTGTAAGATTCGTATTTTTTGCCCAGGATTGATTCGGAATATCTTTAATAAGATATGGAGGAGTAGCATTCACATTTAATGTTGTAGGGATATTGTTAGCTCCAACAAAGAGTATAAAACCTAAGAACAAGATTGATGAAAAGGCTATAAACATAAAAAATTTCCCCTCTTTGAGCATATCATAAATATCGAAGATATGTTTAATAATTTTTCTGAGGCGCCCCTGAGCAAAAGTTGGAAGAAGTAAAATTTAAATACTTTTAAAATACTTTTTAAAGTATAAAAATGTCAGAAGTTCTGTTTGAAGGGGGAAAAGTACAGGTTGGAGGAAGGATAAAGATTCCAAAACCTATAATTGACACTTTAAAACTTAAAGAAGGACAAAAAGTTATTCTTAAGTTTAATCCTGAAAAAAAGGAAATTTTGATAAAAGAGGATAAAAAGAAATGAAGAAGATATTGATTTTTCTCTTCTTAATCTCCATTTTTCTAGGTGGAAAAGTTTATGCAGCACCTGTTGTAACTTTGAATTTTCCTCAGAACAATGGAAATTTTTCATATAGTATAACTTTCAACTGTTCAGCAACCTCACAGCCTGCAGGACTTTCAAATATCACATTATACGGCAATTGGAGCGGGAGATGGGAATCAAACGGAACAAACTTTGTATCCGGGGCTTCAAATTCCACCACATTTACGAGAAACCTTCCCCAGGGAAGATATTTATGGAATTGTCTTGCAACAGATAATTTATCTCAGTCAAATTTCTCATTATCAAACAGAACAATAAATATAGATAAGACACCTCCTGTAATAAGTTCATTTGCCCTAAATGAAAGTTATCTTTGCGGAACCACTTCACGGGTGAAAGCAAATTGCAGTGTAACAGATTCATTTACAGGGGTCAAGAGTGTGGTAATAAATGTGAATGGATCCGGATCAAATAAAAATTATTCTGCCTCATTTGTTTCTGGGAACACATACTCAGCAAGTGTTCCCCTCAACCAAACAGGATTATGGAATTTCACATGTATTGCAACAGATTATTCCGGAAATCTTGCGAAAAAATATTCATCGATTCGGGTTTATTCCTCACTTGCTGATCTTACTGTTTCAAAAAACGATTTGTCCATTTTTAATCAAAAAATTTACGAAGGCGAAAATGTGACTATCTCTGCAGTTATCCACAATAACGGGTGCCAAAATGCAAACAACTTCCTTGAAGGATTTTATTACGGAAATCCCTCTTCAGGTGGAATCAATCTTGGTAATGTGACCCTCTCTGTACCCCAAAGGTCAAGCTCGATTGCCAATATTTCTTGGATAACCAGTATAGGACCTGCAAACATTTTTACAATTGCGGATCTTACCGGATTGGTCACAGAATCAAATAAATCAAATAATGAAGCAAACAGGACTTTTAACATTCCTGCATGGCAAGTGTTTTATGGTAATGTGACTGCAACAAAAATATTGGAAAATTCAAATTCTAATGAGATGAACCTTTGGTTTAATGATTCTATAACAACAGGGATGATATTTGTGACAGACAAAAATAGCGTGATACATTGGAATTCTCTCGTCGCACTTGGAAGAAGCGCAAACGGGGCAATAGAATCTAATGACTTTTCCGACTTAGATAAGATTTTCAATATGACCTCTTTTAATGATTCGGTTTCAAATCTTTTCACAACCAATGGCAACACTCCCAAACAAACGGAAAACTTTACTGTAGATTCAATAAATACCCCCTACGTTCCTGTGATAGAATCAACAAACACCACAAATTTCATGACAGGAATAATGTGGGATTCATATTATGACACTGACGGGCAATTTGACACTGTCGACAAGGAAAAGGTGGTTTTTGCAACAAAAGTTAACCAAGAAGCACAAGGGGGTTACGGGAAATATGACTATGAAATCAAAATCCCTGTTCGGTTAAGAAATCAAAGTGCATTTGACAACTCTAATGTCTATTTTTATTATGAACTTTCATAAATCTTATTTTTTGCTTGATTTTTTGTCCTTTTTGGTTCTGATTCCAGATTTGGATCTGTTTTTCACAGGCCTTCTTGAAGTTGATTTTAATTTTTTCTTTCCAGATTTTTGCCGGTCGGCTTTCGTGCCATGGCTGACCGTTGCATCAGCATTTTCTGAATAGTTTGTTTCACCTTTAACAGGAATTTCGGTCTTTGCTGGTGCTCCTCCCTCTTTTTTCTGGTTGGCAGTTTGCTCGTTTTCAGATAACTTATCCGCAGGGATGCTATCTGAAAGACTCTCTTTGGATTCACCTTTTTCGGATTCTGTGCCCTTACCACTGCCTGTTCCGGATTTGTCTCCTTCTTCTGCACTCTCGACTGAAGAGGCGGCGGCATCATTTGCAGCTTCGTTACCTTTCGATTTTTTTTTCTTGAAAATTTTTTTCCATAAACCAGTAATAAAAGATAATGCTTTTTTGAATAGTCCGGCAATTCTTTTAACCAAATTTTTGAAAGATTCTAAAATTGAAGAGAAACCGCTGATTAACGCAGAAAAAAAATTTGAAACATGATTTTTCATCGAGAGAGCTAATCTTTTTATAAAATACTTTACCCGTATCAAAGATAATTTAATAGGTTCTGAGATAATTGCGCCAAAGAATTTTTTCATTTTTATATTCTCTTTGAATTTTACCCCTTGCCATCTCTCCCCAAGACTTTCATCTGATTTCAGATCAATTTCTGCACCTTTTGGTGCAAAAGGTTTCGACATATCTATATCAGATTCATCTTTTGACTCCTCTTTTTTCTTTGAACTTTCATCCTCAGCGTTAAATGGTTCATGGGTTTTGAGAAAAGAGGACACATTCTTTTCATATTTTTCTTTTGTATTCTTCAATTTTTCGTTAAATTCTTTCTCCAAAGAGGATTTATCTTTAAGATTTTTTGACTTTTCCAAAAATTCCTTGTCAAGTTCATCCAAATTTCTTGAATAAGAGTCTTCTATTCCATCTATATCATCCATCTTTTAGATTCCTCAATTGCAATAACAATCGCAAAGGTTGCATGAACCCGGAGTTAAAACAAAATCAGAGCTTTGATAATTTTGTTTATTGACCCAACACCTATCAGAACAAAGCTTCTGGCAGTCATCTTCACTGTTTATTTGATAAAGAACAGTATTCATAAAGGAATAACATTCCCCTTGGATCACAATGGGTTTGGGTTTCTCGAAGATTTTGCGTACAGAACTTACAATATTAAAATCAACTATTATGAGGACAATTAAAGTAAATAAGAAGATCACAAGGAGAATTTTTATCACATTTAACAAAAGATTATTTCCTTTTTTTCTCTCTTGTTTCCTTTGGTTTTTTTTGCTCATCATTTTCTAAGGATTTTTTTCTCCTTTTGCATACGTCGACAAATTCAGACAATACTTTTTTGAGTTCAGCTTCTTCATCTTTTATTTCTTCCTCTTTTTCAACCATCTCAAAATAAATATTCTGCCATTCCTTCTCAAGATTTTGAAGCTTTTTTGTTTTTTCATCTATCTTTTCTTTGAAATCATTTCCTATTGTCTGAAGAATTGTGCTCGTTTTTTTGCTTTCCCAATAATCTTTCATCTCTGAAAGCACGTCTTTTTTAGAGAAATCATTTTTATACCATTCTTCTATTTTGTCTAGATCTGAAAATTCACTGGATATACTTTTTTGAAGATCATTAAAGAAACTTTTTTCGGATTTTAAGTCTGATTCTACCGCTTTTTTCACTTCTTCTGCATAAATCTTCTCATCGGACTGTGAGGGGGAAGCTTTCAAAGCTTTCTTAACTTCTTCTACAGAAGAAGCTTCTACTTTCGGTTCCGCGTAAGAGTCAATATCCGGAAGTTCTGGAATCTCTAAATTGGAATTCGCAGAAGGTTGGACTATTTTTTCGGAAGAGGGTGATGAGTTCTTTCCAAGTTCATCTGAAACTAAGTCCGGGAGCTCGTCGGGGACATCTTTCTTTTTTAAGAAATTCAAAAAGCTCATTTTTCACCTGTTGTTTAAACAAACTGAGGGATTTTCTTTTAAATACTTTTCTATCTACTAAAAAATGAAAAAATGCAATTTTTCAATTTTATTGATTTTTCCGAGGACAAATTTTTTTGCAAAGATTTTTAAAGTCCTAAATAGTACTTATTAAATGCCGAAGAAAGTCCTAAAAAATACCAAAATAGGTCTTGATAAGCCAAAAGCTGAGACTACTGTTATAAAAGGGACGATAACTTTGGATCAAAAAGGTATTCTTCAGAGGTTTATTGGTATAATAGGAAGTAATGAACAGGATGTTGTGGGGAAGATAATAACCCTTTGGCTTTACAACGAAGGTTATTTAACGGACAAAAAAATAAAGATAAGGAAAAATAAAAATGGAAAATAAAAAAGGTCATATCAATCTAATCACAGTTCTGGTATTCTTGGCCGTTCTAGTTGGGTTTGTCGCTTTAGGTCAGGCACTCCAGAACACCTCCTATTCCACAAACTCTTCAAATAACACAAATATAAATTTGGCAAATAGTAATCCTGCATTTTACAATTATTCTTTAGGTAACTTGCCTCAAATTTATTTAATAGGATCTAACGGAAGTTTAATCTCAAGTCAAAGTACGACTTTGACTATATCAAAAACAATTCCTAAAATAAATATTTCCTTAATAAAAAGTGGGAAGATTCTAAACAGTACTAACCTCCAAAATAGTACCTCCTTTAACCTCATTTCTTCCCACTTCTTTTCATTTAACCAAATAGGGGACTATATGCTAAAAGCAAATGCTTCGGGAGAGATAAAATATGTGAACTTTTCAATTGTACAGGGAAATTTAACAATAAATGTCACCCAAACAAAAGTGAATAAGAAAATTTCTGGAACATTAAATGTTGGAACCTCTCCTATGACAAAAAATAGCATTAGCCCAATAATTGGAATTAATTATGGGGACACTCCAACAACAACGGGTCTGATGATTCCTTTTCCATTACAGTTTGATCATACTTATTCAAAAGGAGGAAATTATACTATAACTGCTTATCTCACTATGGGAAATCCATCCACCTTATATCCAATTACAAAAAAAATCCAGGTTATAGCTCCAATAAATGATACACAAAAACCAGTCATAACAATGATGAATCCTTCAAACGGGCAGGTAATCAATTCTAGTATCGTGAACTTTTCTTATAAGGTTACAGATAACACCGGTGTAGGAAATTGCTCATTTTATCTCTATGATCCGAACAACAACGGAATTTATAATACCCCAATTGTAGATTATCCCTCAAATAACACTCCTGTATACAAACAGTTTTCAAATTTTTCAGATGGAACATATAGCTGGGATGTAACCTGTTACGATGATGCAGGAAACTTTGTAGATGCAATTCCAAATGGTGCAAGAAGTTTCAAAGTGGCTGCAAACACTGATTCTTACCCTTATCAGAGTCAGATAAGACAGGCAAGCAGCATGCTTTCTAATTTCACAAACCAGTCTTCCTCTTATAGTCCAGAACAGATAAATGCTCTTTCTGATCTGGGAATAATGAGCAACCTTACAGGACTTCATGGATTTGCAGAACAATTAAATAATATAAAACAATTCTTTGAAACGAACCAGTCAGGATTCATATCCAATCTTAATCTAAGACAAAAGACGATCAACGGGGAAATAAATGAATTAAATTATATCCTGTCTCACATACCCCAGAAAGTGACGGTATCGGACAACCAAAACTTTGTCAAAAACAGCATAACAAGAAATATGCTTGGAATAGCAAATTCATTTGAGATTTCAAATGGTGTAATCCTCAATGAGGGAGAGATTTCCAATCTTGCACTCAGGAATGAAAATCTACAAAGATATATTACAGTATCAACAAATTCCAGGAATGTTGAAGTAGTTTACTCCAATTCGACCAAGGAGATGACTCTTGTGACAAAACAAATCAAGATAACAAATTCAAGTTATGATGCAATCCTTGAAGCATTCCCGGAAAACATGAGTTCCGATGTAACTTTTTTAACCTCAAAGAATGGTTTCCAGGTGGAAAGGATTAATGCAACAATTTATGAAATTTCCCAAAACTATCTTAATGACACGGGTGGGCTTCTTGTTTATTACATCACTCCGCCTGTTGACCCAAGCGTGATTACCCAAAGTGATACTGTACTCTTCAAAAACTTCCCGGCAAGCAGTTTAAGTATAACCGGATTTTCAATATTAGGACTGGACGGAGGATCACAGACAAACTATTTTATTGTTATTGTAATGATTTTACTGTTCATTTATACGGGAGTAAAAATAAAGAAAAAGGTCAATCTTTCCAAATGGAAGAAAGACGGAAACGTTGTAAAAGTTATTGAAGAAATTGATAGAGCAAAAAGAGCGTTAAAAAATGATAATAATACAGAGTTGGCAAAAGAGTCTTATCACTCGATAAAGAATGTCTTTCTTTTGACACCAAAAGGATTCAGGGATTATTCAAGAGATGAAATTGACAGGATAAGAAAAGGAATAGACAGAAGAGATATAATAAATTTCGTTAAAGAGTATGAGAAAGCCAAAATGCAAGGAAGAAAAATTGATTCGGAAAGATTATATCGTGAGATAAAAATAACTTACAAAAGGCTTCCAAAAAAAGATCAGGAGAGGGTTTATACAAAAATTTTTGGGAGTGAGTGGGAGTTGTAAAATGCCAAAATTTAAAAATAAAAAAAGACCTAACTGGAATATGAAAAGAGGGATTTTTCTCCTTATAGGAGCGTTATTTGTAATTACCTTCCTTCCGTTGATCCATGCAGCCCAGTTTAATTATGTCGTTTCTAACTCGGAAAAATGGACGGATGTTTATTCAAGTGTTATGTATGCGAATCTTCAGGGTATCCCAAACAGCTTTCTCACAAGCACCGCCGATGGAAACGTCCTTATTGGCGAACTGGACAAAACAGATAATGTTCAAGTTTTGACTTCAACTGATCAGCCTTATATCTTTAGTTATCCGAATGAACTTCAAGCAGCAGGATTTGCAGGAGCTCAAGAAATAAAAAGTTCAAACTTCAACACAGAACTTATCAATGATCTTCCTAATATAACCAACTTTATAGTTGTGGGGGATTCATTTGGTTATAATGCCCTTGCAGTCGCACCTTATGCTATACAGAAAAAAGCATGGGTGTTTCTCGCTGATGCAAATAACATCTATGAGATAGATTCCATACTCAGTAAGAGAAATATCAATTCTCTTTTAATTTATGGGTATGTGGATCCTAATGTAAGAAGCGTCCTTTCAAAATACAATCCAACAATAATTGATAATGGGGACAGATTCACAGATAATATACAGATTGTCCAAAAATATCTGCAGATTGACCCAACACAACAGGTAGTTCTCACAAATGGTGCATTCATAGAACAAGAGATAATGGCAGGGACAGAACCTGTTCTTTTCACGGGGCAAACCAATGTGCCAACACAAATAAGCAACTGGCTTAAAAATTCAAGCATAAAAGTGGGTGTCCTTATAGGAAATGATCTTGTAAATGCAGCAACCAATATAAGACAAACTACGGGAATAAGTGTAATGGTTAAATTTGCGAGAAATGCAAGGGACCAAACAGGGGGGGTTGCCCCTGTCCAAGGATTGGACCTCTTTCCGGTACCGACCCCTACAATGGAGATTGAATTACATTCTGTTCAGTATAATAAAGCCAACTCAGCGCTTTATGTAACCTATAAGAGTAATTCAAATATCCCAGTTTACTTCAAAGGCACAATTACATTGAATAATGGGGGGCAAATATCAAGGACGGGTGATCTAAATCCGATTTTTTTCGCTCCAGGAGGATACAAAACAGTTGAATATTCTATGAATTTAACACCTTCAAATAATATGACTGCAAATGTTTATACTATCTATGGGGAAACGAGCACGGGTCTTGAAGAAGTTCTTGATAACACTACAGGTGTGAGTATTATTGAAGTGATAGACTCATGTGCATTAACACAAAATGATATAAAATCTGTTGATTATAACAAACAAGAACAAACAATTTCTATAAATATAAATAATCCCAATAATGTAGCTTGTTGGGCAAGTGCAGAGATAGAGGGGATGAAGATAGGGTATTCAACAGCAACTATAGGAACAGACGGAGCGATAATGATACCCGCAGATAGTTCTGGAAGTTTACAGATAAACCAACCTTTATCAGATACAGACATACAGAATAATCCTTATGTGAATTTAGTAGTTAATTCGGGGGAAAGAGAAGACAGTCTTGTGAACACTTTAAGAGGGAGTTTTAAATTAAATGTCCAAGAATTTACTCTTGTGACTTACTTAATCGCAGCAGTGATATTAATCTTAATTGGACTTATAATTGCATTCTTAGTCATTAGGAGAAAAAAGAAAGAGTATTATTAATAGAATTAACGCCTTTTCTTTTTTGAAGGGGTCTTCTTTTTGATTTTTTTCCTGATCTGCTTCTTTTTATTTGCAGGCTTGGCTTGAATTTCAGTAAGATCATTATTTTTAGTATTATCCTGAGATGGAGTATTCCCCGAGACAATTAATTTATCCGGACTAGTATCAGGATTCTGAAGATTGCCAGAATTGGCTCTTGCTTCTTTTTCAAATTCAAAAAGGTTGTTTTTCTTTATGCCCTCAGAATATTTCTGAAGTTCAGAAAGTTCTGTTTTGATAGAGTTAATAAGGGAATTAACATTGTCAAAATCCCTTTTTGACGGGGCTGATTTGAAAAGATTTATTTTTAGGGGGATTTCCATAAGCCTTAATGAGAGTTTTTCACCTTCACCACCAGATTTTATAAGATCGTTCACCATTAAAGAGAGGTCATCATATGAATCCTTAAGCAGACCTGCGAGCTCAGATACAAGGGTATCCTCAAAATCATTGTAAGATTCAAAATTTATTGAAGAAATTTTGTTTAAAATAGATTCCTTGCTTTTTTTATCAAGTGAATTCAGAACTTCACCGGCATTAGTTTTGTCCAAAACAGAGAATAATTCCTTTTTATCAAAAATTTTGCTTTTCGGATTGTTATCTCTTTGCAGATCATCTTTAAAAAGATCTTTTTCTGTTTCCTCAGAAATTTTCCTTTCTTTTATATGAGTATATTTTTCACCCAGCTCAGTTTCTAATCTTTTCCTTGCAGAATCGACTTCTTCTTTTTCTGAATTAGTTTTTTCTGGGGATTTTTTTCTGAAGAATGGAAAAAGACTTTGAAAGAAAGATTTTTTTTCAGAAGGTAAAACACTCTGGAACATTTTGGGACCTGCTTTTTTATCCTCTAAATCTACTGATTTCATTTCTGGGACTGGCTGAGAGACGGATAAATTTTTTTCCTTCGAATCTTCTGAGAATTTTTTTGGAGTGGTGACTGAAGAATTTTCTTTTGAGGGGGCAAGAGTTATCCCTTTCTTTGCTTTGGAAGCCACTGCTTTTTTTTTCGGAGGATTATGCCTTTTGACTCTAATTCCTCTCTTATCTTTTGGTTTTATCATAACTTATTTCTTCCCCTTAACAGACCTCTTCACAGGCGATGATTTCTTCGCCGTTGTTTTCTTACTTTCGGGTGCTTTCCCGGATTCCTCTTTCGATGCCGAAGCTGTAGGTGCTGCTTTCGCAGCAGCTTTTGGCGTATTCTTCCCGAC
>DAHWKL010000005.1:0-845 GCA_027343665.1 archaeon
GAAGCCCTTTTGAACAATGTCGCGGTTATTGTCTTTGATCCAACAGCGCAGTGGAGCGGCATGCTCAGAAAATGCACTGATAAAAGAATGCTTTCTTTTTATCCTAAATTTGGTTTGAAGGAAGGTGATGCAAGAGCCTTCAAGGGGAATGTGAGAGAGATAAAAGATGCAAGGGAATATGTTGATGTGAAAAAGTATATGAATCCCGGGCAGATACAAATCCTCTCTTTGAACAAGCTTCAGCCCGGAGCTATGGATATTTTTGTTGCTAATGTCATAAGAGGAATTTTTCAGTCGGATCCAAAGGAGGCCCCTGACCTGAAGCTCTTGCTCGTCTTTGATGAGGTCCACAGGCTTCTCGCGAAATTCGGGGGAAGCGGAGAAGGTTTCCTTCAGGTCGAGAGAGCTTGCAGAGAGTTCAGGAAATGGGGAATGGGGGTTATGCTCATAAGTCAGGTCCTTGCGGACTTCGTCGGGGAGATTAAAGCCAATATCTCGACAGAAGTCCAGATGAGGACAAGAGATGAAGGGGATTTAAACAGAATAAAAACAAAATACGGTGAAGATTTTCTGAGATCACTTGTTAAAGCCTCTGTTGGTGTCGGAATGTTTGTGAACCCAGCATATAATCATGGTAAACCCTACTTTGTAAATTTCAGACCGATACTTCATAACACAAGGCGTTTGAGTGATGAGGAGCTTGAAAAATATAATCATTACAATGATCTTATAGACGAACTTGAAGACCAGATCGCTCAGCTTGAGGAACTTAAGGTCGACACTTTCGACTTTAAGATGGAGATAAAACTTATGAAAGACAAGATTATGACGGGAAACTTTTCCGT
>DAHWKL010000005.1:855-1338 GCA_027343665.1 archaeon
AGTCGAGAAGGAATGGCAAAGACTCGGGAAGAAACCAAAGGCAAGACAGCTCAGGCTCATCTCACAGGAAGAGATAAATAAATCGCTTGAAGAGGCCAAAAAATCAAGGAGCGACTTTGAGAAAGCAGAAGCTGCAAAAGCTCCGAAAGAAGAGGCAAAGGAAGCTCCAAAGGAGAATATCGATCTCAAGATAGTCAATCCTCTCACTTTCGACAATGGCATAATGTTATCTTCATTAAAGGAGCTTAAGGATGTTTTACCGACGCTGGATGATGATGTCTTCAAGACCCATGTGAATGAGAACAAGAATGACATTGCTAAATGGATATCTGAAAACTTCTCTCCTGAAGACGGGAAATCAGTTTCGCTTACGGATAAATCAGCGATGGTGAAAGCATTGGCTAAAGTCGGGAAGAATACGCCAAAAGCTGCTGCGAAAGCAGCACCTACAGCTTCGGCATCGAAAGAGGAATCCGGGAAAGC
>DAHWKL010000006.1 GCA_027343665.1 archaeon
TTCATTCGATCCTAAAGTTTTGATAGGTAGTAATTCGAAGGCATTTAGATTGCTGGGCTGGAAACCCAGGTACAATCTTGAAAAAGGTCTCGAAGCAACAATACGCTTAATAAAATCTGCTACTCATAAATAGAGTTATTAGTAGTTGCTTGCATTCTTTTTCCAATATCTAATTGTCTTATTTAGACCATCTTTGAAACTGACTTGTGGTTTCCATTTTAATATCCTTTTAGCCTTCGTTGTATCCAATGAAATAAAAGTTTGATCTGATTCTAGAGGCCTAAGTGGATAGTTGGGTGGATATTTACCTAGTATTATATTGCGTGTGTCAAAGTTTAGCGCGTTTGCTATCTTAAATGCTACCTCCTTGTTTGTCATTTCATTTTGTGAAGCAAAGTTGAATGCTTCGCCACTTTTATGATTTAAGCGTATCGCCTGCATATATGCATTCACATGATCATCTACATACATGTAATCTCTTATAGAATTGGGCGCACCTATATACACTTTTTCTTTTTTTAACATTGTTGTTATCAAATATTCGACAAAAAAAGAAGTATCGAATTTTCTCCCATAAGTGTTAGTACAACGCATTACTGTGGTGTTAAGTCCATAGATATTAGATGCCATCCGTATATACATATCAGTAGCTGCTTTTGTAATCGCATATGGGCTGGTTGGGTTTAATTGAACGTCTTCTTTGGTAGGCTTTGATTTTTGTTCTCCGTATACCTCTGCAGTAGATGCATAAATTAACTTCTTTTCTTCTAAATTCTTAAGGTTAAGT
>DAHWKL010000008.1 GCA_027343665.1 archaeon
ACTCTCGGGTTTATGATCGTGTCTTCAAATGCGTTCGCAAGATAATCTGCATGCTCTTTTTTGTTTTCAGGAAGTCCGTTTTTTATTCCTTCTACGATCCTGTCATGGTTGTAAGTGTCGAATGGGCATCCTTTGCCTGAACCGAAAGGCAGTTCCCAGTGAGCGACCTCATGCCCTGAGCCGACCTGAAGGACAACTGTCTCAAGTCCGTCTTTTATCTTTTTCACTCTTGCATAAGCTTTTTGTCTTGAGTCCTGAATGGGATCGTATCCGGTTTTCACGCTCACTTCTATTTCCCAGCCGTTGTTCGGATCTATATGGGCTGAAAGATTATGTTCGGCATCGTCGTATTCCTGAACTCTTGCTCTTCTTGCTCCGACTAGTCCGTATTTGTTCTTTGCTTCATTGAGTTTCTCTTCAAGTTCCTGTATCTTGTTCATTTTGTTTTGTCCTTATTTTATTTGCCAGCGAGCAAAGCATTCACAAGCGCCTGACGGCGCGTACCCCAAGGTCGGAGTCAGTGTAAGACGGATCCCCGCGGCAACTCAGGAAAGCCCTGCCGGAATTCGCGCTGAACCTCGCGACCGATTCATTGCCTTTCATGGGAGCATAATAATACAGCTTTCCATCTTTAATGTCTGACTTCGGGAGCCCCTGAGATGTATGATTGTCAAGGT
>DAHWKL010000009.1 GCA_027343665.1 archaeon
GACACGATCGTTCGGTTTCTAGTCTAAGCCGCCATGACTCTAGGCCCTTTCAGACCTCCTCCCACGCGCCTTGCGACGTTACGGAGAATCGGTTTCCCTTCGCCTCCGGGCTTCTAACCCTTAGGCTCGCCATGACATGCTAACTCCCTGGCCCGTGTTTCTAGACGGAACGCACCACACTGAGGCACTTAACCCATCTTGAGAGGCCTTGCGGCCCCTCGCGCTGGATTCATACCTCTTTCATGCGATGCACGTCTGTAGCCAAATTGTTTCAGGCTCTTTTCACACCCCTTTCGGGGTACTTTTCAGCTTTCCCTCGCGGTACTGTTTCGCTATCGGTCTTGGGTAGTGTTTAGCCTTGGAGGCTGCTTTCCTCCGTCTTCGCTAGCCATTGACGAAGCCAGCTACTCTGCCCTCAGCACGACCTCGCTTCCAGCTCGCCTACAGGAGTATAACCTTCTGTTCTGTGCCATTACAGGCAACTTCGGCTACTGGTCGCAGGGTCGCATATGCTGGGGCGAACACTACATCTCCCGGCCCTTTCGGACAGGGATTCGGTTTGGGCTAACCCGTTTTCGCTCGCCGCTACTAACGGG